>QFQQ01000170.1 GCA_003243445.1 Citrobacter freundii
ATTGCCCGCAGTCAATCAACAATATTCCACTGGATGCGCGTAATCACGGCTATACGGTGCTGGATATTCAGCAGGATGGTCCAACGATCCGCTATTTGATTCAGAAGTAATGCGATTCTCCCATTGCCTGGCGCGGCGGGAGAATGTTCAGTGACTAAACATGCCTCGACATCAGGTGCATAACTTTGCGCTCCCGCCTTTGTTTCATCTAATTAGTATCACAGGTCGATCGTTCCATGCTCAGATGGTAAACTGTCGGACCCTAAGAATTCGCTGATTTTTATAATGTTTAAACTATTCGCAAAGTACACATCCATAGGGGTCATCAACACGATGATTCACTGGATTGTCTTTGCTATATGCATATACGGGCTGCACACCGGACAAGCTCTCGGTAATTTTTCTGGTTTCCTCGTGGCGGTATCGTTCAGCTTCTTTGCAAACGCAAAATTCACTTTCAAGTCATCGACTACAACCATGCGCTACATGCTCTATGTTGGGTTCATGGGCACACTCAGCGCTGCTGTAGGATTGTGTGCTGATAAGTCAGGTATGGCGCCTATCATCACTTTAATCTTATTCTCAGCCATCAGTTTGGTATGCGGTTTCATTTATTCTAAGTTCATTGTCTTTAGGGATGCGAAATGAAAATATCTTTGGTCGTTCCGGTCTTTAACGAAGAGGACGCGATACCAATTTTCTATAAAAATGTTCGCGAATTTGAAGAACTCAAAAAGCATGATGTAGAAATCGTATTCATCAATGATGGTAGCAAAGACGCAACAGAATCAATCATCAACGCGCTTGCGATATCTGATAAGCTAGTAGTTCCTGTTTCATTTACCCGTAATTTTGGAAAAGAGCCAGCCATATGCGCGGGGCTTGACTATTCCACTGGTGAAGCCGTCATTCCGATTGATGTTGACCTACAGGATCCCATTGACGTTATTCCGGTCATGATAGAGAAATGGCAGTCAGGTGCAGATATTGTACTTGCAAAGCGTTCTGATCGCTCTACAGATGGGAAACTAAAACGTAAAACAGCTGAATGGTTTTATAAATTACACAATAAAATCAGTGACCCCAAAATAGAAGAGAACGTTGGCGACTTTAGACTCCTGTCCCGCCATGTAGTAGAGAACATAAAACTCATGCCAGAGCGTAACCTATTTATGAAAGGCATTCTGAGCTGGGTTGGTGGTCGTACTGATGTCGTCGAATACACACGAGCCGGGCGTATTGCGGGCAACTCAAAATTTAACGGTTGGAAATTGTGGAATCTCGCACTAGAGGGCATTACCAGTTTTTCGACGTTTCCACTCCGGATTTGGACTTACATTGGTTTTTTTGTCGCTGCTTTATCCTTCTTGTACGGAGCGTGGATGATTGCCGATAAAATATTTTGGGGAAACCCAGTGGCGGGATATCCATCTATTATTGTTTCTATTCTCTTCCTTGGTGGTGTTCAGCTAATTGGAATAGGTGTGTTAGGAGAGTACATCGGTAGAATATACATTGAAAGCAAGCAACGCCCACGCTATATAGTTAAAAAACAAGATGGAAATAAAAATGTTCTCTAAACTCGATAAAAAATTACTCTTTATTTACTCAGGACTGGCTCTATTATTCATCTATCCTTTAGTACAAGCTGGAATACACTATAGGGATGACTTAGATAGGTCTGTAACTGGATATTATGGCTGGCGTGGCTTGGGTCGTCCTTTTGCAGATATTTTAGCGAGATTTTTTTCTGCAAGTGGTCATTACAATCTTGACTTATTTCCGTACACGATGCTCGCGTCCTGTGTATTTTTAGGTGCATCTTCACTTGCGCTCAGTAAACATTTGATCAGATCAGATGTTGTAAATGCAAAAATGGTTGCCGCACTTTTAATATTCAATCCATTCATTCTGCAAAATATCGCTTATCGATACGATAGCCTGGGAATGTCTATCGCTTTTTTCCTTGCAGTAATTGCGTATACGTATTCAAATAAAAATTTGGCACTAGAGATTGCGACAAAACTAATATCAGGAGTATTAGCTTTAACATTGTATCAGCCATGTGCAAACATTTTTATTGGTTTACTTGCTATTGACGTAATCATTATAGCGTTAAAACAACACGTAAAAGTCAAAGAATTCGTAATCTTTTTATTCAAAAAAACAATTCTATTTTTATCGTTTTACATTATCTATATGCTTTTCTTTTCTCCAAAAAACAACTCTCGCGCAGAGCTAATACCTTTGGATAAAGGAGGATTGGATTACCTCATAGGAACATTAGCTTCTTTAAAAGCGTTAGTCCTTTCTTATCTTTATCATCCGGTTTACATCTATTTCGCAATACCGATGTTAATAAGTTGTGTGTTTATGCTCATTTCTTATCGTACACACATAGGAAATATCGCGTCCTTTATTTTATATGGGGCCATTTCTTTTTTAATATTCATCATTTCCCTTATGGGGCCAACCATATTACTTCAGGATGCACCTGTACTTCCACGTACTTTAGTTTCCTTTTCAGTTATAATGGTTATAATTGCTATACCAATCATGCATTTTGCCCCTCGCCTCAAATATGCAGCACTAATTCCTGTTATTGCCTCACTTGCCTTTAGCGCTCAATTGGGCAACACAATGAAAGCACAACAAGAGTATGAGGATTTTGTTTTCAACATGATTGCGCAGGATATTGCAAATCATAAGAACATCGTTTCGATTGGGACTGTAGGCCAGTTAAATGCAAATGAAAGAGCAAAACTGATAATAGAAAATAAACCACTTGTAGGTTATTTCGTTTTTCCAGCCACTGAGTTTTTAGCATCCTTCCAATTAATTAACAAAGGATTATTACAAACACAGCACGGTTATAGTGATGTGCAAGAAAACAAAAATAAACTGGCTAATATGATAAGCAAAGGAATCAAACCGGTATCCTCTAACCAGTATTACTCATTATTTATTTCAGATAACACCGCCATAGTCTTTTTGGGGAAATACAATAATTAGCTATTACGAGCCCTCATACTGAAATTTGAGGGCTTTTTATTCGGCAAGATGGGATTCATGACGACGGCTCAGCATCAGGCATACCTTACGGTACATACAGGAAACTTCACTGAGATAAAATGCCGGGAGTTTGACCGATGTGATGTGCATCCATGCACTTTTATATTAAACCGCAGATTTAGGTTAGTGAACCTACACCTGCATCGACATCACTTCCTGGTAGGCCGACACCAGTTTGTTACGTACCTGAATACCCATCTGCATCGAGACCGACGCTTTTTGCATATCGGTCATCACATCATTTAACGCAATACCCGGCTCACCCAGGGTAAATTTCTCAGCCTGCGTACGGGACGCGGTTTGCACATCGCTGATCCTGTCTAACGCCGCATGCAGTTGTCCGGCAAAACTCACGGTCGGTTGTGGCTGCATATCCTGCATTTTTGCTGACATCGCCGTGGCCTGTAACTGGCTGATGACCCCTTCAATCCATTTTTTACTTAGCTGAGATTACCAGTTAGTCAATAAGATAAAGGCGTTAAATAACGATAAAAAACCACGGTTTTTAACGCATAGAAAAATTCGAAACCGCAAATAATGAGACCGTCAATTTTTCGAGTTTGCTGACCCGGGAGTGAGTCTTGTTCCACTTTGCAAAAAACGCCGTCCACGATAAGCCACGAGGTGCGAGATGAGTGCGACAGCATCGACTGCAACCCAGCTTAAACCTCTCGAGTGGTTAAACCGCCTGCGCGCGAATCCCAGAATTCCTCTGATTGTGGCGGGAGCCGCTGCCGTCGCTATCATCGTGGCGATGGTCCTGTGGGCCAAAACACCTGACTACCGCACACTGTTCAGCAACCTATCCGATCAGGATGGTGGCGCGATTGTCACCCAACTGACGCAGATGAACGTTCCCTATCGTTTTACTGAGGGAAGCGGTGCTATAGAAGTTCCTGCCGATAAAGTTCACGAATTGCGGTTACGTCTGGCACAACAAGGTCTGCCGAAGGGCGGCGCCGTTGGCTTTGAGCTGCTGGATCAGGAAAAGTTTGGTATTAGCCAGTTTAGCGAGCAGGTCAACTACCAGCGTGCGCTGGAAGGTGAATTAGCCCGTACTATTGAAACGCTGGGACCGGTAAAACGCGCCCGCGTGCATCTGGCAATGCCAAAACCGTCGCTGTTTGTGCGTGAGCAAAAAGCGCCTTCAGCCTCCGTGACCGTTAACCTTGAACCGGGTCGCGCACTGGATGAAGGTCAAATCAGTGCGGTCACGCATCTGGTTTCCAGCGCTGTTGCAGGCTTGCCACCGGGCAACGTTACGCTGGTCGACCAGGCGGGTCATCTGTTAACTCAGTCAAACACCAGCAGCCGCGATCTTAACGATGCGCAGTTGAAATACGCCAGCGATGTCGAAGGGCGCGTTCAACGTCGTATTGAATCGATCCTGTCGCCGATTGTCGGCAACGGTAACGTACATGCGCAGGTCACCGCACAACTGGATTTTGCTAATAAAGAGCAAACCGAAGAACAGTACCGTCCAAACGGTGATGATTCCCAGGCCGTGCTGCGTTCACGCCAGTTAAACGTCAGCGAGCAGATCGGTAGCGGAGCGCCAGGCGGCGTACCGGGCGCATTGTCTAACCAACCAGCACCGGCTAATACCGCGCCAATCGCCACCCCTCCGGCTAATCAGCAAAATGCGCAAACCACGCAAACGGCAAATAACAACAATAATTCTGGTCCACGCAGTACGCAGCGTAATGAAACCAGCAACTATGAAGTCGACCGTACCATTCGCCACACCAAAATGAACGTCGGCGATGT
>QFQQ01000079.1 GCA_003243445.1 Citrobacter freundii
TGAGAGGATAAACAGAAACAGGGCATACCAGCAACAGGCAAGTTGGGTTAGTGAGCTGCTGCTTTGTTCGTTCTTCCCGTCTTCCCGCCTTACCGGTAAAAATTAAACCGGTAAGGAAGTCTGAAGAAAGCAACCTTGTCTTCAGTTAATGTGTAAAAATGCCAATACATGACAGCGGTTAATCAAACGGAAATAGAGCGATGAAATGGTCGAGAAGATGAAGGACCTTCAGCTAAAAGGGAGGAACCGGCCATCAGCCATCGGTCATCGAACGACTGTAGGGTTATAACTAGCAAGTTGGGTTAACTAACCGACCACCTTTGGTATCTTCTCGCGGCGGCTAAATGAAATGAGAGCCAGAAGTGGATATTTCCTCAACCCCTTAAACTTCCGAATAAAGGCCAGGGTATGAGATAGGTGTTTGGTAGATTTCAATAGATATATCGGGGTGTCAGGCCAAAAAAGTAAAGAGCTTCATTATCCTGACAGTTTTTTAACCATATGATCGCCGTGTCTTCCGTGTTTTCGCGACTATTTATTTGTATTACCGTTAAAACCTTTACCAAACCCGGAAAAAAACGCCAATACTCCCATTACCACCTGAAACTACCGTAAATTTGCCCCCACAATTTTTGTAGACAATGGCCCGCAAACAGGAAGTCCTTCAGGATGTTGTAATAAAATTCGCCGGTGACTCAGGCGATGGTATGCAACTTACTGGAACACAATTCACTAATAACACTGCCCTTCTGGGTATAGACCTTTCAACCTTCCCGGATTTTCCGGCTGAGATCCGTGCCCCGGTCGGCACCCTGCCCGGCGTATCCGGTTTTCAGCTCCGGTTTTCAAGTGATAGAGTTTTTACACCGGGTGATGCTTGTGACGTTCTGGTTGCCATGAACGCAGCAGCCCTGAAAGCGAATCTCGGCGCCCTGAAGAAAGGCGGTAAGATCATCGTGAACACTGATGGTTTCGATTCAAAAAATCTTAGACTTGCCAACTATCCCGACGGAGAAAATCCCCTGGAAAATAACAGTCTTGAAAGCTATGACGTCATCAAAATGGACGTTACCAAGATGACCCGTGAAGCCCTCAAGGAATACCAGATGGGCATGAAGGAAAAAGACAGGGCGAAAAACATGTTCGTGCTCGGTTTCCTTTACTGGATGTATGGCCGCGACATGGAAAACACCACGTCGTTCCTCAAAGAGAAGTTTGGCAAGAAGCCAGAGATCCTGGACAGTAACCTTAAGGTACTGCAGGCTGGTTTTAACTATGGTGACACGACTGAAGCGTTTGCCACAACTTATAAAGTTGAAAAGGCAAAAATGCCAGCCGGAACCTATCGTTCCGTAATGGGAAATCAATCCCTGGCTTACGGACTGATCGCGGCATCACATGTGAGCGGCCTGCCAATGTTCCTTGGTACATATCCGATCACGCCGGCTTCTGATATCCTGCATGAACTAAGCCGGCATAAGAACTTTGGGATCCGCACCTTCCAGGCAGAAGATGAGATCGCGGCCATCACATCCGCTATTGGCGCCTCTTATGGGGGTTCATTGGGTGTAACCACTACCTCAGGTCCGGGTATGGCGCTGAAAGCCGAAGCGATGGGGTTAGCTGTAATGCTGGAAATTCCCTTGGTCATCATAGACGTTCAACGAGGTGGTCCATCAACCGGTCTGCCGACAAAAACAGAACAAAGCGATCTTCTGCAAGCGTATTACGGAAGGAACGGAGAGTGCCCGATGCCGGTGATCTCTGCTTCTACTCCTGCAGATTGTTTCGAGGCTGTATACGAGGCGGTGCGGATCTCTGTGCAACATATGACCCCGGTCATCTTCCTGAGTGATGGATACATTGCAAACGGTGCTGAACCGTGGAAATTCCCGGCCACAGCAGATCTTCCGCCGATTCACGTGAAGTTCAAAACAGAATTGGGACATGGTGAAGAAAAACTTCAGCCATATCTGCGTGATGAAAAGCTCGCGCGTCCCTGGGCTGTACCCGGTACACCAGGTCTTGAACACAGGATCGGTGGTATTGAAAAACAAAACATCACGGGTAATATCAGCTATGATCCGGAGAACCACCAACTGATGGTGAAGATCCGCCAGGAAAAAGTTGATAAGATCGCGGAATACATTCCCGAGCAAAAGCTGGATAGCGGCGCAGAAAAAGGAAAAGTACTTGTACTGGGATGGGGTTCTACATTCGGCGCGATCAAGTCCGCCGTAACGGAGCTGATCAGTCAGGGACACGCCGTGAGTCACGCACACCTGCGTTACCTGCGTCCATTCCCGAAAAACCTGGGAGAGATCCTCAGAAACTTCGATACAGTGCTTGTACCGGAGATCAACAATGGCCAGCTGATCAAAATCCTTCGCGATGTTTATCTTATAGACGCAAAAGCATACAATAAGATAATGGGCGTTCCGATCACAAAGACCGAACTGGTTGAAGAGATCAGGAAATACTTATAATGATCTTCATAAAACAAAAGCCCACGGATCATTCGTGGGCTTTTTATTTTGTTCAGGAGGGTATCAATGTTGTTCGATCAATGCAAAAAAACCTTCCCTGTAGTTATCACTTACCGGTAAGGAATGCTGTTGTATTGTAACAGATTTCCTGGAAGCTGTATGGATCTTCCTGATGGCCACAATATAAGAGCGATGGATGCGTACAAATTCGTTCTTATCAAGCATGTCTTCAAAATATTTCAGGTTATGCAGGATCAATAATGGATTAGCCGCGCTGCTCAGATGCATCTTTGTGTAGTCTTTATATCCTTCCAGATAAAGAATTTCATCAAAGAAGATCTTGTGCATTTTGTGTGAGACGTTGATAAAGAAATAGTCTTTCCCCTTTTCCTTATCCTTCGAATGTTTTGCTTCAACAAAATCCTTTACACGATTGCAGGCGGTGATGAATTTTTCAAATGAAACCGGCTTCAGTAAATAATCCATTGCCTTTAATTCAAACCCATTCAACGCATATTCACTGTAAGCTGTGGTAAATATTACTTCCGGTTTGTTCTTTAACGAACGGTAGAAATCGATACCTGTTATATCCGGCATCTTGATGTCAAGAAATAACAGGTCCACGGAAGATGACTCCAGCAAAGAGATTGCCTGTAAAGGTTCTTCAAACTTACCCAATAGTTTCAGGTAAGGGATCTTATTCACAAAGTCTTCCAGCAACTGGAGCGCCAGTGGCTCATCGTCGATCAGGACACAGTTAAGCATTGGTGAGTGGTACTTTTAGGTTTACGGTATATTGATCACCAGAGTGGTGAAACAACAGCTTGTATTGATGAGGGTAGAGTAATTCCAGCCTACGCGTAACATTCCTGATCCCTAACCCTCCGGGGGCAAAACTATCCCTTTCCACTATCGGGTTACTAACCGTGAGTGTTAAGGTTTCTTCAAAGATTTTTATATCTATATTGATCACTGATGGATGCGAATAACTGATGCCATGCTTAAAAGCATTTTCAATAAAATTGATCAATAACAAAGGTGCAATGTATTTTCCCTCAGGATAGCCTCCAATGTTGAAGTTCAATTGCACTTTGGGTGATAAGCGCAAACGTTGCAGATCGATATAATTGCGTATGTACTGAATATCATCTGCAAGCGGAACTTTATCAGCACCCGAATCATATAAGCTATATCTCAATAATTCAGACAGCTTAAGTATGGAGAACTCTGTATTTTCCGAACGCGCGTGAGCCTGGGAATAAATAGAGTTCAGCGTATTGAAAAGGAAATGCGGATTGATCTGTGACTTCAAAAAGTTTACTTCCGCATACAGATTTGCATTCTCCAGGTTTCGCTTTTCGTTTTGATTCTTAATGAATGAATACGCAAGACGGATCATTCCTCCAAGCAATAAGAAAAAGAAGCAGGTGGATAATGTCCGGTTAATAGAAAAGAACAGCGCGGGTTCCGGCGCTCTCGACATAAACTTGTTACGAAAACCTTCTCTTGGCATATTGGGAAAAGCTTCAGGCCCGATGGAGTCAATGATAAACGTCCTCACTTCTTCAGGCGCTTCTCTTATTCGTTTGAAACTTTGCCGGATCGGGCCTGGCATTACACCAGGTACATTCGTTCGCAGGTAAACATCTGTTGCGAATACAATGGACATGCCTGCTATGATCGACATGAAATACAACGCATATTTTCTTTTCTCAAAAAACTTTGGAAGAAGAAAATAATAGTTCACATAAAACAAAATGATCGGGATGATCTTCGTGATGATCTCCCTTCTCCAGATAGGATCACCCTGAAAACGTACCGGATAAAAAAGCAAGGGCAACAATAAAAATGCCGCCCATGCCGACACGTGCACCAGGATGATCAGTAAAAGATGCGGTTTACTTTTCGTTTTCTCAAAACCAAATAACGTAAACAAAAACCGGTTGATGTTTTCTCTGCTTGCCATACTGCTTTGCCTCAAGAGAGTTTCCCGGGATTTTATACGTTTCAGAAGTTCCAATGGAAGCGCGGCATAACTATAGTACTTCTGAAACGTATGAAACCTCTGAAATATCGCTTGTCTTTATTTTAGCGAAGGGTATATTTCCTTCAGCTCAAATCTACTGAGTGTGGGTAGTCCTTCGTCCTGCTTCAATTTCTTTAACACTAAGTTGGCAGCTTGTTGCGCCTGTTCTTTTTCCGGGAATGCTAATCCGTTTCCATAAGAAGGGATAGACTCCTGGTGAATGATCACGCTATCATCCACCAGGATATCATATCCCCAACCATTAGAAACCGAAAACACCACCGCTTTGTAACGGGCGGTCTTTTTGACCGTTCCTTGTGTGAACGAATAGATCAGAATAGAGATTGATACTATCGCAGACATCAACAGCACGGTCCTGATATGTTTATGCTTTTTCATTTTCTATTGCGCTGCTGTTTCAGCAAAAACAGTTTTAATCATTGTCAACCTTTTCATCATTTGGTAACAATTCATACATATTATCCATCGTCAAAGAAGAACTTCTGCCGGTTGCTACAAATCCTCGGCTGCTGATGTTGAAACCTACAGCGCCTGTTCTGGATGTTCCTTCAAAGCCTGTTTTTTCAGTCCACAGGTCTGTAGCCGGATCATATTGCCAGGTTGTTGTGTTATTGGTGGAGTTATTTTCACCCGTTGACAGATATACATAGTTCCCAATCACAAACGTGACGCCGTTTGAACGGGGAATGGTCCCGTAGTCATCATCGTAGGATTCGTCTGAATAGTTATAAACCTTTGTCTTTTCGGTCCACTCGTCTTTCGATGAGTTGTATACCCAAAGGTCCTGCTGTATTTCTCCGTTATTTGTTCCTCCGAGGATATATGCTTGTCCATTTACAACGAAGGACATTGCAGCGGAGCGTTTTGATCCGCCAACACTGGCCTTTTTTGTCCAGCTATCGAGTGATGGATCATATTGCCAGAAATCTTTCAGGTAGTTACCGTCATAGCCGCAACCAATATAGCCTTTATTGTCTACCGCGAACGCGACCGCATCATACCGTGCAGTGCCGGCGAAATCAGCTTTCTGGCTCCATGTATCGGATGCCTGGTCGTATTCATAAAAATCTTTCAGCCTTGCAGATCCGTCATAACCGGTACCTACATAACCCTTCGCGCCAATTGCAAATGCAACGGCGGAATTCCGGGCTACACCTGGAAGATCGGCCTTTTGTGTCCAGTAACGTTTAGCAGTGCTGTATTCCCAAAGATCCTTGAAACGTTCGGTGGTTGCAGTTCCTGAGCAGATATAGGCAAACTCTCCGATCGTGAAACTGACAGCTTCGCTTCTTGCGTTGCCTTCAAAGTCGTCAGATTTTTTCCAGTTACCAATAAGGTCACTATCGTCATCTGTTGACTTGGTGCAACCTTGCGAAACGATCAACGAAGCAGAGATCATAGCAGCCCCGATCAGGTAGGCGTGTACTTTTTTCATTGTAATCAGTTTTGATGCTGGGGCCTTAGCCGCCAGGAGTCGTAGATGAAATTTTGATAAAAATATCAGGGAGTACCGGGAAGGTTATCTTAAAATAGATGAATCGCCCGGGTGACTAGATGAATCGGGTTGGTTTTTGGAAGTTTGGCGTATTGAGAGACGATGATCGATGTGCGATGATGGATAGTCGATATTATTACAGGCAGAAACAAAGTCCTGCAAATCTCTATCTCATTCTGAAAATCAATATACCATTTAACATGTATCGGGATTCAGTCGATCATCGATCATCGACCATCGAACATCCTGTCATGCAGATCGGATATCGGCGCATTCGTTCAATCCGCCGATTATTCCGCTACATCTATATACTATAACACTTCACCAGTTGTCTGCATAAATAAATTCGCCCATTCCAAACTAAACCCAACGATCATGAAGGGATTTTTCCTGCCTTTTTTTTGCTTATGTATTTTGGTTTCTTGTACACGGAAAGAAATTGAATTCGGTACAATACCCGAGAACGCCTATACTAACCTTGCTTATATTGATACGGTCACTGCGCAACTGTCAACTGTTTTAGCTGACTCCTTCAGTACCACATCGGACACGAATTTCCTTGTTGGCCGTTATCACGATCCCTATCTCGGAACTGTTACCGCAAAACCTTTCTTTCAATTCTCCATTCCTTCCGCTATTCCTGATATCGCATCATCGGCCGTGTTTGATTCGCTTGAGCTGATCATCAGGCTGAATAAATATTATTACGGAGATACATCAAAGTTGCAAACCATTACCGTGCGGGAACTGGCCGAGCCGATCGTACATACATATAACAATCAATTGTTTAATACGAGCGACTTTGCAACAAAACCGGTTGCGTTGGGGAGCAGGACCTTGCGGATCTTTCCCAAGGCAACAGATTCTTTTTCCGTCAGACTATCAAATGATAAAGGCATCGAGTTGTTTGATAAACTCCGGCAACGCGGTAGTGATATTCTTACCCAATCAGCATTCATTGATTACCTGTATGGTATCAATATCAGTGTTGCAGACAGTGATACGTCAGGTGTGTTTGGACTGAATGGTGCCTCCGGATCGTTTCTCATGCGGGTTCATTATCATGAAACGATCCCTTTGCCCGAGCCGGCTTATATCGACTTTACCTCACTGGCAAATGAATATGCATTTACACAGGTAAAATCAGACAGGACTTCCACCGGATTGGTGCCATTAACCCCGGGTCTTTCTGAAATATTTCCAGCGGCAACAAATGGTCGCGCTTACTTACAACCAGGAACCGGTCTGTCATTAAAGATGATCTTTCCCACGTTGAAAAGTATACTGAACAGAGAAGATAACGGTCTGGTGAAATTGCTGAAAGCGGAGCTGATCATAAAACCAAAATATCTTTCTTCAGATCTGTACAAATATAAACTTCCTGCATCGCTGGGCCTTGCACAAACTGATGCAACGAATCTTGTCGGTTCTTCCTTATCTGACTCAACAGGATTGAATGCGTTGTCTGCTGCTCCGGTAATAGACGAAGTATATGGCATCGATAATTATTACAGGTTCAATGTTACCAATTATGTCAACGCATTATTGACAACTGTTGGTTCTGAGAAAAGCGGTTTTTATTTGTTGCAACATGCTTCTGTTAACCGCAGCGTGGATCGCCTGGTCCTGGAAGCCTCCGGAGGAAAAGACGCAGGTGTTATGCTTTTATTGTACGTTCTGAATATTAATAACTAACGTTTATGAAACTAATAAAACAGCTTTTATTCCTGTTTACGTTGCTTGTATCAGGAATACCAATGATGGCGCAGAATATGAACAGTCCTTACTCCATTTATGGGATAGGAGACATAGATCCCAGATCTTACAACCGGACAAGTGGAATGGGAGGAGCAGGGCTTGCATTGAATTCTTCTTATTATATGATCGATAATAACCCAGCAGCAATCGCCGGGTTGTATAAAAGCTTTATTAATGTTGATGCTGCTTTCACGGGGAAGACAGTAAGATATTCAGGATCACCGATCAATGCTGATAATAGTACCAACAAGGATTTTTGGATAAAGAAATTATCGCTGGCCGTTAAGATCAACAATTTCTGGGCAACAAGCATTGGGTTTGGCCAGTTCAGTAATGTCAATTATGTATTAACCGGAACAAAAGCAGTGAACGGTTCGCTGACAAACTATAATGCCTACTATGAAGGCGATGGAGGATTGAATGAATACTATTGGACAAATGCATTTCGACTGGGTAAACGTTTTACGATTGGAGTCCGATCCTCACTGATCGCAGGCTCGATCAATCAAACGGAAACAGTGACGGACGCAAGTTTGACGACCGCAGTGTCCACAAAGATCCAGGACTATATGAACAAAGGCCGGTTTCAGTTTGGCGGTATTTATACCCAGCCGCTGGGCAAGAAATGGGATTTGTCTTTCGGCGGCAAATACATTCCCCGTGTTGACATGAAATCTGACAGAGGGCTGACCGTGATCGATGGTAGTACCACTATCCTCGATGATGACTTTATCAAAACTGACCGGTTCAGTCTCCCGGATACGTACGGCGGCGGCATCGCATTAAAGAAGCAAAACACGATCACTTATGCATTGGATTTTACGCACGAAAACTGGTCTTCTCTAAAAATAAAAGACAATGGATGGCAATTGATCAACAGCAACCGGATTGCAGGTGGTGTTGAGTTTTCCCGTCAGGCAACAACCTGGAATAAGCAATCGTTTGAAAAAGGTTTTTTTCAACTCGGCGGATTTTTCAATAACTCTTATCTGCAGGTGCGTAACGAGCCTATCCGTGAATTCGGCATCACGGCTGGGATGGGCGGTTTTATAAGCACGAATCTTTTCTATACATTTTCTCTTGAAGCAGGTAGCCGCGGAACAAAGGCTCAGAACCTGATAAAAGAAAATTACATCCAGGCGACAGTTACATTTTCTTACCGGGATTTTTTACAGAGTAAGGGAAGAAAGTATGATTAGAGGTTTCATAGGTTCCATAGGTTCCATAAGTTCCAGAGGTTCCAGCTGTTTGGAAAACCTGCGTGCTGATTTGTTTTAACCAGATCGTTCTACCTCTTACAATGGGCGGAGCAACCTCTGGAACCGCTGGAACCTCTGGAACTTCTGGAACCTCAGGAACTGCACAACTCAAACCTCGCGACCAACCTATTTCACTTTGTTTCTAAAAACGTAACTCAGCGTAACCTGGAAGCTGAAATAGGCATCCCTGTTTTTGGGATTACCTCTTGGTGTTCCTTCAACAGCTTCGGCCCCGGTTATGCGCTCATCCGAACGGAAATATAAATTCCGCGCAAGTGCTGCCTTTTCTGCGTCAAGATAAGTGTCGAAGAGAGCAGGATCGACATAAGTGGTGCTGACATCATCCAGGTAATCGGTAAATAAAAAGCGATATATACAATCAAAACGGATGTTGATCAGGGGGCCGGTTTCAAACCTCAGGCCTGCACCGAGTGGTATTGCAAATTGTCTAAGACTGTATTGCTTCCTGTTCTCCATCGTTGGAAATCCCTGGCCTTCCAGCCTCAACGGTTGCAGATCCTGCCAGCGATTGCCCCAGAAAGTCTGTGGATTGAAACGATAATAAGCTATCCCTGTAAGAATATAAGGCGAGAATGCGGGTATCTTCTCCTGTATATCAAGTCCCCAAAATAATGGATGAGTTTCTGCGATCAGCGACACTTCACTGATCTTGGATCTGAAACTCAGATTACGGCCATAACGTCCACCGGGATCAGAATCCGATCTTTTCAATTGACTGTCCGCCGCATTCACAGATCCCCGCAGGTAATTTAACCTGATCGTGCAGATATCTTTATATGTCGCAGCAATATAGAATTGAAAAGCAGGGCGCGATGAGTTCCACCGGATGTCTTTAAGAAAGCGACCTCCATTACCCTTACGTCCACCGAGATCGGTAAGGCAATTCATGATGCCTGCACTAGCACCGGCTTCCCATACAAGATCATAATTATAATACCAGGCGTTGTAAAAATTCTGTGCCTTTATTGCCAAGGAGATCAGGATCCACGGTACTGTTATAAGAAAAGTTTTCATCAGCATTAAAATGTTTAATGCCGCTTTCAGGGATAAGAGTAAAGCTAGGACAAACAGCAGGATCAATCAAAGGGTAAACCTCCGTTCATTTTGTGAAAATACTGGCAAACTTTCCGTAAACCACATATTTCACAACGTGGATTCCTCGCAATGCAGATGTATCTGCCATGTAAAATAAGCCAGTGATGCGCTTTATGTACGAGTTCAGTGGGTATATTCCTGATGAGTTCTTTTTCTACTGCGAGTGGAGTCGAAGCAGTTTGTGCAACCAATCCAATCCGTTTGCTGACACGGAATACATGTGTGTCCACCGCCATGTTGGGTTGCTGATCAACTACAGAGGTGATCACATTTGCAGTCTTTCTTCCAACGCCCGGCAATTTGATCAGTTCATCTACTGTCATAGGGATCTCTCCCTTAAAATCGTCCATCACCATTTTCGCCATGCCAATAAGATGTTTGGTCTTGTTGTTAGGGTAGGAGATGCTTTTGATATAAGGGAACAATTCATCAAAGTCTGCATGACTAAGCGCTTCCACATCAGGATATTTCTCAAAGATGGCAGGCGTTGTAAGATTCACCCGCTTATCTGTGCACTGCGCTGATAATATCACTGCTACCAGCAGCTGATAAGGATTATCGTATATCAACTCTGTTTCTGCATCTGGTGCGTTTTTCTGAAAATAATCTATTACAAATTGATAGCGTTGTTTGCGGGTCATGCGCAAATTTATGCGGAGAGGAGGGAAAATCGATGTTGGATGATCGATCGTTGCAACAGTAACTCGAACATCGACCATCGACCATCCAACATCTCAAAAAAAAGGCCGTTCAATTCAATGAACGGCCTAAAAACTTATAACAGAGAAACCTTAAACCTGCTCGGCAGATTGCTCCCGGGCGTAATTGAGAATGTCTAACACAACATTTGTCCGGGGTGCTTCAATCACAACGTCGAGCCTTTTCATGGAGTCTTTTAATACAGCCAGCTTTTCGCGCAGCGTCCAGTCAGACTCCAGTGCTTTTCTAATTGCAACTGTTTGTTCCTCAGAAGCTTCGTTGTATAAATACAACAGAAGGTCCTCGGGTGTAAAATTGTTCATGAGCAAACCATTAATGTCCAAAAAAATAACTTGTCCGTAGTTATGTCCGGTATTAAAAACGGGGGATTAACGGCCTTATTGCCCGGAAAAGGTTAATTATTCCCTTTTGCGGGATTTTCCGGTATAAGATACAGATCCTCATTGTCCCTTTTCATCAGGTAATTTTCCCTGGCATATTTTTCCAGGACTCCGGGATTGGATTTAAGTTGCTCTAAACCTTTACGTTCTGCAGTGATCTGGTCCAGATAATATTGACGGCTCTGCTCAAGTTCCCGCAATTGCTTTTTTCTCGCCATCTGCGTGAAAATATCGCTTTTATCAAAAAAAAGCATGATCGCCGCAAAAACAGCGATGGCAACAAGGTATTTGTTGCGAAGCCAGGAGGGAATGCGGGCGAGCAATTTCAAGGTTCCAGAGGTTTAAGAGGTTTCAAAGGTTCCAGAGGTTTTAGAAGCTTCAAAAGTCAGGCGCTAACCTATGGAGCCTTTGAAACTTCTGGAACCTCTGGAACTTTTATTATTTCTTTCCAAATTTAATCTTTCCTTTCGGATAAATCGCACTGCTTCCCAGCAGTTCCTCGATACGGATCAGTTGGTTGTATTTCGCGATCCGGTCGGTACGGGAAGCTGAGCCGGTTTTGATCTGTCCGCAGTTCAGCGCCACAGCGAGGTCAGCGATCGTTGTATCTTCAGTTTCGCCGCTGCGATGGCTCATGATGGTGTTATATCCATTATGCTGTGCAAGGGTAACGGCGTTGATCGTTTCAGTAACAGTACCGATCTGGTTTACTTTTACCAGTAATGCATTGGCAATACTCTTATCAATACCTTCCTGGATACGGGTGGTATTTGTAACGAACAGGTCATCACCAACAAGCTGGCATTTTGCGCCAACAGCCTGTGTCAGTGCAGCCCAACCTGCCCAGTCATCTTCTGCCATACCATCTTCGATAGAAGCGATAGGATAGTTCTTCACCCATTTTTCCCAGAATTTCACGAGCTCATCACTGCTGAGTTGCTTGCCGTCACTTTTATGGAAAACGTATTTTTTCTTTTTTGCATCCCACAGTTCTGTGTTGGCCGCGTCCATGGCGATCATGATCTGCGAACCAGCTTTGTAACCGGATTGCTGGATCGCTTCCATTACGGTGTCGATCGCTTCCTCATTCGACTGGATGTTCGGTGCAAAACCACCTTCATCACCAACGTTTGTGCTGAACCCTTTTTTCTTCAATACTGATTTCAGTGTATGGAAGATCTCAACACCCCAGCGAAGGCCTTCGCTGAAAGTTGGCGCGCCAACGGGCATGATCATGAATTCCTGGAAGTCGATCTTATTATCCGCGTGAGCACCACCATTGAGGATGTTCATCATCGGGATGGGCAGTGTTTTTGCATTTGTGCCACCGATATAACGGAAGAGTGGGAGCGCTGCTTCTTCCGCAGCAGCTTTAGCAACAGCCATGCTCACTGCCAGGAGCGCGTTAGCGCCAAGCTTTGCTTTATTGGGAGTACCGTCAAGCTCGATCATCAGCTGGTCGATGCCTGTCTGGTCAGCTACATCATATCCGAGGAGAACCGGAGCGATGGTGTCATTTACATTCTTAACGGCTTTGAGTACGCCTTTGCCTACATATTTCTTTTTATCGCCGTCACGCAGTTCAACGGCCTCGTGTGCACCAGTGCTTGCACCGCTTGGTACAGCGGCACGGCCGAGGGCGCCTTCATCTGTTATTACATCCACTTCTACGGTAGGATTGCCACGGCTGTCGAGGATCTGCCGCGCGAAGATTTCGGAAATGTAGCTCATGATCGGTTTCTTGAGTTTTGTATAAAATATTAAATGCGATCGCCTCAGCGGGCGGATTTATTTGCAAAGAAACGGCTTTAAGAGTTTGCAGCAAATTCGCTTTTCAGTATCTGTTTGCTGACCCTTATGCCGAACGCTCGTTATTATTTCCCGTAAGTGAACGGAATACATCCTCCAGGCTGCGGCTTTCGCTCTGTAATGATACAATGCTGTTGTTGGACTGCAAGGCAAACTCCAGGATCTGTTTGCTCAGTACATCCGCATTGATCGTTTTTATACGGTAAGAGGAAGGGCTCAGCCTTTCAATCGCCTGTGCGCCCGAGACCGTCTGCAATGTGCCGGCGTCCACCGCATTTTTGAAAGTGACCATGACGATCTGTTCGTCACGTCCCGCCGACTGTAACCTGGAAAGCTGATCATCCGCCACCAGTTCACCTTTATTGATAATGATCACACGGTCGCAGATCGCTTCCACTTCCTGTAATATATGCGAAGAGAACAGCACCGTTTTGTTCTTTCCCTGCTGGCGGATCACTTCCCGGATCTCGATGATCTGGTTGGGATCCAGTCCGGATGTGGGCTCATCCAGTATCAGCACTTCAGGCTGATGCACCAATGCCGCTGCAAGACCCACACGTTGCTTATAACCTTTTGATAACTGCCCGATCTTTTTTCTGCTCTCCGGTTTCAACCCCACAATTTCAATTGCATGTTCCACCGCTTCCCTGGGAGAAGAGACCTTATGCAGTTCGGCTACAAAGCCAAGATACTCCCTCACATACATGTCATAGTAAAGCGCATTCAGCTCGGCCAGGTAGCCGATCTTTTTCTTTACCGCGAGCGGGTCTGATTTCACGGGTATACCGCACACGATCGCCTCGCCGCCGGTTGCTTCCAGGTATCCGGTGATGATCTTCATCGTCGTTGATTTTCCTGCGCCATTCGGCCCCAGGAACCCAACGATCTCTCCCTTTTCTACCTTGAAAGAAATATGATTGACGGCTTTTTGCTCGCCGTATACTTTGAGGAGGTCTTTTACTTCGATGGACATGGTACAAAAGTAAAAAGTAAAAATTCAAAAGTAAAAAGTAAAAATACCCCTGAAGCCGGCCGATAGTCCGGTCTGTTTCTTCGGAGTTTTTTTTACTTTTTACTTTTGAATTTTTACTTTCTAAAGGTCATCTATCTCATACACACTCTCAATCTCCGATCCGGCTTTCATCTCATACAATGGCTTGATCAATCCGTCTTTCAGGCTATACACCCATCCGTGGAGATCCGGTCGTTGTTCCTGTTTCCAGGCACGCTGGATGCTTGATTTGCGCGCGAGATTTTTTACCTGTTCGATCACGTTGAGTTCTGTCAGGCGATCGGCACGTTGGGTTTCATTGGTGATCGCATTCAGCTCATCTTCATGTTTGGCATAAACATCTTTGATATTGCGGAGCCACATGTTCAATACAGGTTTAAAATCTTTTTTTGATGCAGCAGCCATCACGCCGCCACAACCATAGTGACCGCAAACAATCACGTGTTTTACTTTCAGATGATTCACCGCATAATCCAGCACGGCAAGCATATTAAGATCTGCATTCACCACAAGGTTTGCCACATTGCGGTGCACAAAGATCTCCCCGGGTTGTGTACCCGTGATCTGATTGGCGGGCACACGACTGTCACTACACCCGATCCAGAGAAATTCCGGTGATTGCAGTTTAGCAAGGTTTGTAAAGAAGTCAGGATTGTCCGCAACCATTTCTGCGGCCCAGGCTTTATTTTCCAGCAGGAGTTTGTCGTAGGAGAGCATAAGCGTATTGTTATTGTATGAAGGTAAACCGGAATGGGGAGAAAACCCAAAGAATGACCGCCGACGACCGACCGCTGACCGCCGGATCATTCATTAATAAAGACCCCTCCACGTTTAAGGAGGGGGCTTCATTAATTCATTAAGAAAATAATTGTACATCACGTAGTTCAGACACGGCGGTCAGCGGTCGGCCGTCGGCGGTCATTCTCTACTCAATTCGCAAGCTTCGCCAAATCCTTATCATGCTCCCTGATAATAGTATGACCACTCTTCTCCTGTTCATTGAGCAAATCATGAAACCCCTGGTCCTTTACTTTACTTTTTTTTAGCTCGACATCGATATTCTTCAGCGGAGCTGCGATCATAAAATCTTCGATCGTTTCCACTACATCACGATCGATATAGTCGGCGCGGGTTGTATCGATGAATACATAAGAATTTTCCGGTACTTCTTCCAGCTTGCGTTTGATGATCGCTTTGTTGAGGAATGATACATCTTTTCTCAAACGGAACAGGTATTTATTATCGTCATTTACCACAAATACCGCAGAGCGGAAATTGCTGCGGAAGGCAAAGAACAGCCCAACACCGATACCGATGATCACACCTTTCAGGAGATCTGTTGCAAGGATCGCAACGATGGTGATCACAAATGGCAGGAATGAATCCCAGCCTTTTTTATAGAAATTGATGAACAGCGATGGCTTGGCAAGTTTGTACCCTGTAAAGATCAGGATGGCGGCCAGCGCCGATTTCGGAATAAGGTTCAGGATCGCAGGGATGAACGCAACGCAAAGCAATAGCAAAGAACCATGCAATATCGCAGACATTTTTGTTTTCGCACCGGAGTTCACGTTGGCGGAAGACCGAACGATCACACTTGTAACAGGAAGACCACCCAGCAGGCCGGATACGATATTACCAACACCCTGCGCTTTCAGCTCGCGATTGGTCGGCGTCACACGCTGATAAGGATCGAGATCATCGATCGCCTCGATGCTAAGAAGAGTTTCCAGACTCGCTACCAAGGCAAGCGTCAGGCCGGTCGTCCATACCTGTGGACTTGTGATCACACTCCAGTCAGGGCTTTTAAAAAACGAAAAGAATTCCGAAGCGCTGGATGCCTGGGGAATAATGACGAGGTGTTCACCCTTTAATGCGTTACCATTGTTCTGGAACAGAAAGTTCAGGCCAACACCGATACAAACAACCAGCAACGGTGCAGGGATCATTTTGATGAAGCCGCTTTTATTTGCCACCAGTTTTTCCCAGATAAAATAGAACGCAAGGCAGACGCCGCCGATCAGGAACGCCGTTGGGGTGATGTGTGCGAAAGCGTTTACAAAATTGGAAAAGATATTTCCTTTGTCCTGCGGAACGCTTTCATCCGATTCAAAATGTGAATCATCACCCAGCAGGTGAGGAAACTGGTTAAGGATCAGGATCAACCCGATCGCAGCAAGCATGCCCTTGATCACGTTATTCGGAACATAGTCGCCGATCACACCGGCTTTAAGAAAACCAAGGATCAACTGGATCCCACCGGCAATCACTACAGCCACCAGGAAAGCTTCAAATGAATTCAATCCAATAATGGCAGCGGCAACAATGGTTGTTAAACCAGCTGCAGGACCGCTTACACTTAAGTGAGATTTACTGATCAAACCTACCACAATACCGCCGACAACACCGGCTATCAGGCCGCTGAACAAAGGAGCATTGGAGGCAAGCGCTACACCCAAACACAAAGGAAGCGCCACAAGAAATACTACGATGGAAGATGGGATATCGTTAGATAGACCCTTTAGATAATCTTTTGCACGAGGTGCCATAACAACTATTTTAAATAATAAAGAGAAACAGAACCTGTTCTGAGCATCAGATCAGGTAACGGATCAAAACCGGGCATAATAAGGCGATGAACAGATCAGGCGCGATCTGGTGGAGGAGAAACAAATTCGCCGTGAAAGGCTATATATACAGCCGGCTGATGAGAAATATATGAAGTAGTGATCGCTGTAAAAGAATACTGCAGCTCTTCGTTCTCATGCAGGTATTCATTTGCTGTATTGGTTGATGGCGATGAAGGAACTTTTTCTTCTTCAGCCCCCGCGAGCGGAGAAGAAGCGTTCATCTTCTTTTCCTGCTTTGCTTTTTCCTGCCTGCATGCATTCACCACCGGCGCACTCACTGTGAGCCATGCAAGCATCAGCATCATCACTATGCTGCTGATCAAATTAAATATGTTGCGGCCGGATCTCATCTGATGATATAAAAATAGTCTGCAACAATGCTCTGCTAATAATGTTTCAAAAAAGTTTACATGAAATTTACATTCCTCTTATTGCTTTCTTAATTACCCGTTGGCAAAAAAAATAAAAGCCCTTTTCTTCCTTGCTTTTCTCTTCTCTTTTTTTCTCTTTCCCCTCTTAGTTTAAAAAAGGCCCCGCCTAGACAAGCAGGGCCGCAAAATCAACTCTGAGAAAAACGGGACCGATCGCAAAAGCGACCTATCCAGCATCTTTGTAGGTATATTACTTGTCCGCCGAAGCTTTAGCCAGGGCGAACGCTACATTTGATATCAAGCCGTCGTTGCTTCTTCCTTCACTGATTCTTTTTCAGTCAGCATCTTGCGGATAAAGCTCACTTTACCATTTTCTACATTATAGATCCCGCCAACGATACCGATCTTTCCATCTGCAAAAAGATTGCGCAGGATCTCACTTTTCTCCAGGATCTCATCCATGCTTTCCAGCACATTAGCCTGAGCTACGATCTCCGCATAGTTCTCTTTACTGGTCTCTTTGGAAGCGGCAGCCGTTTTTTCGATTGCGGGAGTTACTTTGTTGAGCAGTCCGGTAAGATTGCCCAATTGAACATGGTCACATGCGCCTTTGATCGCGCCGCATTTTGTATGTCCCAGTACGACTACCAGCTTGGAGCCGGCAACTGCACATGCATATTCCATACTTCCCACGATATCGTCATTCACCACATTACCGGCAATACGGATGCTGAAAATGTCACCAAGACCCTGGTCAAAGATGTGCTCAACAGAGGTACGGCTGTCCATACAACTCAGGATCACTGCCCATGGATACTGACCGTTGGCTGTTTCATCCATTTGCTGTAACAGGTCACGGTTGAGTTTAAGGTTACTGATAAAACGCTTATTGCCATCTTTCAACACTTCAAATGCATCTGCAGGTGTAAGATTTTGCTGAAATTCTTTTGTATGTGTTCTCATTTTCGCTTGTTATATAAAGTGATTAATTACGCCACACGTTTCCATGAGGACGCTTACAGGGATGTTATGTTCGAGATTAAAGATCAATTGTCCATACTGTGTTAAACAGGGTACGTAAGTTCGTGTAACCAGGACAAGGTTGTTTGCCGGAATAAATATCAGGCAACGTGGTTCGGGGGAGGGCAAAGCATTTCACCATGGAAAGCAACATACTCAGCAAACGTGTGCGTTCTTGTATGATTCAGGAAAAGCTCAGCCAGGTGAAAGAGTTCGCTATCTGTGTGCAAGTACTCTTCTGAGAGAGTATTGAAACCGTTAGAGGTCTTTTCTTCAGTAGTGCCGCCAAGTGCTGTACAGGATTGTTCATCATCGGCGTCATCATGCTGATCGGAGGAAGCAGCTGATATTAAAGCAGTTTTTTGCGTTTCAGCCTTCAATTGAGCGCTTACTACAAAAGGAGTGCTGATGGTCAGCCACAACAACGTTACCAGCATAAGCAGGCTGATAAGATGATGTCTGAGTTGATATGTTGCGGTTCCTTTTTTCATTATACGCTGCGTAAAAATATACTAAAACATCGAAGGAGAAAAAAGGTTTCATTATTTTTTAATTAAGGAAACCTTTTTATTCAGGTAGAAACGTTGATTTTATTCAAAATCGCTTGATTTTCCCGGCAGTTTATCATACTCGCCTTTAAACGCATATAAGCCAAAGACAAGCAAACCAATGGCGATCGGAGTGAAGATGAGGATGATAATGATCCATATTACCGGGTTATTAATGTCCTTAGTACCAGCAGGATCGATATGGGTTACAGCCCCATTTGCCAGCAGGAATATCACGGCCGGAGCAAGCAGGATCCAAACAACGCCAAGAATCTTTTTTATCGTGTTCATAAAAAAAGTTTAATATTTTTTAATCAGCCACATTTTCGTCAATCTTATTGCTCAGGTATACCGCACCGATAATAAAACACAATGATGCTATTGCGATCGGATACCAGAGGCCTACAAGAGGATCGGTTGGATAAGTCGTGGTCAGCAACAGACCGATAAACGGAACAAGGCCTCCGAATACGCCATTACCGATGTGATAGGGTAAGGACATCGATGTGTAGCGGATGCGCGTAGGGAATAATTCAACCAGGAATGCGGCGATCGGGCCGTATACCATTGTTACATATAAGATCAGCACAAAGACGAGTCCTACAAATTTCCAGTAAACAGCGGCCGGCACTTCCTTATCGCTGATGACTTTTCTGCCCGGCACCAGAAAAGCAGATACTACTCTTAATGTATCTCTTTTTACTTCGGTAAATTTTGCTCCTTCCGGGTTTGTATAATGAGTGGTGGTGACGATCACGGAGTCCGTTGAATTCTTTACGTCTTCGGTTTTCACCACTGGTTCGCCGGACACCACTGCTTGCGCCATCCAGGTCTTATTATCTGTGGATGCAAGAAAATAACTGAAGATCGGGCGATACGTCAGTATACCCAATAACATCCCGGCCAGCATGATCCACTTTCTTCCAACCTTATCACTCAGCCATCCAAAGAACAAGAAGAATGGCGTTGCAAATGCAATTCCCCAAAGCATGATCGTTCTGCTTTGCTCAAAGCTCAATGCACATTTTGTCTCCAGGAAACTCTGGGCATAGAACTGACCTGTATACCAGATCACACCCTGCCCCATTGCCGCACCAAATAAGGCCAGCAATACCATTTTGAAATTTGCCTTATTGCGGAAACTCTCCTTCAGCGGATTCTTTGATGTCTTTCCCTCTGCTTTCATTTTTGAAAACACAGGTGATTCAGACATCCGCATTCTTATATACACAGAAACACCAACCAGTAAGATAGAAACCCAGAACGGGAAACGCCAGCCGCCCCATTCTTTATTGAATGATGCATCTGACATATTCAGTTTTACCAGCATGATCACACCGAGTGCCACAAACAAACCAAGTGTTGCGGTGGTCTGGATCCAGCTTGTATAATAACCGCGTTTGCCTTGAGGGGCATGTTCCGCTACGTATGTGGCAGCTCCGCCATATTCACCTCCCAGTGCAAGACCCTGCAGTAAACGTAATAACAATACCAGTAATGGTGCTGCCATGCCGATCGTTTTATAACCGGGAACGAGCCCGATCAGAAATGTAGAGCCACCCATCAGCACAAGCGTCACCAGAAAGGTGTACTTACGGCCGATCAGATCACCCAGCCGTCCGAACACCAGGGCGCCAAATGGCCTTACAATAAAACCTGCTGCAAAAATTGCGAGCGTACTTAATAATGCGGCAGTAGCATTTCCCTCGGGAAAGAATTGTGTACTGATGGTCTTTGCCAGCATACCGAAAATGTAAAAGTCATACCATTCGATAAGCGTACCAACTGAAGATGCAGCGATCACCGTACGGATGCCGCCTGATGAGTTTTGGTTCATATGTACAAGTTGGTTGAAAGATAATTCTTACTAAGTAAAAAGTAAAAATTAAAAAGCAAAACCAACTGCCAAAGATGAAAGACCTGCGAAATAACTGCTAAAGAAAATTAGCTTCTTTAGCAATCTGATAATCTTTCAAATTCAAAACCTCCCAAACCTCTCAAACTTCCCCAACCTTCTTCTCCCGTATAGCACATCCGTATATTAATCTTCCCCGCCACAGAGGTTTTTTACTTTTTACTTTTTACATTTGACTTCCTTGATTCACAGGAACTAAACAACCAAAAGAGATTGTAATGTCATATCCCTATCAGATTAAGTCGCTGGATGAATACAGAAAAGTCTATCAACAAAGTATAGAAAACCCGGAGAAGTTCTGGGGAGAAGTTGCTTCGCATTTTACATGGAGAAGAAGATGGGACAAAGTGCTTGACTGGAGCTTTAAAGAGCCGCATATCGAATGGTTTGCCGGCGGCAAACTGAATATTACAGAAAATTGCCTCGATCGCCATCTCCCTTCTCTGGCCGATAAACCTGCTATTATCTGGGAGCCTAATAACCCCGAGGAAAGAACAAGGGTAGTAACGTATGAACGCCTGCATAAACGTGTTTGCCAGTTTGCACAGGTGCTGAAAAATAATGGTGTTAAAAAAGGCGATCGGGTTTGTATCTACATGGGAATGGTGCCTGAGCTGGCATATGCAGTGCTGGCATGTGCGCGTATCGGCGCGATCCACAGCGTGATCTTTGGCGGTTTCTCGGCGCAAAGTATTGCCGACCGGCTGGATGATGCAAAAGCAGAATTCATAGTCACCTGCGACGGTGCTTATCGCGGCGCAAAAGATATTCCATTGAAAAGCGTGATCGATGACGCCCTGATCGGAAATAAACTGGTGAAACGTGTGATCGTGTATACAAGGACGCGCACGCCTGTAAGTATGATCAAAGGCCGCGACGTGTGGTGGGAAGATGAAATGCGCGCAGTAACGGAAAGCGGCGAACAAATGGAAGGTTACGGACAAGTGGAAGTGATGGACGCGGAAGACCCTTTGTTCATTTTATATACATCCGGAAGTACGGGCAAACCCAAAGGCGTTGTGCATACCAGTGGTGGCTATATGGTTTGGACAAACTATACTTTCGTCAATGCATTTCAATATCAGCCGGGACAGGTCCATTTCTGTACTGCTGACGTTGGGTGGATCACAGGGCACAGTTATATCATCTATGGCCCGTTGACTGCCGGTGCTACTTCTGTTATGTTCGAAGGCGTTCCTACCTGGCCGGATGCAGGAAGGTTCTGGGATATTGTTGACAAATACAAGGTTGATATTCTTTACACTGCGCCTACGGCTATCCGCAGCCTGATGGGCTTTGGCCTCGATCCGTTAAAAGGAAAAAGTCTTGCTTCACTGAAAGTATTGGGCACAGTTGGCGAGCCGATCAATGAAGAAGCATGGCATTGGTATGATGAACATATCGGTAAGAAGAGATGCCCCATCGTTGATACCTGGTGGCAAACGGAAACCGGCGGTCTGATGATCACCAACCTGGCAGGGGTGACACCGGCCGTTCCGTCCTGGGCGACTTTGCCGATGCCCGGCGTTCAGGCATTACTGGTTGATGAAAAAGGGCAGGAGATCACGGAAAAAGATGCAGACGGTTATTATAAAGGGAATCTGTGTATCAAAGCTCCCTGGCCCGGCATTCTCAGAACCACCTATGGCGATCATGAACGCTTCAAAACGAATTACTTCAGCACTTACGAGAACATGTATTTCACCGGTGATGGTGCGCTGAAAGACGATCAGGGTTTCTTCCGCATCACAGGCCGTGTGGATGATGTACTGAATGTCAGTGGTCACCGTATCGGCACTGCCGAAGTGGAAAACGCGATCAATATGCACGCAAGCGTGGTGGAAAGCGCGGTCGTCGGCTATCCGCATGATATTAAAGGTCAGGGAATTTATGCTTATGTAATAGTGAGCAGCCTGCGTGGTGATGAGCAGAGCACGCGGCAGGATATCATTCAGACCGTTTCCCGCATCATCGGACCCATTGCAAAGCCGGATAAGATCCAGTTCGTAAGCGGATTACCCAAAACCCGCAGCGGTAAGATCATGCGCAGGATCCTTCGTAAGATCGCCGAAGGAGAAACATCGAACCTTGGTGATATCACCACGCTGCTCGATCCGTCTGTAGTTGAGGAAATAAAGAATGGCAAGTTATGATAATAAATAAAGCAGCCGGATTAGTGCTGCCTTACAGAGGTTTTCCTGAATGAGTTATAGCTGGTTTGCCCATTGTTAGCAAAAACCATTCCAGCCGTAGCGCAGTTCCAGAGGTTTCACGGGTTCCAGAGGTTCCATGGGTTACACACCGATTGTTGGCTTATGTTAACCTATGGAACATCTGGGACCTATGAAACTTCTTCTCTACTTCCTGATGGTCACCTTCGTCCCAACCGGCGTATACCCATACACTTCCAGCACATCATTTCCCTTCATCGATATACAACCCATCGTCCAGTTTTTATATTTATCGATCACAAAATCTTCGTGAGGCCATACACCGTGAATGCCGATCGATCCGCCGATACTTGCATTCTGCGGGATCTCTCCGCGTTGTTTTCTTTGTTTGAATTTGTCCCAGCTTTCTTTTGTGGGATAATCAAGCGCCAGGAAACGTGACCATTTTTCATGCACCCGCTTGCTCACTATTTTGAAACTTCCTTCAGGTGTATTGTTATCGCCTTCCATTTTTTTATCCTCAAGACTGTTATTTCCGAACACAACAGGATAAGTAGCGTACCAGCCTTTCTCATCATATACGCTTAGTTCGTAATCCGACTTATCGATCGTGATACTGATTGCACCTACAGGCCCAGCATTCGCGTCAGCGCGCCTGAATGTGGATGAAGATGAAGACAGCGTGTTCTTAACCGGTTTACTCGTATTCACAGTTAAAAGTCCGCCAGCCAGCAATGCAGAGGTAAGTATGACAACGCTTTTCATATTAACTGCTTTTTATCCTTCCGGATAAAAACGGAAGCATTGGATTTTTTATTTTCAAGGGTGATTGCTTTAACGATTGTTTTACAAGGTACTCACTTAGCAAAAATGATGCAAAGAAAAATCCCGCTGAAAAAATTCAGCGGGACTGCTCAATAAAAAGTCAAAATGCAAAAGTAAAAAGTAAAAAGACGGTCGTATATCTACGGAATACCCGAAGTTTAATGCTCTTTTTTTTAATTTTTACTTTTGAATTTTGACTTACTGAATCACCAGTTGGAGAACCTGAAGCCGAAATTATACGGTGTCAGATCCAATCCTTTCTCAAACATGCTCTTGAACGCATAAGAACCGTACAGTTTAATTGGCCCAAGAGATATTTCTCCTACGTAAGACAGTTTCCATTTACGCAGATCAAAGTTTCCTTTTGTTTTATCAACATCGCCGTCCAGTTTGACCTTTTGTCTGGCACTATACAAATAACCTGCACTTATACCTGCACTGATACCGTAGGTATTACGATTTTTCTTTGGCGTAAAGTTGAAGTTCAGCATCGCAGGCATGGTCAGGTAATCAGCGGCCAGTTTGTTTTTTGTAAGGCCTGAATAAGACTGATCAACCAGCGTTGGATTTTTGTTGAACTTGATGGTTTTGTCTTCAAAGAAATAGTTATTCAATTCAAGACCGATACCATATTTAAGATTTACAACATGCTTGATCAGGTTGACCCGCTGATTAAACACCCAGATATTCACGCTGCGTGATTTGAATGCACGGAGTTTGAACCAGTCGTCGGTACTACCCGGAGCAAATGCCTGCGCGGAAGCACTGCTATAATCTGTCTGATCATTATAGTTGGAAAAGCCAAGATCAAGGATGAACCAGTTTGTACTGATGTCTGCAGGTTTATCATTATCACTATTGCGGCGTCCTATTCGTACATTGAAGCTGCGGTTGCGTTGTTTAACTGTATCTGGGCCGCCTGCTCCTGCTTCGCGGATGATCACCATTCCGCCTATTTTGATCGTATCAGGAGTTGTTTTTTTTGTTGTATCAACTTTCGTTCTTCCTGTTGTATCTGTTTGGGCAAAAACTGTTGCCATGGTGCATAATGCTATGCACAGTGTAAAAATCCTTTTCATCTTCTTCTATGCTTTAATGAGGTGACTTAAAATTTGATAGCCAGTCCGCCCACCAGTAAACGGTCTTCACCGTCCGTTGCTTTAATGTTGGTGGTCTTTTCGAAGGTCCTTGTGATCTTCCGGAAAAATCCGCGGAGCCTGTTCTTTTTGCCTGGCTCATTCATTATATCTAACGGTTGATCTTCTTCCTGGGTTACAGTCGGGAGAGGGTTTATTTGCTTATTAATTGTTAATGAAGGATCAGCTCCAAGGTTATCATTGTTGATTGCAAAGGACGACTCAAGTGATTTGCTTAAGTCCTCACGTTTTGTAATCACCACTTGTGTATGTTCCGCGCCAGATCCGTTTATACTGTTATCAACTGCACCACCATTTGTTTGCGGGGTTGTTCCGGGTATATTGTTCAACTGTTTTTCCTGTTGGCCAGAACCATCATGAAATGTCGAAGCTGTAATATTATTTTTTGCAGCATCGCTTGCTTCAGTCGCATTTACTTCTTTTGTGTTAGCACTGCCGGTATGATCTGCAGGTTGTTCGATTGCATCCAGCTGAGCGGTTGTGGAAGAAGTATTGTTTGCTTGAGTTGCTTTGCTATTCTGTGCCAGCACATTTTCTTTTTTCGGTTCGCCATTGTTCGCAAGCTGATTTTCTACGCGCTTCTGGTTGAACATATACGCAGTAGTGCTTACACCAAGTAACAGTACCGCAGCGGCAGCCATGCGCCACCAGCGGATCGCCACTACGCGGTGTTCTTCTTTGCGATACAATGATTGCTTATAAGGGAAAACAATATGTTCAGGTTGAAGTCTTGTCTGCTGAAAAAGGCCGAGTTCTTTTTTTGCATCCGGGTGTTGTGCAACCCATTCTTCAAAAGCTTTTTTCTGTGTCAGATTCATTTCATCATCCACATAAAGCAGCATTGCAGCAGTTTCTCCTGCAATCTCTTCTTCGTTTTTCAGTAATGCGGCTTTTCCTTCGAAGGTGATGTCTGTTTCGGGCTGCAGTTTGCTTTGCAACAGCAATTCCAGTTCGGCTTTCAGGTCAGTGTTCGCGTTAGCGAACTCTTCCACCCGTTGACGATCGGAAGCAGATAATTCATTATCCAGGTAAAGGATAAAGAATTCTTCATAATTGTTACGATCAATGTTCATGTTGCTATGCCCGTTTAGATAACGTTTTCAATTTTTACCAAATACTCTTTCAGCTGTACCCTTGCGCGGTGAAGATAGACCTTCACCTGGCTTTCACTCAGACCGGTGATCTGCCCGATCTCATCATAGCTGTAGCCCTCATAATCTTTCAGCAGCACGAGTGAGCGTTGTGTTTCGCTCAATCTTGCCAGCGCTTCTTCCAGCACTTTCTTCAGGTTGTTGGCGGGGTGGTCCTGCACGCGTGTTCCTTCATTGAATTCTTCTTTCAGGCTGACCCTTTTCACCTTCCTGATATGATCGATCATCTGGTGATACGCCACGGTGAAAAGATAAGACTTTGCACGCAGCGGATCAACCTCATGCCGGTTTCGCCACATTTTTTCAAATGCGGTCTGCACTACATCCCGTGCGTCCTCCTCATGCCGGAGATTCTTCAGGATGAAGCGATAAACATTGTCTGAGTAAGTGCCTACGCACTCGTTGTATTCCCTTTCAGTCATAAACAGCCGGATCCGCTTCCCGCAAAAGTAACGTTGCGCCGCGGAATTTTATGTTATACGGGTAGATACATGGAAAAGTTACAGGAACGGGGGGAAGTAAAAAATCAAAAGTAAAAAGTAAAAAAATACCCCGCTCAAGGCGGGGTAATCAAAAATGATTCAAACTATTCATTAATAGTATAATCTTCAATTAGTTAGAGATCATTCGCGTTAGTTCGCGCCCATTCGCGCATCATTCGCGTTAAAAGGAGGAAAAGAACTGGTGCGAGATATTCTCCCAGATCACCCCGCCGCCTTTTTCGTCTTTCTTTACGCAGCTTTCCATGCTTTCTTCTTCATTGCCCGAATTTGCCTTGCTGGTATTGCCAGGGATCGCCGCAAACAGTACCATGCAGGCACCGGCAAGAGCGATACTTAATAAAATTGTCCTCGATGTTAACTTCTGCCTCATTGTGTGTTGGTTTCATCATATCTGACGCAGTCCGCGTCCGAAATGTTACACAAAGATAGATTGAGTTTTTTGCCGGCCCAATTGCAGATTGACCAAAAGCGGTTTTTTGTCTATGAAATGAGGAAAATACCGGGTGAACTACGACGGGGAATTAGAGGATTTTTGGGATTAATGGGATCTGTTTTCCGATAATTGAAACAGGGAATAGAATCCGATGATCGACTTTCCACAGAAATTGTAATTTCTAAAAACTTGATAATGAGGATTATTTGGATTTTTTGGGAAAGAGCTTTACGTCAGGTCTTCCCAAAAAATCTCAAAAATCCCTTTCCCTTCCCTCAACATGGGCGTTAAGCGATAACAGCGCCTGTTGAGTAACTTTCTAAAACTATCTTTCACAGAGTCTATCCTCTTAATCCCAAAAATCCAATGAATCCCCGTCCCTGCGCAACACTCCAGCTGAAAGCTCCTCATCCCATAACTAATGAAATGAGGAAAGTACCGGGTGAACTACGACGGGGAATTAGAGGATTCTTT
>QFQQ01000080.1 GCA_003243445.1 Citrobacter freundii
CTCGGTAACAAAGCATCAGGCGATGGGTGGAAATATCGTGGCCGTGGGCTGATTCAGATTACCGGTCTTGATAATTACCGCCGCTGCGGAACGGGATTAAAACTGGATTTAGTCAGTAATCCTGAGTTACTGGAAAAGGATATCAACGCTGCACGGTCAGCTGCATGGTTCTACGCCACCAGCGGATGTCTGAGCTACTCCGGCGATCTGGTTCGCATAACTCAGATCATCAATGGTGGACAGAACGGTATTAACGACCGCCGTGAACGTTACGCCAAAGCAAAAAACGGACTGGTATGAGGTCGAAATGGGACTTGAAATGATTATCGGCCTGGCTGTTGCTGTGCTGGCTGCAATTGCAGGTGCTTTTGGTCTGGGTAAATCACGCGGTACAAGTATCGCTGAAACAAAAGCAGACCAGCAACGCACTGAAGAACGAGCAGCAGCTACTGAAGCCGTTGCAGAACGCCGGGTAGAGACAACAAAAGGAGCCAGGGATGTACAGCAGACTGTTAATCATCTTCCTGATGACGATGTTGACCGTGAGTTGCGCGAAAAATTTACCCGCAAAACCTGAAGTAACGGACACGGCCTGTGACTGGGTGAATATCATCTACCTAACCGAGCACGACATTGAGGTAATGGATCGCCAGACTAAGAAAGATGTGTTGACGCATAACCGGTCTGTTCAGCGCAACTGTCCAAATAAAATCACTACGGCCTCGCAATAGCGGGGCTTTTTAACAACTGAGGTATGAGCATGACAGTAGTTCTTACAGCTAAGCAGATTGAAGACCTGGCAGCCTTCGCGAAGGAAGATGGCCAGCCTCAATACACCATCACCACCGGCACAATTCCTGAATTTGAAGCTGATAATGGTGAGATTATCCCAGGTTATACCGGACTTATCGCCTATTCAGAATCACTGGATCACGGTGTATTGCAACTCGACGACTAGCGGCATTACAGCAGGCATTCACTGAGTGTCTGCGATAATGATTTATCAACGCACTTGTAAACGGTATTCTAGATCTCCAATTATGATAAGGAGGTTTTTGTGGTTAAAAATTTAGAATACATGAAGGGTATGCTTGAGGTATTTTTGAAAGCGAAAACCCCTTTTATATCTACAAAAGACTTAGCTGAAGCTGGGTATGATATCTGCTCGAATGAAGGTATGTTTCATTATCTACTTCTTATTGAGCAAGGTTATATCAGTAATAAAGATCTGATAACGAATGATATAACTAAACTGGGCTACATGCGCCATCGTGGCTATATGCTAGATATGGGTACTGAAGTGCGGCTATCTGCGCAGGGACAAGAGTTCGCCCAGGCATTAAATGAGCCTACGGTTTTTGAGAAGTTAAAGTCAATGAGCGATGCCCCCTTGAGTACAATCAAAGATGTTGGGCTGGAGTTAACAAAGGCATATTTAAAGAAGAAATTTGGCCTCGAGTAAATTTTCTACCCTCACGGGCTAAGTAATTTTGTGATGGTTATTCGCAATGAGTATCTCTAGCCACTGGCATTTGCTGGTGGCTTTTTTATTGCGCTTCGCACGCGCACATCAAAGAGAGTCTTTCAGTAGTGAGCCTGGGTGATGCCGTTAGGTTGCGTTTACCTCTCGGGCGGCATTGCCGTGCGACAGGCTCACGTCTAAAAGGAAACGCACATGAAGTATCAGCTCGCAAAACTGTATCGCGGAGGACGTTTTTTCGGGTATGGAATAGCTGTAGGCGGTTTGCTTCTTGATGATCAGGTTTCAACAACCATAGATACAGACGCTAAAAATCTGCCGATAGTGACCGCAATTTTTCATTTAAGTAATGAACATTCAGAAAACCAGCCCCGAATTGATTTGGATAATCCCCTCGCTTCTAACGAGCTTAATGTTGTTATCCATACAGATAAGCCATTTACCGTTGAGCAGGCAGAAGAGCTTCGAGATACGGTGAAAGAATTTCTTGCTAAGCATAATCTTTCTGGTGGTGGTGTATGGACGTCTTTATAAGCGGAATTAGGTTTGTACCAGAAAGCGCCAATTCATCGCGCATAGGCATCGCAATCACAACCCATAATCGTCCTGAAGTGCTTAAGCGTGCCATTGAGCAGCACATGAAGCATCTTCCATCTGGTGTGCTGGTGGTTGTGATAGACGATGGATCAAGTCCAGCCGCTGTTGTACCGGCTAACGTGAAGCTGGTACGTCATGATCAATCACTCGGCATTGTCGCCTCTAAGAACGCCAGCCTGACAGCGCTGGTGGACGCAGGGTGTGAGCATCTCTTCCTGTGGGATGATGACGCATGGCCAATCGCTGATAACTGGCATCTACCTTACATCGAATCTCCAGAGCCGCATCTGGCTTATCAATTTCTCGATCTGGCTGGCCCACGAAAAATAAACGATATGACCGTCCTGTATCGGGATGATAAGCATATCGCTTACACTGGGCAGCGCGGCGTTATGCTTTATTACCACCGCAGCGCCATTGATAAGGTTGGCGGCTTTGATCCGGTATACGGTCGTGGAATGTACGAGCATCCTGATCTGGCGCTTCGCATTCACAATGCCGGGTTATCGACCTGGGCGTTTGCGGATGTTACTGGCTCTGAAAAGCTCATTCATTCGATGGACGAGTATGAAGAGGTGGCCCGCTCCATCCCAAGACCTGAGCGCGAGAACCTGGCAAAGACTAATGCCAGAATTTATAGCGCTAGACGGGACAGTGGATATTCAGGATATGCCCCATACCGACAGCAGCATGATGTGGTGATTACCTCGCTTCTGACAAGTGAGCCAGATCCGCAGCGCAAAGTTAAGATGTCCGCCGACCCTGCACTATTGCAGGTGTGGGCAAGCTCTATTCGTGGCGCAAAAGCTGTAGTGCTGGCAGACGAACTGAACACGGCGCCGGTAGGTGCAACTCTCGTGTCAGTTCCTATAGTTAGTATGAGTCCGTACTTTGCGCGCTGGCTGCATATCTATCAGTACCTGAGAGCTCATCCTGAATATCGCTTCGTCTGGTGCACCGACGGCACTGACGTTGAGATGCTTCGGGAGCCTTGGGCAGCAATGGAACCCGGTAAAATTTACGTCGGCTCAGAGCATAAGACCTATGCCGAAGAGTGGATGAAAGTTAATCACCACGGCAAAGCCTATAAAGATTTCCTCGAACGGCACCGGGATGAACAATTGCTTAATGCTGGTCTGATAGGTGGTCTCCGTGAAGATGTTATGGAATTTGCCCACCGCATCGTCCGACAGTACTACCTGATTGAAAGCCACCGATACTGGAAGGTAGAGACGGCGCCCGCCACGCTGGTGGATATGGCTGCTTTCGGTATGGCTGCCAAATCATTCGGTGATCGAATCGTTTCCGGCCCGCGTATCCATACCGTTTTTAAAACTGATGGCTTCGGCAAGGAAGTTGCTTTCTGGCGCCATAAATAACCCCCATTAAATTCCTTCATTCCTTTTTGTGGAAGGTTGTCCTATGCCTAAAAAAAGACCCCTTGAGGAAAGATTCTGGGAGAAGGTTGATAAGCGTGAAGAGGATCAGTGTTGGGGCTGGCTTGGTGCTACTACTCAACCTTATGGCGGAAGGCACATTAAGCCTCAGGTTTATGGAAAAATAGCAGGGCCCAGAACACCAGATGGACGTGTAATTTGGTCTGCTCATCGACTCTCTTGGTCTTTGAAACATGGAGATATTCCACCCGGCATGCTGGTGGATCATAAATGCCATAACACGCTTTGCGTAAATCCTTCACATCTCAGGCTCGTGACTCCAAAGCAAAACAGTGAAAACCGAGAGGGAGCCGCTGTTACGCGTAATTCATCAGGAAAGCGCGGTGTCAGATGGAATTCTCAGGTTGGAAAGTGGCATGCGTACTACAGCCACAACAGGCAATCCCATTGTGTAGGGTTCTTTGATGATCTTGAAGAGGCTGCAGAAGCTGCCAGGCAGGCTCGAAATAAGGTGTTTACTCATAATGATGCAGACAGATGTTAAGTTTGTTGTCGTCGGCTACCACACCCGGCGCGCTATGGCTACCAGCCTTGCTGATCAGTTAGGCGCACATCTGCTGATTGATAGTGGTAACCACGGTGCTAACTGGAATCATCGACGCGCGCTGGAGTGGGCAGCCAATCAATCATGCCGTGTTGTCGTACTTGAAGATGATGCTATGCCAGTTGTTGGGTTCCGCGGCAAGATTGCTGTGTGGCTTTCTCGATATCCAGATGCACTGTGTTCATTTTATCTCGGCACTGGCCGTCCACCACAGTATCAACTGGAGATAGCATCAAAGCTAATAGCAGCTGACAAGGCCAGAGCTGACTTCATTACATTGCCGCGTCTTATTCATGGCGTCTGCTACAGCGTACCTCAGCAGCATATCAAGAGAGTGCTGGATAAATGGAACCACAGTAAAGCAGCAGACTATGCAGTCGGTGATGCTTACGGTGGCCCTGTTGTCTATCCATGCTACTCACTTGTTGACCACGCTGATGGACAGCCAGTAGAACCAGCCAGAGACAATCAGCCAAGAACAGAACGCCGCAGAGCATGGAGGTTACATGTCTAAGCTAAAGACACTACAGCCGCGCCTGAAGGCTATCGACACGCGAAGAATAAAGCCTGTCTATGGTGAGCATCGTCGAGTGAGTGGAAGCGCAAGGGTAAGCCTTAAGCGTCGTATCTATGTGCGTGACGGTGGTCACTGCTGTATGTGCAATCAAGTAGTAGACCTGCATGACAGCGAGCTTGATCACCGAATAGCACTGCAGTTTGGCGGCGACAACGATGAGAGCAACCTGTGGACGCTGTGTATTGAGTGTCACTCAGGTAAGTCATCACGTGAGGCATCAACGAACCAGCCTGATAGTGAGGCGCTGAAGTATCAAGTTCCTGAAGACAATAGGAATAACATTACTATTCTGTGAGGCTCATATGGGGTGGTTATTACTGCTCATCCTTGCTGTATTCATCCTCTTCCTGATGGAGGCGTCCAATGGCGCTCAGCCTACATGGATGTCTTGTAGGGAGATGAGGAATAGATACGGAACGCCGAAAAGAAAAGATAGCAGGCTTCCTGGTGGTGGCTATCAGCCAGTGAAACCGGAAGGTAAAACTGGGGAAATTTTACCGCCACCTAAACAACGATAGGTGGGGGGGTATGGTTGGGTGTCAACGCCGATCGCTCTGGACACCGCGCCCCCTCTCACGCGCAGAAAATTTTCCCCTTTGGAGGGTGTTAACGTGTTAACAGGACAAAAGCGCAAATTCGCACAAGCGCTGATGTCCGGTTCATCCCAGGCTGAAGCAGCCCGAAAGGCCGGTTACTCCGAGAAAACCGCGAGGTCACAGGGTTCCCGGCTGGCAAAAGACCCGGATATCATCGCGTTTATCAGTAAAAAACGTGGGGCCGAAGTCATTGCCGAGCAGGCTGTTTCTGAACCAGATGACCTGCCAAAAGTTGTTAACAGAACGGTGAAGGAATTTGATGATCCGCTTGAGTTCCTGAAAGCAGTGATGAACGACGTATCAGAAGAGACGGATGTCAGAAAAGACGCCGCAAAAGCGATGCTGCCATACCTTCACCCCAAAAAAGGAGAAGGCGGTAAAAAGGATGCAAGACATGCCGCCGCGAAGGTTGCAGCCACGGGTAGCAAGTTTGGGGCAATGGCACCGCCGAAGCTTGTTGTTAATAACAAGGGGTAATCAATGGCTCAATGGACCACGGCTTGCCCTGAATGGGAATCTCTTCTGGTTGAAAAGCAATCAATCATCCCACCACCAATTTTCCCAGACCAGGCAGAACAGGCACTTGGCATCTTCAAAGAGTTACGCGTCTCTGATTTACCAGGGAAGCCAACATTTGGTGAGTGTTCCGAGGAATGGGTATTTGACTTTGTTAATGCCATTTTCGGTGGCTATGAAGCAGAGACTGGTAAGCAGTTAATCCGCGAATATGGACTACTTATCTCGAAAAAGAATACAAAATCGACCATCGCTGCAGGAATTATGCTGACCGCGCTAATCCTGTGCTGGCGTGAAGATGAAGAGCACCTGATTCTCGCGCCGACAAAAGAGGTGGCTGATAACAGTTTTAAACCTGCTGCCGGGATGATACGCGCCGATGAAGAACTATCTGATATGTTCCAGATTCAGGACCATATCCGCACCATCACACACCGAGTAACACGAAATACACTCAAAGTAGTAGCAGCTGACACCGATACTGTTTCAGGTAAAAAGTCAGGGCGCATTCTGGTCGATGAGCTTTGGTTGTTTGGCAAGCGAGCTAATGCCGAAGCCATGTTTATGGAAGCACTTGGTGGGCAGGTATCTCGCAACGAAGGGTGGGTTATATTCCTGACTACGCAAAGTGATGAACCGCCTGCTGGTGTATTCAAAGAACGCCTTGATTACTGGCGAGCTGTGCGAGATGGGAAGATTAATGACCTTAAAACACTCGGCGTCCTGTATGAATTCCCTGACTCTATGGTGGAAAGTAAAGCTTACCTTGAACCTAAAAATTTCTACATCACCAATCCAAATATTGGACGTTCGGTAAGTGAAGAATGGATTGCCGATCAGCTTCTGAAGAACCAGAACAAAACAGACGGCACATTACAGCAGTTCCTTGCGAAACACCTCAATATCGAAATTGGTCTGAACCTCCGCAGTGACCGATGGGCAGGTGTTGATTTCTGGGAGCCGCAAATTAGGCAGGTAACATTCAGCGATATCCTTCAGCGAGCTGAGGTTGCTACAGTTGGGATAGATGGTGGTGGCCTTGATGACCTTCTTGGTCTTTACGTTATTGGTCGTGACAAAGAAACCCGAGAGTGGATTGGATGGGGCCATGCCTGGGCGCATGAAATAGCTGTGCGCCGCCGCAAAAGCGAAGAATCCAGGTTCAACGATTTCGTTAAGGCCGGTGACCTGACTATCGTAAAACGAGTAGGACAGGATACGGAGGAAGTCGCTGAATATGTCAGCCGTATTAATGATGCGGAACTGCTGGATAAAATTGGCATTGACCCTTCTGGTGTCGGTCAGATCCTTGATGCTCTTGTTGAAGCTGAAATACCTGAAGATTCAGTGGTTGGTGTCAGCCAGGGATGGAGACTTGGTGGTGCGATTAAGACAACAGAGCGCAAGCTTGCTGAGGGTGTGCTTATTCATGGTGGACAGCCATTAATGGCCTGGTGTGTAGGCAATGCCAGGGTAGAACCTAAAGGTAACGCTATCCTTATCACCAAACAGGCTAGTGGAAAGGGGAAAATTGACCCCCTTATGGCCTTGTTTAATGCCGTTTCGCTAATGGCACTTAATCCTGAAGCGAAGAAGAAAGATTACCAGGTATTTTTTATATAAATAACACGTCAGTTAATGACCCGCCACGGCGGGTTTTTTCGTTTCTGGAGGACAGTAAATGAAGCTTGACCGCGCATGTACGATCATGACGGTGAAAGCGGTGGATGAGGACAAACGGATAATCACCGGGATTGCTTCCACACCATCACCTGACCGTGACGGCGACATTATGGACCCTGACGGTGCGAAGTTCGGTAGTGAAAACCCTTTCCTCTGGCAGCATGACAGAACCCAACCTATTGGGAACTGTTCTGCAAAGAAAGTGAAAGAAGGGCTTCAGATCACGGCGCAACTTGTTAAGCCAACACCTGACATGCCATCGCAGTTGGTGGCCAGGCTTGAAGAAGCGTGGGCATCAATCAAATCAGGTCTTGTGAAAGGCCTGTCTATCGGCTTCAAGCCAATTAAATACGCATATCTCGACTCTGGTGGCATCCATTTTCTTGAATGGGAGCTTCTTGAAGTTTCTGCAGTAACGATCCCGGCGAATGCCGAGTGTTCGATTCAAACCGTTAAGTCGTTTGACCGCCAGTTACTCGCCGCGCTCGGCAATGAGAAACCGGTAGTTAAAACCATAAATTCTGCTGGCGCTTCAGCACCGAATAAATCTTCTCAAAAAGGAAAATCAACGATGAATATCGCTGAACAGATCAAAAGTTTTGAAAACAAGCGTGCAGCGCTGGCCTCTTCACTGAACGACATCATGAGCAAAGCCGCCGATGAAGGCCGCACGCTGGATGCGGAAGAAACAGAAAGCTACGATAACACCTCTACTGAAATCAAAGCGGTCGACGAGCACCTTAAACGCCTGCGTGATATGGAAACCAGCATGGCATCAACCGCCAAGCCAGTAACTAAAGCAGCATCTGGTGAAGTAACAGTGGTGAATAACGCACCATCCATCATCCGTGTAGAGCCTAAGCTGGAAAAAGGTATCGCCTTTGCCCGTTTCGCCAAGTCTCTGGCAGCTGGTAACGGTAGCCGCTCAGAAGCTCTACAGATTGCGAAAAATCAGTATCCTGATGACACCAAACTTCACCATGTTCTGAAAGCAGCAGTTAGTGCTGGTACCACCACAGACCCTACCTGGGCTGGCGCTTTAGTTGAATATCAGGATTACGCGCAGGATTTCGTTGAGTTTCTTCGCCCTCAGACCATTATCGGGCGCTTTGGCCAGGGCAGCATCCCGTCACTGCGGCAGGTACCGTTTAATGTGCGTATTCCTGCGCAAACCTCTGGAGGGTCAGCTGGCTGGGTAGGTCAGGGTAAAGCCAAACCTCTGACCAAGTTTGACTTTGCAACCATCACCTTCGGTTTTTCCAAAGTGGCGTCTATTGCAGTTCTGACAGAAGAGCTGATCCGTTTCTCAAATCCATCTGCTGATGCTCTGGTACGTAACGCCCTTGCTGAAGCAGTGATCGCTCGACTGGATACCGACTTCATCGACCCGGCAAAAGCGGCAGTGGCTGATGTTTCCCCGGCATCTATTACCAACGGCATCACTGCGATTCCGTCTACTGGTGACCCGGATACCGATGCTGCAGCAGCATTTGGTCAATTTATTACCAACAACCTGCAGCCGAATGGCGCGGTCTGGCTGATGTCCAGCACTACGGCTCTTACGCTGTCCATGCGTAAAAATGCACTGGGCCAGAAAGAGTATCCGGACATGACCATGCTGGGTGGTACATTCCAGGGACTGCCAGTAATTGTCTCCCAGTACGTTGGCAATCAGTTGGTGCTGGTTAATGCACCGGATGTATACCTGGCTGATGACGGCGGTGTGGCAGTTGATATGTCTCGCGAAGCTTCTCTGGAAATGCAGAGCGCTCCGACCCATGACAGCACCACCCCAACGGCAGTGGAACTGGTATCCATGTTCCAGACCAACAGCGTGGCCATCCGTGCAGAGCGCTGGATTAACTGGAAACGCCGTCGCGATGCAGCAGTGGCCGTTATCTCCGGCGTTGATTACAGCACTGGCGCTACCAGCTAAGAAGGAGGGCGGGGGAAACCCCGCCGTTTCATATGGCAAAGATCAGATACCTACAGCGTACACATGACTCATTGCCAGGTGATGAGAAAATTGTGAATGACCAGTGCGCAAAGGTACTGGTTCTGCTGCATAAAGCTGAATATGTGACTGGCAAAAAAGCTGGTGGACCGAAAAAGAAAAAAGTTAACGCGGAGAATGGCTGATGTGGAATCCTTTTAGTCGGAAAGAGAAAGCACTACAGCAACCATCATCTCGCGGCTGGACTCCGATATTTTCCTTTGTCAGAGAACCTTTCGCAGGTGCCTGGCAAAGAAACATGGAAATCAGGAATGAGACCGTACTTTCGTATTATGCGGTGTTCTCTTGCATTACGCTGATAGCCAGTGACATTTCAAAGATGTCGCCAGCCATTCAGGCCAAAGATTCTAACGGCATCTGGAAAGAAGTTTCGGATAATGAATTCGACACACTAATCAGTAAACCTAACCAGTTTCAGAACACAATTCAGTTTTTTGAAACGTGGATGAATTCAAAACTTTCTCGCGGAAATACCTACGTGATGAAGGTTAAAAACAATACCGGGAAGATTACAGAACTTCGTATTCTTGATCCGGATAGAGTCACACCCTTAGTTGCTGATGATGGTTCTGTTTTTTATCAAATTAGCCCTGACCAGATTAGCGGTTTGCCGACACAAGTAACCGTTCCGGCGCGAGAAATAATTCACGATCGCTTTAACTGCCTATTTCATCCTTTGATCGGTATTTCTCCTATCTATGCATGTGGACTCGCAGCAATGCAGGGTAAGCACATCCAGGAAAGCTCTGCGTTCTTCTTTAAAAATGGCGGCAAACCAAGTGGCGTTATTACTATTCCTGGCTCTGTTGATGCTGACAAAGCCACAGAAATAAAAAAAGCATGGGATGCAGGTTACACAGGGGAAAATGCAGGAAAGACTGGACTGTTATCAGGTGGCGCAGAATACAAAGCGATCACCATGTCTGCGGTAGATGCGCAGACTGTTGAGCAGCAGAAACTCTCTGCAGAAATGGTTTGTTCTGCCTTCCATGTCCCGGCATATAAGGCTGGCGTTGGCGAAATACCAAGTTCTGATAACGTTGAAGCACTTGAACAACAATATTACTCACAGTGCCTGCAGGTGCTGATTGAGTCTATCGAGTCACTCTTGAAAGAAGCTTTCGAACTGGATGCCAAAAAGCGTGTTGAGCTTGATATCGGCGCGCTGTTACGAATGGACAGCGAACGCAGAATGAAAGCGCTGGGTGATGGAGTTAAAAACACCATCCTTACTCCAAACGAAGCCCGTAAAAGTGAAAACCTTCCTCCTGTTGAAGGTGGTGATTCTCTCTTCCTGCAGCAGCAGAACTTCAGCCTGGCAGCGCTGGCCAGGCGCGATGCATCAGAAGACCCATTCGCGAAAGGGACGCAACAGCCGCAGACAGCGATTGCACCTGTTGATGAAAGTGGAAAGGCGCTAAGTGAGACTGAACTTTTCGCGGCGAAAACAATGCTCAGAGGATTATTAACAAAATGAATGAACGTGAATTATCCCTGATTAAAGCGCTTGGTGAAGAGTTTGGAGCAGCCATTAAAAAAATGGCAGATGACTTTCAGCAAGCGCTGGAGAAAACAGCCAGTAATCTGGAGAAGCAACTGGAAGAGGTTCGTCAGTCAATTCCAGAATTCCAACCAGTAGAAATACCAGATGTATCTAAAATGGTTGCCGATGCTGTAAGTGAAATTGAATTACCGAAGGCTCCAGAACTACCAGACTTGAACCAGATTATCGCCGATGCTGCCAAAAGCGCGGTGAAGCAGGTTTTTGAATCAATTCCAGTACCCAAGGATGGTAAAAGCGTCACGGTTGATGATCTGCGTCCCCTTGTCGAAGAGGTAGTTAATGCGTTAATTCCTGAGCCGGTAGATGTTGAAAAGCTCGCTCAGGATTTGTTGTCAAAGATTCCTGATCCTGAACCTGGTTCAGATGGTCGTGACGCTCTTGCAATAGAGCTTGAACCATTCATTGACGAGAAAAAAAGCTATCCACGCGGTACCTATGCGACTCACAAAGGCGGCCTTTGGCGCGCCCATGAAAAGACGCACGGCATGCGGGGCTGGGAATGTATTGTTGACGGTGTGTCTGGCATTGATATCAAACAAGATAACCAGCGAACCTTCTCAATTTCTCTCGAAAGAGCAAGCGGTACTGTTGAAGTTAAGTCCTTTGACATCCCGGTAACTATCTATCGCGATGTATTCAAATCTGGTACCGAATATCAACCTGGCGATACGGTCACATGGGGTGGTTGTATGTGGCATTGCAACGAGAAAACTTGCGACAAGCCAGGTGAGACAGGATCGAAAGGATGGACGCTTGCTGTTAAGAAAGGGCGAGATCTGAGGGATAAGCCATGATTGAACTGGTTACGCTCGAAGAGGCTAAGTTGCATCTCCGTATTGACGACGATTACGGAGATTCAGACCTTACCTTAAAAATTCAGGGCGGCAGCGCAGCAATACTTTCCTACATTCAGGGAAGTCGCGCGTTTGTCGTGGATGAATCAGGAAATCTTATTGATGGTGAGCCGCTTACTCGCGTTCAGACTGCTCTGTTGGTTCTGCTTGGCTATCTGGACCGTAACCGCGGCGGCGAAGAAGAAGAAAAGTTGAAACAGGGAGAGCTTCCTTTTTCTGTATCAATGCTGATTTACGACCTCCGTAAGCCGACAATTATTTAAGGGGTTGGTATGGCATGCGCATGATGCGCCAGACGGCGCGAGTGGATTAAAAAGTGGACGAGGATTGCCTATGAACGATCAGCAGGTAAACGAACTAACGGCGGCACTGAAAGCGCTGGCAACGTCTCAACTGAAACAGGCAGAAGCGATAAACCGTCTGGCTCAGGCGGATGAAACACTGATATCTCTGATTGCAAAAACGCTCGTTGATGAAATTGATGATGAGCTGCCACCGCAGACCTATCTTGATGGTAAGCCGAGGTAATCGTGGAGTTTGCTAAACTGCGTCACCGCATCACTATTCAGCGACGAACATCTGTCCAGTCACCAACCACAGGGGCAATGGAATATACCTGGAACAACGTGGCAGATGTTTATGCCAGCGTGGTTTCTTCATCAGTCCGTGACTTCATTGCAGCTCAAGCCGAAAACGTAAAAGTAACGGCAAGAATCACTATCCGATACCGGGAAGATATTCAGGAGAAAGACCGTATTCTTTTCCGTGGAAAAATTTACAGCATTGAGGGGATTCTTCCTGACCCTGATAGTGGACTAGAATATCTCACGCTTCCGTGCTCAGAGGGGGTAAAGGATGGCTGATAGCATTGAGTTTAAGCTTGAAGGTGTAGATTCACTGCTTGGTAAGTTAGAAGCCATTACCTCGGAAACTAAGCGCAAAACAGGGCGCTCCGCACTGAGGAAAGCTGGAAACGTTATCGTAACTCAGATAAAGAGAAACGCAGAGCGACTCGACGATCCTCACACCGCACGTAGCATTGCTGATAACGCCGCGCTGCGCTGGAATGGTCGTATGTTTAAACAAACCGGTGATCTTGCCTTCAGGATAGGCATTCTTCAGGGAGCCGTATTAAAAAAGCATCCAAGCACTGCGAAAGATGCACCCACTCCTCACTGGCGTCTTCTTGAGTTTGGCACTGAAAAGATGGCAGCAAAACCGCTCGTTCGTGCTGCTGCAAATTCCAGGCTGATAGAGGTTTTCAACACATTCTCTGTTAACTACGAAGCGGGGATTGACCGAGCTATCAAGCGAGCACAGAAGAAAGGAGGGACCGCATGATTGCTCCCATTTTTCCTGTTTGTGCGGCGAGTCCGGCAGTGACTGCTCTGCTTGGAAGCAACCCTGTCAGAATTTACCCTTTCGGCATTCAGGATGATGACGTTGTTTATCCATACGCCGTCTGGCAGAACATCAGCGGCTCTCCTGAAAATTTCCTCAACCAACGACCAGATGCGGACATGTATTCGCTTCAGGTTGATATCTATGCCGATACCCCTGATGAGGCTATCGCTGTCGCTCAGGCGATGCGTAATGCAATTGAGGTAAAAGCCAATATTGTTCGCTGGGGTAATCAGACGCGAGACCCTGAGACGCTCAGGTATCGATATTCTTTCGACGTTGACTGGATAGTCAACCGATAACAAACCTTCCACAACCGGCCTTGAGCCGGTTTTTTTATACCCGGAGATAATTATGTCAGTAGTGACTCAAGGCACTCAGATGTACGTTCTGAATAACGGTGTGGTCAGTGAAGTTGAATGTATTACTTCGTTCTCACCAGGTAGTAGCCCGGCAGACCAGATTGAAGATACCTGTCTGAGTGAAACCAGTACTCGCCATTACAAGAAAGGACTTCGAACACCAGGACAGGCAACTGTAGCTCTTAACGCAGACCCGGCAAACGACAGCCATGTAATGCTGAGCAACCTGGCTGAATCCAGTGACCAGACAAACCTGACCTTTGCTATTGGCTGGGCTGATGGAACGGATGAACCAACGGTAGCGACTTCTGGTGATCCAGATGCAGTTGATGGTCTTTCTCTGCCGGATACACGTACCTGGTATGTGTTCCAGGGCTATGTTTCAGATTTCCCGTTCGACTTCCAGGCGAATACGGTCGTGCAAACATCCGCAACTATTCAGCGATCAGGGCAGGGTGTTTGGGTTCCAAAGGCCCAGCCAACGAGCTAATAACCAGGCATTAATAAGCGGGGGAAACCCCGCAAATTGAGAGGAAAGAAATGAAACTGAATCTGGATTCGTTAAAACAGGCAGGGGCATTCACTGGTCGTCCTGTTGAGAAGGAAATCACCTGGAAACAGGGCGATAAAGAGATCACAGCTACCGTTTATATCCGACCAATGGGTTATCACGACGCGGTATCAAATGTTCTTTCAGCGGTGGGGAAAATTGATGGTGTTGCAGGGCGTATCGCTGCATCCATCTGTGATGAAAATGGCGCTCCAGTTTTCACTGTTGCCGATATCACTGGTGAAGCAGATCCTGACCGTGGGGCGCTTGATGGTGCTTTAACCGTTGCTCTGCTTGTCGCTATTCAGCAGGTAAACGACCTGGGAAAGGCGAACTCAGCGCAGACGACGAATTCTGGTGTGAATTAGTTCTCAACGGGATCGGCGGTCGCACCATTGCTGAAGCAAAAGAACGCGTTAGCGTTACAGAGTATCGCGACTGGGTTCTTTACCGTCAAAAGTACGGAAGCCTTAATGGAATGATGCGTACCGAGTGGGCCGCTGGCCTTATTTCTTCTGTGCTGGCAAACGTCAACCGTGGAAAAGATTCACCCTCCTTCAAAGTAACAGACTTCACACCACACATTAACGAGCCTTCCATTTCACTGGAACAGGCTATGCAGGAGTGGACATAGCATGGCTGGTAAATCCCTCGGCACGTTGACTATCGACCTGGTGGCAAAGGTTGGTGGTTTTGTCTCTGGCCTTAGCCAGTCTGAGCGAGCATCTCAAAAATGGCGTAAACAGGTACAATCTGACGCCAAGGCTGCGGCCACCGCGTTCACCGCTTTTGCGACAGCTGCAAGCGCTGCAGCAATTGGTGTAGGCGTTGCAGGTTATAACCTGCTGAAAACCACTTCCAAACAGATCACTGAAACAGACCGTTGGGCGAAATCGCTCAATATGTCTACGCAGTCTCTGCTGGCCTGGCAGTATGCCGCCGAAAAAGCGGGCGTATCTGGTGACCAGATGGCTGATATCTTTAAGGATATTGGCGATAAGATTGGTGATGCGGTCTTAAATAAATCTGGTGAAGCTGTCGGTGCGCTTGATGCGCTGGGATTATCCGCAAAAAAATTAGCCGGTGAGTCACCTGATAAACAACTTCTCGCTATCAGCGATGCTCTTGGCAAGATAAAAACAAACGCCGAGAAAACAACCATTCTCGAAAGCCTTGGTAATGACCTGTCAAAGCTTCTGCCCTTACTTGATCAGGGTGGTGAAAAGCTTCGCCAGTACATGGACGCGGCAAAACAGTTTGGTGTTGCCCCTGATGATGCAGACATCGAAAAACTGGTGAAAGTAAACTCCCTGTTTGAAGACATGGAGACGCAGGTTAACGGCGTAAAAATTGAGATTGCTACCGGTCTTGCAAATGTTGACCTGTCAGGATTACAGAATGCGATCACTGACATGGGCGATGTTTTCAAAGACCCTCTGGTGATTCAGGGACTAACTGACCTGGTTGGCGGCGTTGTTGACCTAGCTACCTGGCTTGTGAAAGTTGGCGCTGAAGCAGGTAAGTTGATTGACCTGTACAAAGGCGGTAAGGCTGTTGGTGACAATGCATCTGTAACTGATATAGAACGTCGACTCAATAACCTCAAAGCTGATGTAGAAGACCAGGGTTTCCTTGCCAGTTTTAACAGAATTGGGATGGACGTTGACGGGAAGAAAGCTGAAATAGCACAGCTTGAACGCCGACTTTCCATTATGAAAGCCGGTAATAATCTTCCTCTCAGTGCGGCCACCATAGGTGGGTCATCCTCATCCAGTAAAAACTATTCCTTAGGCTCAGGAGAAACAAACGGTAAAGCATCGCCTGACGCCGGGGCCAAGAAGCTGGAGTCAGCGTTTAAGTCTCTGGAAATGAGCTATCAGCGCCAGATTGCGTTAATAGACACAACTGGCAAAAAGAATCAGCAGGTCACCGAGCTTGAGAAGCTGCGTTTTGATTTCACTTCAGGAAAATTAACAGGGATTAATGCTGCACAGAAAGAGCGCCTTGAACAGCTTGCAACGGAAATAGACCGTCTCAACTCTCTGAAAAAAGCCAACGAAGAAAACCTGAAACTTGTCGAATTTACCGCTAATTTGCGCAAGCAAAATCAGAATGACCAGGCAGCAAATGATTCTGATTTTATTGGCGCAGGAATGGGCGACAAGACTCGCCAGCGCATGAAGGAGTTGCTGGATATCCAGCGTAGTTTTCTCGACAGACAGGCAGACCTTCAGAAGCAATACCAAAGCGGCGATATCAGTAAATCGCTTTATGACCAGGAGACGTCAGCGTTACAGCAGGCACTTGATGAGCGTCTAGATATTCAGCAGGACTATTACAAAAAGTCCGACGCACAGATGGGCTACTGGCAAAGCGGGATTATGGATGCGTTGAATGATTACGCTGATAACTCCGCTGATTACTACCAGACCGCCGCCGATGCGATGACCTCCATTCTTAATGGCGCAACGGAATCCATCTCTGACAACCTGAATAATCTTGTGCATGGGGCAGAGGATTTAGGTGATTTCTTCAGTAATATTTTCTCTGGCCTTGGTGAAACAATCATTAAAACCCTTTCTGATATGGCGGCGCAGTGGCTGGTATATCAGGCTGTGCAATTGCTGGTAGGTAAATCCACTCAGGCAAGTGCAGCGGCATCAATGCTGGCAAACGCACAGGCTTCATCTTTACAGGCTCAGATCGCCGCTTATGCATCTACAGCGGCAATCCCTATCGTTGGTCCAGCGCTTGCGCCTGCAGCAATGGCAACAGCGGCGGCGGTAACTGCACCGCTTGTAGCAGCCGTTGGTACTTCTGCCCTTGCAGGTATGGCGCACGATGGTATCGACAGCGTTCCAGAAACCGGGACCTGGCTTCTTCAGAAAGGAGAGCGAGTCGTTACTTCTCAGACCTCTGCCAAGCTTGATGAAACACTCGACAGGGTGAATCAGCAGTCCACGCAGGGGGCTAGTTTCTCACCCGTTATAAACATGAATGTGAACGGTGACCCTTCCGACACTCAGATTGCCATGATGAAACAAGCAACTACAGAAGGGGCAAAGCTTGGTTATCAACAGGCCGCCAGTGACCTCGCAAGCGGGAAGGGGAGCATTTCAAAAGCGATGATGCGCTGGAACACTAACAGGAGAACTGGTTAATGGCTAAAACAACCAGCATTAACTATCCGAATGATTACCTGCCGATTCCGTTACAGGAAGGGTTCGGGTTAAAACCTGTTAGCCCATTGCTGAGAACAGAACTTACATCTGGCAGGGCAAGGCAACGCCGCTTGTACACTTCAACGCCAACTCAGGCATCAGTGGCATGGTTGTTTACAGATCCGGAGTCTCAACTTTTTGAGGCGTGGTTCAGAGACACCATCAAAGATGGGGCAGATTGGTTCAATATGCCTCTTCGCTCACCTCTTGGCATTATCGACATGTACGTTTGCCGGTTCGTAGATATTTATGAAGGGCCGACCATTGAGGGTGGTAATTACTGGCGATATACAGCCACCCTTGAATTATGGGAACGACCAGTTCTTGCACCTGGTTGGGCTGATTTCCCGGATTACATTATCAACAGCAGTGTTATTGATATTGCGCTCAACAGGGAGTGGCCAAGACCGTGACAATTCTGAATCGTCTTTACGCCTCATCTGGTGAAGAGGTGATTATCGAAACACTCCAGATAAACATCGGTAGTGAAGTTTATTATTTATGTAAGGGGTTCGATGATATTACCGCAACCACAGAAAATGGTGATGCTGTGACATTCCAGGCAGCAGCTATTGATATTGCTCTTCCTGCCCGGAATAGTGATGGAACTCAGGACTTGCAGTTTGCGATCGATAACATTGATGGAGTTACTTCAACAGCGATTCGTAACGCGCTGGATAAACTATCTGAGGCATCTTTAACCTATCGTAACTACGTCTCTACTGACCTCAGTGCACCGGCTTCAGTTCCATACACTCTGGCGATTAAGAGCGGTTCGTGGACGTCGACACAGGCGCAAATAACGGCTGGCTATATGAACGTACTCGATACTGCATGGCCTCGCCACCGTTACACCCTTCCGTACTACCCAGGCCTCCGTTACATGAGTTAAGGAGAAACTATGTTCAATCCTGACAAATACCTTTCTGTCGTGTGGCAGAAGGGCGGTCGTGTTTACCCTGAACTTGACTGTTTTGGCATCGTCAATGAGGTACGAAAAGACCTGGGGCTGCCTCCGTGGCCAGATTTTGCAGGTATAACAAAAGACGACGGAGGTTTAAACCGAGAGGCCAGAAATCTCATGCTTTCTCTGGAAAAATGCGCGCCGTGTATTGGTGCCGGCGCCGCCTGTTATTCCGGGTCAACCGTTACTCATGTTGGTGTAGTCGTTGAAATTAACGGCCAACTGCATGTCGCGGAGTGCAATCCAGGAATGAACGTTACCTTCCTTCCTGTCTCGCGTTTCAAACGTCGTTTTGTCAAAGTGGAGTTCTGGAAGTGACTATCAGAATTTATCCTTCACGGCTGCCTGGTGAGCCACTTGAAACTCATGAACATGGCGCAGTAACTATCCATCAATGGCTTGCGAAGAACGTTCAGGGCTATAAGCCTGATATGAAGCACCCGATCACAGTTGATGTTGATGGAGAGAACATACCGCCTCAGGCATGGTTTGAATTTGCTATCAAATCAGATAGTGATGTCAGAATTTATCCTGTCCCTTATGGCGCGGTTGCTCTTGCTTGGATTGCTGTTGCTGTATCAGTTGCATCAGTCGCGTATGCTCTTTTCTTTGCTCCTGGTGTTGGTGACCTTGGCGGTTATTCATCAGGGACTGGAAACCCTCTTGATGTAAATCCTGCTAAAGCGAATAACGCAAAATTGGGCGACCCGATACGCGAGTTATTTGGACGAAGCCGTATTTATCCTGACTATGCAGTGCAGCCTGTAACAAGATTCTCAGTTGATGATCCAACGGTAATGACAGTTGAAATGTTCGTTGTTATGGGGAGAGGGCGTTTTTCATTTGGGGATGGCGATGTTCGTGTAGGGTCAACCCCAATTGCCTCTCTTGGCGATGGGTTTAACTACACAGTATATCAACCTGGGCAAAACGTTAGTGGAGATCAACGATCAGAAAACTGGTTCAATTCCACAGAGGTTGGAGGAACCGCATCTGGTTCTGGTCTTGATATGGCGCAAACCGCGCCGGACACGGAAGATGTTGTTGCTAATTCGCTAACCGTTTCCGGACCGACAATAACATTTAATGGGCTGAGCACGGATGATGGAGATGAAACAACAAATGACCTTCCAGATACATGGACTGTTGGTGCAATTGTTGAGTTAATTGTTCCTGATTCCTATGTAGTAACTAATGATGGTGCTTACAGCAGAATTACCAGTGATACGCTTGAGGAAATAGCTCCTTATGTTGGGATGCCTGTAACTCTCTGGTACAACAGCATTGATTACCAACTATTCATTGCTGATTTTATACCTCACTCTGAACCAGTCGGCGAAGATGTGATTACCGCATCAATAACCCTCGCTTACGATAGCGCTACCGGGACTCCGTTCACCGGGATTCCTGAAGGTTATGTCAGGCTATCTGTTTCCCATTCCGGAAGTGAATATAAGATTCTTGATATATATGGTAGCTCTGTAACTATGGAGCGGGTTATTGATGGCAGCGTTGATCCGTCATGGCCTGGATTTTCACCGCGCACAGTTCTTGATTTTGAAGCCAACGGTTTAAATGAGAACGATAGTTGGATGGGACCTTTTCTGGCGTGCTCAGAAAATGAAGTTGTTGATATGTTCGAAGTAAACTTCTTCTTCCCAAACGGAATTTGTGGGTATAACAAAAAAGGGAACAAACAATACCGGGAGGTGAAGTGGGAGATTCAGTACCGGCCATATGGTTCAGGCGTCGGGTGGATAAGTAAAACCGGATCGTACTACCTCCAGAATATCAATGGACTGGGATTCACCGAACGAGTCACGCTGAATACGCCTGCGCTGGTAGAGGTCAGAGCTCGCCGCACGAACGAGCAGGGTCAGGATAACAGTCGTGATAATATGTACTGGCAGTCATTACGAGGACGTTTGTTATCTCGGCCGGCATCTTATTCTGGCGTCACCACAATGGCGGTTACGGTGGAAACGGGCGGTAAACTTGCAGCTCAGTCAGATCGCCGTGTAAATATTGTCGCCACACGAATTTATGATTCTGGTGTGTCAAGGAGCATCTCTGGTGCTCTGTATCATATAGGTAATGAGTTAGGGCTTTCGATGGACCATGAAGCTATTGACTCACTAGAAACTTCTTACTGGACCCCTGGTAGTGAATTCTTTGACTATGCCACCACGGATTCTGTTTCTGCGTTGGAGATGCTTCAGAAGGTAACAAATGCAGGAAAAAGTTACTTCCTTCTTACCGATGGTCTGGCATCTGTAGCAAGGGAAGGTGTGAAAATGTGGACGGGAATAATCAGCCCACAGGAGATGACTGATCCGCTTCAGACTGCTTTCGTTGCTCCGTCAGCAGATGACTATGATGGTGTGGATGTTACATATATCAACGGCACTACATGGGCTGAAGAGACGGTGCAGTGCAGAACATCAGATAACCCAACTCCTGTAAAGATTGAGGACTATACGCTTGATGGTGTTCTTGATCAGGACCGTGCTTATCAGATAGGTATGCGACGTCTGATGAAATACCGTCAGCAACGTTTGACTCACACCACGACAACGGAAATGGATGCTCTCTGTTATAACGTTGGCGACAGGATAATCTTCACTGATGATATTCCTGGTAGCAAAACCATAAGCACGTTGATTGAGGATATGAGTACAAGTGGTGGCGTAACGACTATTACAGTATCAGAACCACTTGACTGGACATTCAACAATCCCCGCGCATTGATACGCTATCAGGATGGTTCTGCTTCGGATTTGTTGGCAGTTACAAGGGTAGATGAATATATTCTATCAGTAACAGAACAAGCCAAGTTCAGCAGCATCATGCTAAACGACCCATCCATTGAATCGCCTCGTCTGATTTTCTGCGAGTCATCCCGTGTTGGATATAGCGCATTAATTTCAGAGATAGCACCGCAATCTGATGGAACATGCCAGGTAACAGCAAAAGAGTATCGCGACACTTTCTATCAGTACGATAACGCCACCTACCCCGGTAATGTAGCTTAATCCAAACATCAATATTACCCGCTACGGCGGGTTTTTTCGTTTATGAGGCAAATATGACGACTTATAATACTGGCAATCCGCTGGGGTCTTCTGCTGCAAAAGATTTGTACGATAACGCCCAGAACTTCGATCATCTTTCTAATGATCAATCTAATGAGTTATGGCCTGATCGTTTTGGTAATCCACGCCTGACTTGGCATGGTATGGAGATACGTTACCAAGAAAAACTGGCGTCAATGGGATGGACATTGATTGACTCATTCCAGGATGGAGCAAATTTAACAAGGGCAGATGAAGCGCTTCGCTGGAAACTTCCTGATGGGGATGGCGAATACTATCGATGGGATGGAGCATTCCCTAAGACCGTTCCCGCAGGTTCAACACCAGAATCAACAGGTGGTATTGGTCTTGGGGCGTGGGTTAGCGTCGGAGATGCTTCTCTAAGGTCTCAGTTGGCTAGTGAAAATGGGGCCTCTCTAATCTATACTAAGGATGGAGTCACTGTTCAAGAAGAGTTGAACGCCAATAAAAGAGTGCGCGTTTATGAAAACTTAGATTCTGCAAAGTTAGATAAATCAGAAAAAGATATATTACTGATTAAATGGAAGTATGGGGTTGTTGAATATGTTAAAACAGATACGATAGGTGAACCGTCAAGTGGTGATGGATATATTTTTTTCGATGCTGTAGGTAGTGGGTATATTGTTCACGCCAATGAATCCTTCAATCCAAATGGAATTATTTCTTTTACAGAGTTGTGGATTGATTCAGGATTAGACCCTTCTATTTTTTCATTTGCGAAGTCATTCGGTATATCAACGTTTGTCACATATACATACATGGCTGATGGTGTTCAGGATTATCTTAAGTCATGGATAAAGTGCGCAGAATTATATGGCATTCAGATTATATTGCAAATTTATCCAGAGGTCAGTAAGGATTTTGATTTGCAAATATCTTACTTCAATGAACACATGAATATGGATAACGTTGTTGGGTACTATATTGTTGACGAGCCAACCCCATCAACAGTCCCTATCTCAAAACAAGAAACTATGATCCAAAAAGCAATGGCCGTAAGAAACCTTCCAACCTATGCGGCAACAAACCAAGATCTTTTTGGTGGTGATAAATATCTTCATAAAGACATAGATCATATATTTACATCTATTTATGCTTACTTCGTTTCTGATACGTACTCTATTTACGGATACTACATGGCGAATTTAATATCACTTTATGAGGAGAATGGACTTAGAAAAGGAAGAGTCATTCCATTACTAACAACTTATCGATTTACGGATGAGGGAAATGATGTTGATGATGAATTTGTAATTAATGGAAATAATTATTGGATATCAAGATTTGAAAAAGTTGCATTCTGGACATTTTATACTCAGCATACACCTAAAGATGTCCATAGAACAATTGAGAACAATAATCAAATCCAGATTATTACTAAAAAAGCCTTGCGAAAAATACAGGATACGCAGTGGAAGAAATCAATAATTATGAGCACTAGGAACGGACAATCATCATTATTTAATAGTCAAACAGATAAATTCCTCATTGGGGGTAGCGAAAAGAAATACCTTTTTAACTGGCTGAATAAGAATAGCACTGGATCGATGGTCACTTCTGGAGAGTTTGATGGGGCGTGGGCGTTAGCAAGTGGAGAAATGTTAATTATTAATCTTCACGATTCATATAATATAGAATATATAAGATTTAACATAATAAACGGGACTGGTGATTCAGTTGTGTATCGACTGGTAATTTCTCCAGTTGATAATAGCTCTACACTTGTTAGTGATTTGGAATATATTGGTTCAGCGGATGTTATATTCAACATACCAGAATCAATGATCAATAGTACTTGCCAAATAGGTCTATTTATTGTTTCAAGATCGTCGACATCTGCACCAAGAGATTTGTACGTTAATGATATAAGGATGGTAGGTGCGAAATAATAATAAAAGCTGGCCTAGCGGCCAGCCTTTTTATAAATGATTTTCATCGCATTTGTTATTAATAATACCATGATCAAAAACAATACGAGGTCAAATGAATAATTCATTGATGAAAGATGTTTGTTTATATCTCTATAACCCTCGCCTAAGAAGCTTACATATAACTGACTTACGCCAATCGTACCCAATATAAAAAACACGCCAGCGATTTTATTTCTAAAAAATATTATTGATATTATAATGCAAGCAATTAAGATACTAAATCTTAATTTATTAAACAAAGCATCCTTCACTTTAGTTAATACTGAACTAAAATTATTGTCATTTTTAATTAATTTTATTTGCTTGTACACATGAAAATAATCCTCTCCATAGAACGTCTCCATTGATTTGCTATATGGAAGTTTGATTAACATGGAGGGATTGTTAATAATCTCTTTGATAGTGTTTTCAAAACCATAGCTAGTATTTTCCCATAGACAAGACTCGCCAATGTCTGTCCATACGGCTCCATTTTTGATGTCATATCTATTCCCCCAAGAATCAACCCCCACACATTTCTCATCAATATAATTAGGAATCTTGACGTTTTCAAGCTTCATATATTGATACACCCCGAAAAAGTTAGAGTGATACTTATTAAAATGAGACGCCCCGGTCGAGAAGGCTATGCACATAATTGATAGCAGCAATGAAAACCCCATCAGTGAAAGTCTTGTGGCCAATCTTTCCCTATCAAATATTATATAATACATTGCAAATATAAAAGGTATATAGAAAAATTGGCTTTTTGAACAAGCAATAATCGATACGCATAAAAAAACTATAATTGCATCTTTTGATTTTAAGCTACCTACTAACGATAAACATATGGGTAAGAGTGGAAGCAGGATCTGCTCTTGATAGAAAGATGAAAAATAAGACAAATTAGAAGAAGATAGTAGTGGGATGCAAGAAATAATAAATACTATTACATTGCTATTGTTAGATATCTTTAAGAATAAATAATATAGCGATAAAACATAGAATATTTTTATTAATGCAGAAAGCAATTGAATATCAAACGTATCTGTAATGGCTGATATTGTTGCTGCATATATATAAAGTAATAGGCTATAAGAACTTTTATACTCATAGGAGTATATTGGAAGAAAATTATCTTTTAACTTGTATGACAAAGGTATAACACCACGAAAATGGATTCCCTCTATATCCCCAAGAAAAGGATATATAGCTCTATGGAAATCACCTTGGTTAAGCATGAACATGTCTTTGCTAGACCAAACAATAAAGGAAATGAATATTAATAAAGCTATTTTCCTAAATGATAATGAATTAATCACTTTCCATCTCCCTTAATAATATATCTTGGTCTAGATTTTGTTTCCATATAAATTCTTCCTATATACTCACCAAGAACACCAATTCCTATTAATTGAACACCACCAAGGAATAGTATTGAAACAAGAAGTGATGGATATCCACGAACAGCATTACCAAACACGATGGTGTCAAGTATCATCCATGATCCATATAGAAAAGACATACTTGCCACAGCTAATCCGATATAAGTCCATATGCGCAGAGGGAATGTTGAGAACGAGGTGATTCCCTCCAGGGCCAGATTCCAAAGCTTCCATCCGTTGAATTTCGAGTCACCTGCAACACGTTCAGCTCTGGCGTATTCAACTAAATCAGTCTTGCCGCCTACCCATGACAATACCCCCTTCATAAACAGGTTGCGCTCAGGCATCTGTTTGATGTTCTCGACAACCTCGCGACTCATCAACCGAAAGTCACCAACATTTTCTTCAATTTTTGGATTGCTGATTTTATTGTGCAGCTTATAGAACCACTCAGCCGTTTTGCGCTTAAGGCGACCATCCGTTGAGCGGTCAGATCGCTTTGCCAGCACAGTGTCTGCGCCATTTTGCCATTTCTCAATGAGATGAGGGATAACCTCAATCGGGTCTTGCAAGTCGACGTCAATCGGAATTACTGCATCACCAGTTGCATGGTCAAGACCAGCAAAAAGCGCAGGCTCTTTGCCGAAATTACGTGTGAATGAAAGCGGAACGACAAGCGGATCGGTTACAGACAGAGCAGTAATGATCGACTCCGTAGCGTCTCTGCTTCCGTCATTGATGAAAACTATCTCAACATCGTATGGTTTAAGTTCTTCAAACTCTCGAACTGTTTTATAGAAAATAGGTATTGCGTCTTCCTCATTGAAGACTGGAACGACCAGAGAGATTTTCATTTTGCATCCCTGAAGACGATATATTTTGAATAGATGAAACCGCACACAAGGCTGATAGCGGAAAACGTGACCAGAGTAACAATTGGTGGCAATACACACATATCGGCAACCCATCCAACAGTCGCACTCATTGTGCCCATAAACCCAACATACAGCATGTATCGCAATGTTGTAGTCGAGGCATTGAATGTGAACTTTGCATTAGCATAAAAGCTGAAAGAAACAGCCATGATAAACCCAGAAAAGTTTGCAAGTGCCTGATTTGTATGAAATCCGTAGATGCTGACAGCAAACACGATCCAGTGTATCAGCGTGTTCAGAATGCCTATAGTTGTGTACTTAGCAAATAACTTTAACATGATAAAAATCAGTGTATTCGGAAAGGTCTGAAGTGTAGCACCACAAACGATATTGATCGACACTAACGATCAGTAATACTGTATTAATATACAGCATCTATCGGAGGTGCATCATGGGATTCCCGAGTCCGGCAGCAGACTACGTTGAGCAACGCATATCGCTCGACGAGACGTTAATCAGCAAACCATCGGCAACGTACTTCATGCGGGCAGGGCAAACGTACTGGCGAGAAGGCATCATGTACGGTGCTTTGCTCGTCATTGACAGTTCGCTGACACCGTTTGATGGCTCGTTACTGGTTTGTTCTGTAGATAATGAGTTCAGAGTGAAGCGGTACAAGCGCTACCCTAAACCACATCTGATTAATCTGGAGACAGGAGCGGCAGTGGAGATACCAAAGCCTACCTTCCTGTTTGATGATGAGTCGCATCTGTTCGGAGTGATAACGTACATCATCAACGATGCGCGGTCTGGTGAGTTTGATGATTGCCCTGTGATGTGAATAGCTTAAATTGTGCGAGGATTTTAACCTCATTTACCCAACACGTTAGGACGATGTTGAGAGCAAAAAATGTTTCACCATTGTACCTTCTTGATGATTATAAGCTATTGATTAAGTAGATCTTAAAATCATGTGATATTGGCGAAAAAATGACGTAACTTCTTGATAGTGCTTGATAACACGCATGATTTAAAATCCCTCGGCGTTCGCGCTGTGTGGGTTCAAGTCCCACTCCGGGTACCATGGGAAAGAACAGAATAATCAA
>QFQQ01000171.1 GCA_003243445.1 Citrobacter freundii
GCTTCAACAAGAAAATGCTTCTCCAAATATCTGCCATAACTGCCCATACCACCGTTGCACTTCAGTTCACTTAGACGGACTCGAGCAGGAACACAAGTTAATGAAAAGAGAAATCGCCGAACTTCAAGCGGACTCAATTAAATACAGACTTTATCTAACCAACCTTCAAAACCTTGAAGCAATTATTCATCTCCATAGAGACAGACTTGGGACCTCCAATTGAAATCAATGATTAATTCAAAATCACGGATTAGCCATATTTCAGAAACAAACAAAAATAATGCCAAATTAAATATCACAACTAAAATTCAGGCACTACGCAGTCTACAGAGTATGCAGAATTTGCCTGAGGACCTTAAGATTCCGAAGAGCATTCGCGCATTCAACTTGTGGGCATCTCAAGAAATTCCCAAAGACATAACAAATTTATCATTTCAAAAGAACGCACTTGCGACGCTTGATAAGTACCCAAAGATCAAAGCAACGCTGATTGCCATTCTTGCAGATGGCAACGCATTCCGACATGCCTCCAAAACCAAGAGCGAGCGGATTGCCGCACTTAGAAATTCGAAAAATCTTCATCGGACACTGCGTGAAATTTCCGAGCGAGCACTTATCGACGCAATACGTGAGACCTTCAAGGCGAATGCAAAGATTGAAGAGTTAGAGAGTCAACTTACCTCGGTCGCATGCGAATTTCGGGGGCTACTTCAGTCTCGAGACAAAGAAATTGAGGAGCTTAAATCCACTCTAAAAGCCCTAAGAGATGGAAATCTAAAACGAAACAAAATCTCCAGAATCAAATGAATGAAATCATCCTTTCTAAGGTTTCATATGCCCAAAGTACTGAATTTATTTGCTATGACATAGGTAACATGACGGTATTGAGAAATATCGTCAACTACGGTTTGGCCATGAAAAGTAGAATGCTCTCCACGTCCACTATCGAGCAAGAACTTCGACATTTAGTGGAACTTGAGAACTATCTACGCGCGAGAAAATTGAAGATTGACAGTTTGAATGACGAGAATCTCGCTCTTTATCGAGATAATTTACTCAAGAAGACAATATCTGCGAGATCCCATCGAGGTGTAGAAGAAAAATCAAAAATAACAGTTAATGCAAAATTGCGCCGAATATATCATTGGCTCCACTGGTTACAAAGCAGCGGCATGTGTAGGTCAAATCTAATTGGTCCTAGAGGCTCAGTCAGGAGCGAGGTTAGGCAATCAAGCAATCGTTCTTTGCAAACTTCTTCATGGAAAGCAGCGAATTCTTATAGCACCCCGCTCTGCTTCCGGACTTCATTTCAGAACAGTTCTCACGTCACCCCCAGACAACTACCAACCGAAAGGACTGTCGACGATCTTCATGCATACTTTTTCGCATCACCCTCAAGCAATTATTTAGTTTATCGAAATTCGCTATTCATCGACATTGCGTCACGCGTCGGCTTAAGAAGAGGATCAATAAATTCTTTAAACACCAACCAATTTCTTGCGGAAGACATAGCCAATTCCACAGATGAATTTTGGATTACACCTTCAAAACAGAAGAAAAATTACTCCAACTCATTTCCAATTCCAAAGGATCTTGCAATACAGATATCAAGTTTCATAGAGAACCAAAGGGCTGAATTAATAATCAAAAAACGGATAAAAAAACCGATCACAAAGGTCGAATCTTCTTATCTGAACGCAGTGGTAAGCCATTAACTGATCGGGCCATGACCCAGCTCATTGCAAAGGCAATGAGATCTCTTGGCTTCGAAAAAGGCACCTCAATTCATAGTTTCCGAGGGAAGTTCACTTCGGATGCAGTAGATAAAGAAGTAGAGACACGCCTAAGCGCTGGTATGGACACTAGTTCGATGTCAATTGCACCCGCCGTCGCCATGAGACTTGGACATAAGAATCCATTTCAATTTTTATCGTATGCGTCCGCTGCGCAGTCCAAGAAAGCGCGCTTAGAGCGACAAGAACAGGAAAGTGAACTATCTCGACTTAGAAGTGAACTCAACAAGCTTCGTCGAATTGCACTATTACCAACACCAAAAACTAGCAAAAAATGATGTTGCTCCCGTATTCCCGCCCCCGCCCTATTCGCAGTAGTGCGCCTGGTCAGCCCATGCCGCGTGTTGCCGCCTGAACTCCTGATGCGAACGCATTTTCAACGAAGAATGCGGATGCACTTAGTCGAAGTACTCGAAGGCCGTTGGCAGTTCCGCCAGTACCGTCTGCGCGTCACGCAGGTCCATGCGGGCCACGTAGTCACGTTTGAAGGTGTTCACGAAACTCTCGGCCGTTGTGGATTCCACAAAAAGACTGAACTACACAATAAAACTCTTAACTCGGGCGGAAGCCCACAGCACATTAGTTTTCCACACTGAACTGCTGTTTTTGCGGGGCGCAGCCGCGATGGACTGCGGCGAAGCGTTGCCTGCAGGCACATAGAACTCGTGGCGGTAGGGCTGAGCTGGGTCACCAGGGGCTGCCTGGCGTGAGTGGGTCCCACGCATCGAGACCACCCGAGGCCTCGGCGTCGAAGGCATCCACGCTGAGCTGGCCGTACAGGGCGAATGCGCTGGGTCGGGCGCGAACGAGGATCGAAAGCTCGGACGTTGACCTATGCGGAGTGGGTTCGAGTGCTCCGCCAGCCCTACCGCACTGGTGCACCGGCGCGATGAAGGGTGTGCATCGTTTGAATGCCTAGAATTCGGGCGCGGGTGAAGCGCCCTGGGCCTTAGCGGCGGCCACACCACCCCTACAGTGCATTTTTATGCGAGCCATCTACGGCGCTCGGCAGGATGACGGTACGGCCCTGAAAAGTCTGGTCCTCAAGTAGAGGCTGCTGTCGGCCAGGAGTAGTCAGCAGCGACGCCCGTCTGGCCGGCTGCTTCAGGCTGATCTGAGCCATTCACGGTGCAGTGCACGAGTGACCGCAACGATCAACACCGGTCGTTGAGCGGTTCCGGTCATGGACGACCGCTCCAACCTTGGAAGCTGCCAGCCGATTGCTCGATTCGTCCTGCATCGGTTTGAAGGATCGACTTTGCGCAGCGCGGTTGAATCCACCACCCAAAGCAGTCATTCTGAATCAGCGCAATTGAGCTATCAGTCTTTAGCTATGTACTGAGCATCTGGCCCCACACCTCGCAATGTGGCCGATGCAAAGCTGCGCTGCTTGGGCAACCCTACGAAGTACAGGCCCGGCACCGTAGTCGAGACACCGCTTTTATGAGCTACCCGATCTTGTTGATCGAACACTGGCAGCTGACCGAGTGCTCCCAGGTTCGGGCGAAATCCTGTGGCAAAGATGATGCTTTCAACCGGCTCATATGTCCCGTCTTGCCAGACCACACCATC
>QFQQ01000081.1 GCA_003243445.1 Citrobacter freundii
ATCTGTATTCGATATAAAATGACACATCTTTAAAAAGCGACCTAAAGTCTCCCCTGAAGGGGGAGATTTAGAGGGGGCCCTACGCCAATCGGGCGAATAGCTTTCCCTTAACTAAACCCCTACTTTGCAATCGTAAACCTAAACGTCGTTCCCTTATCTATTTCCGAACTCAACGTGATCGTACCTCTCAGCGCATCGATCAGTTTTTTCACAGTCGGTAAACCAATGCCGTGGCTTTTAACACCAAAGCGGTCTTTATTGGCTACCGTTGTGAACAGGTCGAAGATCGTATTGAATCTTTCAGGAGGAATGCCGGTGCCGTTGTCTGATATCGTGAATTCATATCCGTTGTCCAGTTCAGTAAAACGGATATCGATCAGTGTTTCTTTTTTATCGCCATACCGAACGGCATTGTCGATCAGATTGAAAAAGATCTGCTCAAGTGCAATCCGATTTACATTGATGATAGTGTCCGGTTCAAAGTGAAATGCAAATTTCACTGAAACGGGTGTGGCGATCATTTCGCGGACACCATTGAAGAACTGGTTCAGATCAATGCGTTCTTTTTTCTGAAGGTCGGCGGCATTGCGATAGTAACCAAGTATGCCCTGCACCAGGCTGTTGATCCGGGTGGCCGCCCGTGCTGAGATGCCGAGCAGCTGTGTATCGACAGGCCTGCCTGATTCCATTGATTCTTTGAGCATGGTATGAGCCGCGGCGATATTGACCAGCGGAGATCTGATATCGTTTGCCACAACCATTGCAAATTGCTCCAGCTCTCTGTTTCTTTTCTCCAGTGCTTCCTGGAGTACCTGCATTTCGTAGCTTTTACGTCTTGATTCCAGCAGCTGGATCACCTGCCGGGAGAGCATTTTCAATGCTTTCAATTGTTCGTCGGTCAGCACCTGTGGTTTCGTATCGATCACGCACAGTGAGCCGAGCGCGATGCCTTCACCGGTAACAAGTGGAAAGCCTGCATAGAAAACGATATTGGGATCGCCGGTGACGAATGGATTTTCATTGAAGCGCGGATCTGTGCGCGCATCCTGGACGACCAGTCCTTTATCACGCAGGTTCAAAGCATGCACACAAAAGGAAACATCCAGCGGAGTTTCTGAATCTGCAATGCCGCGATGGGATTTGAACCATTGACGATCTTTATCAATAAAACTGATCAGGGAGATCGGGCAGCCGCAGATCATGCCTGCGAGATAGGTCACTTCCTCATATTCCTCTTCCTTCAGCGTATCCAGGATATTATAGGACCGCAGCGCGCTGAGTCGTTCGCGCTCGTTCAATTGTGATAATACTTGCATATTGGATCTTTTCAACGATAGCTGACCAAACTAACTGATATTGGCCGTATTCCCAAACAATTGTGTCTGATTTGACCTGTTGCGGGTAAGCAGGGCTTGCAGCAACGGTCAATCTCGTTCAGATCCGCCCTTCCAGTTGTTCCAGCCAGCTAACCTGTTCAACTGTATCCGGCACCTTCAGTCCGCGGATCGCCGAGATGCACGGGATGATCCTGTCAACCTTTTCCCCTTTTTTTATCAATAAGGCCGCCGCCATGATCGAAGAACGGCCAATACCCATCCTGCAATGAAAGACCAGGTTCAGTCCACTGCTCAGCAGATCAGCGGTGGAAAGAATGAACTGAGATGTCCTATGGAAAGAATCCGGCACAGATCTGTCTTTTACAGGAAAATGAAGGAAAATTATTCCTGCTTGTGTACATAACTCAGGTTCCTTTTCCAAACCCAGTTCAATGATCTCATCATTCTCCAGTAATGAGACGATTACATTGACATTTTGTTTCTTGAAATGATCGATTTCATGAACAAGCCACTCATTGCCTCTTGGTCTTGCCATGATGCCGATCTTTGAACCGGAAAATTCGCCGATCCAGTAAATACGATTGGGCATACTTGTTTCTATTTAATGAGCATTGCGAGACTGCGTTTGATCTTGCAAATTTGGATATTTGCCTTCTGCATCCACTGCTAATACTCCAGCCTAACATCTCCTCCAACCGGATAAGCCTGACAAGTTAAGACCTTCCCTTTCCTCATCTCCTCATCCGTCAGCACTTCGTTATAAGCCATCCATGTTTTGCCTTCCACGCAGGTGGCGGTGCAGCTTCCGCAATTTCCTGCTTCGCAACTGTAAGGGAGCCGGATGTTCAGTTTTTTTGCTGATGACAGAATTGTATCAGGATAACCAGATACAAAATCATAGGAAGCATTGCCAATAACCACTTTGATATTGTGCGATTCTTTATCCGGTGGCAGCGGTTTGAAGGAATGCGGTCTTGTATTAAAATTTTCTTTCCTGATATGCTGATCCGGAACGCCGGCAGTGATCAGGCTGATGCTGGCAACAAGCATGTAGTTTACCGGGCCACATAAATAAAAGAGTGTGTCGCGGACGGGAATATCATGTTTCTTTAACAGCTCATGTAAAAGAAACTGGCTTAGCCGTCTTCGTTCATGATCCGGCTGACTGAAAAGAAATTCGATCTTTAACCGTTTATTGAATTGCGATTCCATACCGAGCAATTCCTTATAAAAGATCGCGTCTTCCTTTGATGTATTGCTATAGATCAATTTAACGGGAAGATCCGAGCTATGCAATACTGTTTTTATTAGCGAGAATACTGGCGTGATACCACTTCCGGCGGCAAGAAACACAAGCTGGCTGTATTGATTAAGACTTTGCGGTAATGTAAAAAATCCGGAAATCCCGGAACTGGTCAATGTATCGCCCGGCTTCAGATGAGTAAGCATTTGCCGCGAATACTCGCCATTGGGAATTCTTTTTACAGTGATGCGCATCGGTTCGTTCAGGATCGGCGTGGATGAAAAAGAGTAAGAGCGCCTTTCTTCCTTATCTCCCTTACGAAAGACAAGCGTGATGAATTGACCTGCTTCGTATGAAATTTCCCGTTGATCCAGTGGTCTTATCTGAAATGATTTCGCATTGTCTGTTTCATCAACAACAGCGTCAATCACGTATGTTTTGTAAATAGATGACCCGTTACCCATGCATGCTCACTTTCAGGAGTAGTAATAGTTGAAAGAAGAACAAAGTAAACGCTTTTCCCGGTATTTCTCCTGTTGGGAAAGGTATGCATGGGAGATTTATTCTATGAAGATTATGATCAGAAACTACAGATTGTGTACTTTTAACTTCAACTGCAAAATCCATCAAAACAATCGAACAACCCACAACATGCAAGAAAAAAAACCCGGCCTCGCAGAAATGACAACGGAGCAATTGCTCAAAAACGAAAAAACGGTTAAATCACTCGTCATCGTACAGGTTACAGCTGTGGTGATCATGGCTATCGTTGGAATAATCCTTGCCAGTAAAAAAGGATTCAGCGTTTTTTCCATCCTTCCGGTTGTTTTTATTGCCACCACAATTCCGATGATTGCCTATCTTTCCAGCATAAGAAAAGAAATCAGATCAAGAGCCTGATAAATATTGAAAGTAAAAGCCGGTTCGTTGCAGAACCGGCTTTTTGTTTATGCAGTGTTTTTAAAATAATCCCGGGAAATCGGTGATGATCCCGTCTACACCTAAGTCCTGCAAAGATTTGATCTCTTCTTTTGTATTCACTGTCCAGGGAACGATCTTCATTCCTTTTGTATGACTTGTATCAACAGCTGCTTTATTTACGGTCTTGTAATACGGACTGTAAAAAGCCGGCGTAAATCCAAGTGTTTGCAGATTGTCGTCAATTGATTTTACGTTCGCCGTCAGGTATGACAGCAGAATATCCGGATATTGCTGATGCAATAACTGCAGCGGACGTACATCAAAGGATTGAATATCCATTCTTGAAATAATGCCTTTGGTTTTGCAGACGTTCACTACAAGGTCAACAAACTCCTGTGTGGAGGGATGTTCTGTGTTGTCGCCCTTAGGTTGTGATTTGATCTCGATATTAAAAAAAGGAAGCGGGAGTTTTTTTGCTTTGGCATATCTATCAACCGAATCGATCAGTTCACTTAATAATGGTTTGTATGTTTTGAAGTGCTGTTGTTCGGGAAACTGTGGATGAGGCTTCGAGCCGGCATCATATTTTTTGATCTCATCATAATTCATTGCATATAGCAATAATGATTTTGATTCGGCTGCGGTGATCGTGTCGCCCGATGGTTTCAGCATAAAATCGGAAGACATATATGTATCATGAGAAACCACCACTTTTTTATCCTTTGAGATCACCACATCCAGTTCAAGCACATCCACTCCCAGATCGATCGCCTTTTTCATTGCGGCGATTGTATTCTCCGGCATATTACCCCTGCAGCCACGATGTCCCTGTTTCATGATCCTTTGTTGCGCAAAAGCAGAGGAAGCAAGAAGAAGTAAAGCGAAACCTGTCGTTAATAATTTCATGATCCTGGTTTTTCTATTACAATAAAAAAAATCTTTCGGCCAGGTTTTTTCCAAAAAGAACACCTGGCTGAACGACATTAAATCAGAAGCTGTATCTCAGACCGATCTGAACCTGGAACGGATCGCCGGATGGCGCCGGCACACCTGCAGAGTTCACACGGTAGTTGAATCTTCGTTGAGACGCGTCAAATGCAGGCACCGCCGGATTGCTGCCCGATGCTGGAATACCGATCCCATATAATGCCTGTGTACCCAATGCGCGGCTTACACCCCAGGTTTTCTTGAACATGTTGGCAAGATTGAAAATATCACCAGAGATCTCCAGCGCGTGCGTTCTGTAAAGCCTGATCTTTTTGCTGACGCGCAGATCAAAGGTTCCATAGAATCCGTTGATACCTCCGTTTCTTTGAGCAATCCCACCTTCAAATTTCCGGATATAATCTTTAATGCTTTGGCTTGCCAATGGATTGTTCAGAATAGCGTTCAGACCGTCAACCACGTTCTGCGGGGTTTCTCCACCTTTTGTGTTGAAAATATAAGCAAGGTCATTGGTACCAACCACAAAGTCGGCATTGCTGTTTGCTCCTGATAAAAGGCTGTAACGTGTACCGGCAATCCCGGAGAAACGCAGACCGACACTAACGCCCCAGAACGTTGGCGCTGTACCATAGATCACTACTTTATGACGGAACTGGTTATCAGAGTAAGTAACATGACTGAGATCACGCGGGTCATCCTTTACAGGAAGTGATAAGGTGGCGGAATTCGCCACGTTACCATTGAAAGACGTATTATCTTTTACATCATTATAGGTATAGCTTACCGTGATATCACCATCTTTAAAGTATTGCCATGACGCATCAAGAACGATGGCATACTGATTTACTTTTCCAAGACTTGTCAACTCCAGTACACGACCCAACCTGTTGCTGATCCGGCCCTGCAGCCAGTCGCCGGAGCCATTAGATGGCATGGTGTTCAACGGAACATACACACCGCGGTTTCCTTCAAAGGGTAAAGTGAAGAATGGATCTTTCACCATATTGCGATCAACATAGAAATAATTATGACGGCCGAGCGTTGCGTAACCAGTCAAAGTCATTTTCAACTTTGCGGTGAAGTAGTGGCTATAGGAAAGGTTTGCTTTGTAGATCACCGGAACCTGTGCATCAGGGCCATTGGTATTGATCGTTGGCAATTGGAAATTCGGTAATGTTGGGATTGGTGTGGTGCCATTTCTGTAACCGATAAAATCGGCAACAGGTACGTTTGGCGAGCGAACATCTACCGTTGCGGAATGCTTACCGTCAAACACGAGGTTATTGATCAGCACATAGTTGTTGATATCAGATGCAAAGATACCCGCACCGAGACGCACATAGTCCGTATGATGTTCGTTTACATCCCAGGTAAACTGAATGCGTGGCTGCAGCACAGCTGACTTCAGCTTGTGATCTGTCCGGATGCCAAGGTCCTCCAGCACTGTTTGATTAAGCGGAGATTTTGGATAATGCGCATAATCAAATCGCAGACCGGCAGTCATGTCAATTCCCTGGCCGAGCCTTGTCTGTAATTGTGCGTAAGCACCGAGATTCAGAATGTTACCGATCACGCTTGGATCTGGCAACAAAGGCACTTCACGGAGGAACCGGTAAGGTTTGTTGTCAATAAAATCCTGAACGTTGTTATAAAAGAAACGTCCGTTCACTTCGCTGCCATATTTGGAATGAGAACGGGTATACATCGCATCAATACCGAAAGTGTATTTAACGCGGTCAGTATTCAGGTACATGTTATCAACCAGCTGAACGACGTGATTTTTGAAATTTTCCTGGGCGAAACGATGACCACCGATCTGGATCGTGGTTGTTCTTGTTCTTCCGTCGATAGTCGATGAAACGTTCTCCACCGTTGCGCGTGGAATATTCCCTGCGGGAAGGTCATCACCAGGTTCACTGCTTTGATACGTGTACAGGTGTTGGACTTTCAACTCGTTTGTAAGACGTGGGTTGATGGAAGTTCGCAACGTAGCAAGCAAACTGTTATCGCGGTTGAAGTCATTACCCGTACTTTCATAAAGATTGATCGCGGTGTTATCTACAAGACCAAGTTTATTCCTGTCGCTTGTAAAATTATCGCGGATGGTCAGCAGATTCTTTGAATTCAACTGCCAGTCGAGACGCAGGAATACCGCGTCCGAACCCCTGTTCTTATCAAAAGAACCGTACTGGGGTTTATTGGAGACACCATATTTCTGACGCGCGATGCTTACGAAATTATCCAGCGTAGCGCGTGTAATACCAAATGTATTTTCATCAGCGGGAGATTGTACGTCTGCGATCACAAGTGAACGCATATCCTGCTGGTGATCCCATACCAGGAAATAATGCAGTTTGTCTTTGATGATCGGGCCACCAAGAGAAAACCCATATTGATAAGTTGAGTAGTCATTATTACGCCTGTTACCACGGATATCGTATCTGCTCGCCAGCCAGTTCGCACGGCCATAGCCAAACACACTGCCTGTAAGAGTATTCGTTCCTGCTTTGGTAACGGCACTTACCGTACCACCACCGGTACGTCCGTTAGTGACATCATACTGGTTCGTCACTACTTTAAATTCACGAACAGCTTCGATGGAAATGGAATAGGGCGCGCCGCTTCTGCTGGTTGTTGCGCCGGCAGAAGTTGGGTTCTTTGCGTTCATACCATCGATCGTGTAGTTGGTAGAAGAGCCGAGCTGACCGGAGATGTTACCACCACGGCTCAATGGGGAAAGGTCCATCAGCGTTGCGAAGTTCCGTCCATTCACAGGCAGCCTGGTCATCGTGCGGGCAGATACGGCAGTGGCGGCACCGGCATTTTCGATCCTGTTCTTGATACCTGAGCCAACCACTTCCACCACCTGGAGCGTGGTTTCGTTGGTTTGCATTTCGATATCGATCTTCACCGCGTCACCCTGACTGAGCATATAACCCTGTCTTTTCTGCTGGCCATAGCCAGTGTATGTAACAGTTACCGTGTATGGCCCGCCGAGTGGCAGCTCTTTGAACGTGAAGCTTCCCTGGGAATTTGTTACTGTGGAAGTGGCAAAACCGGTTGACTCGTTGCGTACGGCAACGGTAGCCCCGGCCTGCGGCTTCTTTTCATTATTATAAATATTACCGGAGATGGAGGCCTGTACAGCCTGGGCAAATAGTTGCTGTCCGCAAGACAAAAGCAGCAATACCAATAAAAGCTGGAGTTTTCGCATAGTGCAGTGTAGTTTCCGGCGAAAGTATTTGGGGAAGGTTATGCCAATGTTTTTCTAATGTAAAGACAACGTTATGAATGAAGCAGCAATGTGCCGGGCGTCATGATTCAGGCGAAGCCAAGGAGAATTAATATCGATCAGTTGAATCAATGCAGGGAAAATGATCCGGCAAGTGCTGAATGTTGTGCGGCCGGCTCATTGAGATTCCTCCTTATCTTCATCACTTGTGATGACCCGCCATCAAGCCAGCCCAAATTTGTGGAAAGTTTGCTACAGATTTCCAACCGATCCACCCGCATCCTATCAGCCCGATAGTTTGGCACAGAATTTTATCTATTCGAATCCAAACCATACATCATGCTTAATACTGCCACTACCCCGTCGCTTAAGAAAATCCTGATCGTAGAAGATGAAGGCGATATGTGCCTACTGTTAAATATCATGCTGCAGAAAGATGAGATCGAGCTGGAACATGTGCGTTCGCTGTCAGCAGCAAAGGAGTTTCTTGCTACCGAAGAGCCGAATCTCGTTTTGCTGGATAATAAATTACCCGACGGATTTGGCGTTGATTTTATCAATCATATCCGTGCCAATCACCCGCAGATCAAGATCCTGATGATCTCAGGCTTTCAGGCCTCAGCCGTGAAAGATGTGGCAATGTTTGCAGGCGCTGATGGCTTCCTGGAAAAGCCTTTTACCAAAGATCAGGTTTACAGCTCAGTACAGGCATTGTTAAACTGAACATTCTAACCGGTTCCGGGAACGGAAAAGGTTTCTATTATATATCGAAACGTCGTATCAATCAAATGGTACGACGTTTTTTATTGAGAATAAATAACACGTACACTGTTTTATTATAAACTGATCACCATATCAGATAACTAAACGCTCGATCCTGTCATCATTTTACCAGAGGAATTGTCCGCTATGAATATCTTTTGTATTTTGGAAAGCTATCATTCGCAAACAAATCTTTCTGCTTGAAACCATCCAGACTCAGAACATTACTCATAGGCGTAACACTCGGCGTTGTTTACGCTTACCTGGTGATGAAGCTTGTTAACTATACCCATACCAACGTTTCCATCGCTTATATATTTGTGCTGCCAATGGTAATGGGTGCTATTCCCGTACTCTTCTCCACCAAAGAACAATTGCGTGCCTACGCACTTTATCTGGCCATCCCCTGGATCAGTGTGATCCTGTTTTTCTCTTTAGCCCTGATCGATGGCTCAGAAGGCACGATCTGCCTGATGATCATCATCGCACCATTCTTATTACTTGGAACTTTGGCTGCATTTGTAGCAAAGCTGATCAAACTAAACCGTGAGGGACCAAAGACAAAATTATATGCGTCATTGCTCTTGCCATTTCTTGTACTTGTCATTGAAAGCAATTTTAAAGCGACGGATCAGTTCCATTCAGTTAAAACATCCATCGAAGTAAATGCGGATAAACAAACGGTATGGGAAAATATCAAGAACGTCAAAGACATTCAATCTTCTGAAATTGAAACCCACTTTATTCATGTGATCGGTATTCCCAAACCGCTCAATGGCGAGCTGGACAAAGAAGGCATTGGCGGCACCAGGAAAATCACCTGGGAAAAAGGCATCCGGTTTGAAGAGAAGATCAAATCATGGGATGAAGGAAATGGTTTTGCTTACGACATCGATGTCGACCCCGGCTCTATTCCACCAACCACACTGGATGAACATGTGATGATCGGTGGCAAATACTTTGATGTGGTTGAAGGAAGCTACCACATCGATTCAATTGCACAAAACAAAACCCGCATTACACTAAGCTGCACCTACCGCATCACCACGAATTTGAATGCTTACAGCAAATGGTGGGCAGATTTTATCCTGGAAGATTTTAATGAAATGATCCTTGAAGTGATCAGGAAGAGAAGTGAAGCGAAACGGGGATTTATTGGATTATTGGGATCAGGAGGATTCTCTGTCCGATAATGTGAAGAAGATACCGTTCGAAGAACGACCAGATCCCATAAATCCTAACGTCAAATAAGCGTAGTTAGGATTTATGGGATCTGGTCGTTTTATTATCTGCCCACTCCTCAATAGCCAGACAGAGAATCCTCCTGATCCCAATAATCCAATAAATCCCTGTTCAACTTTCCCGCAAACCCGCCAACCCCTGCGGCCCCTTATTATATTTATAAATATACCTGAGGCTAATGATCAAACCTGCCACGGTCATACCCGCACCAACAAGAGAGGGATAGTTATAGGAAAGGCCCAGTGTTAATGGAATGCCGCCAAGATAGGCGCCGAGTGAATTGGCTACGTTGAACGCGGCCTGCATAAAAGCAGCGCTCATCATTTCCGCCCCTGGTGCGGCTTTGATCATCATGATATTGATGGGGGCGGAAACGGACATGGACAATCCGCCACAGATAAAGGTCAGCACGAGCGCGATGATGGTGAAGGATGATAAAAAGAAAATACCGGTCAATACCAGCAGCATAGCGATCAATAACATCACCGTCGCTTTTGCTTCACCGATCCGGTCGGAAAGATAACCTCCAAATAAATTGCCGGTTACCATCCCTGCTCCGGCAAGCACCATTACATAAGCCATGTTGTCTTTCTGAATGCCTGCGACCTCCGTCATCAGCGGTGTGATATAGCTGAACCAGCAGAACAGTCCGCCGAAGCCGATGGAGGTGATCATCAGCACATACCATGGTTTTTTATTTTTCAGGAAACCAAGCTCCTGGATCGAATTCGCATTTTCTTTTGCAGGAAGATCCGGCAACCAAAAACGAATGAACGCCAGCGTCACCAGGCCGATCAGGGTTACGATAACAAAGTACCAGCGCCAATGGAAAGTATGTCCAACATAAGTGACCAACGGCACCATCGCAAGATTTGCGATCGTTAGACCGGAGAACATATAAGAAATATAACGGGCTTCTTTTCCTTTCGAAGCCAGTTTTGAGGCAACAACGGTTCCGGCGCCAAAGAATGCACCATGTGGCAGGCCTGAAAGAAAGCGTGCGCCCATCATGAAATAATAATTCGGGCTGATAATGGAAAGACCATTAAATATGGTGAACAGGATCATGAGCCAGATCAACACCCTTTTGGGGCGCTGCTTTACGGTATAACCGATCAGCAATGGGGCACCAACCACCACTCCCAGTGCGTAAGCGGAGATAAGGATCCCGGCTTCAGCGATACTTACATTCAGTGAACCGGCAATATCCGGCAGCAGACCCATAATTGCGAATTCCGTTGTTCCGATCCCTAATCCGCCGAGCGCCAGGGGTATCACTCTTTTATCCATTATCTTGATGATGTTTGCTTAAAAAAAGATTGGCTCCACGTACATGTGCAGCCAATCGTTATATGAAAAATGTATCGTTATGCTAATGAAGCAGCAAAAATATCGCTTTCTGCAATGAGTTTTGCGTTCTTTCCCGGATTTGCGCAGGGTAAGACGATCGTACTATCGGCCAAACACCGCTGGAGAACCTGTCCGGGGATTTGATAGAACGTGCAACGGTCGAAATTGTTCAGTTGTCAGGCTTATTAAATTTAACCACACCCGACATGAGCACCCGTTATCTTTTCCTGATCATCCTCTGCGCAGGATTGATGTTTTCAGGTTGTAAAAAATCCATTGAGAATAAGTCTGAGTACCAGGTAAGCCTCGCGGTCTGGAAAAGCTTTAAATCTTCTTCGGGAAATTCTTACCGCTATACAGTTATTACGTCTTCATGGGTTGGGATCAGCACAGAAACCACGATCACCGTACGTTCCGGAAAAGTCACCAACCGCTCTTATATCAGGAAAATGATCACCGGCACGCCGGGTGTAGTCACTATTGCTGATCAATGGACAGAAGATGAGGCTACGCTCAACACACATGAGGCGGGCGCGATCAGCCGCACACTTGATGAGATCTACGAACAGGCGAAGAATGACTGGTTAAAACCCAGACCCGATGCTACAATATACTTTGAAACAGACAACAACGGCATGATCTCCTCCTGCGGTTATGTACCGAATGGTTGTGCTGATGATTGCTTCACCGGCATTTCTATTAAGTCTATCGAGAGACTGTAAAATGAAATGGTTTGTTGTACATCACAGAGCTTAAATTGACTTCTTCTTATCTAACAACGATCATTCTCTTCGACTCAACCGAACGATCACATTGTCTTTTTATTTAAATACGATCCCGCTGGTTAAAAGACCTCTGATCACTTTTGATTAATATCATACAAATCAACAGACATTTTATCAATAAATATACTTCTATGCAGATCTAAACGTTCATAGACAAACCACCAACATGATAAAATGGATCCTGCTGCCGGTTATCTTCTGTAGTTGCAACACAGAAAGCACCGAGCACGAAAAGACAGTCGCAGAGTCCTCGAACCTTGATGACACAAGCACTCCAATTGAAGCAATACTTTTGAAAGCGGACTCCGTAGTACTCGTGAGCCATTATTCACCGAATGAACCACGAAAAGACACAGTTACGGGAAAATGGATCAATCCCGTTGAAGTAATTAAAGACGGGGCCGTGAATGAAAAAACCATTGTTGAAAGAAAGACAATTAAGACAAAAGATATTAAAGAATTGATACGCATTCTGAACAGTCCTGCCATTGAACCCGACAAATATGCAAGCTGCTTCCAGCCAAGACATGCCATTTTCGCTTACAGCGCTGGCTCATTTTCATTCCTGGATATTTGTTTCGACTGCCGCGGTGCCAGTCAATCGAATGATATAAAAAGGATAATTTTTGACAACGACAAATACATAAAACTTGCTGACTTCTTCGTGGACATGGGTTTTACATATATGTTGACTGATTGAGATCTTCAGAAATTTGTACAACGAAGAACCGGAGCCTCCCAGCTCCGGTTCTTCAACTTTTGTATCAATAACTCCTTGTTTCCAGCCGTTGCAGTTCCACCCAATCAAACTCTGCTTCGTTCACCGCCTGGTTTGTTCCATAATAATTTCCATTCCGGTCTTTATATACGTGATTGAACTTATCTGCGAGTTTCACCCTTTCACCCGTAACAGGATCAGCAAATTTTCCTTCCCCACCGATCACATCCCGGAAAGCCTCGTTGCGCTGATCGGCTGATCTGTTCCTGTCATCCGTTACGGCCTGGTTGGAACGCTGGATATGATCCTGGTAGTCGCGGTACATATCCTGGTTGCGGCGGTTGATGTCTTCATTTGCGATATTTCCATTTCTCACCAGTTGATTGTTCCGTTGCATCCAGGACGGATTGGCGCGGAATGAATTTCTTGCCTGAGCCACATGCTTATATAATTCATCAAGATTGCCATTGGTAAAAATGATGGACGGATAGGCTTCCCAGTTGTAATAGATCTCACCATTCATTTGCGTGGTGGTGAGATTGAGCATACAGTCGACACGGATCTTTTTGCCATTTGCCTCGCCATCGATATAGGCGGTATACATCTGCGTGGTATTGGACAATGCTTTTGCAGGGAACGATTTTTCATTGGTCACCTGTATGCGCACGCCATTTTGTGCAAGGTAAGGTAAGAACACTCTTTTCAGGTATTCATTCGGAGGCATTGGCGGCATTTCGCCCGGGTTAGCTTGCTGTGGATAACCATAGGAAGCGGCGGTCTGACGAAGACTGCGAGTAGTGGGGCCGTCAGCATAATAATATGGTGAGTGCGGCAGAAATTCGATCGTTGATGCCTGATCAGGCGATGCCAATTTGATATAGATCTGGCTGATCGGCGTACTGCCATTCCAAACGCGTGAAAAATTCTGCTGCATCTTCCAGCCAGTTGGAGTCTGCAGGGCAAATGCCACCATATTGTTGATGCCGGGGTCAAGAATACCGTGCAGCTCATAAGGCGATTGCTTTAAGGCCTGCTGCGCTTTGGCCGTAGAATCTGTTGCATTCATCTTTTTAGATTTTGAATTTTGTGCATCGCAGGAAACGATGATGGAACAAAATGGAATCAGTAGAAAAAAACTTGCTTTCATGTAAATCCGTTTGCATGCAATTTTCAACATTCCGAAGTGGTGACAAATACCATAATTGTAGTACGCCCGGTCTTGTTGGGTGCCGGCGTTTGGATGAAAGGGAAAAGAAATCATCCCGTGAACTGATAATTTCTATATTTTTCTGCATTGCTTGCCAGCGTTTTAAAGAAGAAATTATGCCTCGATAAAAAAAATTACTTTTCTGGGGTGACCTTTTTCGTTTTTGACCATTCATTATAAAAGCGCCATTTACAATGACTGATGAAAAGATCGTAGAACTGATCCGTACCGGTCGCAACGACCGTGCTCTGGATGCTTTATACAAAAATTTTCCTTCCATTAAAAAGATGATCTGTGCAAACGGCGGCAATACGGATGATGCACAGGATATTTTCCAGGAAGCGCTTATCATCCTTGTCAATAAGATCAGAAACACATCCTTTTTGCTGACGGCCCGACTGAGCACATACCTTTTTGGCGTAAGCCGTTTGCTTTGGAAAGAGGAACTGAGAAAGCGCAGCTCTTCTGTCACACACAATCTTGATATGGTGGATACAGATAATATTGGCTCAGTCATTTCTGATGCCATTGAAGAAGAAAGAATTGCAACGCTTGCGGAGAAAGCCCTGGAAGAATTGAAAGACCGCTGCCGCGAATTGCTACTGCTTTTTTATGAAGGCCGCTGGAAGTTAAAAGATATCGCCACAAAAATGGGATACAGCTCCGAAAATACCGCGAAGAATCAGAAATATAAATGCCTGGAAGGAGCAAAAAACAAGTTGAAAGAATTAAAACAAACCGCTCAAATCTTTTAAGATGCGTACAGAACTTGAACTGATTGAGAAGATCGAACAATACCTGAACAATAAACTCTCTCCTGCCGATCAAAAGGCATTTGAAGAACAGTTAAGTGCCGACCCAGCATTGCGGCAGGAATTAAAACTTCAACAGGAAACTATGAAAGGCATTGAACGCGCTTCACTGAGAATGCAGGTGCAGGCCGCAGGCAGGCGTTTCAACAGAGGAAAAAACTTCGCCAAAGGGCGGTGGGCAGTTTTAGCGATATTCATCATCATTCTTTCCGTTTTACTGTATAAAGTTCTTGATCAGCATGAAGGCCCTGGATCTGAACAGAATATTTCCGGCTACGGCGATGGTGTGGACAGCCTTCAGTTACCTGCGCTGAATGAATCGAATGATTCAAACTGGGCAAGGCCGGATAGTTTGTTGCCGGCACAGATATTCTTCATCAATCCGTCAAAAGACACGGTGATTGAAACAAGAGATGGGATCGTGGTTTCAATTCCGGCAAATGGATTCCTTGATGCCGGTGGAAATGCAGCAAATGGATCTGTTCAACTTGTACTGAAAGAAGCATTGGACGCGGCCTCAATAATGAAAGCAGGACTTTCAACAATGGCTGGCGACCGGCAGCTTGAAACAGGCGGTATGTTCTTTATTGATGCCAGACAGGGTGAAAAGGTTTTGAAGATCAACCCGGTAAATACACTTCATGTAGCCATTCCCTCTGATACGTTGAAGCCGCGCATGCAATTGTTCAAAGGAAAACGGAATAAAGGCGGTATTGACTGGACAGATCCGGCTCCATTAAATACTGCGTTAACAACGGTAGATATTCAGTCGCTGAACTTTTACCCGCCGCTATATCTTGATTCGTTAAAGCGTTGGGGATATGACATAACGAATAAAAAGTTCACAGATAGTTTGTACTATTCTTTCGCCGGAGAGATTGTTAACAGAGCTGTACCTACTCCTGTAGCCGCGGATACAGCCTTAAAAGACGAATACAGAATCGATACATCTTATAGCCAAAGTAAAGATTCAAATACCATCGGTTTGTCGTCGGGACATCAAAGAGATCTTTACTATCATGCCTGCGGTTTAAATCCCGCAAATGTAAAAGCAATCTGGAATGATCATTTTCAAAACACCTTTATCGCAACAAAACAATTTGAAGAACGGATGAAATACCTTCACAAAATTGGCGTTGATGATTTCCTTAAAGTTTATATAGACAATATCGATAAAGATCTTTTCTATGCAGATTCGTTGATAGCTTATACTGCTGCAGAGTTTATATTCACAGATATACAATCTCAGTTCAAAAAATTTGCATCCCGGCATGATGGAAATGTGAACGGTGGAAATAAAAATGCCGCTAAACTCGCTGAATATTTCAGGAAAAAAAGTAAAGCATATACGCAAGCTATCACAAAAACACAGCAGTCTTACTGGAACAAACAGGCAAAGCTTGATGAAGAATTTTATAAAAAACAATCCGGTCACCAACAGGATTCTATGAACAGACTTATCAGCAATTTCAGCGAGGAGTTTGAGCTAAATTTAAAAGACGCATGGCGTCAACTTGGGATGAATGAAAAAATTGTACAGATCGTGCCAACTGAAAATACTTATATAGCCCCTGTTACAACTACGGGTTGGTATAATATAGATCGATATGTATATGAGTCAGTGAAAAATCAAACCACGCTGGATTATACAGATCAACAAACAGGCAAGCGGGCGATCATCAGGTATGATCCGGTTTCATTCCGTATTGTGGCTGCGGCTTCGTTTGATCGTGTTTCCGTCTACCTGTTACCGGACAAGCTGAGCAGTTTTATCAGGCTGAGTGATAGCAGCGGTGTGTATAGTGGTAAGCTGGATGAATTGATGAAGTATAACATGGCAGTTATCGCGTATAAAGGAGACCAGGCGTATTTGTGTTCAATAAATAATATTCAGAGCAGGAACTATGATGAATTGACGCTGACTGCTGTTAGCAATCAAGAGCTCAAGGATAAGCTAGGTGCGATAAGTTCTGAAAGCCAGGTAAGGTCATTAAAGAAAGAAAGTGATTTTTTTAGGTTTGAAATAAAAGACCTGAAACGGCAGAAGCTAAATAATGAGCGGATCAGATTGAGAGAACGGCTGTATCGTGTCATTTTTCCTTGTTGGCCGGATAAGCAACCGGTGGCTCCCATACTGAACGGGCCTGCTAAAGAAAATGTAAATAGGATGATATACTACAAGAAATAGACGCATCAGGTCATTGTATATAGTAAAGCTACCGGGATAGGTGTGCAAAAAATAAAAAGCAGTAATACATATAACTTAGCCTTCACTGACTTAAACGCTTTCCTGTATTTCCAGATCAGGTAAATCGCAATCAGTATGGCAGTGATCCACAATATTGGCATTTCAACAAACGCAAAAGCCATGGCAGCGCCACTATCCTGCCGCAGTGCGGACATATACAGTAGCATTGTCAAAAGGTTGGCCAGAGCTCCCAAAAGAAGGATCGATTGTTTGAAAGTGGATGGCATTGAAAAGATGCAAAATGATTAAAACGAGGCCAAGTTATAACGCCCTTGCTGCAAATCTTTTGACCTTTGTCAAAAAAGAGCCGAAGTAAACTTTGTCTTAATTCAATAGACTATCCTGTTGCTGCCTGTAATTTTCTTTAGGTTTGAAAATTCCAAGCGATGTATCATACAGAAAAATATAATTAACTGGTATAGATTTGAATGGATGACCCGTTGAGTAAATCATTTCTTTGCCATTGATCGTTTCTGCGTCATACCAGACGCCTTCGGGCGAACGGCCCTGAATCAACAATATCTTTCCCTGAAATGATATATCGTTCATTCCATCATGATTTTCATCTTTTATCACCGGTGTCAATTCATATGGTTTGTATACAGAACGGTCTGCATGTCGGTCATAAGTAAAAACAGCCATACTATCCGGCGAATACAACAGATTCTCTAGTTTTCCGCCGCGGAAACCGTAGAGTGAATGAGAACCATTACCCTTTGCTGTTGAGGTTACTGTAAGCAAGTATGCTTGTTCATTATTGAAATCTTTTAATAATTCCCATCTCAGCGCAGAGAAAGTGGAAATTAAGCGACCATTTTCATTCAGAAGGAATTGAGCTTTCCAGGGATAGGCAGTATTGGGGCCTTCCTTCCAGTCGTATTCCACCAGGAAAAAAGATTGTTCGCTTCCATGAAGCCTGATTTTTTTGTAGTATGTGATCTCCCGTTTTTTGGCCTGGGTCGGGCTCCCAGAAACCCGGACACGGGAAACTCTGAGCAATTGGTCCATAAAGCCAGCGGTATCTTTCAATACAGGAAATTCTTTAACCAGGTAAACAGTCATAGTATCTTGAGCGGCAGAAGAAATTGGCGGTGGTGGCGGTTCATCGGGCTTTGTCTGCTTTGCTTTATTGCGGCAGCATACCAAAAACAGCAACACCGCGATCAGTGAAGTGGCGTGATTAAAGTGTATTGCGGGCATGTGATAAATTTAGTGAGGCCGATAAAATTCATACTCATCCAACGGCAACGAAGATCAATTCTGTATAAGGTTGCACAAATAGAAAGGCCGCTCTATCCTGGCGGCCTTTCAATAAATCCGTGCAGTAAGCAATATCTTAATGAACTTCAAGCACTTTTCCGGTACCTGCACCCAGTACACTTTTTACGTAGGCAGCCACTACATCTTTTCCTTTCACAGGAATTTCTCCCGGGAAAAACGGAAAGTATTGCGGTGAATCTTCCAGTACATTCGGGCTGACCGCATTAATGCGGACACCGTTCTTCAACTCGATCGCCGCGGCGCGTACAAATGAATTGATACCGCCGTTTGCAACAGATGCATTTGAACCGCCAAGAACGGGATCATGTGATAAAATACCGGATGTCAGCGTGAAAGATCCGTTTGGATTGATATACTGTTTACCGATCAGTACAAGATTGATCTGGCCCATCAGCTTGCTATTGATACCTATGCGGTATTCCTTGTCCGTTGTGGAATCCCAGGGGCCGAAGTAAGCGGCACCCGCCGCGCAAACCAGCGCATCAAATGACTTCACCTGTTTGAACATTTTTTCAATTGAAGACGGGTCGCTGATATCAGCCTGTATATCCCCGCTCTTTGTTCCTACACGTATAAGTTCGTGGTCTTTCGCAAAAGCGCCGGCTAATTGACTACCAATAGTACCTGAGGCTCCGATAAGAAGTATTTTCATTTCAGCATTTTAAAAAATGACAAAGTTTCTCTCGTTTTGTTCGGGTACGCGTAAATTTCCTGTCTTTATCTGCACTTATTAAAAAGTGAGGGGACTTTCAGAATGTGCTTTTTTTCTCAATCTCAGGAAGCACTTCATCTATCCGTTTGGCCAGCTCCGGAAGCTTAATAGTTGGAACTGCAGGGAATAAATGATGTTCAAGGTGATAGAACATGCTGAAAGTGATCTTGTTCTTCCAACCGGAACGTTGTGTCCTGGCCATTTCCGGATGGTCATGCGTGTCATGATGTACGGTCCACACTGCAAAGAATGCCATAAGGAATTCTCCAATGATCATTACAATGATATGATAGATCAGAAAAGAAATATTGAAGTAAAAAACAACAGCGGCAAATATGGCAATACATACGAGTTCAAGCATCACATTTCTCCTGTAATTTTTATTGCCTAATTGCAGGGTGACCTTATGGATCAGGAACATATGCACAGGGCCATAAAGTATTGCGCCGTACCAACTCATTCCAGCTGATTTGCCTTCATAGTCATCTTCCGTCAGACAATATTTATGATGACGGATATGATTGAATTTTACCGCATGGATAGAGGCCATCATCAGGATGCTGTTGGAGAACAGTGAAAACCATGTGAGAAATTTATTGGTGCCAAGCGAATGGTGAAAGCCGTTATGCACCTGTCGAAGAGCAGTCAGAAAAAAGAACGCAGAAAACGGCAGCGCGATTAAATAATAACCGTAATACGCAAATACTATTGAGAGGAGAAACCATGGAATGGTAAGGTTATTCTCAATGAGCATTTCTTTAACGCTTAATTTTTTAAGGTCTTTCCATTCAACCCGGAGGAGTATTTCCTGGTGTGTCATAAGGGAAGAGGTTTCGGTAAGGAATGAAGTAACATGTAAAAATAAACTATCCTGGAAAATTTATGGCATAACCTGCTTCAATTATTCTGACGTTCATTAAAGATGTTGAGATCAGTGTGCCATGTAGTTCTTCAAAAGATCGCCTTGTTCCGGCTCGCGTAGCCGGTCGTTCTTCCTTGGTTTCATAAGCCCTTAACGGGGTTGAACAACTGATGACCACCCCGACAAACTCTTCCTTTGTCGCTGGCCCCGTCGGATTTCTGTGTGAAAACACATTGGCATTTATCTGACTTTATAAACTCATCTCGACCGATCCCCTAATTTTAAGCAGAAGCTCAATTAGTTGTACGATCAGTTCAACAAGTTTTGGTTTTCCGATTGGCGGTTGTTGTTGTCTTTGCCTGTAACCCATTACCAATGTCTTTGAAAAGTTATCTGGTAAGTGTAACACGATTACGGAAAATCTCCGCTTCCCGAAAACTCCCTCTCTCTCTGCTTCAGGCTCATCTATTGTAACTTTTTCCGGAAAACGGCCAACTAACAACAGGTTAACGCAAAATCATCCTTTGTTCCGTTCGCTGCAAAAATGTAAATTAGACCTGAACTTTTTTCCATGAACAACTTTTATGAAAAGGTATTACAGCATCCGGCATATTACCGGCAGTTCACCTGCGATAATTCGCTGATCACCTGCTTCAACTGTCCGATGGAAGCAAGACTTATGAGCACGCGCTTTTCAGACTTGTGGACGCAATACAATTACCTTTTTTATGTAGTGGACGGAAAGAAGATCTGGCATACAGCAAAAGGAACTTACGAAATTGGCAAAGACAGCTGCGTGTTTGTGAGAAAAGGCGGTTTTATTCTTGAACAGGTGCTCGATTCAGGGTTTTGCGTTGTCTTGTTTTTTATACCTGATGAGTTCATTTGTGAAACACTCAGATCCCGGTCAAAACCGCTTATGCAGCCCCGTAAAGATCATGAGTCACTGATCATGATCGAGGCAAATAAAACACTGGCTGGATTCTTTTTGTCAATGGCAAGCTACTTCTCTGAGACCAATGACCCTGATCCCACATTACTGCAATTAAAATTCCGCGAGCTGATACTGACCATTGCAGACAATCCCCGTAATGAAGAATTGCTATCATGCTTCTGCTCGCTTCTCCATGAACCAACAATCTCTTCACTGCAGCGGATCATGGAAGATAACTTTTGCTTCAACCTTAGCCTGGAGCAATTTGCAAAACTGAGTAACCGCAGTTTGTCTGCCTTTAAAAGGGATTTCGAAAAAATATATCGTACAAGTCCCGGAAAATGGCTGCTCGATCGGCGGCTCGACCGCGCGAGAGACCTGCTCGGTAACACAGCTAAAAGTATCAACGAAGTGGTATTTGAAACCGGCTTTGAAAGCTCGTCCCATTTCAGCAGGGTTTTTAAAAAGAAGTTTGGTATTGTCCCTTCCGCTTCAAAAAATCCGGGCAAACCGGCATAGACCGGTCTTTGTATCTGCAAAGCATGAAAGGCTAACCCCTTACTCCTTTTTCCGATAAAAAAGCGCTCCACATTTTTATACGAACAAGCCGCAACAATACCGTGCAGCATTATTTTCAATATCCTGCTGTATCTCACGCAGACTGCTGATATCATCTTCCACATACATACTATTTATACTGATTAATGAGATTGAATACAGCCACAAGGTAGACCAGGTTTATGAATTAGCTATGCTTTGACGTATTGTATTTTGGCCGGATTTCAGGGGAAAATGACGGTGGTGTCCCGATGAAAAAACATTTATTCATGATGGATAAACTTTGGAAGAAACTGGCTTTTAAAACTAACTTACAGCTATAATAATTGTATCTATCATGATAACACAACTCAATAATTCAACACGAAATATTCATTATAGCTTTAAGCTCGCATCTACTGAAAATAGAGCTGCGTATAATAAACAGGAATCAACAGCCGGGATAGTTAACTCCCGCGCACAGGCATTATATTACAGCTATCCATAATCATGTGTTGCTACGCCGGACGGATTTGATCAGGGTAATTCCTATCGCGAGTATCCACAATACAATTCCGCCAAGGAAAATTTGCAAACCTTTCAGACTATTAGCGGTCAACAGGCCTCCGAAAAAAACAGTCAGCATAACGAGTGCAAGCGCGATGCCTGTCCATCCTAACCAGGCAGCCATTTTTTTAGTTTGCAGGATAGCAATGGACCAGGTCAGGATCGATATGCAAAACGCGGCAATGTATATGTAATCAAACGCTTTATTAATAGTAAAGCCATAACGTAATATCACCTGTAATGAGTTCAGTACCGGGTCGCCTTCACCGGCATATCGCTGCAGGTACAGTGGCAGGATCAAACCGTTGAATGCCGCGGCCGTCATGGCGGCGATCAGGCCAATGGTCATAAAAGCAAAAGCGCACACCGATCCGAAATGATCCGGACCAATCCTCCTGGTCAATCCCAGGAAACCCGTCCATCCAACAGGAAGCGATAGTATTGCCACGCTGTGCACAATGATGATCATCACAGACATCCGGATCAGGCCGGGAACATTGGTGCCAGCCGGATGTAATACCATTGTAAATAGTAAAAGAAAGGCGAAGACGATCAATGCCATGCCTGCTCTTTTCTCAAAGTTTGATTGTGCGTTATTCGCGGAGCTTGTTTGATTCATTTGCCGAAACTAACCGTCCGGAATGAACAGGGGCTTGACGAAAATCAAGAAATGAACACGATGGAAAAATTACGAACTGATCTTTTTACGGGTTCGGCTCAGTGTTTCCGGCGTCATTCCAAGATAGGAGGCGATGTATTTCAGCGGAAAATGCTGTAACAGCTCGGGTCTTGTAAATAATAGCTTTTCATATTTTTCTTCCGGGCTCATCAGGTTTGTCTGGAAATCACGGTGGCGGGTTATTTTCTCCATCACTCGTCCCAATGAAAAGAAGCGTTCAGAGATCGCTGTAAGTTTATGGATCTCCCATATACTCAGCATAAGCAGTTCACAGTCTTCCGTTGCCTGGATAATACTGTTGGAGGGCTTTTGAGAGACAAAACTGGAATGTTCCATCACCCATTCGTGTTGGATGAAGAGGCTTAGGGTCGACTCCGTTCCATCGTCTTTTATAATGAAATGACGGAGCTTTCCTTCGTTAATGAAGTAAGCTGCCTGGCAGATCTGGCCTTCTTTAATAAGAACCTGGTTCTTTAAAACCTCCACCGGTTGAAGCCGTTGGGTAAACACATTCAGCTGTTCATCTGAAAAAGATGAAAGGGACTGAATGGATTTCTTAACAGCTTCGAACATGGTTTGTGTTATTTGATCTGCATAAAGATAGGTCTTATACTGGTCCGGTATGGCAGTGGCTGAGGCCCATAATCACAAGTTTGGCTACAATTACCATCGCTTTGGCTTATCGTGTGCCCTGGCGATGCAGGAAATTTGCCCTATAAAAATCAAGCAGCATGAAGATCATTATCACCGGGTCACTGGGTAATATATCCCAGCCCCTTTCAATCAGCCTTATTGAACAAAAACATGATATTACGGTCATTACCAGTAAGTCGTCAAAACGGCAGCAGATCGAGGCGCTTGGAGCAAAAGCAGCTGTGGGAGATCTGCATGATGCCGATTTTTTAACAGCTGTTTTCACCGATGCCGATGCGGTGTATTGCATGGTCCCGCCGGACTTTACCCAAACAGATCAGGAAGCCTATTACCGCAATATCGGCCATAGTTATGCAGATGCGATCCGCCGATCGGGCATCGGGCAGGTTGTAAATCTTAGTAGCTGGGGCGCCCATCTGCCTTCGGGTACAGGATTTATTACCGGATCATATATCGTCGAACAGATATTAAATGATATCAGTAACATTGGCCTTACACATATCCGGCCGACATCTTTCTATTATAACTTTTTTCATTTTATACCAATGATCAAAGCGATCAACATGATCGCTACGGTATATGGCGGAAATGATAAGCTGGCGATGGTGGCACCCACGGACATAGCAGCCGCCATCGCAGAAGAACTAACTGCTACCAGTGACCACAAAAAGATCCGTTATGTAAGCAGCGATGACCGGACATGTAACGAAATCGCAGAGGTTCTCGGTTCGGCTATTGGCAAGCCCGAACTAAAATGGGTCACGATCACTGCGGAGCAAGCTTATGCCGGGTTACTAACAAGCGGCTTTAGCGAGGAGGCGGCCGGCAAAATGGTTGAACTTAACCAGGCTATACACACCGGTCTGTTGCGCGAAGACTATGATCTGCATCTCCCGGATCCCGGAAAAGTGAAACTGGAAGAGTTTGCCAAAGATTTCGCAAATGCATACAGCAGGGCTTAATAACTTTACAGGATACAAGATGGCTACTACAAAAAATAGTCAACCGCAGCGTATAAAATCTATTACGCAGTTTCATCGGGTGAGGGGCCTGCCTGGTCCGGCACATCCGCTGATCAGTGTGATAGATTTCGCCGACATACGCCAGGGATCGGTAAATCCGACCATGGTGCTGGATTTTTTTTCGATTGCGATGAAGCGAAATGTCAGCGGTAAGTTCAGGTATGGACAGCAGGAGTATGATTTCGATGAGGGTGTGTTATTTTTTATCGCACCTGGCCAGGTATTCAGCGTATCGTCCATTAAAGATCAACCACCTAAGCATTCCGGGTGGTTGCTTTTGCTGCATCCTGATTTTTTCTGGAATACTTCCCTGACAAGAAAGATCAGGCAATATGAATATTTTGACTATACCGTTCATGAAGCACTTTTTCTTTCAGATAAAGAGGAAGCAGTCATGAACCAGGTGATCCGGAATATCAGTGATGAACTGCATGCAAACATTGACAAACACAGTCAGACAATTGTTATCGCTCAGATAGAATTGCTGCTCGCGTATGGTGAACGTTTTTATCAACGGCAATTTATCACCCGCAAGATCAGCAACCACCAGGTGCTGGATCACCTGGAAAAATTGTTGGATGATCATTTCAACAATGACGAGCTATCCAGCAAAGGGCTACCAACCGCACAATACCTGGCCGATCATCTGAATTTATCGCTTACCTATCTGAGTACATTATTGCGGTCATTGACCGGCCAGAACACACAGCAACATATTCATGAAAAGCTGATCTCAAAAGCAAAGGAAAAATTAACCAACACAGATCTTACCGTGAGCGAGATTGCTTATGAATTGGGATTCGGGCATCCTCAGTCATTTTGTAAGTTCTTTAAGAATAAGACAAAATTGTCGCCCTTAAAATTCAGACGATCTTTTAACTAACTGTCTTCGTCCCATACACAGCTGCTTAAAGTTTACACGCATGGTTATTAATAATCCGCCTTACTTTAGGACATCTATTGAGTTTGCTATTGAACATCTCCGAATCTCTCACACAGCTCATCTGCCAAGATCACAACGAACGGGGTTCTTCGCAAAGCCTGGCCATTTCCAAGCCTAATTTTGTTAATGTCCAATGAATACCCCGCAACATGCCTGCCTATATCCTATCTTTAACCCATGTACAAACACCTTCTAACCTTTACATTTTTTTGCGTCTTTAATCAACTAACCAACGCTTCAATAAAGATCCCTTTCCGTTTTAAAGGAGGTCTTATGATCGCTGATTTTAACCTGAATGGCAAAGTAAAAGCACCATTTGTATTTGACACCGGCGCCTCTACCACCGTAATCGATTCCACTGCAGCGCAGGCTTTGCAACTCAAAGCTGAAGGCCGCCAAACGAATACAGGCGCGGGTGGATCCGCCTCTTTCCCGGTGGTATACAACCAACAGATACAGCTGACCAAAGATGAAGTGGTGAGCCTTCCGCAATGCACCATCGTGAACCTTCAGGCATTGAGAGAAAGGAATGGGGAAGACTTTATCGGGATCGTTGGATACGACATCCTGAGAACTTATTTTACCTATATCGATTTTGACAGGAAAGAGATCATTCTTGATACGAAGCCATTTACAGAGCTGAACGGCTACAGCAAACTGCCTTTTACTTTTGGCAATGGCATCTCGATTCCACAACTGAATGCAGGTATCGTATTGACCAACGGAACAAAGCTGGAAGGAACAGTGTTCTTTGATAGCGGCGCATCACTTACCTTGTTAATGAATTCGCCGTTTAAAACAACTCATCTTGCCGAACTAAACGGTAAAACCATCACTTCAAAAGTGCGGGATCTTACACGGGAAAATGCTTTGCAGGAAACAGCGATCGAATCCATCCAACTTGGTGAACACAAATTGTCAGCCCTGCCCATCAGCCTTTCCTCTGATCAGAAAGGAGTGAGCGCTTATAACGGATACATGGGCATTCTGGGAAGTAAGGTCATCAGCCGCTTTAATATAATTCTTGATTACCGCGAGAAGGTCATTTACCTAAAACCCAATCAGTCATTTTCATCAACATTCGAATTTCCAATGAGCGGGATCCGGTTCAAAAAGATCAACGGCAAGATCTTTATCTCAAGCGTAGTGGAGGGAAGTCCGGCTGAAGAAAAAGGATTCAAACCTGAGCAAGCCATTGTATCTATCGATGGATACAAAGGCAGCGATCTTGACAAGATCTATAAATTGCTGCAACAGGAAGGAAAGACCATCACTATCACCATTTCCGTAAATGGAGACGTGCGTGATATTGAATTGAAACTGCAACGACTGATATAGAAGATCCTTCCCTCCTGTCTTTTTTACATAAAGTCATCCCGTTTTAGCCGGCAATAAGCGGCGGGACGGGATGATTTAATTAAGAACAATATACATACACACTAACAGTAAATTTTGTATTCAAGCCCGGAAGCCGGGTCTTACAACTTCTCCCTCCCGGTTCTCGCGCCGACTGTCACGTGTATTTTCCGCCGATCCATTGCTGGCGGAACAGGCGGCTCCCGCAGTTCATTACAATTCTTTCCACAATTGAAATCAAATGTCGTTTAGTTAGGGGCACGTGTCGAAAATAGCTGGCATCCGATATCGGCCACGTCCTTTTGCAATCATTACCTTCCCGCTCTGTTTCCCCG
>QFQQ01000172.1 GCA_003243445.1 Citrobacter freundii
CATGATGAACCCTGTTCCATGGCTCCAGATGACAAACATGATCTCATATCAGGGACTTGTTCGCACCTTCCCTAAAGGGGAAGGTTTTTTTACGTATTATCTTTTTCAGTAACGCATAAGTGTGATGGAGTTTTTCAATATTAATGCTGTTGTCTGTTACAGACATTATTATTGAATTGTTTTCGTTATGAATCTCAGCACAGTTCTGGAAGATATCCTCTATTTCACTCATCTTTTTCACATTCGTAATATAACCACAATACATCGAAATGATTGTAGCTTTAAGGATTAAAACGTACTTATACACACAGGAGCATTCCTATTGTTTTACTGGTGATATGACTGATGGGTGAATAACGATAACACCAATAAAATAAGAACCTTAATTAAAATAAGGTATTTATCCAGGAAGCGTAAGTCTTGATAGACTAAAAGGCATGTATAAAGTTAGTGATTATTATTTCAGGATAAAAGAGTAAGTTTACTCAATGCGGGATTCGTTAATTTTCTCTTTAAACCACATGACTACTTCACTTTCCAACCAGCGAGAACTGCGCCCCATTTTAATTGGCTTCGGAAACTTTCCTTCCTGAATCAATTTATAAAACCATTTATCAGTCATACCTGTAAAACGAACAATAAATGCCATATCAACCATCTGGTCGCTGTGAATATCAATCATACTCATGAGAGGACTCCGGGAATGTATCAGGAGGACACCGGGCGGCATCCTTTCATGTCATAGGTCGCATATGTTGGATTTTACATTTTTCATATCCACACATCTCTTGTGTGCAGAGAGTAACCTTTCAGCAATGATAAACGACAACCTTTTAATGCAGATGCTATCTTGTCGACCTTTCTTTAACATCATGGTAAATCAGAGGAAGAAAAACCTTTAAATATTACCATGCGTAAACACCATAGAAACCCAGTAAACACAGGAGCTACATGCCGATTGAGCACTACATTTTTACCAACATTCATTACTATGTAAAATACCAGTTTATAACCTTCTTTTTTGACTATCTTTACCCCTACCAGTATGATGGTCTAAAATTAATCAAATTGTATTACAGGTAATGATTTGTGGGAAATTCACTTCACAGTGCAAGAATAAGTAACAGGAGAGATTTAAGGTTATTCCTCTGGTATTTATCCACCAGCGACCTGGCTAGGTTAATCAACAAACTGGTATCAACGGAAAGTGTTTATCATGAGGGTGATATATTTGGCAGCAATGTCGAAGTCGCTTCGCAAGCAATTAACCAAGCCATAAGGTTGATAAAAGACAATGAAACCAAGAGAATGTATACGCTGGATTTTGATGTTTTAAAATCGGTTAAGATACCTTCATCAGAATTCTCATGGATAAAAAAGTCACCTGATGCTGCTTACTTCACATGGCTATTTATAAAAAGCGGCATACATGATCTGAATGGTGAATTTCAACTGGATATTAAGATCGCATCAAAGATAAGGAATGGACGTTACCCAAATAAACATGATTTTTTGTATAATAAGCTGGATCTGAACACCTACCCTGTCGATAATAAAGAGCGTCTGATGGCAGTAGAGGATTTTTTTGATCGTATCCCCATGTCTCTCCGGGCCAAACTCAATCTGATGCATCGTATACGGGGAAAGTGGGATGAGCTTTATCACTTAAGTGCAAATTTCCCGCTGTCACCAAAAAGCAAGAAAAAATGTGACTGGGCCTGGAGGTATATTCAGAAAGACAGAAGCCGAATGAATACCAGAAGAAAAGATCATGAAGGGAACTATACTGGAGAAATTAATCCACCATCGGCTACGAATTGCGACATGCTGTCCATGCTGAGGCCCTCAACAGCCAGTGAAAAATACATGGCCGTTAAATTTTTATTTGTATTTTTCTTTGTAAAAGATAACTTTTTTATTCAGCGCTTTAAAAAAGCATGGGAAGTTCATCAGTACAGGACTTCTTCCGGTACCAGAGAAAGAAAGGCATCTTTGCGGGACCGGGAGAATAATAAAAAATCCGGACCAGAGCCCATTTCTGTGCCGCCGATAGCCACAACACTTACTGAACTTGCAGCGATCAGCAATATACCTTTCCCCCCAGAAATGCAGCCTTATGTCCTGCATACTTCTGACAATGAAATAACGGTACAACCAGAAATTGAATATCAGACCCGTTACAGTGCGCCCTCTGATAACGCCGCTGATGGCCAGATAACTCATGTTTCCGTTGGGGAGGCCCTGAAGTATATGGGGAAATTAAACCAGGGTGACAAGAGCCGGGATTCACTGTCAAATAAAATACTGGATGCCACGTCAAAAAGTCTTCGAACAATACTGCAAAAAGCGATGAAGGAAGGAGATAAGGACGAAAGCTGAATTATCCCGCTCTTTTTTAACCCATCACATTTTTTTTCAGTCCTATATCACTCCGGTGAGAACCTCCCGGACAATTACTGGAACGACTCGCCGACTCGATCTGTCACACCGATCGATATACTCAATTCCAATAGTTACCAGCTATCAATACTTAACAATTGATCGCTTTTGCCATAGGTATTAACGATCAATTTCTGGAAACTGATCTGTATTAACGATTATCCCACCCTCTCACAAATGCATACGATCTGATGGCCTTTTGTACAACTGAAGGCCATTTTTCGTTTATAAAACATTCGGTAAGGAACAACTATGTTGAAGACTACCTCTGCCTTGCTTTTCAGCGCTGCTTTATTCAGTACCACTGCACACGCCGTTATCCAGGACCAGCAATGGGGGAACTGGTTCGGTAACATCAGTGCAATGGAGTTTGAAATCAATACCCAAAACAACTCAGGTGAAGTGCTCACACTGACCTGTACAAGTGGAAAGTTAACTGTTGCTTATAGCGTACCCGCAGAAGACTACCGCGTTTCTTCCCTGACAGGACTTGCAGAACCGGGTATCAGCGTTAACGGTACAAATCATTCTCTGGATGAAACAGCCTTTGCTGCACTCAAATCTGCGGGTGAAAAAGACGTAATAAAAATAACCTCTATGAATTCAGCTATCTCTAAAAAATTCAGTTCTAAAGGGCTGAATGAAGCGCTGGCTGATACCTCATGGCAGGACTGTATTAATCACTAATTAATCAAAGGGAAATATAATGCATAAATTAATTGTTTTATCGCTCAGTTCAGTCGCTCTGCTTATTCCATCTATATCTTCTGCATTGACAATTCACGGAGATATACATCCCGAACGTTATACATTTTTCCTGACCCAAGAGTAAGCGTACAGCGTGAACCGTCTGGTCATAATCCGAAGCATCCGACAAAGTGGTGTCCACCAAATAAGTAGTGGGAAC
>QFQQ01000173.1 GCA_003243445.1 Citrobacter freundii
GGACAGCATCGTGGTCACCACCTTCCCGGCGGATGTGGTGCAGGATCTGCAAGACTTTATCCTGTGGCAGCCGGATGCGCTGGAAACCGGAGTTGAAGCTGTCTATGTGATGGTGCGCAGTCCGAGATATACTCCGGGTAAAGTGAGCGGCAAAGGACAGCAAGTGGGCGACGGCTGGTTGAATACAGCGGGGCAGGAACTGGGCTCCCCGGTTCCCAGCCAGATTGCGGATAAACTGCGTGGGCGAGAGTTTGCGAGTTTTGATTCTTTCAGAAGTGCTTTCTGGAAAGCAGTTGCCGCAGATCCTGAGTTAAGTAAACAGTTTGGTTCTGATGACATGGAGCGTTTGAAACTGGGTCGAGCCCCAACAGTCAGGTTTAAAGATTCAGTAGGCAAAAGAGTTAAGTATGAGATTCATCACCGGGACGAAGTGGCGAAAGGTGGGGAAGTTTACAATGTCGATAACCTTAATGTGGTGACACCTAAGCGACATATCGAAATTCATAAAGGAAAGTAAGATGACGATTAAAAACATTTCTGACTTTACAGAGAATCAATTTATTGATTTTGTAAGGAGGATAAAAGAAGCCGATTTTCCTACAGAAGCAGAGCATGATGATGCTATTTATCAATTTGGTCAGTTAACGGAACACCCCGATGGCTGGGATCTCATCTATCATCCGGCTTCTGGCGCGGATAACTCAGCGGAAGGGGTAACTAAGGCAGTTAAGGAATGGCGTGCCAAAAATGGCAAATCTGGCTTCAAACAAGGGTAACCGTGTCTAATCGTCTTATGATGATTAAACGGTAATGAGCATTTCAACTGCGCCCAGCAAACTAGCGTTTGTTGGGCGTTTTTCGTATTTAATCAGCTCGATTAACTATTTGAAGGTGCTGAGCAGTCTAAAGTAGACTCAGGGTAAATGAGCGGAAAGGGACAGCAAGTGGGGGACGGCTGGTTGAATACAGCGGGGCAGGAACTGGGTTCCCCGGTTCCCAGCCAGATTGCGGATAAACTGCGTGGGCGAGAGTTTGCGAGCTTTGACGCGTTTCGTAAGGCGTTCTGGACTGAGGTGGGGAAAGATCCTGAACTGAGTAAACAATTTATTCCAGCTAATAAAAAACGAATGAGTCAAGGGTTGGCTCCATGTGCTAGAAATAAAGATACTGTTGGGGGGCGGCGTTCATTCGAACTTCATCATGATAAACTCATCAGTCAGGATGGTGGAGTCTATGATATGGACAATCTCCGTGTGCTTACACCTAAATACCATATTGACATTCATAGAGGTAAATAGTAATGGAACTGAAAAAAAACATCAGTGATTACACTGAAATTGAATTCAAAAAACTAATTGAAGCAATCATTAATTGTGACGGTGATGAGAAAACTCAAGATAACAACCTCGAGAGTTTTATCAATATTACTGAGCACCCTAGTGGTTCAGATCTGATTTACTATCCTGAAGGAAATAATAATGGAAGCCCTGAAGCCGTTATCGAAGAGATTAAGGAGTGGCGAACCAAAAATGGTAAGCCTTGCTTCAAACAAGGGTAACCGAGTTTAATCATTTTATGATTAATAAACGGTGATGAGCATTTCAACTGCGTCCAGCAAACTAGCTTTTGTTGGGCGTTTTTCGTATTTAATCAGCTCGATTAACTATTTGAAGGTGCTGCGCAGTCTAAAGTAGACTTAGGGTAAATGAGCGGAAAGGGACAGCAAGTAGGAGACGGCTGGTTGAATACAGCGGGGCAGGGACTGGGTTCCCCGGTTCCCAGCCAGATTGCGGATAAACTGCGTGGGCGGGAGTTTGCGAGCTTTGACGCGTTTCGGAAGGCGTTCTGGACTGAGGTGGGGAAAGATCCTGCATTGGCAAAACAATTTGATCCCGGTAGCTTAGCAACAATGAAGAATGGGCGAGCACCATATGTTCGCAAAGCAGAGCGGGTCGGAAAAAGGGTCAAAGCTGAACTACATCATGTACAACCCATAGGAGATGATGGGGCTGTCTATAATGTAGATAATCTTGGCGTTGTAACTCCTAAAAGGCATATAGAGATTCACTCTAAAAAATAGGTGGATAATATGGAAAATAAAATGATATCTGATTATACGGAAAGGGAATTTCTCGAATTTGTAAACGGGATTTATTATGATAACTATCCGACAGAAGAGTCGCATATTAATGCGGTTATAGAGTTCGAGAGATTGTCTGAACACCCGTCAGGTTCTGACTTGCTGTATTATCCAGAGGACGGAAATCAAGGCCCTGAGGCTATAGTTAAAGTTATCAAAGAGTGGCGTGCCAAAAACGGGAAACCAGGCTTCAAACAAGGGTAAGCGCGTATAATCATCTTATGATGATTATACGGTAATGAGCATTTCAACTGCGCCCAGCAAACTAGCGTTTGTTGGGCGTTTTTTTGTATTTCAATCAACTAACCTAGCTATCAGAAGGTGTTACGAAGCTCACCACCTTCGGGGCGTTTTACGCGTCAGCAACTGGATAAAAAGTACAAGCACGCGAGTGACTTTGGTGTTGCGGATACCAGAAAAAACAGAGAGACTCTGACTAAATACCGCGATGCGCTCGAGGCCCATTTGAATGATAAGGACACGGTTGAGAAAGGGACTTATAGACGAAAAAAAGGATCTAAGGTGTTTTTCAATCCTAACACAATGAATGTTGTTGTTTTAAAAGAAAACGGCGATTTCTTATCAGGGTGGAAGATAAATCCAGACTCAGATAACGGTAGGATATATTTAGATACGGGGGATTTATGAATCGGATGGCAATTATTGATCTGACTAAGGGTTTTCTAAGAAAAGAGGTCGGTGCATTGGAGTTCTCCGAAAAAATATGTGTAGAAAGACGTATGCTCTACGGGGTTAAGGATCAGGATAGAAACGTTATGAATTGTGGGGAAGAGCTATTTATGATAGCTGAAGTTTACAATCCTGATTCAGAACGTGCTGATTATGAACTTGATGATGCCGGATTGCGTGCCGCAGTTATAACGACACTAGAAAAATTCAATTTTATCTGAACACTTATTAGGATGGTTGCTCTAGTAGATTTGAAATTATCTGGGTATTGGGGAAGGTAAAAAGAACCGCCTTCATAGTGACAGAATAGTTAACAAAAGTGACCCTAACGCCCAATAGACGAGAGTCTATTGGGCATTTTATTGTTTCGTAACGATGACAAGGAAGTGAAGAGCTAATTTAATAACGGTTACTCGGTTACCCTTCAAGGCCCGGCATCAGGCAGGCGGACAGCATCGTGGTCACCACCTTCCCGGCGGATGTGGTGCAGGATCTGCAAGACTTTATCCT
>QFQQ01000082.1 GCA_003243445.1 Citrobacter freundii
ACCGACAGTATACCTGAGGGTTACTTGGGCGGAAATAACTCTTCTCCATTCTCACTTAAAGGTCAAATCTATTGGTCCATTAACACATAATGTCAAAAAACTTTTGATGATGTAAACATAGGAGGCGGGAAGACGGGAAGAAAGAACAAAAGCAGCAGCTCACTAACCCAACTTGCTAGTTATAAACCTACAGTCGTTCGATGGCGGATGACGCTTTTAGAATGACCTCCTGGGTGAATCTTTCCGGGGCCACAGAAACCACGAATCGCAGTTTGACTTTGTATCTAACATAGAAGCATGAGAGTGGTTTAGTAATGGCTTGTTACTTGCATGGCGCGATTACGGTGGTTGTCATTCCAGGATATTTACAACGCTATTCAATGTTTTTTCCCCTAAAAGATTTTGTGTTTTTCACCTTGCGGGATTGAATATGTTGATGAATTTTATAGAACTGATTGTTCATCTTGCGATGGTAAGCTTGATTGTAAGGATGAATGAACAGAGGTTGGGTAGAGATATTGAAGGGAGTCAGGTCATGAATGACTGTTGACGGGTCTTTCTATTCTCACAACCCAACCCAACAATCGGCCGGTGGTGGCGGGGGAGGGAGGGCCCTGGGGCAGGGTGAGCGAGGGAGGAGAGGCTGTCCGAACAAAGTCCGACACTATGCACCGCCCAATGAACTCTCCTCCACCTAAGTCCACCCCACCTTCCCTCCAACACAACCTCTCCCAATCCATTACCTTCGAACCCCAATGCATCTCAAGTCTCCAAAATTGCAGCCCTTTAATCTGCGACAATTATGACCTGATCTTCCAGACAGCTCAGGAAAAAATCCGGATTTATCAAAAGTGCAACTCGCAATATCTTCCTGTCAACTCCCCACGACCTACAACGAAGGATTTGCCACAAAATAGTTGACCCGTTAAGATCAATTTGGTCAACCTAAACACTATTTGTGAGATCATGCTCCGGTTATTACATTTATCCTTCATAGATCACCAAAATAACCCGGTCAACATCAACCATACCCCCTACTCAAATACACCCCAACTTTATCCCTGATCCGTTGTATCAATAACAAACCCGCAAAAGCACTCTACTAACCCCAGCCATACAGACCCATTCCATAGTAATCCCAGCACCTGATTGTAAAAACCCTATTCGGCATCTGTATACAACCCAGGCCGCCTGCTCTCGCTCACGCACATCTCTAAGCCATAAAAAAAATCCTGGCATCGCCTTTTATCTCTTTGATCACTCCATATCTGATCCTTTCAGCACGTATTTTCATTACACAAACATCTCCCGATCAACACACCCGATAGCTTCCAGTCAAATACCATTGTACAGTTATTATCAAACGCTGATCACATCCTTTCAAACTTACACTCCATCACCCAGTTTATCTCTCAAAAAATATTTCTCCCTCAACACTAAAAAATCAATAAATCCTTTTATAATTTTAGTTTCATTCTATTACTCTTTTCCCTTTAAACAAGATGGATTCTCAAACCGGGCAGCAACCAGCTATGCCCAAAAAGTTAGCCGGTCTCGACCACCTGAGGGCATTAGCCATCGTATTGGTCTTCCTTTATCATTATAATTTGTTCAACCACCCGGAATGGACCGAAACATTCGGCGGGTTCGGCTGGACAGGTGTCGATCTTTTCTTTGTCCTTAGCGGCTTTCTTATATCAAGCCAGCTATTCACCAGTATAAAAAAAGGAACAGGTCTTCAACTAAAAGAATTCTACATCAAGCGTTCCTTCCGCATCCTGCCCGCTTACCTTTTTATATTGGCGCTCTATTTCATCATACCAGCTTTCAGAGAAAGACCAGGGTTGCCCCCACTTTGGAAATTTCTCACCTTCACCCAAAACCTGGGTCTCGACCTGCGGCAAACAAAAGCTTTTAGCCATGCCTGGTCACTTTGTATAGAAGAACAGTTCTACCTGTTGCTGCCTTTTACATTGCTCGCATTTTCAAAAATGAAAATGCTACGCTTTGGCGGCGTCCTCATCTTACTGCTCATCATCGGTGGAATGCTCGCGCGGCTTTTCTGCTGGCAGCAATATCTGGAACCAGCTATCGGCGATCCGGGTATAGGAGCCATCTGGTATAAATTCATCTACTATCCCACTTATGCAAGACTTGAAGGATTGCTCACCGGCGTGACCATCGCTGCCATCTTTGTATTTAAGCCGGCGTTGAAAGAAGTACTAACGAAAAGAAGCAACCTGATCTTACTGACCGGCCTGGCGCTGCTGACCGCAGCCTATTTTGTTTGCGAGGAACAGCTTTCTTTCTCAGCAACCATCATCGGGTTTTTATTAGTATCATTGGGCTATGGAGGATTGGTTGCCGCAGCCGTCAGCCCGGCTAACTTTCTTTACCGGTGGCCTTCCCGGATAACAGCCCGCCTGGCCACACTTTCCTATGCAATCTATCTTAGTCATAAAGCCATCGTGCATCTGACCCAGGAATGGCTATCAGCACAGATCGACAAATCCGGCACAACGATGTTCTTTATCTGTACCATTACTTCATTACTCGGCGGCTTGCTTCTCCATTACACCATCGAAAAGCCTTTTATGAAATTACGTACCCTGATCCTGAGATCGAAGGACATATCTCAGGCATCATGATCCCTGAAAAATATCTGCCTGATTCCATATACGGAAACTGAATGTCAATACCATTATATATGGCGTAATAGCCCCTGCGATTGTCTTTACCGGCCCTTATGCCCAAACCGGAAAAAATGCAATTTTATACCAGCATTCCGTTTGTTCACCCTAAGGCCTTTCAGACAATGACCCAACAATCAGCAATGCCAAAAGAGTTCATCGCCTTTACCGCCTCTTCCATGATACTGACCGCGTTGGGGATCGATATCATGCTGCCGGCCTTCGCCGATCTGCGGGCACATTTTGCAAATACATCTGACCCGACACAAACCTCCAAACTGATCTCCTGGTTTTTTATGGGGCAGGTTACCCAACTGATCTTTGGATATCTCACAGACCGTCATGGAAGATTACCCATTCTCCGCGCAGGTATGCTGCTCTATATTGTGAGCGGGCTACTGACCGTATTCGTACCAAATTTGCAATGGATGATCGCTTTCCGGTTTGTTTCCGGTATGGGCGCAGCCGCTGTATTCATGACCTCCATCGCATCGGTGCGCGACCGCTATTCCGGTGATGCCATGGCAAGGATCACGTCGTTTGTTGTCTTTATCTTTCTGTTCACGCCAGTAGCTGCGCCTTTTCTTGGCGCATGGATCATGAAGTTCTACTCGTGGAAGATTGTATTTCTTGTGCCGCCATGCTTCGCAGTGCTTGTTCTGGCCTGGTCATTCCGTATGTATGAATCGCATCCGGAAGAAGCAAGATCGAAAGCTGGCTTTGGAGAAACTATCTCCCGCCTGAGATCTATTGTCGCCAATAAAGGCTTTATCCGATACGCGCTGATCGCTACACTTATTTTCACACCTTTCAGCAGTTACATTTCAAGTTCAGAAAGGATCATCGGGGAGATCTATGGAAGACCAGCATTATTTCCCTACATCTTCGGCGGCATCGGCCTGATCATGGCGTTCTGCGCATTTTCAAATTCATATTTTTCAAACCGGTTTGGAGCAAAACAAACGCTCCGATCCCTGCTATTGATCTATTCACTTGCCGCATTGTTGCTCTTCGTTTCATCGATGATCATTGGCGATCCTCCACCAATGATCACCTTTTTCATCTCGATGACCTTTATCTGTGCTATCACCACTGCCGCAGATCCAAACAGCACAGCACTCGCGTTGCAGGAGATGGGCGACAAAGCTGGTCTGGCCACAAGCGTATACGGCACCATGTTCTTTTTTGTCGGTTCAGCCACGGGTGCATTCATCAGCAGCAAACTGGTCAGCGGAATTGTATCACTGGCAACCTGCTTTGCGGTCATGGGCATTCTCGCTTCTATCCTGGCACTAACAGACAGGGAAGAGCCGAGTTAACGTCTTCAGGACAATTCATCCGCAGCCCGGCCGATCCATTTGGGTGCATCATCGATCTTGCGCCTGAGCAGCATGTTCAATTGCGCCGCATGATGCTGTACATGGCGCATGTTATACAACAGGATCTCCAGTTTGCCATAATTCATATCTCCATCCTTTTCTATCCAACGATCACCAATCTGTTCAGCCGTTAACAATGAGATGGATGATTTACATTTCCAGCGAAGTAACTCACCATAGTCAAGCAGTTCTGTTTTACTATAAAACCTTTTCGGAATAATATCATCCAGCGCCTCAGCCGGCGCTGATTCCGGTTCTGTAAGCGTGAAAGGCAAATTGGAAGAAAATCTCGGCACCGGATCACTGAGATAGTAATCCAGGAACACCAACGTATGATATGCGGTATAAAAAAAACGTTTATCCGTCTCCCATTCCGTATCCGGCCAGCAGCGGATCGCCTGCTGCAACATATCTATTGCGGCACCAAACTGCGACCAGACGAATTTCTTTACATTATTCAGCAGGCTGTCTGCAAATGTATCGACCGAGCGCTTCACTATCTGCAACATATCCTTATATCCAGGTACCTCTTCCGGATCAGCCGTTACATCAGGCATCCGGATCTTCATCCGAAAGTTTGTCAAATGCTGAGATCCGTTCTCCGTCAATTCATTCACATCATACACCAGCCATTTCTGCTGTTCATTCTTCAAAATGAGTATCTCAAATTTTTTCCCCAACGAAGTATATCTTTCTCTCTTCAATACCTCCATCTTCAATCCCTTCTTTGCCCCGCTTCTCCATTCCACCAGAAACTCCCGCACCTCAGCGCCCTCAAGTATTTCTGTTGGAGGCTCCCACTTTTTTGCCACTTTCTTTTTACCTGCTACCGGCTCAGTTTCCCTGGGAACTTTTTTTGTCTGCTTATCTTTTTTTACCGCTGCTTTTTTCTTTTTACTTGCCATAAATAAAGATTAAAGAGATCATGAATTGCCCGGCAATTTTCAACTATTCATTTCCTCAAACCGGTATCGGAATCTTCGGTCCGCCGTCCGTGACCTCCCTCAATTTACATCGGAATTCACTATATTCATTCTCCAAAAATTCCCGTGAATAAAGACATCAAGACTTATAACGACGAACAAACTCCGGAAGACGCCGCCATTTGTAATGCGCTTGCCAAAGAGATTGACAAACAAATGAAAGACGCTGAGAGCAAGATCTGGCATCGTCATCCGGTTTGGTTTCTGGAAGGCAATCCGGTTGTAGGATACAGCAAGCTAAAAGATTGCGTACGCTTACTCTTCTGGAGCGGCCAGAGTTTTGATGAACCTGGTCTTGCTAACGAAGGCAGTTTCAAAGCCGCAGAAGCACGCTATACAAATAAAAAAGAAATCAACAAGGAAGACCTTCATCGCTGGCTGGAAAAGGCCAGAACGATCCAATGGGATTATAAAAACCTGGTGAAACGAAAGGGAAAACTGGAGAGATTAACATAGATCTTCAACATAATAAAAGCCCCTTGTTTAAGGGGGCTTTTTCATTATCGCATATTAGCTTTTCTTGCACTTACTCTTATCGCAGCACGGCTTTTGCGCACACGGCTTTGTACATTTCTTTGTACACTCCGTTTTTTCCTTATCTGCTTTCTTATCCTTTCCACCTTCGTTTGCAAATGCGATACCGCTGCCAACGAGCATAGACGCGACAGCTACTACAAATATTTTTTTCATTTTATTTTGTTTAATAGAGAATTGTATGTTTGAAATTGTTTAGTGTGCGAATACATCGTCAAACATCCGGCGGCTTCCAGCTAAGACGGTGAAAGGTGTAAGAGTAGTTGGTATAATAGTTTGGGTAAGTTCTTTCAACAGTTTTTACGGTACCATCAGGCATCATGAATTGCGGCGTGATCATAACATTCAGCACCGGGCAGTTGACGCAACATTCAGGTCCTTCATCCGCCGCCCCGGAAGATTTTGAACAGGAACCGCTGGTGGATTTTTTTGCACAACAGACAGACATGCCGGAGACCTTTACACCCTGCTCTCTTTTTCCTGCATTCAGAAAAAACGGCAGCGCCACCAATTCAACGCAGAGCATCAGCAGGAAGAAAAACGATATGGCGGACCTTTTTATCAAAGCAATATCTGATAATTCGAAAATATAGAAGACCCTGAAAAAGGATTAACCGCTTATGTAAATGGCAGATTTTCTTATTATTTGGTAGCTATCGATCATTACCACACGGATCGTCATCCTCATAAACCACTATCTTTAACCCAAAAATGAAATTCGCCGGATTGTTGTTTCTATCTTTTCTCTTCATTCCATCATTCCTGCTTTCACAAACCAATTCCCAAACGGAAACCCCGTTTCAACTCTTACCATCCGGTCACATTCTTGTAAAAGCATCCATAGAAGGCATAGAAGGGAGTTTTATTTTTGATACAGGCGCCGGTCTCACCGCATTCACCAAAGCTTTTTTCCAGAAACTCACGCATACAGAAAAACAGGATGGGGGCTACACCGGTTTCAGAGCGACCGGCGAGCGCGTCGATCTCGATTTATATAAAGTAAAAGATTTCCGGATGGGACCATTTAAAAAAGCTGTTGATGAGATCAGTTATCTCGATGCAGACCTTGGCGGCATTGATGGCATCATCTCATTAAAATCAATAGATCCAAACCCTTTTACCATCGATTTTGAAAAGAAAGTGATCCGCCTGGAATCGGCCAATTCCCTGAATGGAATTTCAAAAAAAGCTAAAGCCATTCCCGTTCAACTTGAAGACTCGCGCGGCAAAGCACTTACCATCTTTGCCTTTTTTAAGGTCAATGATCAATTGACTTTGCAGTTCTCGCTCGATAGCGGTGCCGGAAAAGATATCTATCGCATTAATGCAAAATACCTGCAGGTTCTTGGTGTTAATACAGCCGATACTGCGCTCATAAAACGATATGAAAAGAAAAGCGAGATCGATACAAGCCATATCTCCTATATCTATGTTACAAAACTGGCTAAATTGAACACTGCCGCAAATCCTTCCATCAACGTGAACAACATACCCGTACAGTTTTTGGAAGGGTTGATCTATGATGGTATCGTCTGGATCAACTGGCTCGGTTCACAGGTAACGTTTGACCTGCAGCATCAGCGGTTGCTGGTGATCCGTTGAGACAAATACCCATGATTGCCGGTTATTCAGCGGGATCGGATGATGATCTTTAAACGATCCGGCTCTATACTATTTCCTTTTGATCAGCGAGTCCATCTCCTTCACGATCTCTGCCGCCAGCTTTTCCGATCTTGTACTGAAATGATCCGCATTTTCTATGATGATCGTTTCAATATTTAATCCAAGCGGTTTTATCTTCTCCCCAAACGAGCTGACCGATTTATCCAGCAAAAAATTATCCTTGCTACCTGCATAGATCTTTACGGGACCGGTCAGTTTTTTCCGAAGCTTCGCCGCATTCGATTTTACATACAAAGCCATATCATAAGGTTTCCAGCTCTCCGCCACTTTGCGATCGATCTTTCCTGAAGAATTATACAAGGGCTGCGGACGGCCATTTTTATCCGGCACACCAAACTCAGCTTCGAATGATTGCTGCTGACCGCCATCACCGTCAAAATTCTCTTTGATGTAACCCTCGCGGATCGATGACTGCGGCGTTCCGTTTATAATATAAATTCCTCGTTCTTTACCCTGAGCATCCACGAATGCATTGTTGTCTTTATAAATATCAATACCAACAAAATTGGAAAAATCAACCGGGTCCGGAGCCGTGATCCATGCGCCGCCAAACGATGAAGGAAAATGCAGGGCCAGCCATAATGCGCCATAACCTCCACTGCTTTGCCCCATGATAAATGTCAGTTTCGGATCCTTGCTTGCGCGAAATGTCTGCTGAATATAAGGCATCAATTCCCGGATCAGCGCCGTGCCCCAGGGACCGTTCACGCGGGAATCAACGTACGCATGAAGACCGTAAGGCGTTTGCACTTCCGGATTCAAAAACACATAGATCTTTTCATCACCTGATCCTACACCATATAATTTGCGCGCATTCCCGGAAGCTACCTGCTGATGCACACCACCCCAGCCCGGGATCACATACACTACCGGAAACTCCTGTTGCGGCTTCGTAAAATAAGACGGAGGAAGATAAACTCCTGCCTTGTGAAAGATCGCCGTCTTTCTGAAAGAAGCCAGCAGCGGAGAAGCCAGCACCACTTCCTTGATTGAATCAGACGAAGGAAATGGCCGTTGAGGAAAAACATTACTGAGGACCAACTGCCCGGAGGCGCCGGAATCAGTCACATGCAGTAGCCCTTCCCGGCGTGTATAGAGATTTCCATAAGCATTATTGCCGCGCTCTGTTGTATTGGTATCAAGAATCGCGATCATCTTGTAATAACCCGGCTTTACGTCCTGCAACTTTGCATACTGCGGATGTGCAGCTCCGTCAAAGAACTTTGATTCACCAGTTTTCCAGTTTTTGACCGGTATTGAAAACGCCGGCTCTTCCAGAGAATGTTCACCACCAAAACCGCGGGAAGTATCTTTTTGTGTATATAAACGGAGCGTACCCGTGTAAGGTCCCTTTAATGAAGAATCAAGCGATACAACGATATTATACTTCTTAGCTTCAGGAGTTTTTTGCGCATTAACAGCGTAACCGCATATTAAGAGCAGGAACAGCATTGATTTCATCAGCGATATTTTTACAATGCTAAGCAATCGGTTCGCTTTTGCATTTTCTGAAAGATCAATTGTAGTTTTTACCGAATGAACCGTCAGTTTTTCAGGCTGTGAATGGATGATCAGTCTCATCACCTGCCCGAAATTAAATTCAGCACGTTGGGTTTTGCACCTGCATTGATCTTTAACCCCCAGTAGGACCTTCTGTAAATATCACCCCGGGCGGGCGGGCAATCGACGATGTTTTACCTGATAGAAAAGTACAACTTATATTTGGTGTACCGTAAAAAGCCACCTTGTTGAAAGGTTAACGATAGTTGACCTGTATTCCTTCCCGCCCCTCCCGTCTTACCGGTAAAAATCAAACTGGTAAGACGGGAAGAAGGAATGAGAATATTCTTTAACCAAAAGACCGAATAAAACTTTTTTTATGCGCATTCTTTTATTGCTTGCTTTCATTTTTTTCACGATAACGATCGACGCCCAAAAACTGCGTGTCGCCGTTGCCGGTATCGATCATGGCCATGTCGGCTGGATACTCGGCAGAAAGGACACAACCGATATCGAACTCGCCGGTGTGTATTCTGCGGATACAGCGCTTGCAAACGCTTATGCCAAAAAGTATGGATTCTCAACAAAGCTGATCTATGCTGATCTTAATAAAATGCTGGATGAAGTGAAACCACAGGCCGTCCTCGGCTTTGGTTCTGTATTCAGCCACCTGTCTGTTGTGGAAGCCGCAGCTCCAAGAGGTATTCATGTGATGGTGGAAAAACCAATGGCTGTCAGCCTGGAACATGGAACGAAAATGATGAGACTGGCGAAAAAATATTCGATCAAACTGCTCACGAATTTTGAAACGAGCTGGTACCCCAGTGTGGCAAAATCATTTCAATTGGTAAAAGACAGTGCTTATGCCGGCACCGTCCGCAAAGTTGTTATTCACGATGGTCATCAGGGTCCAAAGGAAATTGGCTGCTCTCCGGAATTCCTTGCATGGCTGACTGATCCGGTCCTGAATGGCGGCGGAGCTATTACCGATTTTGGTTGCTATGGCGCCAATCTGATGACATACTTAATGAACGGCAGGGTCCCCAACGCTGTTACAGCCGTGACCCGCCAATTCAAACCATCCGTTTATCCAAAAGTAGATGATGACGCAACCATCATCCTTGATTATCCCGATGCACAATGCATCATTCAGGCATCATGGAACTGGCCATACAGCCGGAAGGACATGGAGATCTATGGAGATAAAGGATATGTATTTGCGCCCGATAAAAACACGATCAAACTTAGCCACACATCAAATCCTGAGCTACGATCTGTAACCAGTAAAGACATTGCCGTTTACGAAGATCCGTTTCTCTATCTCCGCGATGTTATCTATGGAAAAGCAAATTCGTCCGCTGATGACCTGTATTCACCCGGTATAAACATGAGCGTCCTGATGATCCTTGATGCAGCGAAAAGATCTGCAAAGACCGGAAAGAAGGTGTTCATCAAAACAATCACCACAAATAACTTGAATTGAGCAGGGTCAGATGCCGGGCGAAGTTGAAGAATCTCAAAATTATTTTCCGTCGCCAATATTTTATGTAATAAACATAAAATGATTTGAAGTATTGCATTCTTTCCGGAATCAGTTGCCACCACTTCACACAACATAAAAAACTAAAAGGTTGCCTTCTTTCAAAAGGCAACCTTTTGTCATTACGGATCATGCCGCAGGTAGCGCCATTCGTACTTCAAAGACCGCTCCATAGCCGATGATAGGGTGGTGCCGGGCTTCCACTTTTCAGCTTACGATGGATCGCTGAAAGAAATCCTGCATGTAATTTTCATTTTTTAACGGTTATAAGAAATGGCTATTGATTTTCTTCGGTTTCGTTTTCAGATCCTGAACCCATAAGAGGTTGTTCTTTCATGCGCAATGACTCATCAAGAGATTCACTTCCTTCACTAAGGTCATGCAGATCCGGCCGGTAAAAGTTAAGATCAGGCGTGTACTCACTGTCCTTATTATTGGGATCAGCTTGAAATGCCGAATTTTCCATACTGTGGTATTTTTGGTTGTTAGTATTGTTGACAGATCAGACAGCGATATTATTTTTTACGCCGATCATTTCCGGAAGATCGGGTTCTTCAATGATCTCCAGCATTTCTATCTCTATCATCCTTGATAATTGTGAGATCGGTACGTCATTCGCACCGCCTTCAAACGGGTTTTCTGTACTCTCTCCCACCTGCTCCAGCGAGGTGTACATCCATGAAATGATGATGCTGAAAGGAATGACCAGCCAGATCATATAGCCATTCATAAACCCCTCTGCGATACTGTTCAGTGCGTCAAATTCCTTTAGCATGCCATAAGGCAGTAAAAGGCAGAATAACTTTACAAAGAATGTATTGATGATGGCATATTGCCTCGGATAAGGCGTGTCCTTGATCCGTTCTGCTCTTCCCTGCAGCCCGTAAAACTCTTTCACAGATTTGACCAGTTCCAGGTATTTTGACATGGCCGAAGGATCATCTTTAAAGTAATCCGAAAGCTTTTTGCTTTGTATGCTCAGCAATTGTGTGGGAATATTGCTTTTGCCAGCAATATCTCTCAGCTCTTCACCAGATACATATTTATGCAGCTCTGCCATCATTGAGGAATGTTTTTCCGGTATCGAATAGATCTGACCATATTCCACATTGTGTCTTTTATTCGTTGTTTCCCAGATCCGTTCTTCTCTCAATTGAAATCTTAAAGCAGTCAACCAGGCTATATGCCGGTTGATCAACTGACGCATCACCACTTCATCTGCAATAAAATCCCGGCACATAATTGCCCAGCTCCTGCTGCTGGTGATGATGGTTGTCCAAACCTGATGAGCATCAGCAGTGCGGTTATATGATTGCGTATTTTTAAAACCAATGATAAATGCAGTGGCCGTTCCCAGCAACGCAACGACTGTCCAGGGGATACTCACCCATTTCCAGCCGATTACTTCATAAACTATCACTGGTATTGTACCCAGTAACAGAAGTTTGTAGGTTCTTCTTCTTGTCCAGATGATAAATTCTTTCAAGCTGTATGAACGGCCAACATGCATAATGGATGTTTTTTCTCAGGGGTTTGGAACCTGTGTTGATTGGATTTCAATCAGGCCTTTTGTAATTGAGCTGTCATCCATGTATCAAAATTAATTCTGCCTGTCTTCGCGTCATTATCCGGAATCAGTGTAAGATCATCCAGGTGTGCGCCAAAATACAGGGCGGTTTCATCAGTGATCACATCACGCTTATCTGCCTTCCTGCTCAAATATAACCGCACGAGGTCGGCCAGCCCGAAACGTTCAGGGCCCCCAATTTCCACGATCCCATTCACAGGATCACCGAGAAGAAACTCCACCACAAACGCCGCCACATCATCGGCCGCGATCGGCTGGATCTTTGCATTGGAAAGGCGGATCGCGTCACCCTCATGTGCGGAAGCAACGATCCCTCCCAGAAATTCCATGAACTGTGTTGAATGAATAATAGTGTAAGGAATTGCGGACTTCACAATCAGTTCCTCCTGTTTTTGTTTTGCCCGGAAATAAGCACTTTGCTGTAGCCTGTCCGTACCCACAACTGACAATGCCACATGATGTTTTACCCCGGCATTCGTCCCCGCCGCCAGTAGATTCTTCCCTGACTTCTCAAAGAAATCCATTACCGCCCTGTCTTCAAAAGAAGGTGAGTTCGCGAGATCAATGACAATATCTGTATCAGCAAGTGCCTTGGCAAGGCCTTCACCCGTAAGTGTATTGACTCCTGTTTGCGGAGACCCCACGACCACGTCATGACCCAGTTGACGCAACCTGCTGACGACCTTGCTTCCTATGAGGCCAGTGCCTCCGATAACAACGATTTTCATAATAAATAATTGATTTTTTATTGATTTATTTCGATGAACCCATCAGTTGTTCACTTCTATCACGCCAGCCGCTGAACTCATAGATTGATGAGTTTTATACCGAAATGCTGATGAAATTCCGGCCGAACTTTATTTACTGAGTGAATAAAAATTATAAGTCAGAAGCGTTTGCAAGGCTGAAACCGCAATTTCTGTGTATGAATCAACATCAGGAAACCCGGTTATGCAAGCGATATCCGCTTCGCGATCACGGGGCAAAGTGAAGAAAATTTTTTTTCGAAAAACTTAAACTGGTTTAAGTAAACAACCTGGTCTTTTTATCCGGATAAAAAATAGATTGACCGGTCTTATCTAAACCTTCATGAAAGCCTTTTATAGAAAGCGAAAGCTGAGTCAGGATTGTTCCGGGAAAAGATCCTTGTTTTCTTCTGCGCCTGCTGGCGGTTCAGGATCATCTGTAGGATTATTAATTGGATCGTCTAACAGCATGTCAAGGATCCTTTTGCGTTCGCCGATCATTAGTAGAGCAATAACTACCTGAGTTCCCGAAATGAATACCGGCGTCCACGAATGGGCGTTTGCCGTTCCGTACATTTCCTGTGGAGACCGCTCAAACATGCGGGCCAGATTGGCAATAAAGCCAGGCAATTCTTTAACAAGCAATACAGCTGCGGCTACTATAAGCGCAATCCTCAGCGAATCCCGCACATCCAATTTGAATTGAAGGACCGGCGCAATATCATTGGAAAGTTTGAACCGCTCAACAATATAGCTTGTTCTGAAGATCAGCGCCCAGCTTACCAGGATGTAGATAACGATGACGACTATACTGGGAAAAATATTTGTAAGGAAAAAAGTTTCGCGGGATAATTGCGTCATTACAAAGATAGTTGTCAATGTCTGTCCGATTGCAAGCAGCGTTGTCTTAACTGTTAGAATGCCGATGATCCGCAGAACAATAACAAATAATGAATGGGGAGACATGATGGTTTAGTTTGGTGAATGTAAGATACTTCCTGCCATCCTATTTTCAAACACGAGGTTGAATTGTCATCCTACCAGGTCTTCACGCTCAAACCCTATGCTCCCGCAGCATTCACTGGTAATCTTTCTCCAAATTCCCTTTCAGATCTTTCAATCTCTGCCGCACATTCGATTGTAAGTTCTTTGTTGCAAAAAATGAAAACAAACTAAATGGGAATCTCAGTTCAAACGAATAGAGAAAGATCACTTCCGTATGCTCCTCATCCACCTTTTTGAAATTCCATGATCCAAGAAAACTTTTAAATACGAAAGGACCTTTTGTCATTTTTATTGCGGTGGCTTTTGGTGGGTTGAACGTAACATACTCCGTTACCATTCCCAAACCATTTTTTGCAACACAATATGCTTTCACACCTTTGCCGGCTTCTGCTGCGCCGTCAATCAGGTCTGCCTTTTTCAAAAACGTATCCCAGGTCAGCCGCTTTTTGTAATCCTGTGTGAAGGCAAAAACGATCGCCGCATTTTTGCTGATGATGATGGATTCAGAAAACTTAATGGCGGCCATTGCAGGAATTTCTTTTGATCGATACAAGAAGGTAACGCTGGAAAATATTCAGTATAAGTTTCACTGGCCAGCGAAGTAACCAGTCAATATTCCTATGCAGGCTGTAATTGGTCACCAGTTTTAAATTTGTGGAACCATCATTTGTTTGAAGATAATACGCGCCCTCCAGGATCTGGAATACGCCAGACGATAACTCGAACAGGTACCCAACACGGAATCCTTTTTCAGGATTGAATGAAAAACGATATTCTTTTAATGGATCCCATGTGAGGATCTTTTGTACAAATCGTTTGCCCGAGCTGAAATACGCGATGCGGCTACCGCCAACACCTTCCGCGATCAACTCGGCTTTCAATGGTTTAGGAATTCCCAGCAGGCGGAAAATAAACGGATCGGAAAATTGTTCGATACGCACATTTGTAATGTTCTCCCAGATGTTCTCCGGCGCTGCGGGAATACTGATAGATGATTCAATCGTTCGGCGTTTATGGTGGTCTGACATAAGTCCGGGTTTACACAAATGTACATCCCGTTTTCCGTAAACACCAGTCCAATAATTTATTGAGATGATACTTGTGAAGGTGCTACGCCGTACTGCTTTTTGAAGGCATAGGAAAAATGAGAGAGATCCTCAAAACCCAACTCGAGGTAAACATCGGAAACGGGTTTCTTCTTTTCCTTTAACAGATAATACGCTTCCTGTAAACGCCGGAGTAATAACCACCGGCTTGGCGTGGTTTGAAAGATCTTTTCAAAATCACGTTTGAAAGTAGAAAGACTTCTTCCCGTCAGATAAGCAAACCGGTTAAGACCAACATTGAAATGATAATGCTGATTCATGAAAGCCTCCAGGTCTATTTTACCTGGTTCGGAAAAGTCAAAGATCACATCTTTCAGATCAGGGTATGTTTGTATCAGTAAAAGGATCGCTTCTTTTCTTTTTACTTCCAGCAATTGCTTTCCTTCGCCTGAAGCAAAAAGCTGCTCGTACGCGCGCAGCGAGTCCATATAAGAAGCCATCACTTTTGCCGGAAGCAGTTTCTTCACAACAAAATCCGTTTGGTGTTTTTTGGAAACATAACCATATTCTGCACTGAAGTTGCGGAGCATTTCCTGGTCAAAAAAGATCGACACTGATCTGAACTCGCCTGATTCACCCACCTCCTTCATATATTTTGCCAGTTGACCACGGCGGCAGAAATACACATCGCCTTCTGTGAATGTAAATGAAGAAGTTCCATCATTCATCGTAATCGTGCCTGACACAACATAACTGATCACATGTTCCGGAACAAACTGTTCCCCTTCCCTGCTCCGGGAAAAATAACAGGAATATTGAATCGGTATTGCCTGATCTGTGTTCATGCCGGTTATATGATTCAAAAATAAAGTAATAATGCTTTTCAAATTCCACGCGGTTTTGATCAATAATAATGGTGTGGTTAAACCTCCTGTATCCCCCGGTATAACCAACACCTCAACTATCATTGCAGGATCGCTTTGGGTTCCAGGTAAGCTTCCAGCCCGTATACACCATATTCGCGGCCGATGCCCGATTGCTTGAATCCGCCGAATGGCGCCTGCGGATCATGGAACAAACCATTTACCAGCACCCTTCCGGCGGTGATCTGGTTTGCCACACGATGCGCCCTCTCCTTATCAGCAGAACTTACATAGGCCTGCAATCCGTAATCCGTATCATTCGCAATAGCGATCGCCTCCTCTTCTGTTTTATACGTGATCACTGATAAAACAGGGCCGAAAATCTCCTCCCGGGCAATGCGCATTTTATTGCTGACATTTACAAACACAGTTGGCTTTACAAAATTTCCCTTTTCCAATCCTTCCGGATGACCTTCTCCACCAACCAGCAACTCAGCACCTTCCTGTTGTCCGATACGGATATATTCCTGCACACGTTCATACTGTTTCCTGCTGACCAGGGGGCCAACGGCTGTATCTGTGGCATCGGGATCTCCGACCTTGATATGCGCAATAGAAGAAGAGAGTAGCGACTTCACTTCGTCAATTTTATTATCCGGTACAAGCAGCCGTGTTCCCGCCACGCATGCCTGTCCGCTATTCATAAATGCCGCGGTTAAAGCAAGCGGAATGGCTTTAGCCAGATCAACGTCATCAAGAAGAATATTTGGCGATTTTCCACCCAGTTCCAATGTCACGCGTTTCATTGTATCGACCGCGTTTCGCGCGATCATTTTACCAACAGCGGTGGATCCGGTAAACGAGATCTTTGCAATTGCAGGATGGCTAGTGAGCGTTTCGCCGACCACATCTCCCCGGCCGTTCACAATATTAAATACGCCCACAGGCAGACCTGCTTCGTGCAAACTCTCCAGCAACACCGCTGTTTGTGATGCACTCATCTCGCTGGGTTTGATGACGGCAGTACAACCAGCCGCAATAGCTGTTGCAAGTTTATTACAGATAAAACTGTTGCTCGCATTCCATGGCGTGATGATCGCCGTTACACCAACCGGCTGAAGATGTACTTCGGTTTTGCCAGCCGTTTTGATGAAATCAAAATCGCACAGCGCATCTATCACAGCCTGTATGGCATCAAGGCAATTCTGCGTACTCATTTCGCAGAACCGGCGCGTACCGCCATATTCTTTTACCATGATATCTGTCAGTTCAGCCGATCTTTTTCTGACAGCGTTACGCATCTGCTCCAGATAAGCAATACGTTGCTCTTTTGTTGTTTTTGAAAAAAGGGGGAAAGCTTTTGTTGCGGCCGCGATAGCAAGGCGGGTATCTTCTTCGTCACCAAGAATGACCCGCCCGATAAGTTCGTTAGTCGTTGGATTGATGAGATCAAATTCCTCCGTTCCATGCGGGGTTACAAATTCACCATTGATATAGATCTTGTCGATTGTTTTCATCTTTATTGCTTTTGATGAAACAAAGTTCGACAGAGGGGAGAGTTGAAACTTTGTTTAAATGTTCAACCTTGGTTTGTCCAGAAGTTCAATTACACGGATTTTGATACGCGGATTACGCGAATTGCCGTCTGATAGCGGCGTCAACCCGCGTAATCCTTGCCTGAAAATCAGCATTACGGCGTTTGCGAAAATATCCGCTTTGGTAGCTAGACCTTTGATTTAAATATTATCCCGGTTTCTCAATTACAAGACAATCAATTCGCGTAACCCGCGCCTTAAAATCTGTGTACCGAAAACATCCACTTCAACAGCTCAGGCTCTTTAAACGCCGCATCCCAGCTGTTATGATTCGCCTCCGGATATACCGTATATCTCACCGTTGCGCCCGCCTTTTTCAAAGCTGCCTGCATTTTTTCAGAGAATTCAGGTGATACAACATCGTCCTTTCCGCCATGAAAGATCCACCATTTTGTCTTTTTCATCGCCAATGCGGTTGCAGGATCTGCTCCGCCGCAGATCGCTACTGCCGCAGCAAAATACCCGGGTTTCCGTCTGACTATTTCAAAGGTTCCCATTCCTCCCATGCTCAATCCCATTACATAGATCTGGTCTTTCCTGATCTTGTACCGCACTTCCAGATTTGATGTGAATGACAATAACAGCTTCATGGATGAGGAAGCTTCTCCATCAGGTACAAAATAGAATGTGCGGTGACCTTTTGCATCGGCGACCGTATGCACATTACTCCAATAGCTGTTGGCGGCACATTGGGGGAACACGACAATCGCGGGATATTTTTGTCTTATACTGTCGCGCAGAAACAAAGCACTTCCAAGCGATAATTGCTTTTCATTATCGTTCCCGCTTTCGCCCCTTCCATGCAGAAATAATACGAGTGGATAGGCTTTTGATGAATCATAATTTTCCGGGAGAAGAATCCGGTAAGGCAGTGTGTCTCCATTTTGTATGAATTGAAATTTCTCATATAAGCCGCGATTCTGCGCGTTAAGTATGGCAGAAAAAGTGAGACAGATGAACAGGAAAATGTTTTTTAACATAGTTGGTATTTAATAAAAAGCCTGGTAATATTTGTATCAACAGGATTAAAAATAATTCATGTGAAATGCAAAATCGTCGGCTGTGAGGATTTATTTAAAGCAGTCAATTACGATCGCCCGGATTCACAGATCATGCAGGGATCAAACTGCGGAAGTATTTTTATTCTCCCGGATAAAAATAACCGCGGGCAGATCTCCAAAAACCCATTCTGTAACCGCACATAACCACATGGTAAGATTTAATTTCCTGCCGTCCCACTCATTCATAAGATAATAACCTCCTCCTATATAGGGGTCGCATTTTTCTGTAAGTGTAAGCTTCACCGCTGCCGGAAAAGGATTAAGATCGATATCCAGTAAAACTGAATCTTTTCCATCAGCAATGATATCGAGCATCACATCAGCACCTTCCACCATTTGCAAGGCATCTTTCGTTCCTCCCTGCGCAATGAATTCGGGAAGATCAACATACCAGCCGGTTGGCTCTTTTATAAAACGGTAAGTGGTCATGAAAAATTTATTCAAATATAAGTTGAACGAAGAGCAACGGAATGCGTATAAGAAGAAAATATCGCTTCCCGGTGAAAAAACATTTTACATAAGAAAAGAGTCATCTATTATAGATAAAAACACCATTTGAATAACATGAAAAAAGCGTTGTTGATCCGTTAAAACAACGCTGCCAGTTTTGATGGTGTTCATAGCTTTATTTTAAAATAAAACCATGAAAGGGCATAACTATATTGACGTTTTAAAGGATCTAAAAACAAAGATTCAGCACGCGAGACAGCGAGCATTATTGGCTGTTAACAATGAAATGCTGCTTACCTATTGGGAAATAGGTAACACAATAATTACGCAAAAAAGACTGCAAGGCTGGGGAGCAAAAGTGATTAATAAATTAATTGCGGATTTGAAAACAGAGTTCCCTACCATGAAAGGTTTATCACCGAGAAATTTCCGGTATATGCAGACATTTGCTGGCGCCTATCCGGATTTCGGAATACGACTTCAATCCACCACTGAGCAACATCACATTGACAATCAAATAATTAAAATTAGGCAGCAGGCTGCTGCCCAATTGCCTTGGTCACATCACCAAATAATTCTAGACAAAACAACTTCATTGGAGGTACGCCAGTTTTACATTCAGCAAGCAGCCGAAAACGGTTGGAGCAGAAATACTTTATTACAACAAATACGTTTAGGCTTATTTGAAAGACAGGGAACCGCCATCACCAATTTCAGCCAGGTCTTACCCAAAGCTCAATCTGATCTTGCGCAGGAAATATTTAAGAATCCTTACGTCTTTGATTTTATCCAGGCAAGCGAAAATCAACGCGAAGCAGAACTGGAAAAATCGCTGATCCAGCATATGAAAAACTTTATCCTGGAATTGGGTCGCGGCTTTGCATACGTTGGTAATCAACACAGGGTTCGCGTTGGTGATGAAGACATATACCTGGATATGCTCTTCTTTCACTACCTGCTCAATTGCTTTGTGGTCTTTGAACTGAAAATAACCCCATTCAAACCTGAATATGCGGGAAAATTAAATTTCTATACCGCTGTTGTTGATGAAGAGATCAAATGCGATCATCATAAGCCAACAATAGGCGTTCTATTATGTAAGAGCTCCAACCAGACAATGGTAAAATTTTCCCTGAAAAATATCAATTCACCACTGGGAGTTTCAACATTTGAGTTGATGAAAGACCTGCCTGCTGAGATCAAAACAGTGATGCCAAGTGTTGAAGAGCTCGAGCAGGAAATGGAAAAGGAGATCAAACTGCATGAACAGGCTGCCGCTGGTAGTCAACCATTGGACGATAATGAAAAACCTTCCTGATCCTTATTTACTCACCTGTAGCCAGCAACTTCCCCAAACCAATAACCCGTGAAAAACCAATATTGCCACAATTACAAAAGCTCTTTTTTCGCTGAATTTCCAGATCAACCAGCCATACACGGAATACAAAGTGATCGAGGGGACAATGTACAGCAGCAGGATTTCCACGTCAGACCCAATACCGCCATTCAAAAGAATGCCGATGAACGGCGTCAATATAGTTGCAGGTACCAGCGACCCATGACCTGCACCCGCCGCGGCTATTGCATAAAGTAAAAACAGAATACCAATGATTGTTGAACTGATCACCCATTTTTTCATCATCCCTCTTTTAGCTAAAACGCTACTCATAACTACTGATTGTAACCCTGCTGTTTTCTTCTACAGTTAAAAACCTGAATGGAGCACCATTTGCGGGAACAACCGAAATGACCTTTGTGTTAAATCAGGACGGAACAAGAAACGTGAAATATTTCATACATACAAATTACGCGGATCAAACAAATCACGTCCCGTCACCGGTAGTTATTTGCATGATCCGCGTAGCAATTAATGAATGTCCTAAACTTATGTATTGTCTATTGATATCACCCTACTCCACTTTTAAGCTCTTTACCGGATTGGCCATTGCGGCTTTGATGGATTGATAACTGACCGTTAATATGGTGATCGCAAGCGCGCCAGCTCCGGCTGCCAAAAATATCCAGATTGATAAAGAGGTTTTATAATTAAAATCTTCCAGCCAGTTCTTCATAAAATAATAGCCGACAGGTGTAGCGATCAGGATCGATATTAATACCAGCACCACAAAGTCTCTCGATAATAACTGCCACAGACCAAACACGGAAGCGCCCAATACCTTCCGTACGCCGATCTCCTTCACCCTTTGCTCTGCCATAAACGAAGCCATACCAAATAAACCGAGACAACAGATAAAGATCGCAAGAATGGTAAAGAAACCGGCAAGCTTTCCAATGCGCTCTTCCGAAGCAAACTTTCGACCGTATTCGTCATCCACAAATAAATAATTGAACGGTGCAGCCGGTGAATATTTTTTGCTGACGGCTTCGATATTTGCTAATGCATCTTTCGTGGAAATACCGGGATTCAAACGCAGATGCAAATACTCTCCCGGATCGCGATCGATAAAATAGAAAGTCTGTTTCACCGGCTCATAAGGCGATTGCATCAGCATATCTTTTATAACTCCAACGATTGTATAACGCCTGTCATCCCAGCGAATGGTTTTGCCGACAGGGTCTTTCAATCCCATATATGTTACAGCCGTTTCGTTCATAATAACGGCATTTGAATCAGTAAGCATGTTTTTAGAAAAATCGCGTCCCTGTGTCAACTGCCAATCGACGGTCTTACCATACTCCGTCGTTACGCCGATCACCGCGAAACTTTCCGCCATGTTTGGATCTTTTCCTTCCCAGTCAAAACCGCTGCCGTTACTGTTCACCTCAGTGGCCTTGCTGCCTGAAGCTGCCATTGAAGAAATGGTTCCATTCTTTTTTAACTCATCATATACAACATCAAAATGCTGGTTGAGATCCGGGGTCATCGTCGGAAGGATCAGCAGCCGGTCCTGGTTATAGCCGACCGGCCGGTCTTTTGCAAATTGTATTTGCCTGAACACAACGATCGTTCCGATAATAAGAATGATCGATACGGAAAACTGCAATACCACCAGTACTTTCCTTGGCATAGCCGCATACCTTCCTGCTCGCCATGTACCTTTCAGCACCTTGATCGGTTTGAAAGAAGAAAGATAAAGCGCGGGATAACTTCCCGCCAGCATACCCGTGATCAGTGCAACGCCAATAGCGATCATCCAGAAATAAACACTGCTCCAGGGAATCACCATTTTTTTATCGGCAACATCATTAAAGAATGGCAGCGCCGCTTGCGCCAGGAGTATCGCAAGGAACATCGAGATAAATGATACCACCAGCGACTCTCCCAAAAACTGCGTGATGAGTTGCGTTCTCAGCGATCCGATCGACTTACGGATGCCAACTTCCTTTGCCCGTTTCTCACTTCTTGCCGTACTGAGGTTCATGAAATTGATACAGGCCAGTAATAACACAAATCCACCGATAATACCAAACATCCATACAAAACGGACGCGTCCGCCGGTTTGTATCCCGTTCTTGAATTGCGAACGCAGGTGCCAGTCATTCATTGGCAGGAGAAGAATGGCGGGACTGTACTTTTTCTCATCAGGGCCAAGCTGTTTCAATTTTACATCGCGGATGCGTGCTGCAACTTTTCCCGGATCGGCATTATCCGCCAATTGAGCATAGAGCTGAAAAGAATTGTTGGACCAGTTGGTCATAGACCCCTTGATCCAGTCTTCAGCCATAGGATATAAATCCCAGGGGACGACAAATGAAATATCACTCAGTGTTGTATTATAAGGAAGGTCTTCATAAACCCCGGTAACCTTCAGCGGGAGTTTATTATCGAGTTTAACAATCTTACCAAGGGGATCATCATTACCAAATAATCCTTTTGCCGCTGTTTGCGACAGCATAATGGAAGAGGGATCACTCAGTCCGTTCTGCGTACCGGCTTTTATGGAAAGGCTGAGCATTTTTGGCGCATCGCTTTCCATGTATGATCCGCTTTCAACGACCGTTTTGTTTTCATAAGAAAGGATATGATCCCACACCCATGAAGACATTACAACGTACTTGAAATCGCTTCCATATGTTTTCCGCAATTCAGCACCGATCGGATAAGGAATGGCAGTTGAAGTCCGGATCTTTCCGTTGTTATTTTGCTGCTGATAAGCCTGGACGATCTTATTATGATTACGGTGATAATGATCATAACTCAGTTCATCATCTATCCATAATCCTATCAGTAATACAACGGCAAGACCCGTTGCCAGGCCGGCAATATTGATCCATGAGTTGGCTTTATTCTTTAAAAGGTGGCGTAATGCGATCTTGAGATAATTACGGAACATGTGTGGTTATTTTGCTATGCTGATGGACACAAAAGCATACCAAACCACTATCTGACCGGTTATCAATTGGTTATAACGATTTACTATAAAAATGATCGTCCGGTTTTGTTACAGTATGTCCGGTTTTGCAGAACAGTTCTACTGCTTTGCACCGGTTTTCTGATAAGTGCCCATCAGGCTGCCTTTTGCGAGCGTATGTTTTTCCATTTCCTGTATGAGTGCATGTTTGCTTTCGCCGGGCGCAAGTGTGATCTCCCGGTCGAGCGCGTACACATGGAAGTAATAACGGTGTGAGCCGCTTGGCGGACATGGACCATGATAACCGGTTTTGCCACCACTGTTCATACCGCTTATACCGGGATTTGAATTCTCATGGATCTGATGATCATCCGGCGGAATATTCCAAACCACCCAATGTACAAACGTCCCACCGGGAGCATCAGGATCTTCCATGATCAATGCAAGCGCCTGGGTGCCATGTGGAATTTCATTGATCTGCAACGGGGGATTTATTTCCTCGCCTTCGCAGGTATATTTCTGAGGGATCTCTCCTTCGTGTTTGAATGCGGGACTTGAAACGATCAGCGTTTCTATGCTTACTGTTGGCATAATCATATGTTTAAGAGTTGATCAATGTTAAACCCAAACATATAAAGGAAAAAATTGAGCCAATCTGCGGGAGAAGTAAAAAGTAAAAAATCAAAAGTAAAAACCACTTTCTGAGCACGGGTATCATTTTTTACTTTTTACTTATAGCACTACTTCAGCATGTTTATGGTACTTGCTTTTGTAGTCAACCGGTGAAAGCCCGGTGATCTTTTTGAAGACAGTGCGGAATGCCTTGGTGTCTGAATAACCAACTTCATACATTACCTCTGATACATTTTTATTGCTTGTTTCCAATTGCTTCTTTGCGGCTTCGATCTTCACACGCTGCATGTATTCAACCGGTGTGTTGTTGGTTGCTTTTTTAAATCTTCTTTCGAAGTGACGGCGGCCTATCGCAAATTTAGTAGCGAGTTCATCAATGGTGATACGTTCGGTAATATTACTCTCGATATATTCCTGAGCTTTCCGGATCGGTTCATCTTCGTGTTTCTTCTGGCCATTGAACATGATAAAGGGTGACTGACTTTTTCGATCGATCTCTATTGCAAAAAACTTGGATGCAAAGATCGCGATCTGCCGGTCTGTATATTTCTCCACCAGGTATAACAACAGGTTCCAGTAAGAAGATGCGCCGCCGCTTGAATAAAGCCCCTGTTCTTCTGTGATGATGCGATCATCCACGAGTGTCACATTCGGAAACATATCCCTGAATTCATTGGCAAAGATCCAATGCGTAGAACATTTCTTGCCATCCAGCAAACCGGTCGCTGCCAGCAGAAATGCACCGATACACAAGCTCGCTACCTCAGCGCCTTTTTCATATTGGGAAACGATCCATGGAATGAACTCCGCATTTGCTTCCAGTGTTTTTTTCAGATCTCCGCTCAATGCAGGAACAAAGATCAGATCAGTCTTCTTCACATCCTTCATCAACACATCCGCATGTACACTGAAAGAACCCTGGTTCAACAGCACATCTTTCGTTAAGCCCACCAGTTCCACTTTGAACATCGGCTCCCTTCCCGCCTTTACCAGAAAATCATTCACTGCCGTGAACATATAACGCGGATCAGTGATGCTCGCCATCACCGCTTCATTGGCAACAAGGATTGAGATACGCTTCATGAGTGATTTTTTTTGGGATGCTAAATCTAAGTAAAATCCGGGATTTGTGTTTGTTATTTAACAAGCGGAAGATCGGATTCGATGTTAGATGTTAGATGGTCGATGGTCGATGTTCGATGTTCGATGATCGAGGGCTCGGATCTGATAAACTGATCGAACCGGATTCGAGCATCGACCATCGACCATCGAACATCCAACACCGGGCCAACAGCATGCAGTTCAAAAATCAAGCCCCGTGTCGCAACCCGCCCCTTATTAAGTCATATCCACACACCTTCGTCCTCAGAAACCCGCTCTACTTTTGTCAGACAAACAAAACGCTTATTACCCTTACTATTAAAACATTCGTTATGAAAAAGGCTAAAACACTGTACTGGATCTTCACCGCTCTTTTTTCTTTCCTGATGCTTGGTTCAGCAGTTCCCAATATTATCTCAGATCCTGTATCGGTGGAAGGTTTCAGACAGATCAGCCTGCCTGCTTATCTGTTGCCATTTCTTGGTGTTGCAAAAGCCCTGGGTGTGATCGCGATACTGATCCCCGGTTATCCAAGGATCAAAGAGTGGGCTTATGCCGGTTTGATCTTTGATCTGCTTGGTGCAATGTGGTCGATCGCTGCTGCTGGTCTACCCATACAGAACTGGGCTTTCATGCCAATTCCGATCGCACTGGGCGCACTTTCTTATATCTATTATCACAAGAAATTAAAACTAACGAGTGCACAAAGATTACAACAACCTGTCAGTAATCTTGATCCGATCCTCGGATAAAATCCGGTGCACTATACAGTACTGTCATTTCCCCGCAAACAAATAATTCCGATGCAATCGCAATCACCGAAATGAGGAAGCTGATCTTATCAATGAATATTACGCTGGATGGTTTTATTGCAGGACCTCACTGCGAGCTCGACTGGCATTTCAGTCACTGGAACAATGAAATGGCCAGACATGCATCTGCCCAGCTTTCATTGGTTGACACGATTCTGCTGGGGCGGATCACGTATAACGCGATGGCAAAATACTGGCCTGCTATCGCCATGGATGCAGCATTTCCAAGGGATGACATTGCCTTTGCAGAGATGATGAACACCCATTCGAAAATTGTATTTTCTGCTACGCTGAAAGAAACAAGCTGGTATAATTCCACTATCATCCGTGAAGAATCAGGTGCTGCCATCAGCCGCTTAAAAAGATTACCAGGAAAAGATATGATCATCTTTGGCAGCAGTAAACTTGCACAATCATTGATCAGGGATGGGTTGATAGATGAATATCTTTTATGGACCTATCCCGTAATACTCGGACAGGGAAAACCGTTGTTTGCGAAATTGAAAGAACGATCTTCCCTGAGATTGGTTACGGTGAAGACGTTCAGTTCAGGAGTAGTATTGATGGATTACCAGGTTTGCAGGTAAAAGGAATTGCGCAGGGTCCTCCTGATAATGCCGGTCATTTGTTGATTCATATCAGTGTTCTATAGGTAGGAAAGATACCTTCAACAGTTAATCGATCGCGCATTCCTCATCCACAGTTAAAATTCAAAGTCGTTTGGTTAAAGGAAAGCTGTTCGTTAGCCTGGCGTCGGGCCCCCTCTAAATCTCTCCGCCGCGGCGGAAGACTTCGAACAGTCATTATAAAAGAGGAGTCAAATCATATAGAATATAAGTATTCAATACGATTTGACTTCTCTTATTTGAGGGGTGGTAAGTCTCCCCCTTGGGGCTAATCGTTACCCAAATCTATGAATGGCGTAAGGTTCCCGCAGATTTACGCAGATATAAAACACGCAGATGCGCAGA
>QFQQ01000174.1 GCA_003243445.1 Citrobacter freundii
ACATCTGATGGAAATGGAAGCCACGCAAGCACCTTAAAATCACCATCATACACTAAATCAGTAAGTTGGCAGCATTACCCGGAGCCCCCCCAATAACAAGTTATACAGAGAATATAATGAAAATGGCTTACGGTTCAAAAATGGGGCATTTAAATATCTACAGTGAACATGATAAAGTACTTAACACGATATACCCTCTCGTTGAGTCAGTAACACCAATTGGGGTTCGGGAGGTGAGATTCAGACCTGCTCGGGTGATCAACTGGAAGTGGGATATTGGTCACACTGAATATATTACTTCAAACAGGATTGATTCATTAACACACTGGTTAAATGTTACCTGTGCCGATTTAGCTGATCCAGACGTAAAGCTCACTGACGACGACATAAAATTGTTTCATGATATTATTGATCTTGCGAATTTAACATGTCATAAAAACACTGTCGCACCTAAATTAATATCATTTGAGTAGTTAAAAAAAAGTTGCATTATAACGGGAGTGTATATTTACTCCCGTTAAGTTTCATATTTTATAGAATTGATATGGATTCGATTAAAAATTTCGTCTAACTCGTTCCCTTATCAAATTTGCCAGCCTTACCCTTCCAGGTGAAATAGTTTCCGTTACAGTTTCAACTCTCAACAAATCACGCTGTCCGGTTCGGCGACTGACCGCGAAACGCTGACATATATCATTAACCGATACCGTATTACCGGTATACAGTTGAAGTAATATCCAGCACAGCCTTTCTGCGATCCTTTCACCGCGAGTTTTATACATTTGTAAAACCTTCAGTTATCGTCAACGATGACATAGCCCACCTCAAAACCCACATAACTGACTGTATTCATGAACATTTATTACCGGTGTAATACTGTCGTTGGGGTAATGGATTAACCGTTATCACCCTGCTACTGGAGAATGCACCATAGGGGGCAAAAATCACGAGGGATCTGAGATCCCCCGTGTCTGCACTTGTTTATGCGAACAGCCAGGAAAAAGAGACATCATCTCCATGCTGTGATGCACGCCACATGCAGCAGATTACAAAGCCGCCCGCTTTCTTCCTGTTCATAACGGGTCAACAACTTTCCACAGTTACCGTTACCCGGTAAATCCCCATAGAGAGATACTCCATAAAATTACGCTCCCACAGGGACCAGAGTTCATTCCTCTCTGCTGCCAGTGAAATATCCCCAATCAGATAATGGAAGACATAATTCCCCGACCAGCAAAAATCAATTTCTTTTTCCAGCTCAGGGTAGACACGCCCCATATAACTAAAATCTGTGACATAATCAAAATACCATTCATTATTCTTACGGATAAACCGTATTTCAACGGGATGAAAGCCCCCGGATTCTGCACTGTAGTCCGGATCACGGAAATTAATAACCACTGCCTCAGTTATTTTTTGTAAAACCTGATTTGCCAGAAGAGTAGTAATATGCTGCTGAAATTCTTTAGTAACAGGCAGAGTTAATCCTGCCTGTTTTAAGGCATATTGGGTTTGCATAATAAATTTTCCTTTAGAAAGTAAATAGTGGTGTGTGGTGATTTCTGGTTGTATAACAGTGCAGGAAATAAATTAATCCTCTGTAATCTTTTCCTGGCTACTGATCGTATTAAGTTTATTCAACCGCTCCCTCCAGTCCGGGTATAATACATGAGTAAATAACTTCTCTGGATGTGCCTCCAGCAGACATATATCCGGGGAGCGTAAAACTGCAGCCAGAAAACCTGCATTGTTGGCGCTTGCCCCTTTGAATAGCGGCCTGAATACTCCGGATGAGAAGCCGGTAGCAGGTTGTGTTTCCAGAACAGATGCAATCTTTGAAAGTGAGATCCAGTCCTTAGAGAACAACCCTCCACAGCCATTTGCCACCAGACGAAGATAAAGTTCATTGTCCACCTCTGATATCGCCAGTTGCCATGTCAGCATACCACTTGCCTTAGGACTGATTTTTTCTGCCTGACCTGTTTCAATGAGCAACTGATAGTCTTTTACATCAGATAATGTTTGTTCATCTGCACTGAGATTTTCATGAATAACCTCTGCCTCATTTTTAATCTCCTTCGAAACTGACTCAACATTATTTTTAACTAATTTTGATTTACTCATTTTGCGTTCCTGGTTTTGCTTGTGTTTAATAGCGTGATTCGGCCATAGAAACTAATAAATCAATACCCTTCAGAGGGCAATCGGGGTGAAATAACAGATAAATACCGTTCCCGTTATCTTCCGTAACAGAAAGCATCAGGTAATAGTCATCTGTCAGACGGACTACAAATTCTGGATTTGCAATTAACTGATGAATCACATTTAATACCTGCGCTTTAATATCTTCAGGTACATCATCGGGCTCGACATATATTAATGTCACCCCGACTTCATCCCAGAAACTCATTGCAGAGTATTCATCTTCAAATGGGAGTACCAGCTCTGTTTTCAACAGACTCATTACTGACTCCGGAAGAAGGAGCGACGGCAGGTCTTGCCAGTTCGAGACAAATTTCATTGAATAATCCTCATAAACAAAAAACCCGATACGATTTACGTATCGGGGTTTTTATACATCCGCATAACTATTATTTACAGTTATTGGTTTTCTATTTAAATTCTTTCATAATACCCACAGTCCATACAGATAAGCACTGGCGCATTATTCCTTTCACACTGTTCAAGGAATCCAAATAGTTTTTTAATAGCCTTAATAATTTCTTTCAGTATTTCAGGTAAAAACTCCAGGCTAATATACCCAGAGCGTTTATTATCGGTTATTGATGGCAGTTTTCCTGCTGAACTTATCAATGTATTACAACTGCCACACTGTGGGCATTTTAAATGCATCCTCATTCTCCATATTTATAGTTTGCTAAAAAGTAGTCACATCTGCTTCGTAGCCGCAGTATTCAGAAGCAGGTCAGTCACTCCCTGCCCTGTCTGACGCATACGTTCCGGTGTTAATTTCGCGTAACGTTCTGTACTCTGAATACTGGCATGCGCCAGTTGGGCTTTAACGTCATACAGGCTGAATTGACCACTCGAAACCAGTAAAGAGGCAACAGAATGACGTGTGGTGTGAAAACAGACTTCATTCTTGTCTATACCGCACTGTGCCAGTATTTTTTCATATGCCCATCGGGGTTCCGATATCGGTTTTCCATTATCCTTAATGGCGAACAGATACGGATTACTGCCAACTCGTGGGATAGCATCAATAATCGATAATGCGGCATCGCTTAGGGAAGGTGCGAATAAGCAGGTCATTTCTTCCCAAGCTGACTCGCTGATTAAAATTTCGCGGATCTGGGCCGATT
>QFQQ01000175.1 GCA_003243445.1 Citrobacter freundii
GCGAGAACGCCCTGCTGGCCAACACGCCGGTCCTGCTCGGCCTCCATTTCGACCGCCTCCGCGCCGGTGCGGAGGCCGCCTCCGGCCCCGCATGGCGGGCGCTTTTCCGGCGCGACCTGCAGGACGCCCTGCTCGCCGAACTCGACCTCCGTTTCCACCCGCTCGACGCGCTGCTCGCCGCGCTTCGGCCTTCGTAATGCCTGGATGCCCTTGATGAAACAGCACCTCTCCACCGCCCTCTTCCTCGCCGGCCTGGCCATCGTCGGCTGGATCGGCGTCGGCTACGTCGGCACGCACGCGCTGGGCGTGGTGGTCACCCTCGTGATCGGGGCCTGCTATGTCACCGGTGCGGTGGAGTTGCTTCGCTACCGCCAGGCGACCGCCACCCTCGCCCACGCGCTCGACGACACCACACCGGCGGGCAACGGGCTGCAGGCCTGGCTCGCGCCGATGCATGCCAGCCTTCGCCAGGCCGTGCGCCTGCGCGTGGAAGGCGAGCGCGTCGCGCTGCCGGCGCCTGCACTGACGCCGTACCTGGTCGGCCTGCTGGTGCTGCTGGGCATGCTGGGCACGCTGCTGGGCATGATGGTCACCCTGCGCGGCACCGGCCTGGCGCTCGAAGGCGCCACCGACATCGACGCCATCCGTGGCTCGCTGGCGGCGCCAGTGAAAGGCCTGGGCTTCGCCTTCGGCACCTCGATCGCCGGCGTGGCGGCCTCCGCCGTGCTGGGCTTGCTGTCCGCCCTCGCGCGCCGCGAGCGCGTGCTGGTCGCGCAGCGGCTGGACGACGAGATCGCCACCTCGCTGCACGTGCATTCGCAGTCGTTCCAGCGCGAGACCTCGTTCCGCCTGCTGCAGCAGCAGGCCGCGCTGATGCCGGAACTGGTCGAGCGCCTGCAGGCCATGGTCGCCTCCATCGAACAACAGAACACCGACGCTGCCGCGCAGCAGTCAGCGCGTCAGGAAAGCTTCCACGCCCGCACCGAAGCCGCGCAGGCACAGCTGTCGGCGACGCTGGTCGCGTCGATGCAGGCGGGCGTCGAAGGCAGCGCTCGCGCGGTCGGCGCCGCGCTGCAGCCGGCGATGGAAACCACGCTCGCCGGCCTGGCCCGCGAAACCACCGCCCTGCAGCAGACCGTCGCCACCGCCGTGCAGCAGCAGCTCGACGCGCTGACCACCGGCTTCGGCGCCGCCACCACCGCGGCCGCCGCCTCGTGGGACGACGCCCTCGCCCGCCAGCAACACGCGCACGACGCGCTCGCCGCGCGCCTGCAGGGCGATGCCGAACAGCAGGCGGCGCAGTTCGACCAGCGCGCCAACGCGTGGCTCGATGCGGCGTCCGGCCAGCTCCAGCAGACCGCCACCACGCTCGCCGAAGGCTTCACCCAGGCGCTCGCCCAGCAGGCCAGCACGGCCGACGGCATCGCCTCGCGCAACACCGACGCGCTGGCCGCCGCCGGCGCCGACTTCCGCACGCAGGCCACCGCGCTGGTGCAGGCCGTGGACGCATCGCATGCCTCGCTGCAGCAGACCCTCGCCGCGCAGGACGAGGCGCGCCCCGCCGCGTGGGCCGCGCAGCTGGCCACGATGAGCACCACCCTGCGTGGCGACTGGGAACGCACCGCCGGCGAAGCCGCGCGCCTGCAGCAGGAGATCTGCGATGCGCTCGCGCGCAGCGCCAGCGACATCACCACCCAGGCGCAGACGCACGCGCAGCAGACCATCGCCGAGATCTCGCAGCTGGTGCAGGTCGCCTCGGAAGCGCCGCGCGCCGCCGCCGACGTGGTCGCCGAACTGCGCCAGAAGCTGTCCGACAGCATGGTCCGCGACACCGCGCTGCTGGAAGAACGCACCCAGATGATGGGCACGCTGCAGACCTTGCTGGATGCGGTGAACCACGCCTCCACCGAGCAGCGCACCGCGATCGATGCGCTGGTGGCCACCTCGGCCGACCTGCTGGAACGCGTCGGCACGCGCTTCACCGACCATGTGCAGGCCGAGACCTGCAAGCTGGAACACGTCGCCGCGCAGGTCGCCGCCGGCGCCACCGAAGTCGCCGGCCTCGGCGATGCGCTGGGCAGCGTGGTGGAACGCTTCGGCCAGACCAACGACGCGTTGCTCGAGCGCCTGCAGGCCATCGAAGGCGCGCTGGAGCGCTCGCTGGTCCGCAGCGACGAGCAGTTGGCCTACTACGTCGCGCAGGCGCGCGAAGTGGTCGACCTCAGCTTGTCCGCGCAGCGCCAGATCACCGTCGACCTGCAGCGCCTGTCCGGGACCGAAGCCGCATGAGCGTGGAAACCGGAGACGACGCCGACCTCGGCGCGCCCGTCTGGGCCAGCTTCGGCGACCTGATGTCGGTGCTGCTGGGCGCCTTCGTGCTGGTGCTGGTGGGCGTGATCGCCGTGCAGGCGCAGCTCGCCCAGCGCCTGGACGAGGAAACCCGCCGGCGCGAACAGGAAGCGCAGCAGCGCAAGGCGCTGGAAGACGCGCTCGCCGCGCCGCTGGCCGAAGGTCGGGTGACGCTGGTGGACGGGCGCATCGGCATCCGCGGCAACGTACTGTTCGCGCTGAACTCCGACCAGTTGCAGCCCGAAGGCCGCGACCTGCTGAAGAGCCTCGCCGCGCCGCTCGCCGGCTACCTGCGCACGCGCGAGGACATCCTGATGGTCAGCGGCTTCACCGACGACCGCCAGGTCAGCGGCAGCAACCAGAAGTTCGTCGACAACTGGGACCTCTCCGCGCAGCGCGCGCTCACCGTCACCCGCACGCTGATCGACGAAGGCGTGCCGTCTTCGTCGGTGTTCGCCGCAGCGTTCGGTGCCGAGCAGCCGGTCAGCGCCAACACCAGCGAAGAAGGCCGCGCGCAGAACCGTCGCGTCGAGATCGCTCCCATTCCCCGCCCTGCCAAGCGCAGCGGTGACGATGGACGGTGACGCCCTGCCACCGGCGGCGCAGTTGCAGGCGTGGCGCGCACAGGGCGCGGATCGCGTGGATCCCACGCGCTTCGACGTCCTGCTGGCGTTGGCCGCGCGTGTGCCCACGCAGCAGGGCGAAGCCCGTCGCCTGCTGGAAGCCCGCCTCGCCGGGCTGATGCGCGCGTACGCGGAACGCCTCGCGCAGCGGCCGGTGGTTGCGCCACCCGTGCCCGTGCGTGATACCGGGCTGCGCGCGCTGGTCGCTGCGCTGCAGGCGCGCAGCGAGGGCGAGCCACTCCCCGATGCAGCATCGCCGGCGCCCTCCGCCCTCACCCAGGCCCGCGAAGTCTGGGCGCAGGTGCGCACCGACAGCCAACTGCGCGCGTCGTTGCAC
>QFQQ01000176.1 GCA_003243445.1 Citrobacter freundii
TGCTGATAACGTGCAGCTTTCCCTTCAGGCGGGATTCATACAGCGGCCAGCCATCCGTCATCCATACCACGACCTCAAATGCCGACAGCAGGCCCAGAAAACGCTCCAGCGTGGCCAACGTGCGTTACCTAACAATAAACCTGTTTAAATATCCAGATAAAAACATTCAATCTGGGTCAAATGAGTGATACAGTTTCACCCATAAGACCCAATGGAGGCAATATGTCTGAATTTGAATTACTGGCGCAGGATCTGCTTGAGAAAGCAGAAGCGGAAGAACAACTGCGACAGGAAAATGATAAAAAGCTGCTCGGGCAGGTGCTGGAAATCTATGACCAGAAGTACGTGGCTGAACTGCTTAGAAAAGTTGGTAAAAATGAGTGGAGTCGCGAGACTCTTAATCGCTGGATTAATGGTAAGTGCTCACCTAAGACGCTGACGTTAGCCGAAGAGGAACTTCTACGAAAAATGCTTCCGGAAGCGCCTGCACATCACCCTGACTATGCCTTCCGGTTTATTGACCTGTTTGCTGGGATTGGAGGTATACGGAAGGGCTTCGAAACCATCGGTGGCCAGTGCGTTTTTACCAGTGAATGGAATAAAGAGGCTGTGCGCACATATAAAGCTAACTGGTTTAACGATGCTCAGGAACACACTTTCAATCTCGATATTCGGGAAGTCACGCTCAGTGATAAACCTGAAGTACCTGAAAACGATGCCTATGCTTACATTAATGAGCATGTGCCGGATCATGATGTACTTCTAGCAGGTTTCCCCTGTCAACCGTTCAGCCTTGCGGGCGTAAGCAAGAAAAACTCGCTCGGGCGCGCGCATGGTTTCGAATGTGAGGCTCAGGGAACGCTTTTCTTCGATGTGGCGCGTATTATCCGCGCAAAAAAACCTGCCATCTTTGTTCTTGAAAACGTTAAAAACCTGAAGAGCCATGACAAGGGTAAAACCTTTAAAGTCATCATGGATACCCTCGACGAACTGGGCTATGAAGTTGCGGATGCAGCTGAGATGGGCAAAAACGATCCTAAAGTTATCGACGGAAAGCACTTTTTACCTCAGCACCGAGAACGTATCGTTTTGGTCGGTTTCCGTCGTGATCTGAACATTCACCAGGGCTTTACCCTGCGCGATATTAGTCGTTTTTATCCGGAACAGCGTCCGTCATTTGGCGAACTGCTGGAACCCGTGGTTGACAGCAAATATATACTGACGCCGAAACTCTGGGAGTATCTCTATAACTACGCCAAAAAGCACGCAGCTAAGGGTAACGGATTCGGTTTTGGCCTCGTTAATCCTGAAAATAAAGAAAGCATTGCCCGTACGCTTTCTGCTCGCTATCACAAAGACGGGTCTGAAATTCTGATAGACCGTGGCTGGGATATGGCCACAGGTGAAACAGACTTCGCGAACGAAGAAAATCAGGCGCATCGGCCCCGCAGGCTGACTCCACGAGAGTGCGCGCGCCTTATGGGTTTTGAAAAAGTAGATGGCAGGCCTTTTCGCATTCCTGTGTCAGACACTCAGTCGTACAGGCAGTTCGGTAACTCCGTAGTGGTGCCCGTGTTTGAAGCCGTAGCCAAACTGCTTGAACCTTATATCCTGAAAGCGGTTAATGCCGATTCGTGCAAGGTTGAACGAATCTGATCGCTCCTCCCGGTATTTATGCCGGGAGATAATCTATGGAATATCTGCGTAAAGCCCTGTCAGCTCAGCAATAAACGCACCTAGCGTCATTAGCTCAGCTCTCACCGCCTCCGGGTATTTTTTGTGCAGAGATGATGGCACGACCAATCTGACACCCGACTCCCGCATCTCCCGATATTGAGCCAGAGAAACTCCCTCTTGGAGTGTAAACAGATGCACCTGATGAATTTTATCGGCCTCATTCAGTATCTGACGCCAGCGATCCTTACAGGTAGTCTTGACTGCCAGCATGCGCAGATTTTCTACGGGAAACTCAGTATCGTGGTAAGCCCCTGCGGAAGGGAAAAGGAAATCGGGTTTTTTATTACCTTCTGTGATGGCCTGCGTCGCAAAGTGTCGCAGGCCGTGCTCAATGAATAGATGCTCCAGGTGCAGTTCCAGCGACTTCCCGGCTCTGGATTTACGGCGATTGCTGACAGAATTGGCCAGCGCAATAAATTCATCCACAGAGCCAAATCCTTTCCGGATGATATCCAGAACATGCAGTTCCTCAACCAATAGAAATATGTCGTACTCCACGCGCCGGCGGTCAAGAAGTTGCTCATCCGGATCAAGGGAATTTTTCACATAATGGCTGGCTGCATACTGAATAATTTCACTTCCCGACGGAAAGCGCAGGTGCCAGTCTTCAGGTAGAATATATTTATGATTTACTGGCGCTTGCTGTAGAGATAGTCCGCCTAGAATCTGTCCTGCGGGGCCGGATATAAGCGCTCCGGGTATAACTTCACCAATAGCGGTCTCAATGACGTCCTCTTCATCAGTGCTGGCGCATACCCAAATATTTACTTCCTTACAGTCCCCCCCTTGCTCATCAAGCTTGAAAGCCAGGAGCGTCAGAGCCCCTGTATTTTCAGGATTCTGAAGTGGGCTGCCTCTACCCCAGCGGGTAATCCTTTTTTCATTCCGGGTTTTACCAAAATGACGGCTGTTATAATAAATTGCCCGGGCTTCGCTGTCAGGGCAATCATGCGATGACACATGTGCGGTGAGAAAAACCGAAGGGTTCAGTTCACGGGTATGGTTGATAGACGGAAAGAGTTTTTCAACGATACCTGAAGGGATATAAAGCCCTACCTGGTGACCACCTGTTGCGCCGGTATCGTTGGCGGAAAGGCGTTTGATGTAGACGAAGTAATTCTCACATGCGATCTCAAGTAGCCAGTTGTGGAAAACCGACATAAGCATCCCCTGTTACCCTGAAACTCTACTCACCATTTTTTCATGATTATATACAAACAGCCAGAAAGGCTGTTACAGGCGATTTGATCTGCAACCTATTGGTTAAATTAATGTATCAAAAACGATGGTTTTTGTGACAGTCTTGAAAAGTCCTGACTTCTCCCGAAAAATGACTCCCCTCATGTAACAAAACTCGTTACTGTATCAACATAACAATAACCCCATAACTAATTAGCGAGAAAAGAATGAAAATCGGCTATGCACGTAAATCTACGCATCTTCAGGGGCACTGTTGCAAATAGTCGGTGGTGATAAACTTATCATCCCCTTTTGCTGATGGAGCTGCACATGAACCCATTCAAA
>QFQQ01000177.1 GCA_003243445.1 Citrobacter freundii
TACCCCATAAAGCACAAAACCCGCGCAAGGCGGGTTAAGTACCCGGTCAGCCGACCAAAGCTTTCCGGAACGAGTTTTGACCAATAACCACTACCTTAGGCGGCGATCATCAGCTGCCGGGTATCTTACAATCCTATGGAGCCCGAACGCAATGTTAACGTATGCGTATCTTATTAAAGCCAAAGCAAAAGCAACTGAGGCAAAAAACCTGTTTTGCTGGTTCTCTGCGAAATCAGATTCCCGTGCAGAACGCGAAATCCTCAATATTCTCGAAGACAACGGTATTGCCGTCGGACGTGGCGCCGACTATCAATTACCTGTCCGCACCAACTGGTTTGTTGTTGACGATCTTCCTGAGGAAAGCACACTTGATGACACATGGTGCGATCGTTACGAACTGGCAGAAGACCAGCAAACGTGGCAACTGAAACAGAAGCCTGATAATGAAAATCAGGAGGCTTCCAGCCAGCAAAAACCTGAAACCTCCAGTGCCAATGAACCCACCAGCGATGCGCCAGCATTGCTCCGCCCCATATCTCGCCTGCGCCTGTCTCAGCGGCTGATTGCGCACCTGTTAAATGACGGTGAAGAGAAGGAAATCAGTGAAGCGCGGCACGTCGAGATCGGACAGATGGAACTGGACGATAATGATCTCTATATACAAAACCTGTTACTGGCCGTTGCAAATGTGCCAGCGGCGAAAGAGCTTTCTGCTCATGTCGAGTGGAACCTGGCAAACGCAATAAAAGAAGTCTTCGACCGTGAGCAGGTTTATACCGTCGCTTCATTTGAGGAATTTATTACCGAATGGATTACGGAACCGAAAATGCGGACTCAAACCGTACAGGAGTGGATTAACGATAAGAAAGCACGAATTGTGGGTGATGAGCCCACCGTTCCACCTGTAACGCCAGAGCTTATTACCGTTGCGACTCTGCCGCTACGCCAGCGCCTCTTAGCTCAGTTTATTTCTGAAGAATATGCTTACCATATTGATACTGAACAGAAGAAAACCATTCAGGAACTCGAGCTGGATGTGGATAACAGCTATGTGCAGAACCTGCTGCTTGCCGCCGAGAATGTAGAACCATTCAGGAAAGCGCCAGAGATAGATATCTGGAAAATTGTCAGCGCGCTAAAAACTATTTTCCCAGTTGATGGTAAACGAGTGGATCTGTCTACCGTAATTCAGTTCTTTAAGGCATGGTTCAGTACTGAACACATTGACCGCGGGCTGCTGGTTAAAGAGTGGTGTAAGGGCAATCGTGTGTCGCAGATTCAACGCACTGACGTCAAAACCAATGCTGGCGGTGGAAATAAGACCGATCGCAATACCGACTACGTCCACACACTGGACACTCTGGATGTTGAAATTGCGCTGGCCACCTTGCCAATGGATTTCAACATCTACGATATCCCGGGTGGGGTCTACCGTCGCGCTAAAGAGATTGTCAGCAAGAAAGAAAGTCCGTTCAGCGAATGGTCTGAGGCGCTGCGCAAAACCGCTGGCATCCTAGACTATTCACGCGCCGCCATCTTTGCACTCATCCGCGGCACGTCATCCGAGTTAGTTAACTTTCCCGGACGGTTGCGGGCATATATCAATGCCAATCTAACCGAAAATGACCACGCAAATCCCTCAGAAGAAACGCTGGCGGCAGCCGGTCACGTGCCAGAGAAAAGCTGGGAAAACGAGATTAACGAGAAAGTCACAGCTGAACAGAACGCAGTAGTCGAACAACCAGAAATCGCCAACATGGGCAACGGCGTGTTTTCCATCGATGGCCTGATGGGGAACCAGTCGGAACCAGCGCTTTCTGTCGTTGATCAGGTACGCCAGCGCGCCGTCGAAGAAAAATTACATCAAGACACTACAGAGGAAACCACCAGCGATGTGCAGATGGAAGAAACTGACAACAACGAAATCAAAGCTAATCCTGAAGTGTCTCAGAGCGAAGCAGCAGTTTTGCCAGTTAAAAGCGCTGATGCAACTGGTGACGCGTCAGCTTCCCTGAATAATGAACCCGTTCACCATATTGATACGGATCCCCTGAACGCTTTTTATACTCACCTGATGGTTGATATGGAAACTATGGGCAACAGTCCTGATGCCCCAATAGTCTCTATCGGCGCTGTATTTTTCGATCCTTCAACTGGTAACACTGGTGCCGAGTTTTACCAGGTTGTCAGTCTAGAGTCATCGATGTCGTTTGGCATGAAACCGGATGCGTCGACAATTCAGTGGTGGTTGAAACAATCATCTGAAGCCCGTTCTGCCATTCTTGTTGATGAGGCCATGGGGCTGCGTGAAACTCTTGAACTACTGGCTGACTTTATTGCTGAAAATTCTGCTAACGGTAGTCACACCGTTCAATTATGGGGTAATGGATGCTCGTTTGATAACGTCATTCTTCGCCGCGCATACGCGTTAACAGATACTCCCTTCGCTGTTCCGTTCTGGAATGACAGGGATGTAAGGACCATGGTCGAACTGGGTAAATCTGTCGGTATCAATCCACGCTACGACATTCCGTTTGAAGGCGACATGCACAATGCGCTTTCTGACGCCCGACATCAGGTCAAATACGTCTCTGCAATCTGGCAACGTCTGACCGCAAACTGATTATTGAATATCAACCAGTGCCAGCTGTTGCGCGTATCGTAATGGCTGGCTATCGAGGTGAAAGTGAAACTTGTATCACTCGAACGCTGGGCGGAACTCAGATATGAAGTACCGCCACCAATAGGAACGCTAAGGAAATGGGCGCGAAACGGGAATATCTACCCAGCACCAGAGAAGGAAGGCACCCAGTATCGCGTTAGGCCGGATGCGGTTTTTATCCGACCAAATAAATATTGTAAAACGATCAACACAAACCAAAGCAGACACCCGTTAAAAGGGCGATTGATAGAGAGGATTATCGATGGCGAGGCCGGACAAGTATGACGCTAATTTGCCTAAGAATCTGACCTATCGTAAAGCCAGGAAGTCATATTCCTGGCGCAATCCCGTCGACGGAAAAGAGATATCTCTGGGGAAAATTTCGCGCAGGGAAGCGATCGCCCAGGCCATTGAAGCAAATCACTACATCGATAAAAATTACACTCCAATCGCCCTACTCGAACAACTGAAAGGTACTAATGAATACACCATGGCCAGTTGGCTCGATCGGTACGAAATTATCCTGCAACGACGCAAGCTGGCGACCAATACTTACAAAGTTCGCGCCGGGCAGCTGGCGACCATTAGAGAA
>QFQQ01000178.1 GCA_003243445.1 Citrobacter freundii
TGCTTCGGCCAAGGAGATGGAAAAGGACGGTGTGAATGTTGGCGAGTTCCAGATCAAGCTGCTGCAAAAGATCGAGGAGCTGACATTGTATACGATCGAGCAGAATAAACAGAATAGACAGCAAGAAGAAAAGATCAGGCGATTGGAATCTGAAAATGCACAATTCAGATCTCTGTTGGAACGGGTTGAGCGACTAGAAAAGACAAAAAACTAACTAACCACAAAAAGTCATCTTATGCACAAGAAGATACTTATCCTAATGGGGTCGGCCTGGAGTATTTTAGGTTTTTCCCAGACGACCAATCTTACCGATAGTTATCAGCCGCCGCAGACGGTTATGAATGTTGAGGTACGGATGCTTCCCGGCTTCCATGCAGATTCGAAGAATATATATTATAACAATGGTGCAGCATTCGTTGCGAAGTATAAAAATTACGATCCCAACAATCCGGATCCTGTTATAACGAATCCACCTGTAGCATACAGCCCTGCAAGTGGGGAGAATTACATCTACACGAGAACTTATCTGGCACCTGTCACAACAAGTAATAATTATGCTCCACAAGTTCAGAGCATTACTTATTTTGATGGATTGGGCAGGGCGAAGCAGAATATTGCGATAAAATCGACACCCGGCGGGAATGACTTGGTAACACCTATTATTTATGACTGCTTTGGCAGGCAGGTTAGGGATTACATGCCCATACCGCAGACAAGCAGCACCAACGGTGGTATTTACTCTCAAAGTTCCGACTGCTCGGACACGGCTAATGCGTTCCCTGTATCTGATGCCTCCGGATTTTACCAAGGGGAAAGGATCTACTCCAAAAAAGTCTTGGAGAGCTCTCCATTAGATAGAATACAGCAACAAGTCCAGCCGGGTACGGACTGGCAGGGTCACCCTGTGAATTACGATTACCAGACGAATACCGCCACGGACGTATTGCTTTTTTCCACAGAGACCCAGACCCGCAATGGCGCCTTTTATACCTACGAACTCAAGGTGAATGGCTTTTACCCTGCATCCACACTGTACAAGAACATGATCTCGGATGAAGACGGTAATACGAGCTACGAGTTCAAGAATGGAGAAGGGCAGACCTTGCTGGTCAGGAAACTGTTAGGCAACATGGATATAGTGGAACAAGGTCTTGCCGCGCCACAAACGACAGTCAACTATGTGGATACGTATTATGTGTATAACGAGTATAACCAGTTGGCATTTGTAATACCACCCTTGGCGGTCAATACGTTCAGGGCCAACAATACACAGACCATCAGCGACCCCCAGAATGGGGGCAATGCCATCATCAACGACCTGTGCTATCAGTACAACTACGACGGCAGGAACAGGTTGGTGGAGAAGAAACTGCCTGGAAAAGGCTGGGAATATATGGTGTATGACAAGGCCGACCGCCTGGTGATGACGCAGGATGCTAACATGAGCCCGGACAAACGCTGGCTGTTCACAAAGTATGACATGTTCGGGCGGGCGGTGTACACCGGTACCACCACGGACCCAGGCAGCAGGGCGGGGATACAGGCTTACATAGAGTACAATTTTCCCGGCAATACCGAGGGTGCAGGCAGCTTCACCCAGGACGGGATTACGGTGGGCTACACGAAGACCGGGGCGTTCCCCGTGTACATAGAGAAGCTGTTGTCTGTCAACTACTACGATACCTATCCATCGGGGACCCCTTTTCCCGCGAACAACAGCATACAAGGTGCAAGTATAATCACAGAGGCTTCTGATGCTCAGGGGATCAGCACCAAGACCCTGCCATTGGCGACGATGGTGAAGAATATCAACGATGACAACTGGACAAAGAACTACAGTTATTATGACGCAAAAGGCAGGGTGATCGGGACGACCAGCATCAACCATCTCGGCGGCAGGACGAGAACAGAACTGAAGCTGGACTTTGCAGGTGTGGTTAAGCATTCCGAGACGTGGCACAACAAGGTGTCCACTGAGTTGCCGGTACATATCATAGAGGACTTTACATACGACCATCAGAACCGTCTGACGAAGCACTACCACGAGGTCGAGGGCAAGACGCCGAAGGAACTTCTGGCGGAGAATACCTATGATGCATTGGGAAGACTGGAGACCAAGAAGGTAGGCACTGTCTCGGATGCGAATTTCAGTTCCGTCTCATCTGCATTGCAGACCATCAAATACAATTACAACATCCGTGGCTGGATGACAGGCATCAACCTGAATACGGCGGGAGGTCTGGACATCGGAAAACTGTTCTCCTACAAGATCAGGTACAACGACCCTGTCAATACCACAATCAAAAAATACAACGGCAATATCTCCGAGGTGGACTGGACCTACGGCTCGAACAGCGGAAGCCGTTACGAATATACCTATGACGACCTGAACAGGTTGAAGAAGGGGAATTACAAGACACTTAACGCAACAACGACAACAGACTCCAAACACTACAATGAGGAGCTGACCTATGATGTGAATGGGAACATCAAAACCCTGAAGCGTAATGCCAGGCCACAAACAGGGTTGACAGCAACCCAGGTGGACAACCTCATTTATTACTATGAGAACAACGGGCTGAGCAACAAGCTTCAGCGTATCACGGATAATGAGGGAGCAACGCCTAACCCAAGCGGCTACCCCGGCGGCGGCGGAACCAACACCTACGACAGTAACGGGAATATGCTGACGATGCCTGATAAGGGGATCACGCAGAACATTGTTTATAACTATCTGAACCTTCCCCGTGTAATTACGAAGAATACACAGCCTGTGACCTATAATTACAGAGCAGACGGGACCAAGGTCCATAAGAGTTTTGCGGTCAATGGGCAGACCATCCAGACGTGGTATCTCGACGGCTTTGTTTACACCACACCTTATACGCCGGACATCGTGACGGCATTGGAAAGTACCCCCGAGGCCGCCGATATGGCTGTTGCCGGTCAAAGGGAAGCGTTTGAGTTGGCAGACAAGGCGGTTGTCGCAGGCCCGGGCGGACCGTCGCAACAGGCACAGTCCAAGCCCAACTTTTTTGCGACAGCGGAGGGGTTTTACGATTATGATAATTTAAGGTATATTTACCAGTACAAAGATCACCTTGGCAACACGAGGCTGAACTTTGGGAGAGATGAGAATGGCGTTCTTTTCAAGGAAGACAGCAATGACTACTATCCGTTCGGGCTGAACTTCATCAATCCACCGG
>QFQQ01000179.1 GCA_003243445.1 Citrobacter freundii
AACAGACAGCTAAAAATTTTGCTATTCTAGTTGTTCTTCTCAGCTTTTGGAATCTTGTGTTTAGTCCAAGCATGGTCGTAATTCAAAGGAACAGTGGAATGTTCTTTCAAGTGATGTTAGATGGATCCGCATTCAAGCCACCCCCGTGAGACATTGGTCTCTGACTGCTCTTCCCGCCCCGAAAAGAGGTTGAAACAATCACCCAATTCATTATTTATCTTTTCTAAATGCTCTCTCGACTTTCGCTTTGCTTTCGTAGTGAGCGGTCGCTTCTTTCTTTCTCTCTTCCACGTTGTTGAAAACGCCGAAGTAAGAATGAACCGATGTCCATCTACAACTTCAAGAAGATCAAGAAAACTGGCCCAAAGGTTACTAATATGCACCTTCAACGTTCGATCAATCAAGACTAATGTACGACTAGCAGACCTCGAAGAAGCTCTCCGATCTATAAAATTTGACATTGTCGGCCTGGCAGAAACAAGGATAGAAGGGATTAGATCTTGCTCACTCACGTCAGGGAATGTTCTTTATACCAGTGGCACACGAGATGGGACAAGGACTTCAAGCGGAGTCGGATTCTACGTGCGAGAGAACCTCAACAAATACGTCTCCGGAGCAAGCGCCATCAACGAACGAATATTCCAGCTTTCATTCAAATGGAGGAATGGTCGCACTTTACGAATAACCCAAGTCCATGCTCCGCATTCAGGATACCCAGATGAGGACTACGATGTGTTTTTACAACAACTTAATGACTCGCTCTGCAGAGGAAAATGGACACACGATATCATTATGGGCGACTTCAATGCAATCGTTGGCCCCAAAGAGAATGGTGAAACCCGCGTTGGGATTTATGGCACAGGTCAAAGAAACGAGAGAGGAGCCGAGTTAAGCCAGTTCTGCGAACACAATGGTATCAACATCACAAGCACCTTTTTTCGGAAACCGAAAGAGAGGAAGTGGACATGGCGGTCCCCGAACGGCAAAGTTCTCAACGAGATAGACTATATCATGTCGGCGAGAAAAGAATCGATCAAAAACGTCAACACTCTTGTCCGCTTTAATGCTGGTAGCGATCATCGACTGCTACGTGCTGAGGTAGACGTAAAGCACAAAATCTTTCACGCACACAAAAAGAGGCCTATAACTCCATACCTTAACGGAGATCAGTTCCGGTCCGAAGTAGAACGAGAACTGGTAACAATATCGGAACACACAGATATACCCTCAATCATGGATTGTATCAAGAAAGCAGCTGAAAGAGCGACGGATCATGAACAACAGCTCAGCCGAATTTCCGATCGTACAAAAGCGCTGGCAAGGATGCGAAGAGACCTGCATTTTGGAGTCAAAAGCGATCAGAACCTTCTAAACTACGTCAATATATGTAAAGCCTACAGATGCTCACTGGAGCTGGACTTATGTACACATCGCGAGAAGGTCTTGGAAACTGCCATTCAACGAGGAAGAATGAAGCAAGGTTGGAAAGAGCTAGCGAACAAACGAAGCATTCTAAGTCAAATCAAGAAAGCGGACGGATCCATCGTTTCAAGTACAAAAGAAGTCTTAGAATGTATCGGGGACTTCTACTCAAGGTTGTACACCTCTACCAATGGCACCTTCAGCTACTCGCCGGAGGATTCCCTCATCAACGGATTGTCAACGCTAGAGCTAGTGGAAGCAGCGAGAACTATCAAAGCCAACTCAGCCCCTGGTGTCGATGGAGTATCTCCTAGAGCCATGAAGCTAGCATTCCCTCTCATAGCTAACATTTTCTCGATTAAAGTAAACAAGGCATTCGCACAAAACGATATTCCCGCTGATTTTGCACACGCCAGAACAATTCTGCTGCACAAGATGGGAGACATACTAGACGTTGGAAATTACCGTCCAATTTCATTGCTAACCACATCCTACAAAATAGTAACGAAAGCGCTGGCAAGGAGGATCGAAGCCAAGGTCATGGAACAGCTACCCAAGGAACAAGCTGGCTTTCGGAAACGATTCTCGACTTGTGATCACATTCACACGGTTAACATGCTGATAGAGAAGAGCCACGAGTGGAACCTTCCGCTACATCTGTGTTTCATCGACTTCAAAAAAGCTTTCGACACGCTGGAGCTCAATTCTATGTGGGAGGCACTTGATTTCTATGGAATCGACAAGGAAACCATCCGCATCGTCAAGCAGCTTTACTCGGCTGGAACATCATCAGTCACGATTGGAGCACACTCCATACCATTTGAGGTCCAGCGCGGGGTGAGACAAGGAGATAGCCTATCCCCGCTAATGTTCATCCTCTGCCTCCAATATGCGCTTAGCAAAATCAGCTGGGGAACAAAAGGCGTCGATATCGGCAACCAGAAACTCTCGTACTTAGCATACGCAGATGACGTAGTTATTATGTCACGCTCTACCTCCGACCTCAAATGGATGACACAAGAAATTGCAAAGAAGTGCAAAAACATTGGACTCAAGATCAACGAAGAAAAGTCAAAATGGATGTCAACCGAAACCGAAGTGCGAAGCAAGCTTAAGCTCAATGGCAAGGAAATCGAAAAAGTCGAGGCGTTCATCTATCTGGGCCAACAAATCCAAATACCACGTCAACACGGTCAAGAAGTAGGACGACGAATCTCTTCTGGTTGGTATTCCTTTCAGAAGGCAAAAACAATCCTCACTAACAAGAAGTTTCCGATGTATCTCAAACGAAAATATTTTCATATGTGTGTGATCCCGGCGCTTTTGTACGGATGCGAATCATGGTCGTTGACAAAAGCCGCGGAGGAACGTCTGGCTATAGCCCAACGAAAAATGGAAAGACGAATGCTCGGAGTACGCCTGATTGATAAACTATCAAGCGAACTGATCCGGAGGAGGACAAAGCTTAAAGACGTAGTCCAAGAATACAGAAGACGAAAGTGGAAATTTGCAAAGAAGCTGGCAAACTGGAATGACAACCGTTGGTCAACACAGATCACTTTTTGGAAGCCCGACCTCAAACGACCACTCGGACGGCCAAGAATCCGCTGGGAAGACGATTTTCGGAAGCATGCAGGTACAGATTGGACGATCAAGGTGAAGAACAACGACTGGAACCTTCTAGAAGTATCCTTCATTCTGAGGAATAGATAAAAGGAATAATAAATAAATAAA
>QFQQ01000083.1 GCA_003243445.1 Citrobacter freundii
TTTTCGAAGCATCCAGCTGAAAATCAACTTGTTTGTAAAAGAACTGCCCCAGTTTTTTGAGGCGGACTGCAAAGGTAGAAGGTTAATTTTTACTACCAAATTTTTCTTCAGAAACATTACTCACATTTGATACACCATTAATTCACATTCCAGTAAAACTGTTAATGAAATCGGAAGATTACTCTTCTCTCCTTCAACCATTTACCCGCAGCGTCCAGTCACAAATTTTCGAAGAGCTATTCCCTTTTATCGTTCGGGGGTGCAAAGATAAGCGGGAATACTTTCCTGCCAAATCTTTTTTGAAAGTTTATCCCAGAAAAAACTGGAATGCAGGCCAGTATTACGTTTCAGAGATTAGTTTTTTTTGGAGCATAGCCAAAAAGGGTGTTGAAACATTGAAATCAGGGGTTAATTAGGCTTATTAGCACGGAAATGAGAACTAACAGACTGAAATGAAGAAACACCAGGCAGACCGGAATAAAAGACGTGAAGGATGCACGGAGAATGTAGAGAACAGGCATAGAGTGCCTGATCCTCACTACTGGGGCGCATTCCTCTCCCACAATTAAAATTGTGGGCTAATCGCATACCCGGCTATTCGCAATGTTTATAACACCCGCCAGCCCTTCAAATAATTCGTCGAACCTCAACGGCCCGCATAGCCCACAATTTCAATTGTGGGTGGAGGACATTGCAAATGAAAAGCATTCGTAGGGGATTTGCAGGCAAACCGGCTCTATAACGCGGGGATCTCACTATACCCAGAATATTTCCTTCACAAGGGCCTGCGCCAATTGAACCGGGTATTATGATAACTGTACATTTTGATTTCCTCTTCCCAGCGTTTCTTCCGGATATTCTACTCTGACAAGAAACAATCCATGCGCCGGCACCGCGAAGCTTGCCTTTGTGCAATCCCGGGCTTCTATGATCCCGCGGAATCCTTCTATAGAGGTCTTACCCCTTCCCACTTTCAGCATTGTGGAGGTAAGGGCGCGGACCATCCCCCGCAGGAACCGGTCAGCTTTTACATGAAACACGAGACAGCCCCCCTCCTCTATCCATTCGCTTTCAAGGATGTTGCACATAAAGGTCTTGACCTGTGTATTGCGTTTGGAGAAAGAGGTAAAATCGCGGTACTCCCGCAGTATATCCGCCGCCTGCTGCAATTTTTCACGATCAAGCCGGTATGGGAAGAAGTAAGCGCGATCCTGCAGAAAAGGATCCTTCTTTGTGTAGATGAAATATTTGTATTCACGGCTCAGCGCATCAAACCGGCTATGTGCTTCGTCATCTACCCTTGTCAGGTTCTTCAATACGATATCCGGTGGCAATATTGCATTCAGCTTATACTGCCATTGCGGATGGATCTCACCCTCAAAATCAAAGTGAAAATAATTCTGCAACGCATGCACGCCCGCATCTGTGCGCGAAGAGCCCGTCAACTGCAACGGCTGATGATGCAGGATCTCAAAAGCTTTCTCTACCTCAGCCTGTACGCTATTGGCATTTTTTTGCGATTGAAATCCGCTGTAATGTGTGCCTTTGTAGGAGAGTTCGAGAAAGTAGCGGGGCATGTGGGCTGGGGTTGGAAGTTAAAGGGTTGGGTTTTGTTTGAGGTTTCAGAGGTTCCAGAAGTTCCAGGGGTTTCAGAGGTTGGTGGTCCTAAAGTTTGAGTGGTTTTTAGGTTTAGGTTCTTCAGGCTATCACGAAACCTCTGGAACATCTGGAACCTTTGAAACCTCTGGAACCTCTAAGAATTTCTCGAACCTTTGAACTACCTCAACATCGCCTTAAACCTGCTGACATAATACGCATCCTTTATCTCTCCCTCGAGCGCTGCAAAATTCTCCCGGTCGGATACGGAGAGATAAGCCGCGTCAAAGAAGTTGTAACGGCCTGCATCGTTGAGAAAGAGCGTACCGAGATTGCGCACCTGTTCTGTTGTAAAACATTTTGTCTTGAAGATCTTTTTGGCGGCAGCCAGCATCGCATCATCACCATCTGTGGCGACCATTTTCCTGCGCAGCTTCAGGTAATCCGTTTCGCTGGCCATACTGGTGCAGTTATTTTTTGTACCACCAGTCGTCTCCTTCTTCCCGGGTGTCAGATCTTTTGCATCTGAATCCATTGGAAGGAATTGTCCGTCTTCCTGCGGCGGAGGTACATTGCGGACCACCTGCTTTGGATTCGGGATCATGATCTGGATCGTATCTTTTTTCCCATCAGCATATTCATCTATATACGTCACTCCGAAACCTTCCGTAGTGGAGCTTTCCGTTCTTCTTTTTACTTTGCTGGGTGTATATACTGCCGTCTGTACTTCTGAAGGCTGTTCTTCTTTTTTATTCGATGATTGAATTTGCGCAAGTGTATCCACAGAAGTTTGCTGAGGGGTTGCCTCCTGTTTAACCGATTCTTCTTTTTTTACTTCAGCTGTTACCGGCGCTTTCTTTTCGCTTACGGAGCTATCGGTTCCTGCAACAGTATCCCTTCCGGGTGTGATCGCTACGGTTTCTTCTTTCTTCTGGATCGTATCATGTTTTATAACCGGTTCGCGGACCGGAACAATGACCGAGGCGGTTTCCGTTTTTCTTTCCGTGCTATCAGGCTTCACTTGCGGTTCCTGTGCAGGCGAGCCTGATGCAAGAGCTGCCGGATCTTTGGTTACATTCCCGGCCGGCTTTTGATCTTCTGAGGGCTTTTCTGCGGCAGCAACCGCAGTCGGAGGAGTTTCAATTTTAGCCACTACCGGCGCGGCCACCGGTTTCTCTTCCGTCTTCACTACAGGCTGGGCAACCGGCACTACCCTTTGCTTCAATGATGGATCATTCGCAGCTTTTGATAAAACATCCGTAAAGGCAGATACCTCTTTCTGTTCGATCTTTACCGAACGCTGTTTAACCGAAGCCTGTCCATTGATCTGTTGCTCTGTCTGCAAGTCCACCAGGCCCCAGCTGTTATCCGATGTGTTTTTTAATAAAAATCCCTTGTCCTTTCCGCCAACCCGCACGGCGAATACCTGCTCAGGCCATTTATTCTGCGGAAACCCGATCGAAAATGTGTAGGTGCTGTCCTCCAGTTTCGATAGGATCAGGTACCCGGATGCATTGGAACTATACACCTGTTCATTCATCTTCAGGAAAAAAGGCTGTGCCCCTTCAGACTGCAGATAAACAAAATATAATCTTTGTGAAAAGCCCGCCAGGCCAATACAAAGCAAAATCAATAAAGCCGTTATCTTCTTCATATTGCGTGTGATCAAAATTAGCTTAAATATGTGAGAGTAAAGTGGAAGCGATATTGGATGTTCGATGGTCGATGGTCGGCTTATACCAGAACGAAACAATTGAGACATAAGCTATCCGAGACCGGCAAATTTCGTTATCTGAAGCAGTTGCCGCCTGAATTCGACCATCGACCATCGGCCATCCAACATCCAACATCGTTTCTTGCTGAGCCAACCGTTCCAACTTTTTTCCCCGCATTAACAATCTCTTCATTTACATTTGCCCCTTACTAAATAACAACTATGAAGAAGACATTTTTGCTCCTGCCGTTGCTTGCCTGCGGATTTGCCTTAATGGCGCAGCAGGGCGAACAGGAGGCCGACACCACCTGGAAAAACGTGTACCGGGAGACCGCAACAAAGATCAATAAGTTGATACACACGAAACTTGATGTAAAGCCTGACTACAGCAAGTCATACCTGTATGGAAAAGCATGGCTCACACTGCAACCTTACTTCTATCCTACGGATTCGCTGACGCTGGACGCGAAAGGAATGGAATTTAAAAAAGTTGCCTTGCTGGCCAATGGAAAAGAAACTCCGTTGAAATACGAGTATAACGACTGGCAATTGCGCATTCAACTCGGTAAGACCTATACAGCCAACGAAAAGTATACCATCTACATTGACTATATCGCAAAGCCCGATGAATTCGATGCGAAATACGGCCAGGGTGCAATGCTGGGTATAAAAGGCTTGTATTTTATCAATCCGAGAGGAGAAGAAAAAGACAAACCAACCCAGATCTGGACACAGGGTGAAACTGAATCAAGCTCTGCGTGGTTCCCTACTATCGATAAGACTGCCCAGAAAACAACACAGGAACTGACAGTGACCGTTCCGGATAAATATATCACGCTCAGCAACGGTAAACTGATCTCTCAAAAGAAAAATGCTGATGGCACCAGAAGTGATTACTGGAAAATGGATCTGCCGCATTCACCTTATCTTTTCTTTCTTGGCGTGGGCGAATACGCTGTAACAAAAGATACATGGAGAGGCAAAGAAGTAAATTATTATGTAGAAAAAGAATACGGACCTGTTGCAAAAAAGATCTTTGGCAACACACCGGAAATGATGACCTTCTTCTCCAAAGCGACAGGTGTTGAATTCCCCTGGATCAAATATTCACAGATCACAGGCCGTGATTATGTAGCCGGCGCAATGGAAAACACCACGGCAACCCTTCACCAGGAAAGTGCACAACAGGATGCGCGTGAACTGGTTGATGGCAACCAATGGGAAAGTACTATTGCACACGAACTGTTCCACCAGTGGTTCGGTGATTATGTAACCGCTGAAAGCTGGAGCAATCTTACGCTCAATGAATCTTTCGCCAATTACAGCGAAACTTTATGGGACGAATACAAGTATGGTAAAGATGCCGGCGATGCGCAGAACTATAGTGATATGGTTGGATATCTCAACAGCCGCAGTGACAAATTAGATCTCGTGCGTTTTCACTATCGTGATAAAGAAGACATGTTTGATGCAGTCAGCTACAACAAGGGCGGACGTATTCTGCATATGCTTCGCAAAGAGATCGGTGATTCGGCGTTCTTCAAAGCGTTGAATCTTTACCTGACCACGAACAAATTCAAATCCGCAGAAGCACACCAGCTTCGCCTGGCATTTGAAGAAGTGACCGGCCGTGACCTGAACTGGTATTTCAATCAATGGTATTTTGGCAGCGGACATCCGCTGGTTTCCATCGATTATGTGTATGATGATGCTGCAAAAAAAGTAAATGTGATCGTTAAACAGACACAGACAAGCGGCAAGATCTTCCAATTGCCGCTGACAATTGATGTATACAACGGTGAAAAGAAAACCCGCTATAAAGTATGGGCTGATAACGCAACGGACACCTTCAGCTTCAGCTATACCACACGCCCGGACCTTGTGAACGTGGATGCAGATAAGATCTTATTATGGGTGAAGAAGGACAACAAAACGCTTGACAATTTTATTCACCAGTACAAATATGCCGGTAACTATGTTGACCGCCGCGAAGCGATCGACTTTGCAAGCCGCAACCAGAAAGATCCGAAAGCAATTGCATTGTTGAAAACAGCATTGAATGATCCATACTTCGGATTACGCAGTCTCGCCATTGCAAGACTTGATCTCAAAAATGAAGCAGTAAAAACTTCTGTAGAACCAACATTGGTAAACCTTGCGAAAACCGATAAGAATTCGCTGGTAAAAGCAAGCGCGATCTTTGCACTTGGTCAATACAGGAAAAAAGAATACGCGCCGATCTTCAAAGCTGCGATCAATGATTCTTCTTACTCTGTAGCCGGCCGTGCGCTGACCTCACTCAGCCTTGTAGATTCTGTTACCTCGCTTTCGCTGGCCAAAGAGCTTTCCAAACAAAAAGCGAAAGGCTTATTGAAGTCTGCGATCCAGTCGGAGTTTGCAAAATCAGGTGATGAAACGGTATTTGCACAGGTGATGGCTGATTTTGAGAAAGCCGGTCTGCAGGAAAAATTCGGGATCGCAAACGACCTTTCTTCATTTCTTATTTCGATGAAGAATACAGAAAAAGCAAAACAGGGGATCGAAGCAATTGTCAAATTCCGTGATGAGATCCCTGCCCCCATCCGTTCACAAACTGACCCTTATCTGAACGGTCAGATCCTGAAAGGAATCCTTGCGGCAAAGGATGCAGCATTGAAAGCGAATCCTTCGGATGCAGGTTTGAAAGAGCTGGTTGATTTTATTAAATCGAAATTGCCTGAAGAAGATAAGAAAGGGTTTTAATGAAACGAATGATCAAAAAAAACCGCCTACAGATACAGATCTGCGGCGGTTTTTTTTATTCCTATTCATTAAGCCAGGTAAATATCCTGATCAATTGTTTTTCCTTTTCCAATAACAGCTGATCTCGGTCCAATACAGCTGACAGATCTTTTATCCTGCTGAATTCCTTTGTCAGCTGATCGGCCGTTGTCTTTAGTTTTTTCAAACCCGGCTCATTATTATCGTTATAAAAATAATCAATGGATATTTCAAACTGCCTCAGATCTGGCTGGCTATAGTTTGCGGATACGATTCCGAGACTTGCTGAATATTTTTTGTATAAGACGAACCGGGAACCTTTCTCCACTACCTGGAAATAAGCCTTATCTTTTACATTCAACAGTTTTCCATATATAAACAGCAGATCCCTCTCCATTCCCTGACCTGCCGAAGCATGAATGATAAACGAGTCGACCGTTCCCGGCTCCCTTACAAGTATGTTACTATTATGACCGCTGAACATGATCTCCTGGCTATAAATGTTGTAGCTCAGCGGAATGTTAGTGCCGGAGTCTTTTGCCGAGAATATATCTCCGGCACGCTTTTCTCCAAATAGATAAGGACTGCCGGCAACCTTGAAGGTGCCTATTCTGGTATAACTGTTATTATTTTTTTCTATCAGCAGTTTATTATATGCTTGTGCGGGATCTGAATAAGCTGATTGTTGCGATTGCGCTGAGGTAACAACCAGGATCAGCAGAGCTGTAACAGTTTGTTTCATATAACTGATTTAGGGGTAAATAGAAGGGACTGCAATCAGGCAGTCCCTTCTATTTTTATGATATGATCAACGGTCTCTTAAAAAAGTCAGTGTATCGTAGATATACATGTTAGGGCGTCCGTTCTGCTTCATGTAATAGGCGGCGTATATAGTACGTGTAGCGGGATCGAACCGGCTGTCTGAGACAGCGGGATTTAGTCCGAACCCTCTTCCTCTTCCGTCATCGGGAAGCGTGTTAACCACGCCGATCAGCTTATTTGTTGCAAGGTCGAACACATATTCAGGGGCAGCTGCTCCGAAGCTTGTAGAGCCATCAATAAAGCCTGTACCGCCGGTAAAGCCGGGTTGCAGGTCACTTGAGCGCGAAGTGCTGTACATTGTCGTGCTGTTACCTGAAGCCGTTAGCAGGCGTATCTCACCGGGAAAAGCCCCCGAAACACCGTCAGCGATCGAATAGGCAGCCCATCCCGTCAATCCCATGCGCAGACTGTATACGCCGTCAAAACGGTTCTTGATGGACAATGAGATCACCATTGTGCGTTGATTGGCGGCGACCTTGTATCCGTTATCTGCATTCTTAATGTTCAGTCCTATACCATAAGTAACCGTTGGATCCAGTGCGGCGGAATTGTTGAAAACGATCACTATTGAATCGCAGCTTGTGTGTCCGGCCGTAATTACCGGCGTCAGCGTCTTGATAGCATAAGAGCCTGCGGGCAAAACTGTCAGTCCTGCATCTGTAACCAGCGTATTATTCTCTTCAAGGGAGATATTGATGTTGGTTAAAGCAGGTCCGTCGGCCTCAACAAAGATGCGGGGCCCTTTCACCTCCAGAGGTGTGGATTGGGAGGGTATTCCAATGGTAAACGGATTCGGCAAGCCCGCAGGAAATGACACCGCCTTCACTTCCCTGATAACCGTTCCATAACGCTGGTCTTCGAGGTTCTTATCTTTTAAACAACCGGTCAACAAAACGAACATCGTCAGCGCCGGTGCGATCGTAGATATGATCGATATTTTTTTCATGTCAATATTATTTTGGAATAGCAATTAGTTTAAGTCCCAGAAAATACGTCCCGTGAACACGTTAATAGTTCCTTCGGCGGCCACATTCGTGGGGTTGTAGTTATATTCTTCCTGAGGGTAAAAAAGGCGGACCGGGATGGATGTTGCTGTGCGGTTTGGGTCAACAGATAATGTTGGGCCAGCAGTATATCCCACAGCAGCCCCATATACGATGCCGGTACGGCGATAGTCTGTCCATATTTCGTAAGGAGCAATGCTATTCAGCGCAAACCATTTTTGCGATAAGATGGTATAGAGACCTCCCCCAGGCTGACCGGGCACAACTGATGGTGCGTCGAAGTCCACATCAGGATAACCTTCGTTGTCCTCTAAATACTGTTCAGCATCATCGGCTGACAGATCAAGGAAACTGAATGATTCATAAACTGCTTCTGTCAGGAGTTCTTTTGCCGAAGGTCCTGTTGTAAGGATGCCTCTCTGTCTTGCTTCAGCTTGCAGGAATAAACTTTCCACGCTGGTAAAGATCCATGCGCGGGACGCTGCTCCATTTGGTGTAAGTCCTGCGCCGCGTATGGTGGAAAGAGTGCTGCCCTGATACAGGGAACTGCTTGGTGTACCAAACGGAATTCCTCTGTGTCCTGCCGCAGGTGCAACATAGAAGGCATCGATGCGGGTATCACTATTTGCTTTGTAATAATTGATCGCGTATTCACTTGCGCGCAAAAAGTCATTCTGAGGACCTTCACCATTTTCGTTCGTATCATAACGACGGAAATACGGAGTTGGTTTCGAGCCGGAAAAACCGGGGTTCAATACAGCAGACTGACCTGCGCGGATAAACCCTTCTGACGTGATCTTGGCCATCTCAGCATTCACATCGATTCCCGGCGCAATTGTGGTGGTATTTGTACCATTCAGTAAATGCACGATCATCCGAAGTCTGAGCGTATTTGCAAAACGGATCCAACTTGTTGCATCACCTCCGAAAATAAGATCAGCCGTTTCGATATCCGGATTCACCACATCAGCAATGGCATTCGCATCTTTCAGCAAGGAAATCGCCTTATCAAGATCTGCAAAGATGCCTTTATAAATATCAACAGCTTTATCATATTTCGGAGTAGCTGTGTTCGTTCCCTTGAAAGCTTCTGAATAAGGGATATTTCCATATACGTCAACGAGGATCTGAAAATTGTGCGACTTCATGATCCGGCCAATCGCTTCATAAAGACCTGCGCCCTGGTCAACGGCTTTATTGATCATCAATTGATAGTTGTTCGCATTGGAATAGAAGCGGTCCCAGATACCGGTTGAATGGAAATCATTAGTGAATTGATAGGTTTCTTCTTCGTTGCGCGACTGGAAGGAGCCGGAGCGTGCTCCATGTCCCATCCACCAACTAATGAACCACCAGTCCCAAACAACATTTGTAGCTGTTGCCTGTTGTGCGCCGGGAAGCAGTACAGATGGTATCGCGGATTCCTCGCTGACATCGTCAGGATTTGAGTTGATATCGAATTTGTTTTTGCTACAGGAGAAACCTGTAAAGATCAACACCAATGCTGCTATATATACTATTGCTCTTTTTTTCATGTTGCTCTCTTTTAAAATTAGAATCGGATAGTGAGGTTCGCACCGAAAATGCGGGTTGGAGGCATGTTAAATGCAGTACTGCGGCCGGTTGCGTTTCCTGTAAAAGCTGCATTGCCGTTCCCGCCCTGAAACTCAGGATCTGTCCACACATTTGATTTGGGCAACCACATAAACAGGTTACGGCCATTAATACCGATGTTCGCGCCTTTGATCACGTTGCCGATCCTTGATCCGAAGATGCGGACAGGTATCTCATAATTGATCGCCAATTCCCTCAGTTTCCAGAAGGAACCATCGGCGAGATAGTTACTTGTTACCGTTGTGTTCAGATCAGAGTTCCAGAACAGGCGGCCGAAATTCGTTGTATATACATCAGTATTCACTACATATTTGCCGGAGCCATCATCATATACAGAATTCGGGAAGATGAACGCGCGCCTTCCGTTAGCCGCGCTTCTTTCGGAAATTCCATTGTCATCCATGAAGCTGCCTAACTGGTCCGCTACTATCTGGTTACCACTGCGATAATCAGCCACGGCACTGAAGCTTAAACCCTTCCAGCTTACATTGAGGCTGAGTCCAAGAAGATTATGCGGCGTAGTGCTGCCAAACGTGGTAAGGTTCGAATTTGCTGTTGGCATACCTGTGTTACGGTCAACGATCACACGTCCCTGGTCATCACGAACATAATCAGTCAGTTTGAACTTGTAGGCAGACTGACCAACAATTACGTAGTTATAGTTACCAATACCAAGCTCATTTACTCCATCTACGAGAGACGTTACTTCATTTGCCTGATAAGTGTAGTTAGCTTTAAAATCAATCGTTACATCATTGATCTGCGCAAGCGGAGTCAGACGAAGATCGAACTCCATTCCTTTATTGATAAAGGAAGCCGCATTCTGTTTTGCCACGGAATAACCGGTTGTGCGGGATAATTGAACATCGATAACCTGATCGGTATTATCCTGCGTATAATATGTAGCTTCAAAGTTGATCCTGTTCTTCAGAAAACTGAGCTCGAGGCCAACTTCACGGTTCAGCACATATTCCGGTTTATATGCCGGCGCCACTGTTGAGGATGATGCTTCAAATCCAAGAATATCTCCGTAAGGAAAAAATGTAGAACGGTTGAATACGTTATCAAAAGCATAGGCAGGCAGGTTAACGTTACCGGTTTTGGATATCGCACCGCGAACCTTTACATAGCTGAAAAGATTGCTTTGTTTCAACGCAGGTATTACTTCGCTCAGCAGCACACTACCGCTTACACCGGGATAAAAGAATCCGATGTCTCCTTTTTTAAGCGGAAGACGCGGATTCACCAGCCTGCTATCAAAGTCATAGCTCGCCGTTGCCTCAATGAACGCCCAGTTACCATAATCAAAGGACAGCTTTCCGAAGTAGCGCTCAAGTCTGTTCGTAGACCTGTCCACTGTTACGTTCGGTTCACCTTTACGAAGCTGGATCGACATCAGCGTAGCAGTACCCAGGTTGTTACTTCCCGCGCCCACCTGGCGGAATGTATTCTCTCTGTATGATTGCCCCAGTAATGCGTTCACGCCAAAATCACCGAACCGCTTATTAGCTGTAAGAAATATCTCCGAGTTTATACGGCGATTGACTACAGAATTATCATTCACAGCTGCCGTGATGACCGTTGATCCATGATCACGCAGTGTCAGATGAAAAGGAGAATAATTGAAAGCCCCGCGTCTGGAAGTTGCTTCTGCGTTGGAGAAGGTCAATCCGATACGATAAGTCAGATTCAACCAGGATGCAACTTTCAGGTCCAGTTGCGCACTACCCAACAGATCATCTGTCCGGCCTGCTTCACGTGAATTATCTTTTGCGAAATACGGTGTCTTTCCATTATTGTCCAGGTATGGTGTATAGTAACCATTTGGGCTGGAGAAATAATCGTTCCTCCAGTCTGCAAAACGAGAAAGATCGATCTGGCCGGGAGCACCTGTCACTCCATAATATACCAACTGGTTGTTGTTGGTTATGTCATACTGTGACTGAGTATACCTGATATTAAAGCCTGCCCTGAATCGTCCATATTCTTTATCCGCACGGAGATTTATTGAGCGGCGATCGTTCACATCTCCTGGCATAACCCCTTTGATAGACACATTCTGCGCACTTACATAAAAGTCACCCGCCGAATAAGAAAGATCTGTTTGATTGGTAACGCCTGTCTGAAAAAAGTTTCGGCGGCCGTTCTTCACATAAGAATATGGCACAAGCAGTTGCTCTCCATTCGGTCCATTCTGACCGATCTGCACGGTGCGGCCATTGAATTCAGGACCCCAGCTTTGCTGCTCGATCGACTCATACAAACCGTTGCCTTCAGCATCCTGCACGTAACCGGAACCATAACGCTCCTGGAATTTCGGCATGTATGAAATGCTTTCAAGCTGCGTTGTATGACTGAAAGTTACAGCAGGCTTTGACTTGTTTCCTTTTTTTGTAGTGATCACAATAGCACCGTTCACCCCTTCGGGACCGTATACTACTGTGGCAGACGAAGATTTGAGGACCGTTACATCCGCGATATCATTTGGATTAATAGAGCTGATGAATCCAAGAGAAAGAGGTACACCATCCAATACAAGCATTGGCTGGTTGTTACCAGTGAGCGAGCGGATGCCTCTTAATGTGATACGTGTATCGGCAAAAACACCATTGTTAGTAGTGCTAACATTCAGCCCGGACACTTTACCGGTAAGTCCGTTTTGCAGATTGACCGTCTTTGCCTGCGTGAGTTCCGCGCTCTTTACCTTAGCCACTGAATAACCAAGTTCTTTTGGCTGACGGTTGATACCCATGGCAGTAACCACCACTTCCTGGAGACTGGCAGCTGGTTCAAGTGTAATGATCAGTGAAGCATTGGCACCAACGCTTACTTCTTTTGCAAGATAGCTGGTGGATGAAACGACCAGCACATCGCTGGATGTAACATCTATTTTAAAATTACCATTTGCATCTGCTGCGATGCCATTACCAGTTCCCTTAAGTGAAATGTTGGCAAACGGTATCGGATCTCCCTTACCGTCTCTCACCTGGCCGGAAAGCGACCGTGTTTGTGCAAAAGCCATGAACTGGAACAGCATGGCCATTACAGTCAGTAGTGCAACTTTTCTCATCTGTTATTTTGGTTTAATTGTGACTTGTTCTTGCGTTGTATCTGTTAATCTGATCCATCAATACAAGTTTTATTGATTCCTGATTAACAGTGATAGATAACCCGGGCATTGCCGGCATGCAGCTATACCTGGAACAACGTCTCAGTAAATGCAGTGGTAATAATGAAGATTACGGGTAACTGAAGAATACCTGTTTGGCAGACGACAATACCCGGTCATGGAGCGGTAATGATTGCGCATTGGCTTCCTTCCACGACTGTGCCGCACAAATTGTCAAATTCTTTCGAATAAAAAAGCCGGATCCGGTTGAAATAGCATAACTCATACCGGAAGAGCTTGATCGCAATGCCGAAATGTTATTGCATGACACGTGCAACGCATTTGCTGGTTCCCGGAAAATTGAGTACTTTCAGGTTCACCGCTTCACACACTATACTCAATAATTCTTCGTAAATCTTTTTGACATGAGAAATCTTTTTGGTTCATGCATAGCGTGCTGCATACTTGTCTCATCCAAGGCAAATGCCCAGAATATAAGCGCCGGAATGTATCCTGAAATGCGGGTGACAGGTGAAACAGAATTTAACCGGCGGGGTAATACCTACAACACAACCAACTTTATCTTTATTGATGGGCAGAAAGTAATGGGAACGGTCTTCTGGGAGCATCAATGGCTGCCTGGGATCCTGAGTCTCGCCGACGGAAGGAAGATAAATGTTTACAAATACAGGTACGATGTATATCACCAGACCATTCATTTCCTTAACGGGTCTGATTCGCTGGAAATAACCGATCCTGTTATTGAATTGGCATTGATAGAACACCCCGGGGATACGGCAAGATTTGTAAACAGCGATCAGTTTGATAAAAAAGCAACACCTGTATATTATGAAGTACTGGCTGATAATGATCGTGGGGAATTACTGAAACTGAATCAGCTGAAGATCGGTGAGCTCAATGATGCCGGCTTACCTACCAGGGACAGCAAAAAAGTCTTTCTTTCCAACAATAGTTATTATTACTATGATAAACAAAAGAAAAAACTGGCCAGGCTGAAATCCGGGAATTCAAACATTGCGCAATTAATGAATGTGCAGACAGCCGATCTCCAGGGTCCGCAATTAAAGGATCTTGATATAGCCAAAGAAGAAGGGTTGATCGCATTTGTAAAAACGGCAGCGCTGTTACCTCAGAAATAACAATGCATCCAAATAAAGAAAGGCCGCCTCGATCAGGCGGCCTTTCTTTTGAATAAAAAGATCTTATCAAAGTCAGGATCATCCGTATACATCATATCTCCACAAAGCTTTGCTGAAACAGCTTTGTATTACCATTTGCCACCGGCGCCGCCACCACCAAATCCTCCACCGCCAAACCCACCGAATCCGCCGCCGCCACCACCGGACCAGCCACCGCCTCCTCCGCCGCCTGACCAACCGCCACCGCCGATCCATGGTGAATAGCCTCTGCGGGATACGTAACCACCTCCACCACTGCCACCGATGCCGCCAAACAATACCAGTAGAACGATCACGATTATAATGATCGCAAACGGACTGATGCCGCTTTTTCCCCTCTTGCTATAACCATCGGGTGCTTTGTATTTTCCTTCAGCGGCTTTGATGATCGCGCTTGTGGCATCATCCAGACCTCCGTAATAATTCCCCCGTTTAAAGTTTGGGATCAGTTCATTGTTCAGGATCGCATCAGCGGTAAGATCGGGGATCACACCTTCCAAACCATAACCCACGGCAATAAATGCATCGCGATTTCCTGTTCCACCACCGGTTGAGATGAGGATCACAATACCATTGTCAAAGTTCTTATTACCTACACCCCATGAACGTCCAAGTGCAATGGCATAATCTGCAGCAGAAAAACCTTTGAGATCATCAACGATCACAACAGCCACCTGGTTGGATGTACTGTCATCATACGCAACCAGCTTCTGTTCGAGTGCCGCTTTTTGCTCGGGAGTCAGCATTGAACCCGTGAAATCATTCACCAGCCTGGGCGGGTTAGGTCTCGCGGGAATCGCTTTTTCTACCTGTGCTGATGACGCAAACGCCAGCAGCAGAAAAAATATGGAGAGAAAATGTTTCATGGAAATTATTTGCCGAAGACGATATCGTCCGGTAGTTCATTTTTATCTGTAGCCTTATCGTATGGGAAATGATGCTGGAGCGCCTGCCCGATATCCAACACACACTGACTGATCCCATCTGCGTAGTTGGCTGTGTTGAATTTCCGGATCATCATCTCCACTTCCCTGTCCCAGTATTCCGAACCCACTTTTTTATGAATGCCTTCATCGCCAAATACAGCAAGCTGCCGGTCTTTTAAAGCTACGTATACAAGCACGGCATTATGCTGCACCGTCTCATCCATCTCCAGGCGAAAGAAAATCTCGCCTGCGCGATCGACCGCGTCAACATAAGGACAAAAACTTTCTACAAAAACCCTCACTTCACCACTCGTACGCAGCTCTGCCTGACGCACAGCTTCAACGATCTGTTTTTGTTCGGGCTCAGTAAAAAATGGTTTTCTTTTTTTGAATAATGAAAACACGATGAAAGGGTTTGATGGTTTAATGTAAAAAGTAAAAATTCAAAAGTAAAAAGTAAAAAATCGGTCGTTTATAAAGGGAGAAAAAGAAAATTTTTAAAATAAATTGCTTTTTACTTTTTACTCCTAAAACTTTATTTCCACTGACTGATCGCTTCCTGCGTCTGCGGTAAATCCTTCTTTTGGTTTGTAACCAAACAAGCGTGCGACAATATTTCCGGGGAAATTTCTTACCTGTTTGTTATAGTCGGCCACTGCAGCATTGAAATCATTCCTTGCTACTTTTATTCTGCGTTCGGTTCCTTCCAGCTGTGTTTGCAGACCGGAATAGGCGGCAGTACCTTTCAACGTGGGATATTTCTCTACCACCACGATCAAGCGATTGGCTGCATTGGCCAGATTATCCTGTGCACGCTGTTGCGCATTTACATTTTCAGCTGTCAGCTCATCGGCGGATCTGACGGACAAAGCTTCTGCCCGCGCAGCTGCGATCTGTTCGAGTGTACTGCTTTCGAATTCGGAAACGCCTTTGACCGTATTCACCAGGTTCGGTACCAGATCAAGCCTGCGCTGATAGGTGCTTTGCACTTCAGACCATTGCTGTTTCACCTTCTCGTCCTTTTTAACAATACCGTTATACGTGGTGACCACAAAAATGACCAGGAATAAAAGAACGGCCCCAAGGATAATGAGGCCGGTATAATTTTTTTTCTTTTGCATGATTAGAATTGAACTTTCGGAGCTTTCTCAGCACCTTCATCAGCTTTGAAACCTTCTTTTTTGGAGAAGCCAAACATACCAGAGAGAAGATTCATCGGAAATGATCTCACTTTCGTGTTATATACGTTCACCTGGTCATTGAATGTCCGTCTTGAGCTGCGGATATCATTTTCGATTCCTTCCAGTTGACCCTGCAATTGAAGGAAGTTCTGATTTGCTTTGAGATCAGGATAGTTTTCTACAACGGCCAGCAAACGGCTGAGCGCACCGCTCATTTCACCTTGCGCCTGCTGGAACTTTGCCATATTCTCCGGCGTCAGCTGATCAGCAGTCAGATTTATTGATGTTGCTTTCGCTCTTGCTTCAACAAGGCCGGTGAGTGTTTCCTTTTCGAAATTTGCCGCACCCTTTACGGTGTTCACAAGATTCTGCACGAGATCAGCCCTTTTCTGATATTCTGTGTTCACATTGTTCCAGGCATTTTTCACTGACTCATCCTGTTTAACCAAACCATTATATCCACTGCATCCCCAAACTCCAAAAATGAGCACGATGGCAACAATAATAATAAGTCCAAGGTTTTTGGTTCCTTTCATGTTTGTAAGTTTTATTAGAGGCTAAAATTAGCGTTTTTCAGAATGGATAGGTTGACTTTTTCGGGTAACCGGGGCGGATTGCCGGTGAAAAAAGATGGCCGATGACAGATGGCCGTTGGCCGGACTCCGCAGAACGATGACACTGATAGAACTGACAATGTCAGAAAACAGTTAGCGGCGTCAAGGCTGTAAACATTCAACTACGGGATCTTCCAACGGCCATCTGCCATCAGCCATCGATCACTCCTGCGGCACGGTTTTCGCCCTCTCAGCCCCATAATCTTACCATATGTATAAACCAAATTGCGCTTTTGCTTTCCTCGCAGTATGCTTTCTGCTGCTGCTTAATTCCTGCAAAAAAGATGATAATGAAAACGTTGAACCGCCGGCTTCCGTGGAGATCACCGATAGCGTGGTGGTGAATAACCTGAACTTTCCCTGGGATCTTGCTTGGGGAAGCGATAATCATATATGGATGACGGAAAGAAGCGGCAAGATCAGCCGTTTTAACCCGGCCACCGGCGAAAAAAACACGGTCATTACAGTGGCAGACGTGATTTCTAATGGTGAGGGAGGAATGCTGGGTCTCGCACTGGAGCCGGGCACAACCAATGTATACGTCGTTTATAATTATAACAATGGTGGTCAGTACAGGGAAAAACTGGTGAAATATAATTTCAACGGCACTACGCTTGTCAGTCCCTCTGTCCTGATCGATGATATTCCCGCGGCCAGTATTCACAATGGCAGCCGGTTGGTGATCGATAACGGAAAGATCTTTATGAGTACGGGCGATGCCTCCAATCAATCATCAGCACAGAATACCGGCTCGCGAAGCGGGAAAATATTACGCCTGAACCTCGATGGCTCAATACCAACGGATAATCCTGTAGCGGGAAATCCCTATTGGTCATTCGGACATCGCAATGCGCAGGGGCTGGTAATGGCGAATGGCAGGTTGTACAGCTCGGAACACGGGCCAGACAATGACGACGAGATCAATATCATCGAGAAAGGAAAAAATTATGGCTGGCCAACTGTTCAGGGATTTTGTGATTCCCCCGGTGAGCAATCGCTTTGCGGACAAACACAGGAACCCATCAAAGCATGGACACCAACGCTTGCCGTAAGCGGCATGGATTATTACAACAGCGATCATATCCCGCAATGGAAAGGATCCTTACTGGTTGCAACATTGAAGAACACAAGAATGCTTCAATTGAAGCTGGGTGAAGATCAGGTATCGGTTGCGCAGACAAATGAATACTTCAATGGAAAATACGGAAGAATGCGTGATGTACTTGTATCGCCTGAAGGCAAAGTCTATATCTGCACAAGTAATGGTGGAAATAATGATAAGGTTATTGAAATAAAGCGGAAGGGAAATGGCGGGTGATCATGTCCGATGCCGGACTTCCATTGGTATTTTACTTTATAATAATAGCAGCCCTCTGATTGGAGGGCTGCTATTATTATAATCTCTTGCCGGTACGAGGCCCTGGCATTCAAGATTGAACAAACTTTGGCTAAAATACTTCCATTAATTCTTGAGCAACTTAACTACCTGTTTAAGATGGAATGTTGTTTTTGAGCCATCATTCCCATCTACGGTTTGATTTACTCTTGTGGTCAGCAGCAGTGTGTCTCCTGAAAATGAAGTACGCATGCCGGTTGGCTGTACGGCCTGCCCGGATGTCGGCGGCAGATCGGGGCTCATGAATGTAGATGTCAGTGCCAGTGAATCGGCGGTGATCCTTTTAAAAGTCGAGCTGCCATTGGACGCCGGCATGTCATATTTCCAGGGAATTTCCATATCCATATCCTGGACGCCATTGGTAGAGGCAGTCAGTTTATATACAGTGTCTACTGAATAAGCGATGCCGTTACCCGTCATTTTATCTGATTCGATCTTCAGTGTTCCTTTTTCATTAAACGAAACAAAACCGCCTTTGATCGTCGCTTCCAGTTTAAGAAAGCCATCATCTGATTTGTCAGTCATTTCCATATCAAGCACCATGCGTACAAATTTCCAATCACCAGTAATGGACTGAGTAGGGCTCGTTGGATTGCCTGTATTCCCAAGGTCAACGTAGTCAACTTCTTTCTGGCACGATGCCAATCCGCTCGCCACAAGGACAAGGAGAAGGATATGTGTATGTTTAATTTTCATAAGTGAGACAAAACTAAGTGCTAACCCTGACAAAAAAGAAAAAGTGAGGGTCATTTTGTTGGTGGTGGTGGAGGGAGTGTAGATCGTTTAAAATCAATAGCTGAGAAGCGATGTTCGATGCCCGATGTTCGATGGCCGATGGCCGGGCTTCGCGGGCCGATCACGCCAAAAAAAATATAGCCCTCCTTTACAGGAAGGCTACATCAATATTACTGATTATCAAACTGCGAAGCCCGGCCATCGGCCATCGAACCTATGCGTTTTGCACCGCCGCAATTCCCGGCAGGGTCTTCCCTTCGAAGTACTCCAGCATTGCGCCACCGCCGGTGGATACGTAGCTTACTTTTTCGGCGAAGCCAAACTGGTTTACAGCTGCCACGGAATCGCCGCCGCCGACGAGGGAGAAAGCGCCTTTCTGCGTTGCTTCGGCAACCGCGGTGGCCACGCTTTTTGTGCCATGCTGGAATTTCTCCATTTCGAACACACCCATCGGACCATTCCATAAAATGGTTTTGGAACGATGGATCACATTGCAGAATTGCTCGATCGCATTGCTGGCAATATCAAGACCCATCCAGCCTTCGGGAATGTTGTTGCTTGGTGCAGCAGAGGTTTCCGCGTCAGCCGCAAATTTATCGGCGATCACAGAATCAGAAGGAAGGTGAATGCAGACGCCTTTTGCTTCTGCTTTTTTCAGTAACTCACGTGCGGTATCCAGGCGATCTTCTTCGCAAAGTGACTTACCGATCTTACCGCCTTCCGCTTTCATGAATGTATACGCCATACCACCACCGATGATGATATCAGTGGCGCGCTCCAGCAAATTCTCAATGATCAGGATCTTATCAGACACTTTTGCGCCACCGATGATGGCCACAAATGGCTTTGCCGATCCATGCAATACTTTTTCCGCGCTTGCTACTTCTGCTTCCATCAGCAGACCAAACAATCTTTTTTCAGCAGGAAAGAACTCAGCGATCACCGCAGTGGATGCGTGCGCGCGGTGTGCCGTGCCAAATGCATCATTCACCCATACATCACCCAGCTTTGATAGCTTTTCAGCAAAAGCTTTGTCGCCTTTCTCTTCTTCTTTATAAAAACGAAGATTTTCCAACAGCAACACCTCACCCGGTTTCAGCGCCGCCTGCGCCTTGTACGCTTCTTCGCCAATACAGTCATTTGCAAAGATCACTTTCACTTTCAGCAGATCGGAAAGATGATTCACCAGGTGCTTCAGCGAATATTTTTCCGTAGGACCGTCTTTCGGTCTTCCAAGGTGTGACATCAGGATCACCGATCCTCCATCTTTCAGTATCTTCTGAATAGTGGGGATAGCTGCCGTGATACGTGTATCATCCGTGATCTCATATTTATCGTTGAGGGGAACGTTGAAGTCAACTCTTACGAGCGCTTTTTGCCCGGCGAAATTGTAGTCGGAAAATTTTGACATACTTGCTGTTTGTTGTTAGGTTTCAAAGATAGGTAATTCCAGTAAGCGATGTTGGATGTTCGATGGTCACGATGGTCGACTTCGGATTGAAGAGTATAATAGCAAAGCTCCCCGTTTTCCTTGAAAACGATTTTCGGGTTTTAGTTGAATTCCGGATAATAAGAAACCCTCCAATGTTGGAGGGTTTCTTATTATCATTTAGTTATCGATTTAAGATACTGGGACCGATCATTGGATTGGATCCGGCGGACAAATAGTTTACTTCGTCCTAATGCCGACCATCGATCATCCAACATCGACTCTTACTTGGAGATCATCTTCGCAAAGTAATTCACTGTTCTCACCAGCTGGCTCACATAACTCATTTCATTATCATACCAGGCTACGGTACGAACGAGCTGAGTGTCACCAACAGTTTGAACGCGTGTTTGCGTAGCATCAAACAGTGAACCGTAAGCGATACCGATGATGTCGCTGCTTACGATCTCGTCTTCAGTATAACCGAAGCTTTCGTTTGAGGCAGCTTTCATGGCGGCATTCAGTTCTTCGACAGTTGTTTTCTTACCAAGAACTGCAGTCACTTCAGTGAGGGAACCGGTGAGGGTTGGAACGCGTTGTGCGCTACCGTCCAGTTTTCCTTTGAGGTTTGGCAGGACGAGGCCGATCGCTTTTGCAGCGCCGGTGCTGTTGGGCACGATGTTGTGTGCAGCGGCACGTGCGCGGCGCAGATCACCTTTCGGATGCGGAGCGTCCTGTGTGTTCTGGTCGTTCGTGTAAGCGTGGATGGTCGTCATCAGGCCATTCACGATACCAAATTTCTCGTCGAGCACCTGAGCCATTGGAGCAAGACAGTTGGTAGTACAGGATGCGCAGCTGATGATCGTCTCGCTGCCATCAAGGGTGTTATGATTCACATTGAATACAATCGTTTTCAGATCACCTGTTGCAGGTGCAGAGATCACTACTCTTTTTGCGCCGGCGGTGATGTGTGCAGCCGCTTTGTCTTTATCGGTAAAGAAACCAGTACACTCGAGCACTACGTCAACACCATGATCTTTCCATGGAATTTCAGCAGGATTTTTTTGTGCATAGATCTTTACTTCATCGCCATTTACGATGATAGAATTTTCGGTAGCTTTTACGTCAGCGTCGAAGCGGCCCTGCGCGCTGTCGTATTTCAGGAGGTGAGCAAGAACTTTGGGGCTGGTGAGGTCATTAACGGCCACTACATCGATCCCATCCATTTTGTATATCTGGCGATAAACAAGGCGGCCGATGCGCCCGAAACCATTGATAGCAACTTTAACTGTGCTCATTTCGGAATGTTTTAGATTAAAAAGAGGGCCGAAGTTACAGGATTGCGGGGAAAACGGGAAAATAGTTGAGAAAAGGATGTTCGATGGAGGATGATGGATGTTCGCCCGGGCAAATTCACCTTGCCTGAAAAAGCTGCATCATTGATCTGTAGAAAAAACTTCATGATAGTGACTGACAGATCTTTGTTTCCTGAGCCTCCTGCACCGGACAAACGACATGGTAATCAGATACATAATGAAACCAAGCAGTCCACCCACCGTATTCAGCAACAGGTCATCCACATCAAACACGCCAAGCCCGGTATACAACTGTGTTACTTCAAACAGCAGGCTGATCCCAAACACGGCAATAATAGTTAATAACAAACGGTGACGCCGAAAGATCGTTAACGGAAACAAAAATCCCAGCGGCATGAACCCGATGATATTCCCCCCAAGGTTCTCCCACTTATAGCGTTCATCCGAATGACCGTTATAGATCTGACTGATGGTTGAGAATAACACCCAATTTTCTCCTCCCCGACGGCCCGGATGCCGCCATGTTTTGCCGGTAGGCTTCAACCGGTGTAAAGAAGCCCCCGGATGCTTGAATAAAATAAATCTTGTCAGTACGGCCAGGTTCACGCAAATCAGGAACAGACCGGTGAAAAAGATCGTCTTGCTTATTTTCATTATGTTGGGTTTTCATCGTAAAACTGCCCTTACCCCATCTCCAGGGCAAACGTTTTCTACGAACGAAAGCATTCTCTCTGCAAACGAAGGCGAAATGACTTTGCGGCGGGGAGGGAAATGGTGAACTTGCAGGTGCAAGTTGGACCACAGACGACAGGCCGCGGACCACGGCCCCGATTTCGATCGTCGAACATCGAATGATAATCATGAGACAGCGACTTCTTTTATTTACGATCACTTTCGCAGCATTTTACCTGCTGCTGCACCTGGCGTATGATATTCCGAATATCATTCACGGCAGTTCGCGGTTTGTGGGTGGCGTGGATACTGCGAGAGGGTTGTTTACACGGATGGTTGATTTTGTATTTGCCTATCTGTTTGCTGTGGTGGTGTACCTGGCATTTTGCCGTTATTATCCGGCAAAGAAATTCGCACCTGTCTTGTTTTTGCTGATGATATTATTGCCGGTCGTTTTTTTTGTCAGCTATGGAATAGAAGGTGAATGGTTGAGAAAGGTGGGTACGGGGTCATCCCGTTCGTCTTTGCGGTTGCGGTTTTATTTCCTGGATCATCTTTTTTATATAGTATTATATGTGATCTATGGCATCGCTTTTTATTTTATCCGTTATGCATATTTCAGGGAAATGCAGCAGAAGGAACTGATACTGCAGAACAGGGAATCGGAGCTTTCTTTTTTGCGTTCGCAGATCAATCCGCATTTTTTATTTAATGGTCTGAATAATATTTACTCGCTCGTTTACCTTCAATCACCGCATTCGCTGGAGGCGATCGCCGGCTTTTCAGATCTGCTCCGGTACATGTTATATGATACAACACAGGATGTGCCGTTGGAAAAAGAAGTGTTTTACATACGTCAGTTCATTTCTTTGCATGAGTTAAAAAATGAACAGGCATCTTCAACAAGATTTGAGGTGAAAGGTCCGGTGCAGAATGTATTCGTTCCGCCATTGCTGCTGATCCCGTTTGTTGAAAACGCATTTAAGCATGGCAGTACGATGGATGAACAGATCGTGCTATCACTGGAAACAAACGGGAGGCACACTACCTTTTATTGTCAGAATAAAAAGAATACAGGAAGAAGGGATGCGACCGGCGGTATCGGTTTGCAAAACGTCAGGCGGAGATTGCAGCTATTGTATCCGGATAAACACGATCTCTCAGTAATGGACGGGCCGGAACTATTTATTGTTAAACTGGAACTTGATCATGAGTGATTCTCCACGCATACGATGTGTAGTTGTTGACGATGAATCGCTGTCGGTAAAGCTGATCGCCGACTACGTACGCAAGACACCGGAACTGGAGCTGGTGCTGGAAACAACGAGTCCCCAGGAAGCATTGGCGCTGATCAATGCCGGCGGGGCCGATCTTGTATTTCTTGATATCCAGATGCCGGAAATGACGGGCTTTGAGTTCATGCAAGTAGCGGGCAGCCGCTGCCGCGTCATCTTTACGACGGCCTATCCACAGTATGGGGCGGACAGTTACAACTACAATGCGGTCGATTACCTGCTGAAGCCAGTCACTTTCGCGCGTTTCCTGGCGGCTGTTCAAAAAGCAAAACACCTGATCGGGTTGGAAAACAAACCTGCCGCGGAAACAAATCCACCCAGAAAAGACCATCTCTTTGTCAAGACGGATTACCGCATCCAGAAGGTCGACACTGATTCGATCTATTACCTGGAAGCCCTGCGGGATTATATAGCCATTCATCTTCACTCATCGCGGATCCTGACGCTGGACAGCATGAAGAATATGGAAGAATTACTGCCGGCCGGGCGTTTTATACGCATTCATAAATCTTATATCATCAATGTCGATAAGATCGAGTTCCTGAGTCGCGGCAAAGTCATTATCAATAAAATGTATCTGCCTATCGGAAACACCTACAAGGAACGGTTTCAGCAGCTTATCGGCCTGCGGGAAGACCTCCGTGGTAAGAATGACGAAAAATAATCCGCATCTTTTTTTAAAAAAATTTTGGAGCTGAATTTATCCGCCCTTATCTTTGCACTCCCTTTTACGGCCCGTTCGTCTAAGGGTTAGGACACCACCCTTTCACGGTGGTGATACGAGTTCGAATCTCGTACGGGCTACAGGAAAAGACTTCGCAAATGCGAGGTCTTTTTTATGTCTATAATTATTCGGCCGGTAAGGAGTAAGGACACCACGTCTTTTTCCTGTCGGTGGTGATACGAGTTCGAATCTCGTACGGGCTACAGGAAGACCTTGCAATTTGCGGGGTCTTTTTTATGTCTATAATTGTTTGGCCGCAAGGACACCACGTTTTTTTCCTGTCGGTGGTGATACGAGTTCGAATCTCGTACGGGCTACGGGAAAAGACTTCACAAATGCGAGTCCTTTTTTTATGTCTATAATTGTTTGGCCGCAAGGACACCACGTCTTTTGCCTGTCGGTGGTGATACGAGTTCGAGTCTCGTACGGGCTACAGGAAAAGACTTCGCAAATGCGAGGTCTTTTTTTATGCGTTGTCCGTAGTCTCTGACTGTGACCTCTGACTATGACTTCAGAATTAGACTACAAACTCAAACTCCACTTCTAAAAGCATTCATGCTATTCCCCGAGCTTTAAGATCAAGATCAACAGCTAGGGGATGGCTGTTTAAAAGTTGGGAGGCCATCCCGGATGCCGGAGGCTTATAATTCTGCATACAATAAGGTCCTGCCTGCTGCTCTACTAATCACCTAAATCATTTTAATCGCATAGAGAAGTTTATTTCAACGCACTCCAGTGGGAGTCTTACTCGATTTCTATTCAATGTCGTTTAGTTAAGACTTCCGCGACTTGTCATCCCGGCCAGGCAAATTTCAAACACTATCGAACTTAATGCCTGCCAGAGCCGGGATCTCCACAAACGAGGGGCTCCCGGCTCCGCAGCTTTAAATCTGCATCAAACGTTAGGTC
>QFQQ01000084.1 GCA_003243445.1 Citrobacter freundii
ATTGAGCCGGTTTGCTTGTAAATCCCTATGAATGCCTCCATTCGCAATGTCCTCCACCCACAATTGAAATTGTGGGCTATGTGGGTCATTGAGGTTCGACGAAATACTCGAAGGGCTGGCTGTTGCTATAAGCATTGCGAACAAAGGACAGTGCAATTAGCCCACAATTTTAATTGTGGGAACAGAGTGCGCGGTCAACAATCTTCTAATAAAAGATACCTGCGTTATTGCGCAAGTTTTCCCGCAAATTCTCTACGAATACCTTTCATTCGCAATGCCCTCCATCCGCAATTAAAATCCCAGCCCGGAATCCGCCCCTCTTTGAAACATACCCTGTTATTATTTATTATTTACTGCTCTTCCTGAAACCCATGCTTCCTGATAAATTCATCAAACTCCGTATTAAAATCTTTTCGCTGATGATGCTCTTTCTGACGCAAAATATAATTGAATACACGATTCACCATTGATTCACTTACTGAATAGGCACAATAGCCAATCTGCCAGGAAAAGCGATCGCTGGTCAGATTATTTTGGTTGATATACTCAGAGGACGTGCCCTTCATCTGCTTCATAATATTGGCCAAAGCAAACTTTGGATTAAGCAGAAACAAGGTGTGTAGGTGATCGGGCATCCCATTGATTATTTTGGGATAACATTTATGGGAGGCTAACTCATCGAGTATATAATTATGTATATACTGTTCAATATCCGATGAGATAAACGGCGCCCTGTTCTTGGTAGCCCAGATGGCATGGATCCAAACCCGGCAGTATGAATGAGGCATTTTTCGCCAAAATAAAAAAACGGCATTGGTCAAGCGATCAGGAAAAAACGATAAATAAATGTTTTTTTCTGATTGATATCCCAATAGAGTGTCCCGCGGTTTCATGTAAATTTTCGATGGTACTATTCTTGTTGCAATTTCTTCATGTCCCAACACTCCCTCATACCGCCCCAAACCGAGGGTAAGCAGCTCGACCTCTCCGAACAGAAAATGTTTGATGATTCCACAGCTGCATCCCATGCTTTCCATCAATCTGCCCAACGCCTTCTTCACCCTCAGCAATGGAAAGATCTTTCCGGAACCGGCAGTGCTTCCTTTGAAGTGATCGATCAGCAATTGAACCTTACTGACAGAGAGATCGCGGAAGGAGATTATATCCGCATTGATATTCCCGGCCCCGGACCCCGGTCCGGTAATGGTTATGATTGGGTGAAGGTTGAACTGATCGAATCTTCCGGCGATCATCTCGGAATCAAAGTAAAGCCCTGTGCAAATCCGGAAGAAAAGCAGGAAGAGCCCGCTCACTTTTTCAGCGAAGCATCCAGCTCAACTTTAATGGTCAGATTGACGGATATCACATTAACCGCCTCCTATCATGGCCGCAATGAAACGGTCAATAATGAAACAGGGAATGTGGCGGAAAATATACGCAACACCGCCATTGCCACAGGGGCCCTGGCCGGACTCTCAGAAGTTCAATGGACAAAACTGATCCGCGGCCTGTTGAACGGTGAACCCTGATAAGATCGTCCGCTTTAATTTTCGTTATGTCCGTGATCCGGTTTTTGACCCGCGGGTCTGCCGGATAATGCAAGCCCATGACCGTCTTTATTACTGAAGATCGTCTGTGTAGTGGGAAATGCAAATTCAATTCCTTTCCTGCCAAATGTTTCGAGTATGTCTACGCAAATTGCCTGATGCGTGTCCATGAACACAGTGAAATCTGCGCTGTCAATATAATACACTGTTTCATAAATAACCCCATATTCGCCGAAATCCTTCAGGTGAGACCGGTCAAACTTGGTCGGTTCATAATTGTTGATGATATCACGCAGGATGCCGGGAATCTCTTTCAGCAGAGAGGCCGGTGTTTGAAATGTAACCCTTGTCGTAAAAACCATCCGGCGCCGCAACAGCCTCTTGTAATTATGAATGACCGTCTTTACCATTTCAGCATTGGGCATTACCAGTTGCTGACCATCGAGACTGCGTACATGAGAAGTTTTAACGCCGATCCGTTCAACAACGCCGCTGTTATGGCCCACCACGATATAATCGCCGATCTCAAATGGTTTATCGAAAAATATGACGAGGTAGCTGAACAGATCGCCCAGGATATTTTGTGCAGCAAGTGCAACGGCAATACCGCCAACACCCAGACCGGCGATCACCGTGCGGATATTATAACCAAGGTTATCGATCAGCACAATTATACCAATGATCCAGACCATGGCTTTCACCACCATCAGGATGCCGTTCAGTTGCCGTATGCGCTCAGCGGGTTCCTCCTTCCGTTCCATATAAACGGTGATCGCGCCACAGATCAGGTAGTTGATCAGCCGGATGGTATAGAACGCCGTGACAAAGATCATCGCTACTTCCAGTACGCGCTCCAGTTTCGGATGCAGTGTCAATTGTGATATAATGGAATAGTTGACCCAGAGATAAGCAAACGGCAGCAGGTAATTTTCAACTGATTTTACCAGTACATCATCCAGCTGTCCTTTGGTTGCTTCCGTTCTTTTGCGGATCACGCTGATGACACGATACCGCAGAATGCGAAGAACAAGCCAGGCAATAAGCATCCCGGCGACAGCAATCAGGTAGGCCATTACGGTATTTCCCCAGTATACATCATTGAGCATTTCGTTCATATAATTTATTGATGACATACTGCGCTTCCAGAACTGTGCCATTCAGGTGCGGGGGCAAAAGGGTTGTCATCCCGGCCGGGCAATTTCAGACGCGATCGAAATTAATGCAGGCCAGAGCCGGGATCTCCACAAGTTTGAGCTACTGTGTGGACACATCTTTCTAAGCGATTCGTATGGCGTAGGGTTCCCGCAGATTTCGCAGATTTATCAGTCCTATTGTTGAAATGAAATTGGTAAAACGAAAGTTTTTTTATTAGACTGCGCGGATTACGCAGATCACCGTCTGCTTTCGGAAATTAATCTGCGAAATCTGCGGGATTCTTACGCCAGCTAAAGATATAGGTACATTTAGCGTCGCCAATTTTGATGAATTAATAACATTATTTCCCCCGGAAATGCAATGAAGCTTGCCTGAGACACTTTATATCTTCAACTTTGATCAAATAAATCAGGGAACAAGTATATTTAAAGGATCAGATTCACTTCCGCCTGTCAGCGATCAGTATAAATCCTTATTGTTTATAAGCGGAAAGAAACGAAAAAACAAGTAACTGATGAATATGCCTTCAGCCAGATCTATCCTGGCCACATTGCTTTGCCTTCTGCTTCTTTCTGCGTGCAGCAACAAACGATCAGCCAAACCGCGCGTACTCGTGTTTGCAAAGACCGCGGGCTTTTATCATGCATCGATCCCTAAAGGTGAGCTTGCGATCATAAAACTCGGGCAGGAAAATGGGTTTGATGTGGATACCACTTCTTCCGCAGATGTGTTCAACGAGGACTCACTAAAGAAATACTCAGCCGTCGTTTTCCTCAGCACAACAGGTAATGTCTTGAATAATTACCAGGAAGCGGATTTTGAACGTTACATACAATCCGGTGGTGGTTTTGTAGGCGTCCATGCTGCCACGGATACCGAATATGACTGGGGCTGGTATGGCCGCCTTGTAGGTGCATACTTTAATGGCCATCCGCAGATACAGGAAGCGGTATTGCATGTGATTGACTCTTCAAATAGCTCAACTGCTCATCTTCCTGCTTCCTGGAAGCGGAAAGATGAATGGTATAATTTTAAAAAACTGGACTCATCGCTGCATGTGGTCATGGAGATCGACGAACAATCCTACCAGGGCGGCACCAATGGAAAACATCATCCGATGGCATGGTATCATGAGTTTGATGGTGGCCGTGCATTTTATACAGCACTCGGGCATGTGGATGAATCTTACAACGATCCCCTTTTTCTCAAGCATCTGCTTGGCGGTATTCAATATGCGATCGGTGAAAACAAAAACCCGGATTACGGCAAAGCAACGACATTGCGCGTGCTCGAGGAAAACCGCTTTACCAAAACTCAATTGGTACAGGGGACATTTTTTGAACCAACTGAAATGACCATCCTGCCAAACCTGGATATTCTTGTAACACAACGCAGGGGAGAACTGATGTTATATAAACATGAAACAGGATCAGTGAAGCAGGCGGGTTTCCTAAATGTATACTTCAAAGCAGAAACACCGGGTGTAAATGTGGAAATGGGATTGCTCGGCATACAGGCCGATCCCGAGTTTGATAAGAATCATTTCGTGTATGTCTATTACAGCCCTACAGGCATTTCCGTTGATCGCCTTTCCCGCTTCACTTTTGAAAAAGATTCCATTGATCCAAAATCGGAAAAAGTAATATTGGACGTGCCAACGCAAAGAGAGATCTGCTGTCATACCGGAGGTTCTATTGCTTTCGGACCGGATCGTATATTGTTTGTATCTACCGGGGATAATTCCACGCCATTTGATGAACCGGATCAGCCCTTCAATCTTCATGCCTTTGCGCCGCTGGACGACAGGCCTGGTTTTGAAAAATATGATAGCAGACGCGGCGCCGGCAATACAAATGATCTTCGCGGAAAGATCATCCGCATAAAGATGAATGTGGATGGCTCTTATGAAATTCCGCAGGGAAATCTTTTTCCAAAAGGAACAGACAAAACAAGACCTGAGATCTATGTGATGGGGAACCGTAATCCATACCGGATCTCAGTCGATAAGAAGAACAGTTTTCTTTATTGGGGTGAAGTTGGTCCGGATGCCAATGGCGACAGTCTTGATACCCGTGGTCCCCGCGGCTATGATGAGATCAACCAGGCGAGGGCTGCAGGGAATTTTGGCTGGCCTTATTTTGTTGGGAATAACTATGCATATCATGAATATGATTTTGCTGCCGGTAAACCGGGTTCCGCATTTGATCCAAACAAGCCGGTCAATAATTCAAGAAACAACACAGGACTGGCGGAACTTCCTGCAGCGCAACCTGCATTTATTTGGTATCCCTATGGAGAATCAAAGGATTTTCCGCAAGTAGGGACCGGCGGCAGAACAGCTATGGCCGGACCTGTTTACTACGGTGATCTGTATTCCTCAAAAACACGCTTACCTGATTATTATAATAAAAAACTCTTTATCTATGAATGGATCCGGGGATGGATCAAAGTGGTAACTCTTCGCGAGAACGGTGATTTTGATAAAATGGAACCATTTATGGAGCACACCACATGGAATGGCCCCGTTGATATGGAGATCGGTCCTGATGGAAACATTTATGTGCTTGAATATGGCAGCGGATGGTTCTCTAAAAACCCCGATGCTGGTTTGGCAAGAATAGATTACAATCCCGGCAACAGGCAGCCACGCGTTGAAAAAGTTTCTGTTGATAAAACCACCGGCAGCCTGCCGATGACCATCAAATTAAAAATTAACGCAGCAGATCCTGAAAATGATCCATTGTCTTATACCTGGCATCTCGGTGATCAGCAAAAGGAAACAAAAGATTCGGTATTGGATTATACGATCAATAAAGTGGGCGAATATTCCGTATATGCGGAAGTGAAAGATGATAAAGGAAATATCACCAGATCTGATGCGGTGGAGATCTATGCCGGCAACGAAGCGCCGTCAGTGGAAATAAATATAAAAGGCAATACCAGTTTTTATTTTCCCGGTAAAAAAGTGGAATATGCTGTGAAGGTGACTGATAAGGATGATGGCGGAAAACCATATGATCCGGCTGATCTTTTTGTTTCGGCAAATTATATCGAAGGAAAAGATAAGACCTCTCTGCAGGGACATCAAATGATTTCCGAGACAGTGGCCGGAAAAAACCTGATGCTATCGATGGATTGTAAAGGTTGTCATAAAACGGATGAAAAATCGATCGGGCCGTCGTTTGCCGATGTTGCCAGAAAATACCAGAAAGATCCGAACGCTGTTTCCTATCTGTCGGATAAGATCATCAAAGGAAGCCGTGGCGTTTGGGGTGAAGTGGCAATGCCGGGCCATCCGTCAATGAAAGAAGAGGACGTGAAAGCGATCGTTGGCTGGGTGAGATCATTAGCTGAAACAGAAAAGAAACAATCATTGCCTGCGGAAGGTTCCGTAATGCCGGGCCTTGGGCAGCCGGTAAAAGATGCCGGGCTGCTTTATATCTCTGCCTCTTATTCAGATAAGGGAGGTAATAATATAAAACCGCTGAGCGGAAATAATACTGTTGTGCTCCGCAACAGCAAAGTGGAGCTTTCCCGGGTGAATAAGAGAGAAGGATTTGAAACCGGAAAAATAGGAGGGAAGTCCTTTGCCATAGCATCCGGGATTAACGGATGGATCGCAATGGAGAACCTTGATCTGGGTTCGATCACCAAAGCTACGCTTGGAAAAGAATGGACAACAGAATATTTGTCACCTTACACATTCGAATTACGCCTGGATGATCCCACCGGCAAACTGGTTGGCGTATTCAAAACTGAAGGCTCACAGGTGACAGGTGGTTTTGGAAAAACGGTCAAATCCGAGCAACTGACCGCGCATCTGACGCCGGTTACCGATGGGAAGAAACATACCTTGTACCTGGTAAGCAAAGCGGAGAAGCCTGATCTTCCCCACAGTGTTTTACTGTCGTGGCTGCAGTTTTTTAACCAGGACTTAAAGTGATCGAACTGAATAATCGCAGTTATCTGCATTGATCTGTCTATCCAAATGAAAGGAATAATTTCAACAGTATTACTGGTACTGATATTTAACGGCATTCTCTATGCTCAATCAGTGTTGAACATAACTGTTCAGGATAATAAAGGAAAGCCTGTTCCCGGAGCTTATCTGCATTTGCTGAATACAAATCATGAAGGATATGCTGATGAAAAAGGAATGGTAGGTTTTGCATCGGTGTCTGCCGGTGATTATATTTTACTGGTAAGATCTGCCGGCTTTAATGCTGTTACCAAAGAAGTGGAGATCAGATCCGGCGCTTCATCCCTGGTCATCGAACTGACACAGGATTCAAAGCAACTGGAAACAGTGATCGTTACCGCACAGAAAAAAGAGGAGGTTCTGCAATCATTGCCGGCAAGCATATCAGTCCTGAATGCGCGGACCGTGGATGCGTTCCGTTTGTGGCAGGCAAAGGATCTTTCCGGTATTGTTCCTAATCTTTACGCTGCGAATCCGGGTGACGGAAGAAACGTGATCTCTGTCCGCGGCATCACGTCCACGTCTTATGATCCTGCTGTTGCCACGTATATAGATGGTGTGAGTCAATTCAGTCTTGATACATACATTCCCCAGTTATTTGACATAGAGCGGATCGAGATCCTCCGCGGACCGCAAGGTACATTGTATGGCCGCAATGCGATGGGGGGCGTGATCAATGTGGTGAGCAGGCAGCCTTCAAATAATGCAGAGGGTTTTGCTGAAGCAAGCTATGGTAATTTTAGTACCGGCAGGTATGTAGCTGGTGTAAGACTTCCATTGGTGAAAAACAAATTGTTCCTGGGGCTGACAGGTATATACGAACACACTGGCGGTTATTATAAAAATGATCTTTATCAATCTTCTTTTGATAAACAACATGCTGCGGGTGCCGGTTATGTATTGAAATATCTTCCCTCTGCAAAATGGAAAATGACGCTGAATGTTAAACATCTTGCTGCGCGGAATAATGGCGCCTTCCCATTGGCCGCATCTTTGAACGATGCATTAGCTGATCCGTACAAAGTAAACCAGGATGCCGTTACACAACTTGTCGATAATACACTGAATGCTTCTTTGTCTGTTCAGTATTTTTCAGGAAAATGGAATCTAAGTTCACAAACAGCGTATCAATCAAACTATCGTTATTACCGTTCACCGATCGATGCAGATTTCAGTCCGATCGATGGAATAACCATCATCAACAATTATGGAAATGATTGGAATCGTGTGAAAACCTTGACACAGGAATTGCGTTTCACAACAATCGCGGCGGATTCCAGACTAAAGTGGACCGGCGGATTGTTTTTCTTTCATCAGCAATCTCCGACCAGACAGGCAACACATTTTGGAGAAGATGCCATGCTGGTTGGGTCTCCCGATATTAATTATGCTATTATCGGTACAACGCGAAATGACAACAAAGGGCTGGCTGCTTATGCACAGGCCGAATATCAGCTCAGTCACCGTCTGCAATTGATCGCGGGCATTCGCTACGACTACCAGCATTCCCGCTCAAACACGCTGGGCGAATATCTTCCCGATAGAGCGCCAGCGCCTGTTTTTGAAACACGACCTGATACAACGGCAACAGCCAATTATGGAGCGCTCTCCCCAAAGCTTGGATTGAACTTACAGGTCTCTGCTAAAAGCAATCTGTACATTACCTTCAGCCGCGGATACCGAACCGGCGGTTTAACACAGTTTTCGCCTGATCCTTCTCAGCCGCCATTGTATGCATATAAGCCGGAGTACAGCAATATGTTTGAGCTGGGCTCAAAGAATATATTGCTCAACAACACACTTCGTGTTAACCTGGCTCTGTTCTATTCGATCATTGCTGATGCGCAGGTGCCGACACTGGTCCTTCCGGAAGCGATCACGCTGATCAGGAATGCAGGCAAACTCACAAGCAGGGGTATTGAGGCGGAATTGGCAGCGGTTGTTGTCAAAGGGCTTGAAATCAGTTATAATTTCGGTTATACGCATGCGCGGTACAACACGCTGAAACTTTCCAGTGGCGGTACAGAAGTTGATCTGAAAGGCAATCGCCAGGTATTCACGCCGGAGGTCACGTCAATGCTTGCTATACAGTATTCGCTTCCACTTGACCGCAGGCATGACGTAAAGCTGATCACCCGTGGGGAATGGCTCTGTACCGGCGTTACCTATTTCGATTTTGCAAACACGATCCGCCAGCCATCCTATCATCTGCTGAATGCGAGGGCCGGCCTTGCCATGCGCCACCTTGAGCTGATGGGCTGGATCCGGAATATAACAGATAGAAAGTATATCGCTTACGCATACGATTTTGGCGCTACACATCTTGGACGACCACGCTCATACGGTGCAACGGTCAAATACAGTTTTTGATTTCCAACGACAAGTCGTTTCTCTTACCATCCTTACTGTCTTACCGGTAAAAATAATCCGGCAAGACGGTAAGGACGGTAAGAAAGTATAAATGTTGCGCCACGACCAGAACGCATTAAACGAAAATTCCCCAATTCGCCCGGAAAGCGTAACTTGATCTATTCGCTCAATTTTACATTTCCTATGCCATATAAAAAACTGTATCTGCTTTCTATAATGCTGCTGATCCGCTTCGTCGCTTTTGCCGATCGCTTCCCTGTGCGCTCGCTTGGCATCGAGGCAGGACTTTCGAATAATGCGGTCACTTGTATCTACCAGGACCATCGCGGTTTTATGTGGTTTGGCACCTATGATGGTTTGAACCGGTATAACGGTTATAGTTTTGATGTTTTCAGGAACCGCATCGGCGATTCTTCTTCTTTGTTGTCCAACAGCGTTTATTCGATCGATGGCGATCCATCGCATCGCATATGGATTGGCGGGCAGAAAGGCGCCTGCGTATATGATCCCGTAAAAAGTGTTTTTGAATCACTTTTCTATGTTACCGCAGATGGAAAACAGCAACTGCCTGTCCGCGATAATGTACACGTGGTAAAAGCCATTGAAGGTGGCATGCTGATCGGTACAAATCATTCCGGCTTGCTTTTTTTTGAAACCGGTTCAAGAACAGGCAAACAAATAAAGTTGCCCGGCGATGAAAACGGAAAAGCCAATTATGATGTTACCGCTATTGAACCCGCAGGAAAAGGATCAACCTGGATCTTCATACAGCAATTGGGTTTGTTTAAATATAACTCACAGGCAAAGGAATTGAGGTTTGTGAATAACCAGATCAGGCAGGCCAACTGCTTCAAGAGCGCAATGAATGGCTTGCTTTGGACGGGGAATGAAAAAGGACTTTATCTCTACAATGAGTCTTCCAACAGTTATACTTCAGGGTTTCTAAATACGCCCTGTAAAGTGGTCAATATTGCGGAAGACAGGAAAGGTGATCTGTGGCTTGCTTCCGACGGCGGAGGTTTGTTGATCCTTGAACGATCTACCGGTCATGCAAGACCATTTGCAGGCCGTGACGGCCGGTCGCCGATCAACAGTAATGCCATTTACTCTATCTATGAAGACAAAGAAGGCCGCAAATGGATCGGAACGTTGCGAGGTGGCGTGAACATCATCGAACCCAATGCAGAGCATTTCACACAAGTGTTGTATGGAAGACAGGAAGAGACGGATCCTACCGATAATTTTATTCTTTCATTCGGAGAAGATAAAACCGGCAACCTGTGGATAGGAACAGATGGGGCCGGTCTTCGGTACTGGAACAGAAAAACAAACACTTTTACAGAATACCGCAGACAACCTTCTGTCGAGGGATCTTTAAGCAGCAATTTCATTACCAATATACTTTGCGATGATAACGGTTACACCTGGGTCTCCACCTGGTTTGGAGGCGTAAGCCGTTTCAATGCTGCGACAAAAAAGTTTCAGCATTATAAATTGTTTAATGATAAGACTGGCGAAACGGAGGATAATGTCTGGCTGCTTTTCCGCGACAAACAGCAAAGACTCTGGGCAAGTGCCACCAATGATGGATCACTGTACTATTATGATCAGCAGAAAGATCAGTTTGTTTTATTTGATGCAGCCATACAGAACCTGCAATGTATGAGTGAGGATAGCAATGGAGAGTTGTGGGGTGGTAATTATGCCGAACTGATCAGGATCGACAGGGAAAATAAACAGCATCATGTATATCCGCTTGGTTATACCATCCGCAGTATACATGAAGATATAAACCATAATTTCTGGATAGGCACACAGGAGGGAGGTTTGTTGTTGTTTGACAGGAAGACAGGAAAGTATGAGCAATTCACCACCAATGAAGGCCTGCCTAATAATACTGTTCTCCGGATCCTTGAAGATAAAAAAGGCCAACTATGGCTGAGTACTTACAACGGTCTTTCAAGATTAAATGTAAGAACGAAGACCTTTCGCAATTTCTCACGCCTGGACGGATTGCAGAACAATCAGTTCAGTTTTAATGCGGCTGCTGTGTTGCGGAATGGTGAATTCGCCTTCGGTGGAATTCATGGTTTCAATCTGTTCTATCCGGATAGTATTCATGATGCATCGTTGTCGCCCGGCATTTTTCTTACAGGTTTAACGATCGATAGTAAACCAGCAGAGCAGTCTTCTTCATATATCACACAACGTGAGAATGAAAACATTCGTTCGATCAAACTGCCATTTGACAGGGCGGTGCTTTCGCTCGATTTTCTTGCACTGACCTTCTCGGGGGCGGATAAGATCAGTTATGCTTATCTGCTGCAAGGCTGGGATAAGAACTGGAATTATGTAAACAATATCCGGACGGCGAATTATTCACGTCTGCAGGAAGGCGATTATGGCTTTTATGTAAAAGTAAAAAAGCCGGATGGCAAGTGGAGCGAACCGGTCCTGCTGCTGCAGATAACCGTGATGCCACCATGGTATCGCACCTGGTGGGCGTATTCATTGTATATCCTTTGCGCCGCATTGGCGATATACCTGTATATCCGCTACACGAAAAGACAGGAACGTCTTCGTTACGAGATCAAGCTTGCTCATCTTGAAAATGAGAAAGACAAAGAGTTGACAGAAAAGAAACTGTCCTTTTTTACCAATGTATCGCATGAATTCAGAACGCCGGTTTCCCTGATCATTAACCCGCTTCGCGAAATGATCAAAGGACGTGAATCGGAAAAGGATAAGCAGGAATTGAATATCGTTTACCGCAATGCGAGAAGATTACTAAGCCTGGTAGATCAGTTATTGCTGTTCCGGAAGGCCGACAGTGGTGTGGATGCGTTAAAGATCTCGAGGCTGAATATTACCGAGATCTGTTACGAGGTATTTCAGTGTTTTGTTCAGCAGGCAAAAGCAAAGAATATCGTTTATGAATTCAATGCGCCGGCTGGAGCAATTGAATTGTATGCGGATTATGAAAAGCTGGAGATCGTACTTTTTAATTTATTGTCCAATGCATTTAAGTACACGCCGGACGGCGGAAAGATCGAATGCAGATTGGAAGAGTTGGATAATAAGATCAGCATCCATATTGCAGATACAGGTTGCGGCATCGCTGATGGAGATATGCATCGTGTATTTGAAAAATTCAGACAGGCTTCGGTCCGCGGGCCGAAGACAGGTTTTGGAATAGGGCTTTATCTCTCGAAAGCATTTGTGGAAAGTCATAAAGGAACAATTGAATTGAACAGCACCCCGGGGCAGGGAGCTGAATTCATCGTTACCTTATTAAAAGGAAAAGATCATTTGCCGGAAGAATGGATCACGGAAACGACGGATAAGGAACACCAGTTGCTTGGTGAACTGATCGGGGAGGAGGTTGCTCCCGCTGCGGCTGTTAACCTGGCCGACAGTGAGCTGATGGAAGAACTGGTCACAGACAAAAAAACGATCCTGGTAGTGGATGATAACGCGGAGATGCGTGACTATCTCCAGCATATTTTTCATTCCAGCTACGTGGTGTTTACCGCAACAGACGGATTGGATGGTTTTGAAAAGGCGGGTCAGCATTTACCGGATCTTATTATCAGCGATGTGAATATGGATGGTATTGACGGGCTTGAGCTTTGCCGCCGGTTGAAACGTTCGGACCAGTTGGGGCATATTCCTGTGATCCTCCTGACAGCTTCGTCTTCTTCAGAAGTACAGTTGCAGGGTATAGAAGGCGGAGCGGATGATTATATCACAAAACCTTTTGATGCGCAATTGTTGCTTGCCCGCGTAACCAGCATTCTCAAAAACAGAAATCTGTTGCAGCGTTATTTCTTCGACAAGATCACGCTCCAGGATTCTGCCGTGAAAGTGCCGGCTGAGTACCGCGATTTTCTGAAACAATGCATCCAGGTAGTGGAAGATCATATCGAGGATGAAAACTTCACGATCCACCAGTTTGCCCGGGCTATGGGCATGAGCCGGTCTACATTATATAATAAGGTAAAACATATTTCGGGGCAGTCCCTCAATGCCTTTGTTCGCTCGATCCGTCTCCGCCGCGCCGCCACCCTGATGATCCGCGAAAGGATGAACGTGAATCAGGCCGCCTTCCAGGTAGGAATAGGAGACGTGCGCTATTTCAGGGAGCAGTTTGTAAAACTGTTTGGCATGACGCCGTCGGAGTATATAAAGAAATTTCGTCAGTCGTTTAATGGGGATCTCAATTTGCTGAGGGTTGAGAAGGAGTGAGATGGGGGCCAGAGGTTTTATAGGTTCCAGAGGTTCCAGAAGTTCAAGAGGTTTCAGAGGTTGCTACCGCGATTGGAGGGTATCCTGAAATTTTGGAAGTTGTTAGCCCGGGTAAGCCGAGTGTTTCAGATGTTTCAAAGGTTTCAACGGCCGGTACGCTCTGTTTACGCACCACACTGCTGGCAATGAGGCTGCCTGGAAAGCTAGCTGAATTCAGGGACTACGAAAACCGGTTCTCACTCTATAATAGAGATTCTCAGTTGCCAACCACCGTCCAATCGGGGCTGTAACCTCTTAAACTTTTAAAACCTTCTGCCTACCCGGACTAACAACTTCTAAAATTTCAGGATACCCTCCAATCGCGGTAGCAACCTCTGAAACCTCTTGAACTTCTGAAACCTCTGGAACCTTTTCCCCCAACTCCTTGATATCCAACCTTACCCCTCAGGGGGTAAACTGACAAAAGCAATTTACCCCCTATTTTTTCGCCAATAATCCACGGTATTTCCTGCTGGCATGCTTTTAACTTAGTTGTGTTGAACGAAGGGTCTTTGGCCCGGCACAACTTTAATAAATAAAACTTGCTTGCTCTTATGAGACGACTACTGCAACTACCCGGTAAGGCGGTTGGCTTCGCTCCGCATCGCCGTTTTTCATTCCTCTGTATTTTATTGATCCTGTCCTGCTCATCATTGTTTGCCCAGCAAACGGTGAAAGGTGTTGTGCAATCCGCCGGCGCTCCGGTCGCCGGGGTAACGGTAACGGTTAAAGGAACCAGCACCGCTACCACCACGGATGACCAGGGCCGGTTTGCGATCAGTTCGCCTGCCAATGGCGTCCTGGTCTTTTCGCATGTTAATTATACCGGCAGGGAACTGCCTGCAGACGCCAGTGGTGAGATGAACGTACAGCTTGAACTGGCCACAGGTAATCTCGGCGAAGTGGTGGTGGTGGGTTATAATACCCAGCGCAAAGCCACTGTTACCGGATCGATCTCCGTTGTAAAAGGCGCAGACCTGGTTAAAAGCCCGCAACCCAACGTATCGAACTCGCTTGCCGGTCGTTTTTCCGGCATCGTGATCAACAACCGCGCAGGTGAACCGGGTTATGATGGGTCATCTTTTACGATCCGTGGTCTTGCCACTACAGGTAACAATGACGTATTGATCGTAGTGGACGGTGTGCCCGGCCAGGTAGGCGGCCTGGAACGGTTGAATCCAAATGATATCGAAAGTATCTCCGTGTTGAAGGACGCATCCGCCGCTATTTATGGTAGCCGCGCCGCAAATGGAGTCATACTCGTTACCACCAAACGCGGCAAATCCGGCAAGCCAACGATCGACGCAAGTTTCAACCAAGGCTTTTCTTCACCCACCCGCTTGCCAAAGATGGCCGACGCAGCCACCTTTGCAACGATCATGAACGAGATCGCCTACTATAACAATAAGGCCGGTGGCATGAATCAGCAATATTCCGCTGATGAGATCAGCAAATTTGCAAACGGCAGCGATCCGCTGAATTATCCCAATACAGACTGGACAAAAGAAACACTGCGTGGCTCTGCCCTGCAAAACCAGGCGAATGTTTCTATATCCGGAGGTTCTGAAAATGTCCGTTATTATGTTTCCGCCGGTACATTGTACCAGGATGGTTTATATAAAAACGGTGCGACGAACTTCAAACAATATAGCTTCCGCTCGAATATAGATGCCAATATCACCGATGATTTTAAGGTTGGGCTCTATCTATCCGGCCGTGAGGAAGACAGGCAGTTCCCAATTGCTGGTGCGGGAGATATTTTCCGCTCGATCTACCGTGCATATTCGACCATCCCGGCCAGATATCCTAACGGACTCCTCTCAAATGGCATCGAAGGAAATAACCCGGTGGCAATGGCTACAGATATCGGCGGCATCACCAAAAATCCCACACAGGTCTTCAATGGCATTTTGAAGGCCAGTTACAATATCTCTGCGGTGAAAGGCTTATCGGTTGATGGTTTTGCAGCGTTTGATAAATCATGGTCATTCAACAAATCTTTCAGTATTCCTTATCTTTTGTATAGTTATGATAAGAATACGAACACGTATAATTCCCGCATCGTAGGCGGCAATAACAATGCAGCGCAGTTGACCGAAAGTCAGCAGAACATTGGTCAAAATACTTACAATATCAAGATCAATTTCAATCGCCGCTTTGGTAATCATGGGATCAACACGTTCATCGGTTATGAGCAAAGCAAGATCAGGCGTGATAACCTGGGCGCTTCAAGGATCAACTTCCTGAGTATCCTGACCCCTGAGTTGTCACAGGGTGGTACCGCCGCCACAGACAGGGATAACAGCGGCAGTAGCTACAGTTTCACCCGTAAAAGTTATTTTGGTAAGATCGCATACGATTTCAATGAAAAATACCTGGCTGAAGTGCAAATGCGGATAGACGGTTCTTCCACTTTTCCTAAAGGAAATCAGTATGGATATTTCCCCTCTGTATCTGCCGGCTGGCGTTTATCCAAAGAGTCATGGATGAGCAATGTTTCTTTTGTGAAAGACCTGAAACTGCGCGCTTCTTATGGCGCGTTGGGTAATGATAATGTTGGCTTGTTCCAGTATTTCACCAATTACTCATTGAAGAACCAGTTTGTGGTAGAAACTTCAAACGGACCGGTGATCGTTCCGGGTCTTGATCTGACTAAATTGGCGAACACGAATATTCATTGGGAAGATGCCCGTAAAACGGATGTAGGCCTGGAAGGTGTTGTCTTTAACAATATCAACTTTGAGTTTATCTATTTCCGTCAGCAGCGTTCGAATATCCTTGCGGTGAGAAATGCATCCATTCCTTTTGTGTCTGGTATCGTAAATCCATTCGGTGCTGATCCGCTGGTGCCTTCAGAAAATATCGGTAAGGTAAACAGCCGCGGTATTGAAGCAAGTCTTGGCTACAGCAGCCGCAAGGGAAAATTGCATTACAATATCACCGGTAATTTCACTTATGCAAAAAGCAATATCGTATTCATAGATGAGGCGCCGGGTGTATTATCTTATCAGCGTCAGACCGATCATCCGTTGAACACTTATCTGCTGTATAATGCGATCGGGATTTACCGCACGCAACAGGAGATCGATCAGACACCACATTTAACTGGTGCGCAGCCCGGTGATCTTATTTACGAAGATTACAACAAAGATGGAAAGATCACAGCGGATGACCAGGTGAGAAGCAAATATGGAAATATCCCGCAAATCTCTTATGGTGCTGTATTCTCTTTTGACTATGCAAACTTCGATCTGTCATTTGTACTCGCAGGCCAGGCACAGGTAAGTCAGTATGTATTGCCTGAATCAGGAACTGTTGGTAATTTCTACAGCAGCTGGGCTGATAATCGCTGGAGCCCGACGAACGGAAACGGTACCTATCCACGTGTTGATACCCGCGCTTCCGCTTCTGTAAATGGTGGTTTGTATAACAGCACATTCTGGTTGAATAATGCTTCTTTCCTCAGGATGAAAAACGTAGAACTGGGTTACAATTTTGCGGGTTCATTCCTTTCGCGTTTAAAAATGCAGTCTGCAAGACTTTACCTGAACGCATTCAATCTCTTTACGATCACGAAAGTAAAAGACTATGATCCGGAAGGAAACAGTGGCAGCGGTCAGTTTTACCCGCAGCAACGGATCATTAATGTAGGCGTAAATCTCAGATTCTAATTCAAAAAAAAGATTATCATGAAAACAAGATATATATCAGGTATTATTTGCGGAGCAGCATTCACACTTGGCCTTGCTTCGTGTAAAAAGGATTTCCTGGAGATCCAGCCGACAGATAAAATTGCTGAGACAGTGGTATTGTCTGACTCAGTTGTATTCGAAGCATTCGTAGTGAACCGTTATATCGGTGCGCGGTTACAGGATAAAGAGGGTGATGGTACCGATCCTGGATTTGGACGGGGATTCGAGTACAGCATGTGGAGTTCCATTACTGATGAATCGATCTATAATAATGATGATAACACCTGGACGATCCAGCGTGGCTTGCTTGCGCCGGAGAACCTTGGTATGGCCGGAACGATCTGGCCGCGCAGCTATCGCAGCATCCGTGAATGCAATTTTGCATTGAATGGCCTTGACGGGCTTACCATGAGTGCGGCGCATAAAGAAAGACTGAGAGCTGAACTGCGGTTCATCCGCGCGTTCCGTTATCATGATCTGATCCGCAACTATGGCGGTGTGGTGTTGATGGGTGATAAAGTGTACGCTTTGTCAGATAACCTGCAGGATGATGCATTGTTCAAACGCGCTACGCTGAAAGAAAGCATCGATTACGCGGTGGCAGAACTTGATGCAGCCATTCCAAATCTTCCGAGGGATAATGATGGCGGATGGGCGCTTGGCCGCGCCACAAAAGGGGCAGCATTGGCACTGAAGTCAAGATTGTTGTTGTATGCAGCAAGCCCGCTCTATGCGGCTGGTACATGGGAAGCGGCAGCAGCAGCAGCGCAGGCTGTGATCGCACTGAATAAGTACAGCATTTCACAGGGTGGCTATGGCAACCTGTTCCTGTCTACAGGTAATACAGAATTGATCTTCGCCCGGCTCTATACAAAGAATGCAAATCATACTCACCTTGAAATTGCCAATGGTCCGAATGGCTACGGCGGCTGGGGAGGTAATCTTCCGCTGCAGAACCTGGTGGATGATTACCAGATGATCAGCGGTAAGCCGATCACGGATGCTACATCCGGTTATGATGCAAACAATCCATACGCAAACAGGGATCCGCGTTTTTATGCATCTATCCTGTATAATGGTTCAACATATCGCGGTGCTACAGTTGAAACATATACCCCGGGAGGAAAAGATAGTAAAGACGGCCCTGATAACTGGAATACATCAAAGACCGGTTACTACCTGAAGAAATTTATGAATGACAGCTATCCTTTGCAAAACCCCTGGGGCAATGCGGGCTTCCAGCCATGGATCTATTTCCGCTATGCTGAGGTATTGCTGAACTTTGCAGAAGCTGCAAACGAAGCGTACGGTGCAGATGTGGTCCCCCCGGGAGGAACGATCACCGCAAGAGAGGCGATCAACCAGGTTCGGGGCCGTTCGGGTGTGAACATGCCGCCCATCCCGCTGGGCTTGTCTAAAGATGCCTTCAGAACGGCCGTGATGGCGGAAAGAAGGGTTGAACTGGCCTTCGAGGAACATCGTTTTTATGATGTAAGAAGATGGAAGATCGCAGACGTTACTGAAAACAAACCTGCAGCCGGTATCACGGTCACTAAGTCCGGCAGCACGTATACTTATGCAAGCAAAGTGGCACTGGATGGAAGAAGGTTTGAAACAAAACATTACTGGCTGCCGATCCCGAGAGCGGAGATACAGGCTTCCAATAATCGCTTGCAGCAGAATAGTGGGTATTGATCAGGGATGACAATCTTGTGCAGGCAATGACGTCCAAATATTGAGACCAGATTTTTTATGTTGAGATCAAATAAAATAAAGATCGTTTTGCTGCTCTGCCTCTGCAACCAAACGATCACGCAAGCGCAAACAAACAAGATAGAAGTAAAGGTTGATTCACGCCGTGTTTACCAGACAATGGAAAACTTCGGTGCTTCTGATGCATGGGCCGGACAGTTTGTAGGCCATTGGCCGCAGCAGAAGAAAGACAGTATTGCCGATTGGCTATTCAGTCTCGATACCATGAAAGACGGATCTCCGAAAGGTATTGGTCTCTCGCTCTGGCGATTCAATCTTGGCGCGGGCAGCACCCAGCAGGGAGATGAAAGCGGCATCAACGATGAATGGCGCAGAGCTGAGTCATTGCTTTCTCCTTCCGGTGAAATTGATCCTTCATTGCAATCCGGTCAGCAATGGTTTTTGCAGGCCGCGAAAAAAAGAAAGGTTCCGCAATTTCTTGCATTTCTCAATAGTCCGCCGGTACAGTTTACTGCAAACCGCAGATCATTTGCGGCAAAAGCAGGTGAAAGTAACCTGGAACCGGCGGCTTTTGATAAAGCTGCAGCATATATAGCAAATGCTGTAAAACAGTTGCAGATCAGGAACGGTATTTCATTTAACTACATCAGTCCCGTGAATGAACCACAATGGGATTGGAGCGATGGAGGGCAGGAAGGAAACCCTTACACCAATACCGGCATAGCAGGGTTTGCGCGCAGCCTTGATGCGGCTATCGCAAAACAGAAGTTGTCCTCGAAGATCCTGCTGGCTGAAGCCGGTCATATCCGTTATCTGCTGAATGATGATAATAAGCCGGGCAAAGGCAATCAGATCAAAGATTTCTTTGTTCCCGGAAACGCAAACTATATCGGCAACTTAAAAAGTCTTGCTCCTGTAATTGCTGCGCACAGTTATTTCAGTACATCGCCTTTTCAAAAATCGCTTGAGAACAGGCAGCGCGTTGCAGAAGCCGTTGCAGCGGTAAGAGGATTGTCTTACTGGCAGTCGGAATACTGCGTTCTTGGAGATAATGATGGTGAGATCAACGGTGGAAAGCGTGACACAGGAATTGTGTCTGCTTTATATGTAGCGAAAGTGATCTATGCGGATCTTGTGGCTGCAAATGCGTCCGCATGGCAATGGTGGTTGGCTATTTCTCCGTATGATTATAAAGACGGATTGGTGTATGTTGATAAGAATAAAACGGATGGTGCTTATACAGACAGCAAGATCATGTGGGCGCTGGGTAATTACAGCCGTTTCGTAAGGCCGGGTATGAAACGGATCGAAGCAAAAAATGATGACGATCGTTGTCTTGTTGCCGCATTCAAAGGTGCACAAAACAAACTTGTTTTTGTGTTCACCAATCTCAGCAACGATCTATTGGATATTGATCTTAAACTTTCTCCGACGGCCAAATATAAAAAGATCAATAGCTACATTACCAGTCAGGATAAAAAACTGCACAAACAACCGGTAAAAAGCCTGATCAGACTGGAGCCTCAAAGTATCACAACGCTGGTAATGGAATAGTGCTGCCTGAAAAAAAGATGCCCATGAAACCTGTAAAAGAATTGTTTTTATGCCTGCTGATGTCTTTGCAGTTGTTTTCTGTTGCGCAAACAAGGAAGCAGCTATTGTTTAATGATAACTGGAAATTCAACCTGGGTGATGCAAGCGGTGCAGAGAAGCCAGCCTTCAATGATGGCGCCTGGCGCAAACTTACGCTTCCACACGACTGGAGCATTGAACAGCCATTCAGCAAACAATGGGCAAGCGCAACAGGTTATCTGCCGGGCGGAATAGGTTGGTATCGCAAAACATTCGATGCGCCGGTAAACTGGAAAGGCAAAAAGGTTTATATCGATTTTGATGGCGTATATAATAATAGCGAAGTTTGGATCAATGGACATTATTTAGGCAAACGTCCCAATGGATTCGTTGCATTCAGTTATGATCTCACGCCTTATCTGAATTTCGGCAGGGAAAATAAGATCGCCGTTAAAGCGGATCACAGCAAGTTTGCGGATTCACGATGGTATACGGGTTCAGGGATCTACAGGGATGTTCATCTTACTATCGTAAACCCTGTTCACATAGCAAAATGGGGTGTTGCATTTCATGCAACGCCGGTTAATGCTTCATTGGCAAAAGCTGCGATCAAGGTGAATATTGCCCGTGCTGACGCGGCCAGGCTGGAATTGCTGGCGACGATAAAGGATGCAACCGGAAAGATCATCGCCACAGTGCGGAAGCCGGTGCCCGTCACAAAAGATTCAGTGATCACTTCCCTGATCAATGCTGACATCAGGGATCCGAAACTATGGTCTGTTGAAACTCCTTCACTTTATTCTTTACAAATAAAACTGCTTGAAAACGGGGTAGAGGTGGATAATTGGGTTGATGAAGTCGGTATTCGTTCATTTGCCTTTGATGCCAAAAAAGGTTTTTCATTGAATGGAAAACCGATGAAGCTGAAAGGCGTTTGTGTTCACGATGATGCTGGCGTGCTTGGTGTTGCGGTGCCTGAGGAAGTTTGGTTAAGACGTTTGGATTTGCTGAAGCAGGCCGGTTGTAATTCCATTCGTATGAGTCATAACCCGCATGCTGAATACCTGTATCGCTTATGTGATAAGATGGGTTTCCTTGTAATGGATGAAGCTTTTGATGAATGGGAGAGCGGCAAGAACAAATGGATCAGTGGATGGAATAAAGGCACTCCCGGAAAAGATGGTTATCACGAATATTTTGCCGAGTGGTCCGTTCGTGATATAGAAGCAATGGTGCTTCGCAATCAGAACAGGCCGTCGATCATTATGTGGAGCATCGGCAATGAGATCGATTATCCCAATGATCCGTATTCCCACGAAGTATTGAGTAGTGGCCGTAACCCGCAGATCTATGGAAAGGGTTATATGCCGGATCATCCACCGGCTGCAAGACTGGGTGAGTTGTCTGCTGTTCTTGTAAAAGCAGTGAAAGCGCTTGATACAACAAGGCCGGTAACGGCTGCTCTTGCAGGTGTGGTGATGTCAAATACAACAACCTATCCCGGTAACCTGGATATTGTCGGATATAATTACCAGGAATACCGTTATGATTCAGATCATATCGTTTATCCGGCCCGTATTATTTATGGCAGCGAGAACGGTATGCAGTACAATAACTGGATGGCCGTATCCAAACAGGATTTTATTTCCGCGCAGTATTTATGGACAGGTATTGATTACCTGGGCGAAGCTGGTCAGTGGCCGACGCGCAGCAACGGCGCTGGTTTGCTGACATTGGGAGGTTTTCCCAAACCGGAATATTATTTCAGGCAGAGTTTATGGAGTGATCAGGCGATGTTATATCTCGGCACAAGTCCGGTAAGCAGGAGGGAGGATAACGGTAACTGGAGCCAGAAACGGGCGGAACCACAATGGAACAGGCGTGAAGGAGATTCCGTGAGCATCCGTTGTTTCTCCAATGCAGAAGAAGTTGAAGTGTTCGTCAATGGAATGTCTTTGGGACGCGTTTCAAAGGATTCAGCTCATAATGGGATCTACAACTGGAATACTGTTTTTGCTCCGGGTATGGTTGAAGCAAAAGCTTATATCGGAGGAAAGTTGGTTCAGACGCGTGTATTAAAAACGGCAGGTAAGGCAGCTGCGATCAAAACAAGTGTATTTGATCATGCATTGATCACTAATAAAGATGCGCTGGTGCAAATGGAAGTCCGGATCACGGATGATGCGGGTACTGAATTATACAGGCCCGGCATTCCGGTCACCGTTAAAGTGGAAGGAGCGGCAAAGTTTATTGGTATGGAAAATAGTAATGCTTCGGATACCTCGGATTATCATTCGGCGACAAAACCGGTGATCAACGGTCCGCTGATCGTCTATGTAAAACCTGATGGCAGCAACGGCCGGTTCAGTATCACGCTTTCTTCCCCGGGCTTGCCTTCGGTTGTGCAGGAGTTTGATCCGTTGAGGAAGAAAAAATAATAAAGAGCAGTTTAATGTTTCTTATAAAATTGAAGTCTGACATGAATTTGAAGTCCTGGTCCATCGTATTTATCGGCATTTGCCTGATGAGCGTAAACAATTCCTTTGCGCAGCAGAAACATAGTTTCTCGTATGACAGCGCTCATTTTTTACTGGATGGAAAACCATTTCAGATGGTTTCCGGAGAGATCCATTATCCGCGTGTGCCGCGCGAAGCATGGCGCCAACGCATGAAAATGGCAAAAGCAATGGGGCTGAATACGATCGGTACATATGTATTCTGGAATCTTCATGAACCAGAAAAGGATGTGTTTGACTTTTCCGGGAATAACGATATTGCTGCGTTTGTTAAAATAGCGCAGGAAGAAGGCTTATGGGTAGTGCTTCGTCCCAGCCCTTATGTTTGCGCGGAGTGGGAGTATGGCGGCTATCCTTACTGGCTGCAGAATGAAAAAGGGCTGGTGGTGAGAAGTACCGAGGCGAAATACATGAAAGAATATACGAAGTATATCAATGAAGTTGGAAAACAACTCGCGCCTTTGCAGATCAGCCGTGGTGGAAACATCCTGATGGTGCAGGTGGAGAATGAGTACGGGGCGTATGGTTCAGACCGTAGTTATCTTGAACTGAATAAAAAACTTTTCCGTGATGCGGGTTTTGATGGTTATCTCTATACCTGCGATCCGGTGGCATATCTGCAAAATGGTTATCTGCCGGGAATGTTGCCTGCAGTAAATGGCATCGATGATCCGGAGCAGGTGAAATCGCTTGTCGGGAAATATCATGACGGGAAAGGACCTTATTATGTAGCAGAGTGGTATCCGGCCTGGTTTGATTGGTGGGGAGTGAAGCATCATACCGTAGAACCTGAAGGGTATGCCGCAGGTCTTGGTCGTGCGCTTGCTGCCGGTATATCCATCAACATGTATATGTTCCATGGCGGTACAACACGCGGCTTTATGAATGGCGCGAACTACTACGACACCGCTTTTTATGAGCCGCAGACCAGCAGCTATGATTATGATGCACCGCTTGATGAAGCAGGCAATGCTACCAGGAAATTTATGTTATTCCGCGAAGCAATACAGCGGAACCTGCCAGCCGGTAACACATTACCCGAAGTGCCTGCTGCAAAACCATCCATGGCTTTGCCGGAAATAAAACTGTCTCAGGCGGTGAATATATCCAATTCATTGCCCGTGCCCATTAGGTCCGTAGCTCCGCTGAGTTTTGAAAAACTAAAGCAGGCTTATGGTTTTGTATTATACCGTACGAAGCAGCAGGGCGGTCGCCGTGGAATGCTCCGCATAAAAGAACTGCGCGATTATGGAGTTGTGATGGTCAACGGAAAGAAAGTGGGCGTGCTTGACCGCCGCAAAAAGCAGGATAGTATCCTGCTCGATCTTCCCGCAGGTATGGTTACTATCGATATCCTTGTGGAAAATTTAGGTCGGATCAACTATGGCCCGAACCTGTTAAAGAACAACAAGGGTATTACCGAGAAAGTATTGTTCGATGGCGTGGAATGGAAGAATTGGGAAAACTATTCGCTGCCTTTTAAAAAGATCGATCCGAAAATGTTTACTAAAAATAAAACGATCACTGATCAGCCGGTGATCAGGAAGGGAACATTTTCGTTGACCACAGTTGCAGACACTTACCTGGATATGCGGAATTGGGGTAAAGGCGTTGTTTGGATCAACGGACATAACCTCGGAAGATACTGGGAAGTAGGACCGCAGCAGACAATTTATGTACCGGCTGAATGGTTGAAGAAGGGCGTGAATGAAGTGGTGGTTTTTGAATTGCTGAAAATAGATCAGCAGGTTTTGAAAGGATTGGAGAAACCGGTATTGGATGAGTTGAGAGAATGATAGGTTAAGTGGCTTAAAGTTAGTTACCAATGCCGTCAGGCCAGGGTTTTTGTTCTGCTGAATAGACTCTTTCAATTGCTAATGGATCGCGCACTCCCTCACCCACAATTAAAATTGTGGGCTAAATGAACATCATGAATTTGGAAAGTATTTGAAGAGTATTGTGATGGAACCAATTGGTCCGTTATTTTGAGGCGCAACTAGCCCACAATTTAAATTCAATGTCGTTTAGTTAAGACTTCCGCGACTTGTCATCCCGGCCGGGCAAATTTCAAACACTATCGAACTTAATGCCTGCCAGAGCCGGGATC
>QFQQ01000085.1 GCA_003243445.1 Citrobacter freundii
TAAAAAGTAAAAAGTAAAAAGTAAAAAGTAAAAAGTAATTTATTTTAAAAATTTCTTGTTCTTCCTTTATAAACGACCGTTTTTTTACTTTTTACTTTTGAATTTTGACTTCCTCTCCCGTACCCAAAACAAACAAAAACTAAAGCCATGAAAAGAAAATCAATCTATCTGTTACTGCTGATCTGCAGTCTTAGCCTGATCTCCTCTGCGAGACAGCAAGGTTGTGCAGACAGCTCTACAGTTAAAACAACCGCCACACAAGCCAAAAACAGCGAAGCTGACACAGAGGAAACGAGGGCAGGTTATGACCTTTCTCCGGTTGGCTTTTTTGTATTAAATATGTAAAAACTCTTCACCTAATAATCTATACAAATGATTAAGATCACTGATCTCGAAAAAATCTACCGAACAGAAGAAGTCGAAACGGTGGCGTTGAACAAACTGTCTATCGATATTAAAGAAGGCGAGTTTGTTGCCATCATGGGCCCTTCCGGATGCGGTAAATCAACACTGCTGAACATACTTGGATTATTGGATGATCCCGATGCAGGAAGCTTTGTATTCAACGGTATCGAAGTAGCCAAATTCAATGAAAGGAAACGCGCTGATCTCCGTAAAAGAAATATCGGTTTCGTATTCCAGAGCTTTAACCTGATCGATGAACTGACCGTATTTGAAAACGTAGAACTCCCGCTGATCTATACAGGTGTAAAAGCTGCTGACAGGAAAAAACGTGTGGATGAAGTACTGGATAAAGTCCAGATCATGCACCGCCGCAATCACTACCCTCAGCAGTTATCAGGTGGTCAGCAACAGCGTGTGGCCGTAGCAAGAGCTGTAGTAAACAGCCCCAAGCTGATCCTTGCAGATGAGCCCACCGGTAACCTGGATTCCAGCAACGGTAATGAAGTAATGCAGATGCTGACCGATCTTAACGAACAGGGTACAACGGTGATCATGGTAACGCACAGTGAGCATGATGCACGTTACAGCCACCGTATCATCCGTATGCTGGACGGGCAGACCGTGCTGGAAAATATCATGGTGTAGGAGGGTTGTTCGATGATCGATGCTCGATGCCCGGCGTCTTTGTCGAATTTTTTCCTTTCGATAGAAATAACATTTTTATTAATAATATTCGGACTGGTATCGAATATCGACCATCGGACATCGAGCATCGAATATCGGACCTCAATTCACTCATTTCATTTCAAATCAAATGATCAGGAATTATCTAAAGGTAGCGTTTCGGAATATCATCAGGCATAAGGCCTTTTCGTCGTTGAATATTTTCGGATTATCTGTAGGAATTGCAGCCTGCCTGTTGCTGTTCATGGTTGTGCGGTATGAAATGAGTTATGATAAGTTTCTTCCCGGAAATGACAGGATCTATCGCATTGTTGTCAAGGATGTGAATGTCGATGGTGAAGGCTACGGCAGCGGTATTCCTTATCCCGCAGTCGATGCTTTACGGCTGGATATGCCTGACCTTACTGTTGGTTCGCTGTTTTCCAGCAACGGTAGCCAGGTCACGGTATTGGGAAAAGACGCCAATGGAACAGTTGGTAAAAAATTTATTGAAGAGTCCGGTGTATTCTTTGCCGATCCTGAATTGTTCAAGGTATTTAAATATACCTGGATGATAGGTTCACCAGATATTCTGAGCCAACCGGGTGTAACAGTTCTTACGCAGAAACTCGCTGCGAAATATTTTGGTAAATGGGAAGATGCGGTTGGGCAATACGTCCGCCTGGACAATGCGTTCAACGTGAAAGTAGCCGGTATCATCAAAGATGTTCCTGATAATACGGATTTCCCGATAGCTATCGTTACTTCATTTATCACGTCCAAAAACAACCCATCGCTTTTTGGTTATAACACAGATTGGGGAAGCACTACGAGTAATTTCCAGTTGTATGCGGGTCTTTCCAATGGAATGACTGAAGAAACGATCAATAAGCGGCTTGCGGATTTCAGCGAAAAGCATTATCCGAAAACAAAAAGCCGTAAGTCAAGAACAAACTTCCTTCAGCCGCTGGACCAGATCCATTTTGATGCCAGGTTCGATAATTTTGGCAATCATGTCACCAGCAAGACAACCTTGTGGACGCTTTCGCTGATCGGTGTGCTGATCATCGTAATGGCCTGTATCAACTTTATCAACCTGTCTACCGCGCAGGCGATCAACCGTTCCAAAGAAGTGGGCATCCGGAAAGTGCTGGGAGGCAAACGCGCCAGCCTGTTCTGGCAGATGATGGGTGAGACCGGTATCATTGTATTTATTTCTATCCTGATCGCCATAGCCATCGCAGCGGTTTGTCTGCCATTTATCAGCAATGTTGCTTCCATTACAGAAAAGCTTAGCGTACTTACGCCGTCCGTATTACTTTTCTTACTGATCGCGGGATTGATCGTGACAATACTTTCCGGAGCATACCCGGCATTGATCCTTTCAGGATTCAGACCGATCCTTGCATTGAAGAATAAGATCACTTCTGCAAGTGTTGGCGGGATTTCACTCAGAAGAGGACTGGTGGTTACGCAGTTCGCTATTTCACAGGTGTTGATCATTTGTACGATCGTCGCTATTTCCCAGATGAATTCAGTACACAACGCCGATCTTGGTTTTAATAAGGATGCAACGCTCATTATCAACGCAACAGCGGACAGCGCGATCTTTTCAAAACAACTTGCATTCAAACATGAATTGCTGGGGTTGAATGGCGTTCAGTCTGTATCATTCAGCAGTGATGTTCCTTCATCTGAGAACAGCTGGTCTTCCAATTTTGCGTATGATCACCGGGATGATGAAAACTTTGACATGCATCTTAAATATGGGGACGAGGATTATTTCAAAACTTTTGGTCTTCAATTCGTCGCCGGTCATGGATATGCGCACAGCGATACAACAACAGATGTGGTATTGAATGAAACAGCGATCGCAAAGCTCGGCGTGAAAAACCCAGCCGACGCGATCGGTAAAGATATCAGGTTGGGGCGCGGCCGTTGGAGAAAGATCGTGGGAGTGGTGAAAGATTTCAAAACACACTCTCTCCGGGAATCCACACAGCCGGTGATGATCAGTGCGGGACAGAAAGCTTATGGCTGGACAAGCGTTAAGCTTAAGACCAGCAATCTCTCTCAAAGCAGGGATGCGGTACAGCGCATTTGGGATAAATATTACCCTGAGTATGCTAATCTCAGTTACTTTATGGATGAATTCGTGGAAGATTTTTACCAACAGGAAAACCAGCTTTCCTTACTCTATAAGATCTTTTCAGGTATAGCCATTCTTATTTCATGTCTTGGCCTTTATGGTCTTGTTTCCTTCATGGCGGTTCAGCGCAAAAAAGAAGTAGGTGTACGCAAAGTGCTTGGTGCATCCGTTGGCAATATCGTTTACCTGTTCTCAAAAGAATTCACGATCCTGATCCTGATCGCTTTTGCGATAGCGGCGCCTTTAGCCTGGTATCTGATGAACCAGTGGCTGAACAACTTCAGTTATCGGATCAATATCAGCGCCTGGATCTTTGTTGTTGCCATCGTGATATCAGTGATCATCGCATGGGTCACGGTTGGATATAAGTCAATCAAAGCGGCATTGGTGAACCCGGTGAAATCGCTTCGTTCGGAATAAATATATATTACCACATTTATGAGAAGCTGCCGTAGCCGTCAGCTGATAAACACTGCCTGCTGTATGTGCCTTCGCATGCCGTGGGATCGTGTTGTTATTTACAGAATATCTTAACTCAGGTCAGTATGAAATCATCTGCCGACCGGACAAAAACTGTTGTATGATAAGAACGTATTTTAAGATCGCTTTTCGTAATCTCTGGAAGAACAAGACCTTTACGTTTATCAATCTTGTCGGTCTTGCTGCCGGCTTGACCTGTTGCATGCTGATGGTTCTTTACCTGCAACATGAGCTTAGCTATGATAGATTTCAAAAGAATGCAGACCGTATTGTAAGGGTGACCATGGGTTACAGTTTCAATGGCGGTGAAGAGCGGAAAACAGTGATGACCAGTACTAAAGTATTCCCCTCTTTTAAAAGGAATTTTCCGGAAGTGCAGGAGGGTGTTCGTATGTCCGGTGGCCGGTCCGTCCTGGTGAAATACGAAAATCAGTTGTTCAATGAACCTGATTTTCTTTTTGCAGATTCCACGTTCTTTTCCGTGTTTCCATCTTTTGCGCTGACGCAAGGCCAGCCTAATCAGGTGTTGCGTGCACCTTATATGGTAGTGATCAGTGAGTCTGCCGCAAGAAAATATTTTGGAAGCAGTAACCCTGTTGGTAAAACGATCCAGCTCGGAAGCGCGCAAAAAGATTACCAGATCACCGGCGTGGCAAAGGATTGTCCATCCAACTCGCAGATCAAGTTTGATTTCCTGGCATCCTTTTCAAGTATGGGGCCGGCACAGGAAGAGACTTATTTCAACGCAAATTATATAACCTACCTGTTGTTGAAAGATCAGCAATCGATCGCCTCTCTTCAGAAAAAGATCGCGCCTTTTATGAGAAAGGAGGTCACTGAAAAAGGGACAGTGATCAATTATACACTGGAACCTTATACCAGCGTGCATTTACATTCACCTTACGATGGTTTTGAACCAAACAGTAATATCAGTTATATCTATATCACCAGCGGCATTGCATTGCTGATCCTGGTCATTGCCTGTTTCACCTATGTAAATCTCAGCACGGCAAGATCGATGGAGCGTGCAAAAGAAGTAGGTGTACGCAAAGTATCTGGTGCATTCAGAAGCCAGGTGTTCTGGCAGTTCATTGGTGAATCTGCGCTGATCAGCTTGCTGGCGATGTTGCTGAGTTTTATTCTTGCATCTCTTATGCTTCCTGCATTCAATAAGTTGGCTGCAAGAGAGCTGCAATTCTCAGGGTTGATAAGCCCGGCTGTATTACTGACTGCTTTTGCTATTCTTGTGGTGATCTCATTGCTTGCAGGAAGTTATCCCGCATTGATCCTCTCCAAATTCCAGCCGGTGAAAGTATTGAAAGGATCATTCCGCAATACCGGATCAGGGACATGGATCAGAAAGTCACTGACCGTTTTCCAGTTTGCGATCTCTGCGTTTCTTGTGATCGCAACGTTTGTAATGCAGCGGCAGTTGAAATTTATACAGACGAAGAAACTTGGCTATGACAGGGAGCATGTATTGGTAATGCCGATGGATCAGAAGATCAATGATAAATCGGATCTTTTTAAAACCGAATTTAAAACGAACCCGGAGATCCTGACCGTTTCAAAATCATATAAAACACCTGTTACCATCGAAGGTGGTTATGCTATGAGCAATTCTCCAACGAATGAAAATGCCATGAGTGTAAAAGCAAACCCGATCGATGAAGATTATCTTAAAGTAAATAGCCTGGAGATCATTGCCGGAACGGACCTTGTCAAGCAGGATCTGATAGATGTTTCCAACGAAGATTACAAAAAGAATTATTTCCATTTCATACTCAACGAATCCGCGGCGAGAGCACTCGGGTGGACTCCGCAGGAAGCTATCGGTAAAAAGATGTTCCTCGATCTTTCCCGGCCGGGTGAAGTAAAAGCCGTGATCAGGGATTTTCATTTTGCGTCGCTGCATTCCGCTGTTGAACCATTGGTGTTATTTCCGGACAATTGGGGTGCTGTAATGCAGGTAAAAATAACCGGAAGAAATCTCCCGCAAACCCTTGCATTTATGGAAAGCAAATGGAAAGAGCTGGCGCCGCACCGTCCGTTTGAATACAGATTTATGGATGAAGATTACAATAAAATGTATGCCGCAGAATTGAGGACCGGTAAAGTGTTCACGGTTTTCGCTGTGATTGCCATTTTGCTGGCCTGTCTCGGGTTATTTGGTCTGTCTGCATATTCTGTTCAGCAGAAAACAAAAGAGATCGGCATACGCAAAGTGCTCGGTGCATCTTCCGCCGGTATTGCATTGTTGCTCGTAAATCAGTTTGTAAGACTGGTGCTTCTCTCTTTCGTTATTGCAGTACCTGTAGCATGGATGCTTTCGGAAAAATGGCTGGGCAGTTTTGTATACAGAACTGACGTACCTGTTTACATTTTTGTGATTGCCGGCTTAGCGATCATTGCCGTCGCCATGTTCACTGTAAGTACGCAGGCGATCAGGGCGGCATTGTCCAATCCTGTCAAGTCGCTCCGTACAGAGTAGGAAGAAAGGTTCCATAGGTTTCATAGGTTTCAGAGGTTCCACAGGTTATCGGACTCAAAATATCAGGGACTGCTGGAAGATGAGAAACTTCTGGAACTTCTGGAACCTATGAAACCTATGGAACTTTTAATAAACCATCGAACACAAGCCTGACTATGATTAAAAATTACTTCAAAGTTGCCTGGCGAAATCTTGCCCGCAACAAAACCTTCTCACTGATCAATATCCTTGGTCTTGCCATTGGTATGGCATGTACCATGCTGATCGCATTGTGGGTGTATAATGAAAAGAACTGGGACCGGAATAATAGTAACTACGATCACATTTATCATGTGTACAGTAACCGCAACTTTAACGGTGAGATCTCTACAGGTCCGGATATGATGTACCCGCTTGCTGCTGCCGTAAGACAAACATATCCTGACGTGCAGCATGCAGCCATCGTATCATTTCCCGGAACGACGTTGATGGGAAATGGAGAGACAAGGATCAATAAACAAACATTGACCGTATCTCCTGAATTCTTCGACATTTTCTCAGCTGATTTTATCAAAGGAAACAAAGACGCGCTCAAAGACCCGGATGCGATCGTATTAACAGAAAGCACAGCGAAAGCTGTGTTCGGATCTACAGATATTATCGGGCAGCAGGTACGTGTGAATAATACCCGCAATGCGGTGGTAAAAGCGATCGTAAAGGACGTACCGCAGAATTCCACCATGCAGTTTGAAGGTGTGATCCCTTTCAATCCATCCTCTCCGGAAATACAGCGATCCGAAACAGATTGGGTGAACTGCGGCAACCAGGTGATCCTTCAATTGAAGCCCGGTACCAGCGTTGCGTCCATGGAGGCAAATATCATCAACCTCATCAGGAAAAGAACATCCGGTGAAAATCCAACCACACGCGGTTCCGTGATCCTGCACCCGATGGAAAAATGGAGGTTGTTTGAAGAATTTAAGGGCGGAAAAAATACAGGCGGCCGTATTCAATATGTAAACCTGTTTACCTGGGTAGCAGTGGTGATCCTGATCATCGCCTGTGTGAATTTTATGAATCTCTCAACGGCGCGTTCAGAAAAAAGAGCGCGCGAGGTTGGTATCAGAAAAACACTGGGCTCGGGTAAGCGCCAGCTTATTTTGCAATTTCTTTCAGAATCTGTTTTGCTGGCCATCTTTTCTTTTCTCGTGGCATTAGCCATCGTTTACGCCGCACTTCCCGCATTCCGCCAGATGTTGAATATGGAACTCATTATTCCATATAGTGAGCCTGCTTTATGGGGAATTGTTGGCGGGATCATTCTGATGACGGGTATTGTGGCCGGTGGTTACCCTGCATTTTATCTTTCTGATTTCATGCCGGTGAAAGTACTAAAGGGAACGATCCTGCAGGGAAAACAGGCTGTATTGCCGAGAAAGATCCTGGTGACTTCACAATTTATAGCATCTATCATACTGATCTCTGCAACGCTGATCATTTATCAGCAACTCCAGCATGTAAAGAAAAGGGATATCGGTTATGATACGAACAACCTTATCCAGCTGAGTTCTTCGGCTGATCTGAATAAGAATTTCGAAGCGTTCACCTATGATCTGAAGCAGGCGGGCATCCTTTCATCGGCGGTCCGCACTTCTTCGCCTCTGACAACAATCCTCGGGTTTACATCAGGTATCCGCTGGGCGGGTGCCCCGGAGAACGGGCAATTGGTGATCGGCTTTTTATTTGCAGACGAAAATTTTGCAACGACCCTGAATGCAAAAATGCTGGAAGGCCGTGATTTCCGCCAGGGCGACAGCAACTCGGTGATCTTTAACAAAGAAGCGATCCGTTTGATGGGCATGTCTTCACCTGTTGGCAAAGAGATCAATTGGGCAGGCCGTCAGCGCACGATCGTTGGAGTAGTGGATAATATGGTGATGACCTCTCCGTATGAATCTGCCACGCCAATGATGGTTTCTTTTGATGACAGGAGACCAGGGTTTACCAACCTGCGCCTCGTGCCCGGTGTTGATATCCGCAAAGCAGTGTCGACAATAGAAACTATCTATAAAAAATACAGTAAGGAATATCCCTTTGAATTCCGTTTTATCGATGATGAGTTCAATAAGAAATTTATCAATGAACAACTAATCGGTCAGCTTGCGGTGATCTTTGCAGGCCTTTCTATTTTTGTTTGCTGCCTTGGATTATTCGGACTGGTATCATTCACTATCGAACGCAAAACAAAAGAGATCGGCATACGGAAAGTACTTGGTGCATCCGTTCAGCAGGTGTTGATGCTGATGTCAAAGGAATTTTTAATCCTGGTAGGGCTTGCGTTCCTTGTAGCAATTCCGGCTGCATGGTGGGCGATGAATGAATGGCTGAAGAATTTCAGTTACAGGATCGATATTGGTATCGGTGTGTTTTTACTCGTAGGCATCATCACCTTGGTGATCGCGTTGCTGACGGTAGGGTTGAATGCATCTGCAGCAGCGCTCCGCAATCCGGTCAAAACCTTACGCTCAGAATAAAACAATCGCTATGATAAGGAATTACCTGAAGATCGCTTTACGTAATCTTACAAAAAGGAAATTGTTTACCACTATCAATATCCTCGGGCTGTCGGTTGGTATAGCCTTCTCGCTGCTCATCGGTGTGTATATCATACAGGAAAGGCAGATCAACGCGGATATAAAGAATGTAGGCAGGCAATACATTGTAAAAAGCGATTGGAAGGTAAAGGAAATGGGATTGGATATTACTACAGTTGGTCCATTGCCCAAAACCATGCGTGAAGAATTCCCGCATCTTGTGGCGAATTATTTCAGGTATAATCCTGTGACCAACGTTGTATCCGCCGGAGATAAACATTTTAAGGAAGACATTTCTATTTGTGATACTTCGTTGATCTCTGTGTATGGGTTTAAGGTATTGCATGGAGATGCAGCAAAGGCATTCAGGGATGACAATTCAGCGGTGATCACTGAAAGCCTTGCACTTAAGCTGTATGGGAAGACAAACGCACTCAACGAAAGAGTGAGTGTTGCAACGCTATCCGGTGAAGAACAGCAATATCTTGTATCTGCAGTGATAAAAGATATTGGCAAGAATTCCGTGACCGGCCTGTTTGGTTATCCTTATAATGTGTTTGTGCCTACAACCGGCAACAGGTATTATGGTGGTGGGGATCCTGCTGCATCATGGACTTCTACGTATGAGGTTGGCTTTGTTGAGCTGCAGCCCGGGGTTACTCCCGCAGCATTGCAGAAGCCGATCAAGGACCTGTTAGCGAAATATGCCGACGAAAATATCAATAAGAATCTCACGGTACAGCTTGTGCCGGTCCGCGATTATTATCTGAAGGATAATAATGGGGCCGCAGAGCGGGTTGTATTCACTCTTTCGCTGGTGGCATTATTTATCATTTCCATGGCGATCATTAATTTCATCAATATCAATATCGGTACATCTACTTACCGCTTGAAAGAGATCGGTTTGAGAAAAGTTTTTGGTGGTGCCAGAAATCAGCTGGTGATGCAGTATCTCACTGAGGCGATGTTGCTGACATTATTCTCCGGTTTGATTGCGATCGTGCTATATGAAATCCTGCGACCCTTGTTCGGTCAGATGTTGCAAACATCGTTGCAGAGTGTCTGGAGTTTCAGCTGGCTGCAGCTTGGATTTCTTGCGGCGCTCTTACTGGGTGTGGGTTTGCTGGCGGGAATTTATCCTGCTTTTGTATTGAGCGCGGTAAAGATCAGCCGCGCAGTGAAAGGAAAAGCAGAAGATTCGAAAGCAGGTGTTTTGCTGCGGAAATCATTGTTGCTGGTTCAGTTCTCGCTGGCCATCCTGGTATTTATATGCGGTCTTACCATCTCGCAGCAGGTTTCTTATATTTTCCATAAAGATCTTGGTTATAGTAAAGACCAGGTATTGGTTGCAACAGCATTTCCGAAACAATGGGATTCAACCGGCGTGCAGCGGATGATCGGTGTGCGGAATGGTCTGATGCAATTATCCCAGGTGAAAGATGTGAGTCTTACATTCGAGATCCCGGACCGGAAACCACCGGGGGCAGTACAGTTGCAAACGGAAGGATTGCCACAACCTGTATTGATCAGTGCACTTAATGTCGACGAAAACTATGCGGGCACGTTTGGCCTCCATGTGAGTGCGGGAAATTTCTTTGATGCTAAAGGCCAGACTCATGTTCCCGGCGGTATTGTATTGAATGAGTCAGCTGTCAAAGCGCTGGGTCTTACACCTGAAAATGCAGTTGGCAAAACGGTCAGGATAGTTCAGTCACCAGACGTAGTGATACGCGGCGTGGTGAAAGATTTTAATTACTCTTCCTTCAGTGAAGCGATCGCACCACTTGTATTTTTTCATGTGGAAGATGCACAAAGCTACCGGTTCTTCGCCATCAAGGTGGCTGGAGATGATATGGTGGCAGCAATCGACGCGGTGAAAGCAAAATGGAAAGCCTTGCTGCCCAACGCGCCTTTCGACTTTATCTTTATGGATGATAAGTTTGAATCGTTATATAAATCAGAATTAAGATTACAGAAAGCAACCAATGTAGCTACTTTTCTCAACCTGTTTATTGTGTTCATGGGCGTGTTTGGTATTATCTCCTTTACCATCATCCGCCGTAATAAAGAAATTGCGGTAAGAAAGGTGTTGGGTGCAGATATCAGGAACATCCTGTTATTGTTCGTAAAAGAATATGCATGGCTGATCCTGCTGGCAAACCTGATCGCATGGCCACTTGCTTATTGGTTTGCACATCAGTGGCTGCAGCAGTATGTGTACCGGATCCGGCAGGATGTATTCCCGTTCCTGGTTGCAGGCCTGTCTGTATTTGCCATGGCAGTGCTCCTGATCAGTATTCTTTCCGTAAAACCCGCCACCAGCAACCCTGTTAAAAACCTCCGTACGGAATAGCCCGTACCAATACCAGCTGTTAATACAAGGACAAGAACTGTTCGTATTCGGACAGTTTTTGTCCATTTTCGCACAACTTCCCCGGATATTAATTATTTTCATTTGAAAATCATATACTTACGGGAGTGGCATAGCACTTGAAATTCACACATCGCCGATCAAAAAAATCGGCAGCAACCAAATGATTCGTAATTACTTCACTGTCGCGATCAGGAATCTGTGGCGTAATAAAACGTTTACCGCCATTAATATTACTGGCCTTGCTGTAGGGTTGGCAGTGTTCCTGCTTATTTTTGAGTACATCGGTTTTGAATGGGGTGCTAACCGGTTTCATCAGAACTACGACCGGTTATACAGAATGACTGCCGTGAATAAAACTGGTGATCAGAATTATAATTTCGCGCCCGGTCTTGCCCCCGCCATCGAACAGAAAGTTCCGAATATTGAAGCGTTTGTCCGCATGACTGATGAATTAGGCAGCGGCGTATTAAGCCCGATAGGAGAGAAAAGCGATGCAAATATTTTCCGCGAGGAAAACATGCGCTATACAGATGGCGATTTCTTTTCTGTATTTTCTTTTCCGCTGATCAGCGGAACACCTTCGCTGGATCAACCGAAAACAATGGCTGTATCGGAAAATACGGCGATGAAATTATTCGGCAGTACTGCTATCGCAGGCAAACAGGTAAAAGTCAGCAACCAGTTTGGCAATACTGATTATACGATCACCGCGGTATTCAGGAATCCTCCCGAGCAATCAGATCTGAAACCTGAGGTTTTATTATCCTTCAATACGCTTGCGTCGGCAGCTAACCGGAATGAAAATGACTGGGCCGATCCCGCAACGCTTGAAAATGGTTTTGTTACCTGCTATGTACTGCTGAAGAAAGATGCTAAACCTGCAGAGACTGCAGCGGGGATCACAGGGCTGATCCACTCATTACAGCCTGATGAAAAAGATCAGACGGCTTCATTGCAGCCATTCAGCTCACTTCATCTTGCACCGGATTTCAGCTATCCGTTTCAGACTTTTGGAAGTTTAAAACTGGTGGCTATGCTGCTGGCCGTTGCATTACTGATCGTGCTGATTGCCTGGGTCAATTATATCAATCTTTCCACTGTGCAGGCGCTGAAACGGTCAAAAGAAACAGGTGTAAGAAAAGTACTTGGCGCCAGCAGAGGTCAATTGAGCCTGCAATATCTTTCAGAAACATTCCTGCTCACCCTGCTGAGCATTGGGCTTGCAATTTTGATCGTACAATTAACCCAGGGCCTGTTCAATCAGTTTACAGGAAAGCAATTATCTCTCGGCGTACTCAACCAGGGCTGGTTTTGGGCGATCGCTGTGATCTCGGTAATAGCGGGCGCTTTACTTGCCGGTGGATATGTGGCGTTTGTACTGAGTTCATTCAAACCAGCACTGGCGATCAAAGGGAATACAAGAATAAAAGCAAACGGTTTCTCACTGCGGAAAGGATTGGTCGTTTTTCAGTTCAGCATCTCCATTATCTTTATCATTGCCACCATCGTTTTGTATCAGCAGTTGCAGTATATGAAAACGGGTGACCTGGGAATGAAACTTGATCAGTTGCTTGTGATCAAGGGGCCAACGGTATCAAGCGAAGAACAGGCGGAAAGAAATTCCGGTTTCAAAGATCAATTGGCCAGATTACCTTTTGTAAAGAAATATTCAGGATCGAATAATGTACCTGGTAAGGGATATAATTTTTCTGCATCGCACATTACCCGCCTGAATCCATCAACCGGTGATGACAAGAAAAGCTACTCGATGTTGATCTCCGATGAAAAATACTTCGATACTTACGATATTTCATTTGTACAGGGGAAAGCATTCACCGCGCAGGAAGCGATGAAAGCGTGGATGAATTCAAAGAAAGTACTGATCAATGAAAAAGCAGCGGCACAACTCGGTTTTGCGAAAAATGAACAGATCGCCGGACAGAAGATCATCTGGGCAGGCTCAGAATATGAGATCGGAGGTGTGGTAAAAGATTATCATCATTTGTCACTGCACCAGCCGATCGATCCGGTGGTTTTCCTGCCGTCGACTTCGTTTGTTTATTTTACGGTCAAAACCGGACCGGAGAACATGCAGCAGAAGATTGCGCAACTGACTACACTGTATAAGGAATATTTCCCCGGAAATCCTTTTGAATATTTTTTTGCAGACGATACATTTGACCGTCAGTATGCCAGCGAGCAGCAATTAGGCAATGTATTTATCGCGGCAGCAGTAATAGCCGTGGTGATCGCCTGTATGGGTTTGTTCGGGCTGGCTGCCTTTGCAGCTCAGCAACGTACACGGGAGATCGGGATCAGGAAAGTGCTTGGTGCAAGTGTTGGTAATATCACCGCGTTGCTTTCAGGAGATTTCGTAAAGCTGGTGCTGATCGCCATTTGTATTGCTTCACCTATTGCATGGTGGGCATTGAACAAATGGTTGCAGGACTTTGCATACCGCGTGTCCATCGGCTGGTGGGTGTTCGGCCTTGCGGCGATGATAGCGCTCGTGATTGCCGTAATAACGGTAAGCACGCAGGCGATCAAAGCAGCCGTGATCAACCCGGTGAAATCTTTACGCTCGGAATAATTCAATAAATAAGAACTGAATAAATAACAAGATAATGGTAGAATTAAAAGGCATTTACAAGTGGGTGAGCGCCGGCAATAACCGGACTTTTTTACTGAAGGATATCAATCTTACTATTAAAGAAGGTGAGTTTGTTTCGATCATGGGTCCTTCTGGTTCCGGTAAATCAACACTGCTGAATGTGATCGGTATGCTGGATGATTTCAATGAAGGCGAGTATATGTTCATGCACGAGTCTGTACACAAGCTTAAAGAAAAGCAACGGTCTTCTTTGTATAAACAATACATCGGTTTTGTATTCCAGGCTTACCACCTGATCGATGAACTGACGGTGTATGAGAACATCGAGACACCATTGATCTACCAGGATATCAAAGCTTCCGAAAGAAAAGCGCTTGTGGCGGATATCCTGGACAGGTTCCAGATCGTTGGGAAAAAAGATCTGTTCCCCACCCAGCTTTCCGGTGGACAGCAGCAACTGGTCGGCATCGCCCGCGCCCTGATCGGCAAACCAAAATTGTTGCTGGCGGATGAACCTACCGGAAATCTTAACTCAGCACAGGGTGAAGTGATCATGCAATTATTCAAAGAATTAAATAAAGAAGGGGTGACCATCATCCAGGTGACACACTCAGAAAAGAATGCAGCGTATGGTTCAAGGATCATCAACCTGCTGGACGGAATGATCCAAAAATAACCGGTCATTCCAAAAAATATATAATGAAAATGAAGAAAAGAATATCGACTATTGTTTTTTGCGGATGGCTGCTGCTGAATGCCGGCGGAATACAAGCACAGGAATCAACCGGTAAATTGTACACATTGCAGCAATGTGTGGAAACCGGTTTGGAAAAAAATCTTGATGTAATTAAAGCCGGATTACAGGCTGAAACAGGTAAGATCAATTGGAATCAGGCAAGATTGAATATGCTGCCCGATCTGAATGCAAGCGCTTCAAACGGCATCAATTCCGGACGTAGTATCGATCCGTTTACCAACTCCTATATCAACCAGGAAGTGAATGTGGCCAACTATGGCGTGAGCAGCGGCGTCGTATTATTCCGTGGACTTTCGATGCAGAACGCCGCCAGGCAAAATGCACTCGCTTATGAGGCATCGAGAATGGATTGGCAACAGTCAAAAGATAATGTAACGATCAATATCATTCTGGCATACCTGCAGGTATTGACCAATCAGGACCTGCTGACGCTTGCCATCAACCAGGCTGATCTTTCCAAAAAACAGGTAGAACGCCTGGAGATCATGAATAAGGATGGTGCGATCAAACCATCTGAATTGTCTGACCTTCGCGGACAATTTGCCAATGATCAGTTATCCATCATCAGTACACGCAATGCTTTGGAACAGTCAAAGCTCAGCCTTTGCAAACTGATGAATATCCCTTACGACAGGGCAATGAAGCTGGAGCCAATTGATGCCGCAACATTTGCCACCCGTTATGAAATGACTCCTGACAGCATCTATTCAACCGCCCTCCGGGAATTCGCGCTTGTGAAAGCTGTAGATCTGCGTGAGGCAAGTGCCGTGAGAGGAGTGAAAGTTGCGCGCGGACAATTATTCCCTACATTAACGCTGAATGGCAATGCAAGCACGAACTATTCAAGTGCTGCAAGGAGTGATATATTTCTTGGATCAGCAGAACAGCCGACCAATGATTATGTCTTGATCAATAATGTAAAAACGCCTGTGTACAGCAAGATCAATAATTTCAACAGCGAAAAGATCACTTACGGTAAACAGGTGAAGAATAACATCTTTACTTCGTTCAGCCTGGGCCTGCAGATCCCGATCTTCAATGCCTGGTCACAACGTAACAAGATCAGGCTGGCACAGATCGATCTGAAGAATGCTGAATACACAGCGAGTACAACGAAAACACAACTGCAGCAATCGATCGAAGAAGCGCATATCAATATGACCACATCTTCCGACAGATATAAAACATTGCTTGAGCAGGTAGAGGCATACAGGGAATCATTCCGCGCAGCGGAGGTACGATTCAACTCAGGTGTTGGTACGTCAGTAGATTACCTGATCGCCAAGAATAATCTTGACAGATCCAACAGCAATGCTGTTCAGGCAAAATATGATTATGCACTCCGTACCAAAGTGCTGGATTATTACCAGGGAAAACAATTGTGGTAGAAATAAGGATGTTCGATGATCGATGTTCGATCGTCGAAGCTCATCGCGGAATACCCGCCGATCATCGGGCATCGAACATCAATCATAGGAACGAAAACATCGAAGCCCCGGCAATTGCCAGGGCTTCGATGTTTTCGTAAATCTGCCTTAAGATTTTACAGTCTTTTTGCTGATATCTTCAACTTCCTGCATGAACTTTCCAACCCGTGGATCTGCATAAGTTCCGTAGGCATCGGTGAGCATTCCTTTCTCGCCACCATCAGTTTCGATCGCATAAAGAATGGAGTTGTCATCAGGATCGCTTGCACCTTCAAAGCGGAAGAAGTTAAGTACATGCACTTCTTCGGGTTTATATGTTTTACCACTGTCCGGAGATTCAAGGCCTTCTTCGTTCACTTTGAAGTGTTCGGTATAGCCGTCTGCAATAAGTTTATTCATGCAGGATGATAATGTCTTCATGTCTGATTCAGTAGATTGGACGTCGTATTGCATAAAGTTGATTTTTAGCGTTGGAGGAATGGGGTTTATAGTTAAATTAGGGTGATTGCGGTAGCAATCACCCTTTATAATTAGGCAGGTTGAGCGTCACGCATTCTTTTGATCTTGTCATGCGATTTTCTTAAGCTGCTTTTCTGATCGGTGATCAGCTGACGGATATCCGTTGGCAATTCTGCGTCTGTAGCGAGTGCCTGGTCATACGCCTTTTGCGCAGCATCTTCGCCATATTCACAGGAAGCCAGGATAGCTTTTCTGTCTTTACCACTGAATGTCGCTTTAACGTCCATCCATGCCCGGTAGATCTTACCTTTTACGGTAGTACCATCAGCGGGTTCGTTACCGGAGATCGCTACGTGTTGTGTCAGTTCATTAACATAACTACGGCTTTCAGCGGCCATATTCTCGAAAACAGCGCGGAGATCAGCGTCACCTTGCGCTGTTTCTTTTGACGCTTTTTCATAACCCTGGATACGATCGTTATTGATTTGTATCAAATCGTTCAGCACTTCAGCTGTCTTTTCATTTGTTTTCATAACCTCAAGTTTTTCAGTTAACAATTAACCTCGGATAGAAAGATCAAAAAATCATACCAGTGTGCCGGAGGCCGTTTTTCAGGAGCATTTCTCTAATATGCCGAGTAATAAGCGCTCACGCGGGCTAAAATCTCCCTTGTGTGTACTTTTTTTGCCACATTCCTGTATACAGCCGGAGAGTTTTTTTTCTTCGTACAACTGGAACAGTCCGGGATGGATATAATATTTTTTACAGACCGCCCTGGTATTGCCCAGTCTTGCGCTTACTTTATCGAGTACATCAAGCATGTTCTTTTTTACCAGTTTTTCATCCGGTACGTCTTCAAGTGTGCGAAGGCATTCAAGCGCTTCAAGCGTTCCTGCCCATGTCCGGAAATCTTTCGCGGAAAAATCCTGCCCGGCTGCTTCCTTTATATAATGGTTGACCATGCCTGAGTCAATCGGGCGGTGCTTTTTAGCAGCTGTATAAAACTGAAAGAGCTGTTTGCCGGGGACGTCCCGGCACTCTTTAATAATGCGGGCCAGCCGTTTATCTGTGAGGGTGATATGGTGCTCGATGCCTTTTTTGCCCACAAACACAAATTCGATCTTTTCTTTTCCAAGCTTCACATGCTTGTCTTTGAGGGTGGTGAGTCCGTAAGACCCGTACATTTTTTCATATTCGTTATTTCCAACACGGATATATGTCTTTTCCATCAAATCAATGGCAGTTGCTACGACTTTCGTATCTGTAAGTTCCTTAGTTGCCATGTCCTTCTTTATTTTTTTGCGGATAAGGGGAAGGGCTTTCCCAAATTCAAAGAGGCGGTGGAATTTTGTTTCCCCACGCAATTCATTCCACTTCGCATGGTAGCGGTATTGTTTTCTTTTGTTCAGATCGAGGCCAGTGGCCTGGATATGACCGGCCGGGTCATAGCTTATCCACACGTTGGACCATGACGGCGGGATGGCCAATTTCCGGATACGCTCCAGGTGTTTTGCATTGGATAACGGCTTTCCCTTATACTGGTAAACATATCCTTTTCCTTTTTTTATTCTTGATATACCGGGCTGCTGGTCTGTTACATATACAAGTTTTGCAGCTTCGGCAGCTTTCTGATGATCTTTCGCAAGCAACAAATGCTGGCGATGTGAGAGTCGCGGATTTTCTTTCACCTGTCGTTGATTTGCCATAGAAAGGAAAATTGAATGCCACATTTTATACACATTCCCAAAACCGCTACAGGCGCAGGTTTCAGTGGGGCACAGGGGGAGGGTAGTTGGGGAATTTGTTGGACAGGAACATGCTCAAATCCACGCCCATCGCGGCCCGGAGAGCATTGGCCCCTGATTTGAAATATCCTCTGTGTAAAATTTAAGGTTATGACGCACGATACAAATCTTCAGTTTATCCGCGAACGGGTCAGTGAGTTGAAAAGTGCTATTATGTATAATAATAGCCAGGATGTACTTCGTATCCCTAATAATATAGCAGAAGCAGTAGAGGTAGATAAAGAAGGCATTTTATGGTTTACCATTAAACGGCCGGCTGGTTACATGCAGCAATGTGATCAGGTGTTCCCTGCACGGTTGCATTTTTACAGGAAAGGGTATTTCTATCATATTGAAGTAAGCGGTAAAGCTACCGTTGTTAACTACGTTTACAGCAGTACAAAGGAAGATATTGTGCTTCTAAGAATGGATATGAATGAGGTGGAGTATACAGAACCTCATGCAGTAAGAGAAAAAACATTTGTTGAAAAGTATGCGACAAGAGCTTATAACTGGCTTGCACGCACTTTTTCATTTGATCATCGCGAATCATCCGTTTTTCCCAAAGTTCAACATAGTACCTATGAGTAATGCTTTACAGATCATACAGAAAAAAATCAACGCGATCCAGTTGGGTCTTCTGAGATTCCGTTCGAAAGACAGTAATGTATCCCTGCAGGTGAAAGCAACCGCAGGCAGCGGAGATTATTGCTTTGAATGTATTACCGAAGATGAAGTAAAAGGTTTGCACAATAAGCAGGTGAGACTGGTGCAGAAGTATAAAGATGATTATATCTATATCACCGGTAAAGTTGAATCCGTGATCAGGAATAAGAAAACGGTCATCTCCATAGCGATACTGAAAGCCTGCTGGTTTGTTCGTGCATCGGAAGGAAGTATGACCTGGCTGGAAGAGAAACAGGTTTTTGAAAAACGGCCTGACAGTTCCCTCCGTATGGCCTCCTGATCTGTTCCAGGTCATCGGTTGAATGAAAATATAGCCGCGTCCTTATTTGGTTCTCCCTGTATCATCCCGGCGATCATCTTCGCGGCAAGCATACTGAAAGTAATGCCATTGCCGCCAAATCCCAACGCAAAATAAGTGTGTGGCCTTTCGGGTATGGCGCCGATAAAGGGAAGGCCATCTTTGGTTGATGCAAATGCACCTGCCCATTTAAAGTCTGTTTTGAAGGGAATGCCCGGAAATAACTCATTGAATGCTCTCTCCAGTTCCTTCGCCTTCCTTGGTAATAATTGATCGCGATAAGATGGATCACTGGATGCTATATCCTTCCCTCCCACAAGTATACGCTTATCATCCGTTGTCCGCAGATAGAGATAGGGTTGTTTTGTTTCCCATATCAAAGCATTATGATACCAGAAATCTTTATTGGCGGATGGCTCGCTTACAATGGCAAATGTTGATTGCAGTTCCTGTACTTTTTTCGGAATATATCGTTGCGACTCGTATCCGCAGGCGATCACCAGCTTTTTGGCTGTGATCATTTTGCCCGTGGAAGCGATCAGTTCAACATTGCTTTTATTATGTCGGATCGATTTTATCTCTGTGTTATCAAATACTTCTGCCCCTCTTGAAATACATTCAGCAAGCAGTAAATGCGTGATCCGGTATGCATCGGCTTCTGCACCATCTGCTGATAAGATTGCTGCGGGTTTTGCAAAGCCAAATACTGAGCGCAGGGAGCGCTTATCCATCCACTGAAGATTAAAGCCTGCCTCTTCGCGCAACTTATATTCTTTATGAAGATCTTTTACATGCGAATCAAAAGAAGCGTATTGAAGACTTGGTTTCAAATGGAAAAGCGATTCGTCTTTTAACTCCCCGCAGATCTTCTGAAGATCATAGATGGCCTCACGGCATAACTGATAACTACGGAACGCGTTCTCCCTTCCCACCAGTTTGATCAGTTTGTGTAAAGGCGTATCTATCTCATATTGCAGTAAGGCCGTGCTTGCAGCGGTACTCCCCGTTCCGGCATGCCGGCGATCCACCACCACCACCTTATGACCGGCTTCTACCAATTCCCGGGCGACCAACGCTCCGCTGATACCTGCGCCGATAACTGCCACGTCAGCTTTTGCCGATCGTTGGAGTGATGGGTAACTGTTCATAATCCCATGACGCAATAACCAGTAAGGGTAAGGTGACCTGAGATCCATATATTATTGACAGCAGATTTATTGCAATGTAGTTAGTTAATCCACTTATTTTTTACATTCTTATCGTTCTTCCCTCTTCACCTGCAGAAATAAACCGGGAAGGAGGGAGGACGGTAAGGAAGTCAGAAGAAAGCGAACTTGCCTTCAATTAATAAGTAAAAAGCTCAATTATGGCGGGGCTTGACCGAACGACATTTGATCTTATTTGAGTGAATATTTTGCTTCCGGGAAATGCGGACCCGGTCTGCGGTATTTTATGTTCAATATAAACTGGATAAGACAGGCCATTGCCACAACGACGATCCCTGCCCATGCCGTCATGATCAGCAACTGATATAATTCAGGGGAAGCGTCCCGGTGTTTAAGAACTATGCCGTATAATGCCCAGATCACAACAAGGCCAAAGCTTACATTCTTTCTTATGAACACCATCATCAGTGTGATCACTACTGCGGCGGCGATCATGATCACAGCCCATTTTGATGCACTGATGCCGGCTCCGTCCCAATTGATCGACACAAGATAGATACTTGCATTTGCGATCGTGGCGATGGAGATCCAGCCAAGATAGATGCTTAGCGGCAACTGGGTACAAACGATCGAACCCGATTCCCGGTCACGGTCTGCAATATGCAATCTTATATGAATGGCAATAAGTGATAAGAGCTGAAGAACGATCAGCAGCAAGGAAAGCAGGATCCTGTCATTGGTCCAGCTGATAAGCCAGGCTGCCGTGGCGGCATTATTAAAAATAAACAGCAGCCCCATTTTTGAAAGATCCTGGTTGGCCGGGTGCTCCCTGTCATGTTTAAAGGCCATGATGATATGATAGAGGCATAAAATGGCCAGCGCCGTGTAAATAACACCCCAGATGGCAAAGGTGATCCCGGCCGGGGTGAAGAGTGATTCATAACGGTCAGAGATCTCTCCTACGTCATTGTTATTGACAAGTTTAAACTGTGTCATGTAGGATAACGCTACATGGATCATGAAAAACAATGTATTGAATATAGCAAGCGCTTTTACCCTGTTCATAGCAAAGATGTTTAGGATACAGGTAAAAAATAGTGCCACTTCGGGGCATGTGTAAGGTGTTTCGGGCGGGTTATTTATGAAGCAACATTAATCGTTGGTTAATACAGGGTTTACTTTTCTGAATAATAGTCTGTCCGGATATTTTGTTGTAACTTAATACTGCGCTGCTTTAATTTATCCGGTTCTTTTTATGATAGCACATATTCAATTCCGTCATTTTGGGGAGGACGTAAAGTCTTTGCTCATCTTCAACTTTGCCGCGGTGAAGGATGTGATCGTTGTAATGCCCGAGTGCATGGAGTCATTGAAAGAATGGACCACGGAGGAGAAGGAAGAGGGGATTGTATTTACGCGGACGCAGGATGGAAGTTGGATCTGCCCGCGTGCAGCCGTGAACCGTTTTCCTGAAACGTTCACCCATCTTCGCGATGCAATGTTGCAGTATTTCAGTAAAGACAAGTTCAGCTTCCGGAGAAGGCAGCCGGTGTTTGGTGACCGCCTGAACTGATGAACACTTACTCACTCAATTTTTTCAATGAAGATCTTCGTACGATCAGATCTGAGTTTACAAAGATCGTATTCGTTGTTTTGATATCTGAAATGCCTTTGAGGTGATTAACCAGGTTACGCGCAACGATCTCTCCCATATCCGAGCCCGGATAATCTACAGTGGTCAAATGTGGCTCTACCAGTTTGCCGATGGCATCATTATTAAACCCGACAACGGCAATATCCTGCGGGATCCTGATGCCATGTTCTTTCAGGGTTTGCATACAAACAGCGGCGGAGAAATCATTGGTGATGAAAGCGCCATCCGGCATTGGGTCCATCTTAAGGATCTGCAACGCTGCTTCCACGCCGCATTGTTCGCTCAGGTCCTTGATCAGCACAAGATCTTTGTTGGCAGGGATCTTATTATCACGCAGCGCATCTTCATATCCTTTATGGCGCTGGGCATAAACGTTTCGCTGAAGATTTGCCGTAACAAGTACAATGCGTCTGCAACCCTGATCGATCAGGTGTTGTGTTGCCTGGTAGCCTGCCGTATAGTTATCTATGATCACTTTTGTACTCTCTCCCTGTTCTTCCACGCGGTCAAAAAAGATCACCGGAATGTCCTTTTCTTCATACGGTTTAAAATGCTCCAGGTCTTTTGTATCGAATGCAAGCGAAGCGATCAGCCCGTCCACTCGCTTATGGAAAAGGTTAAGCGCGTTCTTTGCCTCTTTTTCATAACTCTCGGATGAATGGGCGATGATCAGGTCGTAACCGGCTTCGGTCGTCACCCGTTCGATACCTGCCAGCACGGAAGTGATAAAATTACTGTTCAGCTCGTGCACCATCACGCCAATGGTGTTCGTCTTCTGCTTGCGGAGATTACTGGCGAAGTTGTTATGCCGGTATCCGAGTTCTTTAGCCGCATCCTGGATCTTCTTCCTTGTATGCTTATTAATGGCGGGATGATCTGCAAGTCCGCGGCTTACGGTAGCGGAAGACAGATCGAGTTTCCTGGCTATATCGTAGATCGTAATATCTTTTTTTTGCTTCATACTGCAATCCGTTACAAGTTCTTATTTCTGTAAAACCTCAGTTTTCAGGCATTTGACGTTTATAAAATTACCATATTTCCCCTCGAAATGCTAAATGTGTTTGTGCCGGAGCATCGTTGCCCGTTACTACGAAAAGCCGGAACCGTACCCGGCGATCTTCAACCTTATGATGTAGTAATCAATGGGACATAATAATATTTACGATACGCCGGATCGCCCCGGCGGTCATCTCCCGGAGGAAAATCCTGAACAATATATGCAATCGGTTACAGAATTTTGAAATTGCTTTATATTCGCTTTAACGGGAACTGAGTACCCTGGTTTCTGACGATTGCCATTATGTTGTCTGACCAAGATGCTGATGGAAAGGTCTGGGACTTCAGGAACCTGTATTCATGACCTGGAATGATCCCAATTAAAGAGCTGAAAAGTTTACGTTTTATGATTCTCATGCATCAGACCATGCGATGGTTTGGCCCTAATGACCCGGTTAGTTTGCAGCATATCAGGCAGGCCGGTTGCCACGGTGTTGTCACTGCACTTCATCATATCCCTGTCGGCGACATCTGGCCGGCAGACGAGATCATCAAGCGAAAGAAAATGATCGGGGAGGCTGGTATGACCTGGACGGTGATCGAAAGTTTACCTGTTCATGAAGACATAAAAAAGCGCTCGGGGAGTTTTGAGATCTATATAGACAACTATAAACAGAGTCTTCGCAATGTTGCCAGTTGCGGGCTGGAAGTGGTAACCTACAATTTCATGCCTGTACTTGACTGGATGCGCACGGAGATCGCCTATACAATGCCCGATGGAAGTAAGGCGCTTTACTTTGAACGCGCGGCTTTTATCGCCTTTGACCTTTTTTTATTAAAAAGACCCGGTGCGGAAAGCGATTATTCAGATGAAGAGATAAAGAAGGCAAAGCTTCGCTTTTCAGCAATGACCGGCGCAGAAAAAGAAAGCCTTTATTATAATGCATTGCTTGGCCTGCCGGGAAGTGATGACCGGTTTACTGCTAACGCAATTCTTGCCGCACTGAATACCTATGCTGGTATCAATACGGCAAGGTTGAAAGAAAATCTTTTCTATTTTCTTCAGCAGATAGTTCCTGTTGCGCAGGAGCTTGGATTAAAGCTCGCCATTCATCCTGATGATCCTCCTTATCCTGTACTTGGCTTGCCGCGCGTGGTAAGCACTGCAAAAGATCTGGAGGAGATCCTTGCATCAGCACCATCGCCTGCCAACGGCTTATGTTATTGTACAGGTTCGCTTGGTGCAAGACCGGACAATGATCTGCTCGATATACTGCAACGCTTCGGCGATCACGTTCACTTTCTTCATCTCCGCAATACCAAACGTGATGAAGAAGGGAACTTCTACGAAGCAGATCACCTCGATGGCGATGCGGACATGCCTGCCATTGTACAGGAGATCATTTCGATCATGCAACGCCGGAATTTCGCCATCCCTATGCGTCCTGACCACGGACACCAGATGCTGGACGATCTGCAGAAAACAACCTATCCCGGCTACTCAGCAATAGGTAGGCTTCGCGGACTCGCGGAACTGAGAGGGCTGGAGATGGGGATTGCAGGTGGGGGGAAGGGGAGGTGAAGGTTTCAGAGGTTCCAGAAGTTTCAGAGGTTTGGGAGGTTTCGGAGGTTTGAGAGGTTTTAGATGTTTCTATGGTAACACGCTTCGGATAAATTTCCTAAATTCAGGATGGTCATTTAGCCCACAATTTTAATTCAATGTCGTTTAGTTAGCAAAGCCTGCCTGAATTGACTGGCGTAGGGCCTCCTCTAAATCTCCCCCTTCAGGCTAATCGTTACCCAAATCTATGAATGGCGTAAGGTTCCCGCGGATTTCGCAGATTTG
>QFQQ01000180.1 GCA_003243445.1 Citrobacter freundii
GCCGCAGGGCCAGGCGCAACGACGTGCCACGGCCCGGGACAAAGGCGTCAACCCGCGCGCAGGCAGCAGCCGCGCAGTGGGGATGACGCCTTTTTGCTTTTCGAACCGATGCGGGGGCGCAATGAAGAAATCCAGGCTGGTGATGGTGGGCAACGGCATGGCCGGCGTGCGCACGCTGGAGGAGCTGCTCAAGATCGCGCCCGACCTCTACGAGATCACGGTATTCGGGGCCGAGCCCCACCCCAACTACAACCGCATCATGCTGTCGCCCGTGCTGGCGGGCGAGCAGCAGCTGGACGAGATCATCCTCAACGACTGGTCCTGGTATGCGCAGCACGGCATCACCCTGCATGCGGGCTGCCGCGTGCACGCAGTCGACCGGGCGCGCCGCGTGGTGCACGCCGTGGACGCGGCCGGACAGCCGGTGAGCGCCGAGTACGACCGGCTGATCCTGGCCACGGGCTCGCGCCCCTTCATGCTGCCCGTGCCCGGGCGCGAGCTGGAAGGCGTGCTGGGCTACCGCGACATTGCCGACACCCAGGCCATGATCGCGGCGGCCGCCAGCCACCGCCATGCCGTGGTCATCGGCGGCGGCCTGCTGGGCTTGGAGGCCGCCAACGGACTCATGAAGCGCGGCATGGACGTTACCGTGGTGCATGCGGGCGAGCGCCTGCTGGACCGCCAGCTGGACGAGACCGCCGCCGCCTTGCTGCAGGCCTCGCTGGCCGAGCGCGGCATGCGCTTTCTGATGCAGGCCCAGACCCGGGCGCTGACGGGCGACGGCCAGGGCCGCGTGGCCTGCGTGCACCTGCAGGACGGGCGCGAGGCACCGGCCTCGCTGGTGGTCATGGCCGTGGGCATCCGGCCCGAGACCACGCTGGCCGAGCAGATGCACCTGCACGTGCAGCGCGGCATCGTGGTCAGCGACACGCTGCAGACCGTGACCGACCCGCGCATCTACGCCGTGGGCGAGTGCGCGGCGCACCGGGGCGTGGCCTACGGGCTGGTGGCGCCGCTGTTCGAGCAGGGCAAGGTGCTGGCCAACCACCTGGCGGAGATGGGCATCGGCCGCTATCCGGGCTCGCAGACCTCGGCCAAGCTCAAGGTCACGGGCATCCATCTGTTCAGCGCGGGCGACTTCCGCGGCGACGAGGGCACGGAGGAAATCGTGCTCAGCGACCCCGGCGCGGGCGTGTACCGCAAGCTTGTGCTGCGCGGTGACAGGCTGGTCGGCGCCTGCCTGTATGGCGACACAGAGGACGGTGGCTGGTACTTCCGCCTGCTCCGCGATGGCGTGGCAGTGCAGGAACTGCGCGACCGCCTCATGTTCGGCGAAAGTCAAGCCAGCCAGGCCGACCCGGCCAGGGGCCCGTGACGGCGCCCGCCCCCGTGCCCTGCCCTTCCCTCATCCACCCCAGGCCCACCATGCAAGAAACCCGATCCACCTGCCCCTATTGCGGCGTAGGCTGCGGCGTCCTCATCGAAAGCGATGGTGCGCGCATCACGGGCGTGCGCGGCGATCCGGCGCACCCCGCCAACCACGGCCGCCTGTGCACCAAGGGCAGCACCCTGCACCTGACGGCCTCGCCCGCCCTGGCACAGCAGACGCGGCTGCTGCAGCCCGCGCTGCGTGCCACGCGCGGCGCTGCGCCCCAGGATGTGGGCTGGGATGCCGCACTGGACCTGGCCGCCGGCAGGCTGGCCTCCATCGTGCAGGAGCACGGCCCCGACGCCGTGGGCCTGTATGTGAGCGGCCAGTTGCTGACCGAGGACTACTACGTCTTCAACAAGCTGGCCAAGGGCCTGATCGGCACCAACAACATCGACACCAATTCGCGCCTGTGCATGAGCAGCGCCGTGGCCGGCTACAAGCTCACGCTGGGCGCCGACGCGCCACCGGCCTGCTACGAGGATGTGGACCACGCGGACTGCCTTTTCATCGCGGGCAGCAACGCGGCCTGGGCGCATCCCGTGCTCACGCGGCGCATCGAGCAGGCGCGTGCCGCGCGGCCGCAGATGAAGATCATCGTGGCCGACCCGCGCCGCACCGACACGGCCGGCATGGCCGACCTCTTCCTGCCGCTGCGCCCCGGCAGCGACACCCTGCTGTTCCACGGCATGCTGCACATCATGGAACTGGAAGGCTGGCTGGACCAGGCCTACATCGCACGCCACACCAGCGGCTTTGCCGACCTTCAGGCCCTGGTGCGGGAGGCCACGCCCGAGCGCGTGGGCGAGCTCTGCGGCCTGCCCCGGCACGATCTGTTCCAGGCCGCGCAATGGTTTGCGCTGGGCGGGGATGCACGCGACGACGCCGCCCGTGGCGCCACGCTGAGCCTGTACTGCCAGGGCCTGAACCAGAGCAGCAACGGCACGGCCAAGAACGCCGCGCTGATCGGCCTGCACCTGGCCACGGGCCAGATCGGGCGCGCGGGCGCGGGGCCGTTTTCGCTCACAGGCCAGCCCAATGCCATGGGCGGGCGCGAGGTGGGCGGGCTGGCCAATCTGCTGTCGGCCCACCGCGACCTGGCCAACCCGGCCCACCGCGCCGAAGTGGCCGCACTGTGGGGCGTGGACGACGTGCCGCCCCGCCCCGGCAAGACCGCCGTGAAGATGTTCGAGGCCGCCGCCGAGGGCGAGATCCACGCGCTGTGGATAGCCTGCACCAACCCTGCGCAAAGCATGCCCGACCAGGCCCTGGTGCGGCGCGCGCTGCAGCGGGCCGAATTCGTCATCGTGCAGGAGGCCTTTGCCACCACCGCCACCTGCGCCTACGCCGACCTGCTGCTGCCCGCCACCACCTGGGGCGAGAAGATCGGCACGGTGACCAACAGCGAAAGGCGCATCTCGCGCGTGCGCCCCGCCGTGGCCGCACCCGGCGCCGCGCGCCATGACTGGCGCATTGCCGTGGACTGCGCGCGGCGCATGGAGGCACGGCTGCGCCCGGGCCGGCCCAGCCTCTTTCCCTACGACACCGAAGACGCCGCTGCCGGCGCCCAGGCCATCTGGAACGAGCACCGCGAGAGCACGCGCGGGCGTGACCTGGACATCACCGGCCTGTCCTGGGATCTGCTGGACGCGCAAGGCCCCCAGCAATGGCCGC
>QFQQ01000181.1 GCA_003243445.1 Citrobacter freundii
CTTTTATGCTTAAAAAGATCGGTAAAAAGAGCTTTGCAGCGGTATTTTTCACTGCTGCTATTTCTGCTAACGCCTTCGCGGCTGATGCTGGTTGGGATTACTCGTCGCTCACATCGAGCGTTGATTTCTCGACTATCAGTGTCGGCGTGTTGGCTGTAGCGGCATTGCTTGCCGCTGTTTATGCCGGAATCAAAGGCGCCAAAATTGTTCTCGCATTCTTGCGTTAAGAGTTATTGCGGCACAAAGGGCTCTTCGTGAGCCCTTTTTTATGGGGGGCATATGGATCAACTTTATTATTTCGCAATGTTTGTGATTGGCTCTGGCTGTGCCTTTGCTGTCTTCTGGGGGTGGTGATCGTGAGAAAAATAGTTCTCTATGCCTTATTCGCTTTTTGCGCTCCATTTGTATTTTCAGGTAATTCCCATGCAAGCCAGGAGTACTGGGCCTGTTACAATGGCACCAGTGCTCCCAATCCAGCTTATGAAACTTGTAGAAGTAATGGGTACAGCTACCTGAATCCTGATGATGCGGCGCTGCAATATACATATGCCTATCGCGCCTGGATGATGAACCTCTATGGATCTAATTTTCTCTCCTGGGAAGCAAATGGCATTAATTGTGCGCCGGCTGGTCTTCCTTTCTATTACGTTTATACCTGTACATTCAAATCTACGCTGAAGATTTTCGAGAATGGCAAGGCTCAAACCGTTTACGAGGGGCAAGATGATTTTGCTTGGGTGTCCCGCCCTTTTAGTTGTGAGGTAAACCAAGTTTTCAAGGGTTTACCTTCGTCCGTCATAACATCGCAGGAAGGAAAGCGTATTGTTCTTTCCAGGGCTCCCGGTGAAAATGTTTGCAGTAATAGTTGTGATTATACGGCTGGCCGCAGTGAAAAATGCTACATGACTATCGGTTCGGATAATGAAGGTTTCTGCAATTACCATTATTCGCTAACTTTTGATTCTGCTGGTCATGAAATATCTTGCACAACTGATCCTTCCATTGTGCCCGGCGAAGTAGGCGATGAACTTACTGATGCATGTCCTGAAGGATATGAGTTTGTTAATGGCAGCAGGCAGTGCACTCCAATACCTACAGACCCTGGTAGTGATGGCAGTAGTGGTGGCGGTTCTGGCGGTTCTGGCGGCACTGGAGGTACTGGTGGTGATGGCAGCAGCGGCGGTGGTTCCGGTGGTACTGGTGGTGATGGCAGCAGCGGCGGTAGTTCTGGTGGTACTGGTGGTGATGGCAGCAGCGGCGGTGGTTCCGGTGGTACTGGTGGTGATGGCAGCAGCGGTGGTGGCTCCGGTGGCACTGGTGGTGATGGCAGCACTGGCGGCGGTTCCGGTGGCACTGGCGGCGGCTCTGGGGCTGGATCTTCAGAGAACGAGACTTTTACCCCACCTGGTCTTCTAGATTTGTCTACGTCTGTTGCCGGCCGTGAAGCTCAGGCAAAAGCTCAATTTATTGAGATGAAGCAAAAAATGGTTGAATCGAACACTTACACGACAGCAAAAAATGCTTTCGACGGTTCTTCTCACGCTTCAGCTATTTGCCCAGTAGGTTCTGTAAGTCTTTTCTCGCAAGAGATTGTTTTTGACAGTCACTGCAAATTGTTTGATCTGATCGCGCCAATATTGACAGCTGTCTTCATCGCGATTTGGTCTTTCCTTGCCGTGCGCATTGTTCTTTCTGCTTGAGGTGCCTTATGTTGTCTGCCCTTGCTAGTTGGTTAAAATCTGTTTTTGAACAAATTGCAGGCTGGGTCATTGACCTAATATTCATGGTTTTTGACTGGCTATGGAGCGCGCTTCTTTATCTGCTTGATGCCTTGGGCCTGGCTGACCAGATCAGATTGTCAGCAACTGCATTTGACCAGATCCCTGATTCAGTCTGGTACTTTATGAATATATTCCAAGTTCAGTTTGGCTTAGGTGCATTATTGACGGCTTATGTCATACGCTTCATGATTCGTCGCTTGCCGGTGGTTGGCTAATGGCTATTCATGCATATGTCGGCAAGCCCGGCCACGGCAAGAGCTATGGTGTCGTCGAGCGAGTAGTTATACCGTCGCTAAAGCAAGGTCGGCATATTGTCACTAACATTCCGTTGAATGCTGATGATTTGCTTGCCGACTTTGGCGGTACCATTCAGCAGCTTCCTTCCGACTGGTTTGACTTACCTGATCTAGCTGAATATGTTCTTCCAGGGTGTGTTCTCATTATTGATGAGGCATGGCGTCGTTGGCCGCAGGGCCAAAAGTCCAACCAGGCAAATCCTTGGGATAAGACATTACTTGCTGAGCATCGTCATATGGTCGATGCAAAAAACAACTCAATGCGCATTGTGATTGTTACGCAGGATCTTTCCCAAATTCCTAGTTGGGCGAGAACCCTTATTGAAACCACTTTTCGAGTCGTCAAGCTATCTCGGAAGATTTACAGAGTTGATGTTTATTCAGGTGTCGTCACAGGAGATAAGCCATCTGTCTCTAGTCGTGTCCGGCAATTTCCTGGACGTTTTGATAAGGTCATTCAAAACTATTACCAGTCGGCAACCCATTCCGCTACCGGTTCTGTTGGTGATGAGTCTGTAGCCGACAAGAGTGCATCTTTCTTGCGTTCATACGGTTTGTGGTCATTGGTTTTTGTTGTGGTCGTCGGGCTGCTGTTTGGCATTTTTGGAATCAAGAGCTTCTTTAATAAGTCGCCTGACAAGAGTCAGCAGGCCCCAGCTCACACTCCAGCTCCAAGCATTACTTCAGCACCCAAGCCAGTAACACCTCCACCGGTTATTTACTCTGAAACTTGGCGTTTGACTGGCTTTATTTACCCGTCACAGCCAGATCCCGACTCGAAGATAGACGTTTCTGTTGCTGTACTTGTTGATACATCAGCTCGCACTCGTTATATCGCATTCTCAAAATGCCGTTTTTTCTCTGACTTTAAAGAAGCGTACTGCGATATAGACGGTGAGCGTGTTACCACTTGGACGCCGCGAAAGTCTTCTTTCAGTATGCCGCCTATCATCGGAGGCTTAGGCGGTGGGACTGCTCAGCGTAGCGTAAGCAGTCCATCCGGCT
>QFQQ01000013.1 GCA_003243445.1 Citrobacter freundii
CACAAATTCGCGAAATCCGTGTAAAGCTTCATCTTCTCACCGGAGATCAAAGTCAGCAACGGCATTCCGAATATTCATAACAGAGCTGCAAGCGTGAAGTATTCGAGTGTGTTTGATAATACAGCCGAGGATGATTATGTTGTGTTTTCACTTCGAAGGCTAACGCGGATTTTAATTCGCGAATTTCGCGAATTGCAGTTTGTGAATCTAACACCCATCTCATACAGTAGTAACCACTTCGCTATTCAATAAAAAGCCTTTCTGCAATAAGGATTATCAATCTTCCATTGCAAAAAAGCCTCACAAACTAAAAACACAAATTCGCGAAATCCGTGTTATAAAATCTGTGTATTAGAAGTCGAATTCACGCCTCTGCATATTCCACCTCACCCCCACCGATATCACCTTCGAACTCATCACATCAACCGGCGGCGTTTTTGCATCCTGCTTGCGATAGACGCCGAATAATTCAATAAAGAGATTTTCTTTTACTTCATAAGAAACAAGCAGCGAAGAATAAAGAACATTGGTTTTCCAGCCGGCACCTATGGAGTATCCATAATCGCCCTGGCGGGTACCATTGGGTAAAAAGATATTGCTTCCGAAGTTGGAAGTAGCGGTTGAATCCCGGCCTTGCTTATAGTAGATCGCTTTGGCGGTGATCATCCATTTGGGCGCGGGTTGATAGCGGGCAACACCGATCACTTCCTGGAAATTCGCCATCAACGGATGCGCGAGCGGCTGATTGTAATGCGTATAGTTTGCTATAGAATCATTATGGGAATAGGTGAACGGACGAACACGGTTTGTCTCCACCTGCAGATCAAGATTGTCAACACCAAACGCATCAATATATTTTGCACCAAGCTGCATCCCCCATTTATTGCCCCACCAGCCGTCACCGGCCCTGATCTCGGACAGCTTGAATTCATCCAGCAACAACTGACCGTAAACCTGGAAGCGCTTTGCTACATTGGCTTTGAAGTCGAGGCCGGCAACGGAGTTATCATAGCTGCCGTTCTGCAATTCGATCGAGCGATAAAAGATCAACGGGTTCAGGTAGCCGAATTCAAAATGATTGGTGCGGCCAAAAACCACCCCTTCAAACAAACCAATATTCAGCCAGCGTGTAACATTCATATCGAGATGGTGCATGGCGGCATATTTCTTTCCAACCAGTTTGTCAACGCTTCCCTTATTGTCCGCATTAGCCAGTTCCATGAACAGATTCTGGTAATTGAACTTCCAGATCCTTGTGTTCAACCGGAGAAAGAGATTGCTGTTGCCAAAATCGCTCAGGAAAAGACTACGATACCCGTTCCCGATAAAATTCTTATCATACCCAAAAGCGACATCGATATATTTAGTGACGTTGAACGTGAACGTTCCTCGCGCATCGAAATAATCAACACCTCCAGGTGCTTTAAAATCTTTATAAAAACCCTGACCAGGTACGGCAAGTCTGTCGCGGATCCATTGCTGTACATACAGGGGATCGCGTTCCTGGTTATCCGTTATATATGCGGAGAATCCGATCTTGTTTGCGATGCGGCCGCGAAGCGTGAGGCCACGCGTATTCAGGAATAATGTCTGGTCATTATCGATCTCCTTTGAAACAACATACTGCACCACGGGATTTACCACCAGGTCAAAATCCTTTACATGTGTTTCAAAAAAATTGGCAGGCGATGTATACAGTTTTTTCCAGATCGGCTTTTTGCTGGCATAGAGTGCGCGTTCCTCATCCGTCAGCCATTCGGTATTGTTCATGTAGAGGCGGCGGAGGTTATACTGGTCCGTTCTGGACAGCTCCCCTGCTACATGATCTTCCAGATAACTCTTTACTCCATTGATCACATACTTACCCCGGTTAAATGGTTTTATTTTGGAAAAATTGAGTACGGAATCGGACTGGGCTTTTATCTCCAGCCTTTCCAGCAATACTGATTGCTTATCGCCCTGGGGCAGATAAGTTGATTGGGAAGCGGCAACGAAAGGACAAAGAAAAACAAGCAGTCTTACAAGGGTTTTTATAAATTGCATTGCCAGTTATTTTGGATTATATACAGTAAAGTATGCAAATATATCTGATAAAAAATATCCGTATCGTCAACGAGGGTCTTATTCAAACCGCCGATGTGCTGATCAAAGATGGCCGTATTGATAAAATTGCACCCCAGATCTCCCCTGCCGGTCTCTCCGTTACCGAGATAAACGGTGAAGGTAAATTTTTATTACCGGGCGCTATCGATGACCAGGTGCATTTCCGCGAACCAGGCCTTACACATAAAGCCAATATCTACACCGAAGCTAAGGCAGCGGTTGCCGGCGGCGTGACCAGTTTTATGGAAATGCCCAATACCGTGCCACCTGCATTTACGGAAGAACTGCTTGAGCAGAAATACAGCATTGCTTCTCAAACGTCTCTCGCGAACTATTCTTTCTACATCGGCACATCCAATGAAAATGCAGCTGAAGCATTAAAGATCAATCCCCGCAAAAACGAGATCTGCGGCATCAAGATCTTCATGGGATCATCTACCGGCAACCTGCTTGTAGATAATCCGCTGACGCTGGAAAAAGTGTTCGGAGAAAGTGAACTGCTCATCGCCACCCATTGTGAAGATGAAAAGATCATCAAGGCAAATCTGGCCGCATTAAAAGCGACCGGCCGCGAGCTGACTGCAGCAGATCACCCGGTGATCAGAAATGAAGAAGCCTGCTTCGAATCTTCTTTCTATGCCATTCAGCTGGCAAAAAAATACGGCACACGCCTGCATATTCTTCATATCAGTACCGCGAAAGAATTACAGCTTTTCGGCAATATGCTGCCATTGAAAGAAAAAAGGATCACTGCCGAAGTGTGCGTGCATCACCTGCATTTTACAGCAGATGATTATCCACGGCTTGGCAATAAGATCAAATGCAATCCTGCAATCAAAGGACCGTCCAATAAACCTGCATTGTGGGAAGCATTGCTGGACGACCGTCTTGATGTAATCGCCACAGATCATGCGCCACATACGATCGAAGAAAAAAATGAACCCTATGAGAAAGCACATGCCGGTTTGCCACTGGTACAGCATTCATTGCTGATGATGCTCAGCTATTATCAGCAGGGGAAGATCTCGCTGGAAAAGATCGTGCAAAAAATGAGTCATGCGGTAGCAGACTGTTTCCAGATCAAAGACAGAGGCTATATCCGCGAAGGTTACCAGGCCGATCTCGTGATCGTCGACCTTGACAAACCCTTCACCGTTTCCAAAGAAAATATTTTATACAAATGTGGCTGGAGCCCATTGGAAGGAACAACATTTCCCGCCTCGGTTACACATACATTTGTCAACGGTCATCTGGTTTATCAGGCAGGGGATGGCAATTTATGGAATCCGGTTTGGGACGAATCTAAACAAGGCGAACGGTTAAAGTTTGATCGGTCTTAAGCAGCCACCTGCTTTAACTGTTAAACCTTAAAACATTCAAACTTTCAAACCGTCCTTACAGCGCTCTGATTGTTTAATACACAGCTATGCAGATAGACAATATTTCATTCAGCGATATTTCGATCTTTCATTCTGAAGAAGAATTTTCGATCTTTCATAAGCTGAACTTTACGCGCACTATTGGCGGAAAGGAATGGCTGCGCCGTTTCTTTTCGGAACCACATAATGATATCAAAAAGATCAGGGGCACACAAACCGTGATCCGCAAACTGATGGCGCATGTTGATGACTGGCCTTCAGACATCACCAATGGTACCGTGCTGGTGATGGATAAATTCATGGACTATTCGCTTGACCCGATCAGTTCCAATATGGGCAGCCTGAATAACCTTGTATATCGCTGGCTGCACAGCGAAGATTATTCCATGCTGAAATATTCCATGACCCATTTCGGCGATTTCTATCGCGGCCTGAAAAAGATCCTGATCCTGCTTGGAGAAGTGGATCTTCCGCCGCATATCCGGATCTATATCGACAGGATCGACCAGGTAATGAAAGAACCTGCGTTGCGAGAACTTTCGGAAACAAAACGCGGAGAGCCGTTTACCCGCAAACAAAATCTCTACTACGGCTATCATCTGCGCAATCCGCTCCGCCCAAAAACGCTGGAGATGATGGATATCTACAGCCGGCTCGATGCGTGGTATTCCATGGCGGTAGCGGTAAAAACATATAACCTTTCCTTCCCGGAATTTATCGAACAGGATTCACCGCTGGTTGAAGCAAAAGGTTTGTATCATATACTGATCCCAAAACCTGTTCCCTATGATCTGAAGATGAATCCTGAGCATAATTTTCTTTTTCTTACCGGTGCAAATATGGCGGGAAAAAGTACATTGATCAAATCAGTTGGCTCTTCCGTATTTCTCGCGCATATTGGCATGGGCGTGCCTGCGGAGAGTATGCGCCTCACGCTGTTTGATGGACTGCTCAGCAATATCAACGTGGTAGACAATATCGCCAAAGGCGAAAGCTTTTTCTTTAATGAAGTACAACGCATCAAGAATACGATCAGCAAGATCAATAATGGCAGGAAATGGCTGGTGCTGATCGATGAACTGTTCAAGGGAACAAACGTGCAGGATGCGATGAAATGTTCGCTGACCGTGATCAAGGGCCTTATCAAAATTAAAAATTCACTCTTTATTCTTTCCACACATCTTTATGAGATCGGTGAAGAATTAAAGGAATATCCAAACATTTCTTTCCGCTACTTCGAAACCAATGTAGAAGAGGAACAACTGAAATTCTCTTATCAATTAAAAGAAGGGATCAGTAATGACCGGTTGGGGTTCGTGATCTTGAAGAGGGAGAAGGTGGTGGAGATGCTGGAGAAGTTGTGAGGGGACCGCAGACCGCGGAGGGAAGACCACGGACCGCCGACCGCGGACCGCAGACGGTCGTTCTGAATTGAATTTTTACAACTGCATTGCTCAAATACAAAAAATATCTACGTTAATAAAGAATGATACCGCGGTCCGCGGTCTGTCGTCGGCGGTCGGCGGTCCTTCTCCCCCAAATCCCTATCTTCACAAAAAACGATCACATGAGAACGCTCACCCTTGCGTTTTTGCTGGCGCTTGTCAGCCTGCCTTTTACGATTGCTGCACAGGATTCTTTGTATGATGCACAGCATTATGTCTTCCATGTTGAATTATCGGACCAGTCTGATACGATCAAAGGAAAAGCCATCATCACAGTAAAACTGCTGAAACCAGCAAGTACCCTCCTGCTTGACTTTTCAACCGCCACCGGCGGCAAGGGCATGACCGTTGTCAGTTGCCTGATGAATGAGGCACCAGCTGATTTCCAGCTGAAAGAAAACAATGAAAAGCTCGATATCGTTTTCAAAAAAGCACAGGCTGCGGGCAGTACACATATTTTTACCATAGAGTATAAAGGCGTGCCTTCAGACGGGCTGATCATTTCAAAAAATATGTACGGCCATCGCAGCTTTTTTGCGGACAATTGGCCCAACCGCGGACACAAATGGCTTCCCTGTCTTGATCACCCGGGAGATAAGGCAACGGTTGAATTCTTTGTAACCGCGCCGGCACATTACCGTGTTGTATCTAACGGTCTGCTACAGGAAGAAAAGCTCAGAAGCGATAATACCAAACAAACACACTGGAAAGAAGATGTGCCCATTGCCACAAAAGTGATGGTGATCGGCGTAGCTGAATTTGCCGTGGACCTCGCCGGGAAAGTGCAGGGAGATGTTCCCGTATATAGCTGGGTTTACCCGGAAGATAAAGAGAAAGGATTTTATGATTATGGACAGGCAAAAGATGTTCTGCCGTTTTTTATCAACTACGTGGGACCGTATGGTTATAAAAAACTGGCCAACGTCCAATCAAAGACGATCTTCGGCGGCTTGGAAAATGCGAACACGATCTTCTATGCGGAGAATACCATCACCGGAACGCGCAAAAGCGAAAGCCTGCTGGCGCATGAGATCGCTCACCAATGGTTCGGCAATATGGCTACTGAAAAAACCTTTGCGCATTTATGGCTCAGTGAAGGATTTGCCACCTACATGACCGTCTTGTATATGGAGAATAAATATGGAAAAGACACGGCCATTTCCATGTTGAAAAATGACCGTAAGGAAGTGATCAGATCCCCGGTAACAGCTAAGCGTTCAGTGGTGGATGATACGAAAGATTATATGGCATTGCTCAATACCAACAGCTATCAGAAAGGCGGATGGATATTGCATATGCTGAGAAAGGAACTGGGTGATTCGGTTTTTCACAACAGCATCCGTGAATATTACCGTCAATATGCAAACAGCAATGCGGATACCAGGGATCTGCAGAGAGTATTTGAGAAAGTTTCGGGAAAAAATCTTTCGGTGTTCTTCGATCAATGGTTATACAGACCAGGCATTCCTCAACTTGAGATTACATGGAGATACGCGTTCAAAACGGGTAAATATTATATGACGGTGAAACAAATGCAGGAAAAGGGATTTGTATTTCCTTTGACAGTTAAATTCACCGATCCTTCGGGAAAAATCATTCTGAAGAAGTTCGACATTGTGAACCGCAATACAGAATTGGAGTTTGTGCTTCCTAAGAATACAGATACGGCTGAACTGGATCCGGAAACGTCGTTGTTGTTTAAGGGGACGATCAAATATGAACCTTCACTATAAGGTTTAAAAGTTTAAAAGTTTAAAAGGGTGACTGACATGCAACAAGGCTTGCTGCACATCCCGGAAGAAACTTTTAAACATTTGAACCTTTAAACTTTAAAACCTTCGCGGCTTTCCCAGCGTTTCCTCCGTTAGATTTCGTTTCAGGACGCAAATACTCCGCCATCTCACCAACTATTTATCGTTATAAAACATTTTTATACGGTGAAAAGACGTTCAGCGTCCCATCTGTTTTCTCTACCTTTCCATTATGCTAGTAAAAACTCATGGCAGTGCCGTATATGGAGTGGATGCGATCACGATCACGATTGAAGCTAACTGGATCTCATCATCGGGGAAGGATTCAACCATTGTCGGTTTGCCTGACAGTGCCGTGAAGGAAAGTCTTCAACGGATCGAAAGTGTGTTTAAGACGAATGAATACCAGGTGCCAAGAAACAAGGTGGTCATTAATATGGCGCCCGCAGATATAAAGAAAAGCGGAACAGCGTTTGACCTGCCGATCGCGTTGAGTATACTTTGTGCATCTGAGCAGATCGATAATACGGAGGCGTTGAGTCAATATGTGATAATGGGCGAACTGAGTCTTGATGGGCAGGTGCGTTCGATCAAAGGTGCATTGCCTATGGCAATACAGGCAAGAAAAGAAGGTTTTAAAGGGTTGATCGTACCAAAGGCCAATGCGCGTGAAGCCGGTATGGTCAATAATCTTGCTGTATATGGTGTGACTCACATAAAAGAAGTGATCAGCTTTTTTGAAACCAATGAAAGTGGGCTGGAGCCTGTTGTGGTCAATACCCGTGAAGAATTCTTCGATTCACAATACGATTTTGAAATAGATTTTGCAGATGTAAAAGGCCAGGAAAACATCAAGCGTGCGCTGGAGATTGCCGCTGCGGGCGGTCACAATGCGATCCTGATCGGGCCGCCGGGTGCGGGTAAGACCATGCTGGCAAAGAGACTTCCAACGATCCTCCCTCCTTTGTCGTTGCAGGAAGCGTTGGAAACAACAAAGATCCATTCGGTAGCCGGCAAGCTGCCGGAAAATGCAACACTGATCGCGCGAAGGCCATTCCGTTCACCGCATCATACGATTAGCGATGTGGCGCTTGTCGGAGGCGGCGGGCATCCTCAACCCGGAGAAATTTCGCTCGCACACAACGGCGTGTTATTTCTCGATGAATTACCGGAATTTAAACGAACGGTATTGGAAGTAATGCGTCAGCCGATGGAAGAAAGAAAGGTGAGCATTTCGCGCGCAAAAATTGCATTGGATTTCCCGGCGTCGTTTATGCTGCTGGCATCTATGAATCCATGCCCTTGCGGTTATTATAACGACCCCGAACGGGAATGCACCTGTGTGCCCGGCTCTGTACAGAAATACCTGAACAAGGTTTCGGGGCCGCTTCTCGATCGCATTGATCTTCATGTGGAGGTGACGCCTGTCTCATTCACTGAATTATCTTCAGCGCGCCCGCAGGAAAAAAGCGAACAGATCCGCGAGCGTGTGATGCGGGCCCGCGAAAAACAGGCTCAGCGGTACAATGCCTATCCGGGAATCTACTGTAATGCGCAGATGACCAGCAAACAATTAAAGGAGATCTGTGAGATCAGCCAGATCGGGCAAAACCTCCTGAAGGCCGCGATGATGAAACTGAATCTTTCCGCCCGGGCCTATGACCGCATATTAAAAGTGTCCCGCACCATCGCTGACCTGGCGGGGAGTGATGACATAAAGCCGGAATACCTGGCAGAAGCGATCCAGTACAGAAGTTTGGACAGGGAGAAATGGGGAGGATAAGGACACGAACTGATAGTTTGTCATTTTTTACGAACTTGTACGAGGTTTGCTTGTTCTTTATCTTTTACTGATTTTTCCTGTTTATATATATGAAGATACTTTTAAAGTACCTGAAGCCCTATAAATGGCTGGTTGCCATTGTATTGGTACTGGCAGCCATTAACATCGGCTTTTCTCTTGTAGATCCGATCATCTTCGGAAAACTTGTAAGCCTGGCAACCTTGCACCAGGATGCGCACTATACATGGCATGATTATCTGTTCCTTCAAAAGAGCATCAATAATAAGTCAGGTGACCATGAAATGGTGTATGGGGTAGTGTGGCTGCTTCTCGGCTCGGTGACCGTAGCAATGATCAGCCGTATAGCCAAAGCATTCCAGGACTACTTCCTTAGCCTTGTTACACAAAAGTTCGGCGCGACCATTTTCACTGATGGGTTGCAACATGCAATGAAGCTCCCGTATCACGATTTTGAAGATCAGCGAAGTGGTGAGACACTGGGCATCCTGCAAAAAGTAAGAACGGATACTGAAAAGTTCATCTCCACATTCATCAATATACTGTTCCCGGTCATCGTCGGGATCGTATTCGTTGCCGTGTATGCTTTCAATAAAGACTGGCGTTTGCCATTCCTTTATTTTGGAGGCATCTTCCTGCTTACAGTGATATCAAATCTCTTAAGCAAAAAGGTCAAAGTAATTCAGAAAGCAATTGTTTCGCAAACAACTTCACTTGCAGGTGCAACAACTGAGTCTTTGCGAAACATTGAGCTCGTAAAAAGCCTTGGTTTAACGCATCAGGAAGTTGAACGCCTTAATAAGAATACATTTAAAATACTCGGGCTTGAACTGACAAAAGTGAAACGCATACGGAGCATCAGCTTCGTACAGGGAACATTTGTCAACACGCTCAGGCAGGTCATTCTTTTTATGCTGATGTGGCTCGTATTCCGGAATCAACTGGCAGCACATGAAATTGTGACCATGCAGATCTTCTCGTTCTTTGTATTCGGGCCATTACAGGAGATCGGCAATATCATTCTTTCCTATCGTGAAGCAGAAGCGTCCCTGAATAACTTTGATGCATTGATGAATAAAAACCCTGAACCACAGGCTGCTCATCCAAAACATCTTGGCTCTATAGAAACGCTCGAATTTGATCACGTCGGGTTTAAACATAACTCTGCACAGCAAAACGCTATCAATAATATCAGTTTCAAAGCAAATGTTGGTGAAACCATTGCGTTTGTCGGGCCATCCGGCTCGGGTAAATCAACCCTGATGAAATTGCTTGTCGGTCTTTACAGACCCAAACATGGCAGGATCCTGTACAATGGGCTGAATGAAGAAGAGATCGACTTTGATGATCTGCGCCGGCAGATCGGGTTTGTAACGCAGGATACGCAACTCTTCTCCGGAACCATCCGGGAAAATCTTTTGTTTGTAAACCCTGCCGCAACTGAAGAAGATGTACAGGATGCTTTGAGGAAAGCTTCCTGCCAGACACTTCTTGCGCGTGCGGAGAAAGGACTGGAAACAACGATCGGCGAAGGCGGACTGAAACTTTCCGGAGGAGAAAAACAGCGGATCTCTATTGCCCGCGCTTTGTTACGTAAACCTAAAGTGTTGCTGTTTGATGAGGCAACTTCTGCGCTGGATTCCCTGACAGAGGAAGAGATCACCAACACGATCCGGGAGATATCGCTTGAAGGAAATCAGATTACCATCCTGATCGCTCACAGGCTATCTACTATTATGCACGCAGACAGGATATATGTGCTGGAAAAGGGGGATGTAGTAGAGACCGGCAACCATGATACATTGCTGGACGAAAAGAATCTGTATTATGCAATGTGGAGACAGCAGATTGGGGAGAGGAAGGGGAAGTTGCAAACTACATGATCCCACAAAGACCACAACGAAACAAAGACACAAAGACATACAGGCTACAAAGACCTTTGTTAACTACAAAAACAAATGGACTTTGTGGCTTTTTTGTTTTTGTGGACACTATTCGCGGGTGAAAAAACGTCAAAATCCGGTGAAAAACCCGCTGCTATCCCAGCCCCCGCAGGTAGCTTGCTTCCATGACACAAAACGAACTAGCAAAAGTCGTCCTGGATTGCTGCTTCAGAATCCATACAGAACTTGGCCCCGGTCTGCTCGAAAGCATATATGAAGCTGCGCTATGTTATGAACTGGACCTTGCCGGAATTCCCTACAAGCGCCAATACAGTTTTGATGTGATCTATCGTGGAGCGCCACTGGGCCTGGGCTTTCGGGCGGATCTTATTGTAGCAGATAACTTCTTATTGAAATCAAGTCAGTTGCACAGATCGACAAAGTGCATCATAAGATCATATTGACTTACATGAAACTAACGAACATAAGCCTGGGGCTGCTTATTAACTTTCATGTTTCGCTAATGAAAGAAGGAATTCACCGGAAAATAAAAGGCAGTTTAGATGGTTAAAAACCTTTTTGTAGATTTGGCTCAACGAGATCAACTATGTTCGACTTTCTTTTTGGCAACGGCAAATTAAAGACCGCCCTTCGCAATGGTGCTGCCATTATTGATCTGCGCTCACCGCGCCGTTTTGATGAAGGGCATATCCCTAAGTCGATCAACATTCCTGTCGATCGCATTCCCATCAATGTATCCCGCATAAAGGATATGAATGTTCCGATCATCCTTTGCGGAGACACCGACGATATTACCCGCGCCCGTCACCAACTCCTCGATTACGGTGTGAAAGAGGTTTACAGCGGCGGCCCCTGGACCCGTCTTCTCAAGATCGTCCACTCCCTTTGAAAGCTCTGTCATTTATCAAACTTCCTCCACTCAATCGGGCTCTATTCGCGCTCATCCGCGGCCATTCGCGAACTATTCGCGAGTTATTCGCGCTTCAGTAGGTCTTTGAAAAAATTCGAACCATCCAACTCCTCCATATCGCTCAATTCCCACTCCAGTGCCCTCGTACTCTGTGAAATCTCGATCAGCGAGATCACCAGCGATGCCAGCAAACTGATCAGGCTGATAGCAAAAGCAAGTTCCGTTGCTATTGTCCATCGCTGATATACGCCATACATCGTCAGCACACAACATACAAAACTGAATACGCCGAATGCCTGCATCAACCTGATCAGATTGATACGAAGCCTCAATATCTTGATCTGTTTTACCAGCAGATGATTTTTCTCGCCACGCATATATTCATCGTGCAACTTGCGGATCAGCGCAGCCAGCGCGAGATAACGGTTTGTATAGGCAAGCAGCAATAAACTGATCGCAGGAAAAAGCAGAGCGGGTGTATTAAAAGTGATCTCCATAATTGCAGTTGGGCTTATCGGTCCACTTTAAAGATAAAAAAAAGCCGGATCAAACAATACCCGGCTTCAACGAAGTATTGTAACGGCATTACCATTTAAAATCCAATGGTACGCTGAGTTTCATTCCGAAATTCCTTCCCACGTTGTATACACCCTGGCGCCCGGTAACATTATTAACCGCCGTATATTTCAATCTGCTCAAATGATTCTGATACGCTACATCGCCAAGATTTGTTCCGCTGAGGTTAATGCTGAACAAGGTCTTACCCTTGCTGTTCACCACATCCGTACCCACTGATACACCCACAAGCCAGTAGCTGCCGGTGATCGTTTCTGTATTATATCCAACAAATGCCCTGTCCTGTTTAAACGTATAATCACTTTCAAGACTCACATAAAGATTGCGGAAAGATTTTCCTTTGGGCAGGAAATTACCTTTCAGTTGAGAGAGCAATCTTGCGGCCGGCATATTCGGAACATTTTTAGATCCGTCAATTGCATCGGTGAACTGTGCCCTTGTATAAGAGAATGTATTTTCAAAATGCAGCCAGTCCAGCGGGTGGGGGTGGATATCCATATTGAATTCAACACCATAAAGATTTGCCGTTTGCTGGTCAAAACGGAAAACATTGAGATTATCGCCGCTTTCCGGATCAACAATAATTGAATCGGCACCAGCTCCATTCAACACTTTTTCATAGTAGATGAAATTGCTGATATGATTGTAAAATACTCCGGCGCCAAGTGTGATGTGCTCGGTATTTACTTCAATGCCGCCATCAACCTGCAAACTCGTTTCTGATTTCAGATCAGGGTTACCAACTTCATAACGGTTTGTTCCCTCATGCGCTCCATTGCTTGCAAGCTCCGCCAATGTTGGCGCACGGAAACCTCTTGCCAGGTTGAATTTAAGACTAAGTGCTTTTGATGCTTCATAACTTAAACCTGCACTTCCTGAAAAGTTTGAAAAGTTCTTTTCAAACGGTGCGAATTTAATATCTGCTCCATCCATCATTTCTTTGCCATTCACATGTCTTGTATCAAAACGAAGACCACCACTGAGTGACAATCTATCTTTATGATATTGCGTGAAAACAAAACCACCAATATCAAACAGGCTGTAGTCAGGGATCAACGCTTCCTCTGCGCGGTTTGTATTGGTCTGGGACATACCAGATACACCGACACTCGTTCTCCAGAGGCCTTTATATGGCAATGTAAGCTTTGCTGAATAATTCACTGTTTTCAGATCAAAATAGGCTTCCGGCTCGTCGATATTATCAGGATCGCCAAACTCCCGGCGCTGATTGCGCTGATAACCCACCAGCACATCGAGTTTGCTTCTTCCCACATTAAAACTATTATCCGCGTTGATCTTAAAATGCTGTATGTGCTGAAACGGCACAAAAGGTTTGATCTTATCAAAATCTTCCTTTGTCGCCACTTCTTCTCCACCACCAGCAACCGGTTTTAAAAATTGCCCGGTATTTTCATCCCGGTCACCTTCAACCATTCCTGTATGCTGATCAAAGTTGCTGACGCGCACAAAGCTGTGTCCCCATGAACCACTGTATCCCAGCATTCCGCCAAAGTTCTTGTTATAGAATTTCGAGTTGAACACATTACCATCATATTTATTCTTATAATCGGCGGCACCTTTATAAGAACCGTATGCGTTAAAGCTGAATCCATTTTTTGTACCACTGATATCAGCATACGTGCCGCGCAATTTGCTGTTGGTTTGATATTCACCCAGTACATTAGCCCTGATCGTTCCTTCCGGCGCGGGCATTAATGTTTGAATATTGATCACACCCGCAAGTGCATCGGAACCATACATCAATGATGCGGGGCCTTTCAACACTTCAACCCGTTGGGCACTGTAATCATCGATCTCAATACCATGTTCATCGCCCCACTGTTGTCCTTCCTGGCGGATCCCGTCATTCACCACCACCACGCGGTTATAACCGAGGCCACGGATAAATGGTTTTGAGATTGCCGGACCGGTTGTCAGTGCATTCACCCCTGGAATATGTGTAAGCGTATTGATGATATTGGATGAACTGATCTTCATCAATTCCGCTCTCTTGAGAATGGCCACTGGTTGTGGTGATTGCTTCAATCTTGTTGCTGCAGAAACACCGGTCACTGTTACTCCCTCCTGTTCTACAACAGCATCTTTCAAAGCAAAATTCTTTTCTGTATTACCATTGATATCGACGGTTTCAACGATCGTTTCATGACCGATAAATGAAACCTCCACAAGGTATTTACCCGCAGGCATTGAAGATGTTTTATATGCGCCATTTGCATCGGAGACAGCATCCCTGTTCACATCGTGTATACGGATAGTGGCACCGATGAGCGGATTGCCGCTTCCCTGTTCTGTAACTTTTCCTGTAAGCAATGACTTGGTTTGACCGAAAGAACTGACAGCCATGCACAGGCTGATCATAGAAAATATAAAAACTTTCATAATGAATTTAATTAAACGCTGGTACGCTAAATAATAGTAGATATGACTGGGTACTGGTACCCGGTTCATACAGCAAACAATAAGAAGAATGATTACAGTACCAGTGAAGGTGGCCCCCGAAGATTGGCGGCAATAACCGGGCGGAAAGAAGTGCCGGCGATAAAATGTGTGCGGGAAGCAAAATGTTCGGTAACCGGTTGCGGAAGCACGATCTCTTCAGCCTCCGTAAAAGGCATCAGGAAATCATCAATACAATTACAGGCAAAGCGGATCTCCCGGGAGTTATTGTCCTGCTTGACCGGTTGATATGGAGTGGCCGTGTCCTGGTTATGCAACAGGTTATGCAGGAATAAACCTCCGCCAACCTTTTGCGAAAAAACCAGCAACAGCAAGAAACTTGCGCATTGCAATATTAACCTGCGAGCCTTCATGAGCTTGCAAGGTAAGGAAATTTGCAACGCCAGTTCATTTTTGTTCGAAAGGAATGGTTAAAGAAGACCACGAACGGCGGACCGCAGACCGCCGACGGTCGTTTTGATTGGTAATGAACATCCCAGGTTGAACAATCTGCACCGCGGTCCGGATGAAGAACCACATCGAAACGACTGTCGGCGGTCTGTGGTCGGCGGTCCTCACTCCCCCTCCTCTGCCCGTATCATCCCCCAACCCGTCTTCCTGATACTTCCTGCGATCAGCCAGGTGGCGATTGCAGAGAGGGCCATTCCGATCCAGACCACCACTGTAAACTCGTAGATCACGTAATGCAGTATGCCGATCATTACCGACAGAAAGGTTACACCGAGACTGCGGATGAATGATCCCGTTTTCACATTCACGCTTTGTTTTCTGGAGAACGGAAGACTTCTGAAGTTGATATAGACGATCAGCGCGGATATCAATAGCTGATTGAACAGCGCCAGCAATATATTTGGTACGGCCTGAAGGCCTCCAACGATAATGCCGGGTATGGCAACAAGCACAACTATCGGAATAAAGAATTTCATCACGATCGCTTTTACCCCACCAAGTATTACTTCACCCGGATATTTTACCGGCGCAGCTGCAAAGATCCACGCAGCTTTGTATTTATCAGAGTAAACCATTTGCGAAAGCGCCGTGACCAGTAACAATGACATCAGGTAAATACCCATCATCATCAACACACGGAATGGCTGACTTTCTGCCGATAGCGCATTCACCGGCATTTTTGAACGAAGCACGATCACGACCACCAGCACAACCATGTAACCTATGGATGGATAGACTTTCAGTTTGAAATCTCGGCTTCTTGAAGACATCTTCCATGCAAATAAAAAACCTGCGGATTCTGCATCGCCCTTCGTTAGTGATCTGCTTATCTTATCAAGCCAGCCGGATCCCTTATACGATGCTTTCTTTGCCTGGGATGCAGGCGCATCACCCATACTGTTGATCAGTGCAAGTTTGTTATTAAATGAGGGGGCAAGGAACTTTATTACGAACCAGATACAAAGCAATGGGAAAAATACTGATGCAGCTATAAATATCAACGACTGACCCGAAAAATCAAATATTGTCAGGCTTTCCCATGCCCGGGCCATCCAGTACATGGGGATAAATGCAGCCCATGATATAGTAGTGATATCAAAATTTGCGATCTCCTCTTTCTGCATCATCTGCGGAAGGATCTGATAGCTTGCATAGATCACGATAGCAAATACGATCTGAAAATAACTGATCACATTCTGGAATTTCTGCGGAGTTGTTATCCGCAGAATAATGATGTAAACCGCATTGATAAAAAATATGGCCAGTAATGTCAGCAATAAGATCAGGGGCAGCATCCAGATTGCACCAGCTATATTGTATCTGATCCCGACAAAGACCACTCCCGGTAAACACATCGGCAAAACAAGCTTACAGATATGAATAAAGATATGCAGGAGTCTTGCAAGCAGAACAGTCCTGTCATTGACAGGTTTCGGAAGAATAATAAATGTATCTCTTACATCTATCAGCACAGAAGTAAAATCGGCAATCAGCGTCGCTGACAGCATGAAGAAAAACATGAAGTAATAGAAGGTGAGTCCCGTTACAATATTAGCGCCGATATAAAAAGCCACCAGGTATAAAAATCCCAGCACGGCACTGACCACCATTGTTATGATCGTAGCAGACGACACTTCTTTGTTGGACTTTCCCCTGCGCGCCTGCTGCATCGGGTTCACCCGCCGGTCATCCATTGTCAGTTTGATATTCAATATCGCAGACAATGCATTATTATCTACACCCATTTTTGTATAGACAGATGAGGGCAACATGGCCAGTTTCAGAAAACCTTTATTGATAATATTCATGACCGGCTCTCCATTGCTTTTGCCAGATCATCCGCCGCGGCGGATAAAGAATCAGTGGCGGTAAGTGATGCAAATATCTGCTCCAGGCTTTTGTCTCCCTGCTGTTGCTTTAACTGATCAAAGCTACCATCAGCAACAATGCGGCCGCCATTGATCAGTACGATCCGGTCGCTTACCTTCTCCACTACATCCATCATGTGGCTGCAATAAAAAATGGTTTTGCCGTCTTTTGCCAAACGGCTGATCAGTTCTTTCATAATGATCACACTGTTTGCATCAAGACCGCTCAATGGTTCATCGAGGATAATGATACCGGGATTATGCAGTAAACCGGAAGCGATCAATACTTTTTGCCGCATGCCTTTGCTGAACGTGTCCATGCGCTGATTCAGATTTGATTCAAGACCAAATGCGGCCATGATTTTCTGGATCCGTTCGGTGGCAACGTCTTTTTCAAGACCATATAAAGTTCCGGTAAATTGGAGATATTCAGTTGGAGTTAATACATCGTACAACTCGGCCAGCTCGGGAATATAACCGATCTGTCTTTTTACTTCGAGTGTATTGCTCTTTACTTCGAGACCTCCTACGGTCACTGTACCGTTGTAATCCGTAAGCAGCCCGCACAAGATCTTTACCGTGGTGCTTTTGCCTGCACCATTCGGTCCGATATAACCGATGACCTGGCCGGGATAGATCTCAAGATTGATATCCTGTAAAACGGTTTTGGTTCCGTAACTTTTGGAAAGGTTACGAATGCTGATGATGGGTTCCATGAGTGCATATTACGCAATTTGTGAGAAACCTGCTGACCGTTGATCGTTGTCAGTTGACCGTTGACCGAAAAACCGTCCTGTTATTCAGCGCAACCGGCAACTATCCTCTCACTTTCAGCATTGGCCTCACCTGTTGCGTAGATTCATTCTGCAATCTTGCATAATATACGCCTGAAGGCAATGCTCCGCTATCAAAGGTAACAGTGAATGTACCCGTCGTACGCAGATCAGCATCGACCAGTGTTTTTATAACACGGCCCAGCATATCGATCACCTGCACAAGCGTGTGACCTCCTTTCGTTTTATACTTGATGGTAGTCGAATGTGTAAACGGATTCGGATAATTGGTGATCAGTTCATCCCCTGCCGTCTGGTTAGGATCATTCGGATCAGGACCTTTACATGCCGCGTCGCTGACAATATTCAGGCTTTGGAAATTTCTGAACAGGATCGTTTGCAGGGTTGTCGGAGGTACACAAAACCATTTCTCCAGAATCGTGGCATACACACTCCGGAAATCGTACTGGAAAGGAATATTATCCTGAACAGATGCACCGCCGGGTATTGAGGGATTGTTACCCGTCACACCGGGGATCACCTGTTTACCAAAAATAAACATCGGCGCAGCCGCTCCATGATCCGTTCCCATACTGGAATTGGATTTGATCCTTCTTCCAAACTCTGAGAATGTCAGACCAACCACCCTGTCTTCAGTTTTCAAAAACTGGCAATCATCCGTAAAAGCCTTGATCGCATAGGACACTGTTTTCAATAGTTTTGCATGCAGACCAACAGATGTATCTGTTGCATCCACCTGTGAGGAGTGTGTATCGAATCCACCCATTCCAACCATGTAAATACGCGTCTTCAAACCACCGGCGATCAATCTTGAAACGATCTTCAACTGATCTGCCAGCGGATTATCTTCAGGGTAAGCTGTTTGCTGGGTTACTTTGGAAGCTGCTGCCACAATGCGTTCTGCAAACTTGTTTGTTTGCTTCGCAATGGTGCGGATATAAGTCAGCTCATATCCCATCGGGTTGTCCGGTGCCGGATCGACCACATTATTCAACAGGTTGTAAAAGCTTGTTGGATTGGTGATGCCCATGCCCATATTCATTGCCGGGCCCTGCAACGCCAATGACGTAATGGAACCGATCTGTATGGCAAGCGGATCGGGCATCGTTTCATTCGGATATCCTTCAGGGAAATTTGGATACTCTGTATTCAGATAACGGCCCGCCCAACCTGTGCTCACCACTTCATCACTCGCGGAACCGCTCATCCAGATATCGGTCGCGCGGAAATGCGAAAAGTTAGGTGTAGGATAACCAACAGCCTGTACAATGTTCAGCTTTTTATTATTGTACATCTGCTGCAAACCTGTCATTGCAGGATGCAAACCTGTGTTTGCATATCCTTCCAGTTTCAGTATTTTATTTTCAGCAATGGCGACATTACTGCGCGCGTTACGGTAGCTGCTATAATTTGAAATTGGGATCACCATATTCAGGCCATCATTCCCTCCGCTGAGTTGAATGATCACCAGCACGTGATCCGTTTCAGTGGTTGGATTCATCAGGGCCTGCAGCAACGGAGAATCAGCGGCAAAGGCTTTTACAGAATAACCATCCACAATTGCCGGCAGTATCGCAGCTGCCGGTAGTGAATTCCTCAAAAAATCTCTTCTTCTCATATGATGGCTTTAGGATAATTGGTATTCGGATAGATTCATCAGGTATTGGTAAAACGCTTTCAAACGATTGGCAATAATGGTCTGCGCCTGCATGTTTCCGGGATCGGCAAGATAACCGTTCCATGCATTGGTCCAGTAGTAATCCTGCGTCTGGCTGCTCAACAGGATCGTTTGTTTGATCGAAAGTTTTGCAGCGTCGGATACAGGTACACGGTATAATACGCCAAGCGCATCATTTACCAATGCATTCGGATCACCGGGGTTAGGTAATGTTTTTGTAAATGCGATCACATCGATGATCAGTGTTTTTTCATTGCGGGTGTAACCGTTCCAGGTCATCACATCGGTGAACTGATTCCGCTTTGGCAGCGTATCATGCGTGATCCACATTTCATGAAAAGATGGTTCCTGGTAATAGGCTGGCCAGCCGGATACATCGGGAGGATCACCAACATCCTGCCCCATTGAAGCCATAACAGCCATGATGCGTTCCCACATTGAATAAGCGTCCATATATTCTGTAGCAACAGCAGGAAATACAACACCGAACTCACGCATACAACCGATCACATGGTCAACAGGGCTTTTGATCATACAGCCCTGGTTCAGCACGTCAAAAAAATGTTCACTCTTGAACAGTGCTTCCAGCACAGGTCTGATCTCATAATTATTGGTGCGGAAGATCGCGGCAAGAGGTGTGATCACATTGGCTTCAGCCGCAGCATCGATCTTATAATAAACAAACCAGCGATAGATACAACGGCAGATATACCTGGACACTTCCTGTTTTGCAAACAGCATATTGATCAGATCATCCGTTTCCAATACACCGTCAGCGCCAGTGCGACCTGTGATAGTTGTGTTGTTGTAATAAGAAGAAAATGTTTTGTTATCAGTATCATGTTCCGCCGGTTCAAAATACACTTCATATGTAATGGGATCGATCCGCCAGCCGGTAAGCACTTTAGCAGCCGTTCGCACGTCAGGCTCCGTGTATTCAACAGTTGGCCCCTTGCCCAGCGTAAAAAGCTCCATCAGCTCTCTTGCATAGTTCTCATCGGGCGCTGAAGCATTATTCAGATAGCCGTTGAGATAGATAAGCATTCCCGGATCGATGGTCACATCCTTCACCATCCGGCGGAAATTACCGAGGCATGAACGGCGGAGAAGATCATTATGTTTATACATAAAATGAGCGGCCTTGATCGTATCTGTTTCCGTCCCCCAGTGATCTGCCCAGAACAACGTAAGCTTTTCACGGATGCTCCTGTCCTGGTTGATCATTACCCCGGTCCACCATTTTTTAAATGACCGTTGCCTGAATTCATTCAGTTCATTATTATCGCTCGGGTTATTGATCCAGGTGGCGCCGGCGGCAACAACCGGATCAACCATATCTTCCGTATAATCATTCAGCGGAGGCGCGGGCAAGGCTGCGGAAGGGTTCAGCAATTCATCTACCGCCTGCTCCATGGAAAGAGCAGCAAAATGGTCGACATCCTGTTTGGTCGATCCAAACATCAATCGCTTTAATAAATGCTGGGCTTCATTTCTTGTCCAGGCACCCTGGTAAGGATTTAGGCCGGACTCAGTCCGGAACTCGTCTGCAGCCGCAAGGGCAGGCTTTTTTGCACGGCGCGCAGTCAGGAAGGCTCGTCTGTCCATAGGATTGCTTGCTTTCTTGGATTTAGGTGTTTATTCGGTTGACTCCGTAGTAACAAATATTGAGCCTTATTCGTATAAATGGGGAAAATACATGGGGAACTAGTAAAATTGCGAGGTCTTTTTTGAACACGCAACGGCTATCTTGCTATTTTACAGGCAGAATTAAAACAAGATCTATCTACATGAAAAAAATCATTATTTCCATTAGCCTGCTGATACTTTGGAGCGTTTCATTTGGTCAGTTACCAAATACACTTTCGGCTGCCGATAAGATCTATGGTCTTTCAAAATTCTGGCAGGAAGTGAATTACAATTTTATCTATCTGAACAAGGTGGATCGCAAAGCATGGGACAGTACCTATAAAGCCATGATCACCTCCGTTACAAAAACGGCCAATGATTATGAATACTACAGGGAGCTGCAGAAATTCTGTGCGATGCTGAAAGATGGGCATACGAATATTTATATGCCGCAGGTGATACAGGAAAAATCGATGACAACAATGTTTGGCGATTACAGGTTTTTTATCCAGAACATCGATAACAAAGCAATCATTGTGCGTACCAATGCCAGTAAAAAAGATGAGGTTCCGGCAGGCAGTGAAGTGATTGAGGTAAATGGTAAACCGACTGATCAATACATCGCCGTAAATGTTGCGCCGTATATCGCTTCATCAACTGATTATGTATTGAAGGATTGGAGCTATTCCGGTTTATTGCAGGGACTGGAAGGAGATCGTTTTCTGATCAAAATCAAAAAACCGAAAGGAGAGATCATTTCTCTTGATCTTGTCCATAAAAGAACTACAGAAGAAGCTGTCTATCCCGCATTCGAAGCAGAAAAAGAACTGATGGATTTTAAATGGTATGATAATAACAGGATCGCTTATGTAAGTCTTAATTCATTTGGTGATCCGAAGATCGATACCTTATTCTGGAAAAAACTTCCTGAGCTTTATACTGCAAAAGCGATGATCATTGATCTGCGCTTCAACGGTGGAGGAAGCACCACGGTTGGAACAGAGATCCTGAAATATCTTACAGCAGATACGGTGCTGTACGGATCAAAGAACAGAAGCCGTTTGCATATTCCATCCTTTAAAGCCTGGGGGAAATTTGCTGAGCCAAAGGATACCGCGTATGATGCATGGGCAAAGAAATCGCTGCTGAATTATCTGGATCTTTCTTATTATGATTTTGATTATTCACCCAAACAAAATAGGCTGAAAGAAAAAAGGATCGTTATACCAACGGTCATCTTACTCGGCCACAACACTGCTTCTGCAGCGGAAGATTTCCTGATCTATGCAGACAATCAAAAGCACATGATCAAAATGGGAGAGAATTCTTTTGGCAGTACAGGGCAGCCTTTTATGTTTGATATGCCTGGTGGCGGGTCAGCACGCATCTGTACAAAGCAGGACACTTATCCGGATGGACGGGAGTTCGTCGGCTATGGTATCAAACCGGATATTGAAGTCAAAAGAACGCTGCGGGATTACCTGGATAAAAAAGATCCGGTGATGGACCGTGCGTTAAAATACCTGGAAGAGAAACTGAAAGCGAAATAAACCAGTTTTTGCAGTGTGTTGGGGATAGCTTACTTTCCACTGACGATAAATGATAGATTCACTTACGATTGCTTTAAAGAAATACAATGGGTATACTTAGAAATCTCTTTGGTGGAAAAAATGATCTCCCCGGGAAAACAGGTGAAATGATGGATGAAGACAGGTTTTGGAACATCGTCGCAACCTCTCTGAAATTCGCGGATGACCAGGAGAAACAGGAGGAATTCCTTATTTCTTCATTGTCAAAACTTCCGCCAAAAGACATCATAGGTTTCCGCCTGCGAACGGATAAATTATTATTTGACACTTACAACGATAAGATGTGGTGTGCTGCCTATATTATGAATGGCGGCTGCTCGGACGACGGGTTTGAATATTTCCGCTGCTGGGTGATCTCGCGTGGTAAAGAAGTTTATTACGCCGCCAAAGAAAATCCCGATTCATTGATAAGCCAGGTAAACGAAGACGAAGATGAGGACGATTACATTTATGAATTCGAGTCGTTCTGGAGTGCACCGCTGGACGCTTTTGAGCAGGTCACTAAGAAGTCATTGTATGATTTTATCGATGATGATGTTTTCAAGACATCCGAAGGAAATTACCCCGCGATAGAATTTTCATGGCAAGAAGATGATCCCGGATCCATGAGAAAGATCTGCCCGCGCCTGTTTGCTGCAAAACCCATATAACATTCGAGGCGAAAGATCAAACACATCACCACTGTTCTTAATCAGTTCGCCCATGAACGGCTATGAAAGGATAATGAAAAGATCTCTTTTTGCTGGTCATACAAAAATATCCTGAATGGCCAGCAAGAATAAGATCATCACCAATCCCGTCACGGGACAAAGCATTCAATTTCTCAGAACAGCCAGTGAAACCCGTGGTCAGTTGCTGGAAATGGAAACGATTTACAGGCCCCATTCCATGGAACCAACAGTTCATTATCATCCCAAACAAAAAGAGGACTTTAAAGTACTGGAAGGCGAACTGACCGTAAACTTCAATGGCCGGATCTTCATCCTCAAAGAAGGTGATATCTTCCACATCCCGGCCAATAAGATCCATTCTATGTGGAATGCCGGCAGCAAGCCAGCGCGTGTGAACTGGCAGGTCCGGCCCGCGATGGATACAGAATTTTTGCTCGAAACAACGTTTGGTCTTGCTGCTGATGGCAAGGTGAACAGTAAAGGAACTCCGTTCTTCCTGCAGGCCGTACCAATCTTATTAAAGTATAGCAATGTATTCCGGCTGGCCAAACCGCCCTATGCAGTGCAGCAGATCATTTTAAATTTGGTCAGGCCATTTTCTTTGCTAAGCGGAAAGACAGCTCGCGATAAACGGTATATCGATTAGCCCCACCGTATCATTCAAAAACAAAACCCTCCGCTAACGGAGGGCTTTAATATTGTAAAACACATACAATCTAATCTGGCCAACGGCAATCTTCCATCTCAACAGATAACCACCACTTTCAAACCTGTCCGCGGTCCGCGGTCCGCCGTCCGCGGCCCCTCTACAAATTCTCAATAATCCCGGCAATACCCTGTCCACCACCAACACAAGCCGTTACCATTCCGTATTTCTTATTCAGGCGTTTCATATCATTCACCACCTGTATTGTCAGTTTGCAACCGGTACAACCAAGCGGATGACCGAGAGCGATAGCGCCACCATTGATATTCACTTTTGCGGGATCAAGACCAGCTTCACGGATCACAGCGATTGCCTGTGAAGCGAAGGCTTCGTTCAGTTCGATGAGATCGATATCGTTCAGGCTCATGTTCACCTGCTTCAATGCTTTTGGGATGGCGGCAACAGGACCGATACCCATGATCCTTGGAGGAACACCCGCTGATGCACAGGCCACCAATCTTGCGATCGGTTTCAAGCCAAGCTCATTCATCATCTTCTCACCCATCACGATCACAAATGCCGCACCGTCGGATGTCTGGGAAGAGTTACCAGCCGTCACCACACCATTGGCGGCAAAGGCAGGCTTCAGTTTTGCCAGCACTTCAACAGATGTATCCGCACGAGGCCCTTCATCTGTATCCACAACATAATTTCTTTTTTGCTTCTTGCCTTTTTCATCCAGGTAAACTTCTTCCACATTGATCGGGAGAATGCCTGATTTAAAAAAGCCGCTTTGTATCGCATTGATCGCTTTGCGATGAGACTGATAGGAGAACTCATCCTGATCAGCGCGGCTCACATTATATTCTTTGGCTACTGCTTCTGCAGTGAGGCCCATGCTGAGATAATAGTCAGGATCATCTTTTGCAATTGAATACGCCGGAACAGTTTTCCAACCGGCAGTCGGCACAAGACTCATGCTTTCTGTCCCGCCGGCAATGATACAATCAGCCTGTCCCATGCGGATCTTGGCGGTTGCCATTGCGATCGTTTCCAGGCCGGATGCGCAATACCTGTTCACCGTCACGCCCGGCACAGAAAAACCAAGTGCGCGTGCGGAAATGATCCGGCCAAACTGCAAGCCCTGCTCCGCTTCCGGAACGGCATTACCAACAATTACATCATCTACCCTGCTCGATTCCAGCTGTGGCACCGAAGCCATCAGGCCTTTGATCACATCCACCGCCAGATCATCGGGGCGATAAAAACGAAATCCACCTTTTTTTGATTTGCCTACCGCGGTGCGGTAACCGGCAATGATATATGCTTCCTGCATCTTACAAATTTAAAGTTTGAAATTCTGGTTCCAGGGGTTCCAAGGGTTCCAGAAGTTCCAGGGAGCCTAACCTCTGAAACCACTGGAACTTTTGGAACCTCTGGAACTTTGCACCTGATGGTTGTTTATGCAACTTTCTATCTCAAATTTACTCACAGTTTTCATATCATCCAAACCCTCCCCCAAACTTGAATTATCTTCGCGGAATTATGTATAACCTGATCAGGCGTTTTCTGTTTCTTTTCAATCCGGAATGGGTACACTATTTTTCGATGAATTCCCTTAAAGTGTTGTGTAGCACTGGGATTGGGCGTAGTTTGCTGACTGCCGCATTCAGGCCGGCCGCGATGGAAAAAAACCGCTGGTCAGTGGCTGGCGTTGAACCAAAAAACCCGGTCGGTCTTGGCGCGGGTTTCGATAAGAACGCCCGGTACCTGCGCGAACTGGAAGCGCTGGGCTTTGGCTTTGTAGAGATCGGCACCGTCACCCCCTTGCCGCAGGCTGGTAATGACAAGCCGAGGTTGTTCCGCTTGCCCGAAGACCAGGCGCTGATCAACCGCATGGGGTTTAATAATGACGGCGTGAAAGTTGTAACGGAAAGGCTGAAGAAATGGAAAGAGAAAAATGAACAACAGCCAAAGGATAAACAGCGGTTGATCATCGGCGGAAATATTGGTAAGAACAAGGTAACCCCGAATGAAGATGCATGGAAAGATTACGATACCTGTTTCCGTGAACTTCATCCCTATGTTGATTATTTCGTAGTGAATGTAAGCAGTCCGAATACACCCGGCCTGCGTGAGCTGCAGGAAAAAGAATCACTTGGCAAGATCCTCCGGCATCTGCAGATGATCAATAATGGTAAGGCTGTGGCCAAGCCGATATTGCTCAAGATCGCGCCGGATCTGACCGCAGATCAGATCGACGACGTGATCGATCTTGCACTGGAAATAAAGCTCGACGGGCTCGTTTGTTCGAACACAACGATCAACCGCGCAGGCTTAAAAACCCCGCCCGAAAAGCTTGAACAGATCGGTGCCGGCGGTCTCAGTGGCAAACCCGTTACCCAACGCGCAACGGACGTGGTCGCCTATATCTCTAAGCAATCCGGCGGTCAGATCCCGATCATTGCATCCGGTGGTATTTTTACCGCAGATGATGCAAAAGAGAAACTGAATGCAGGGGCATCACTGGTACAGGTATGGACCGGCTTTATTTATAAAGGACCGGGGATTGTTAAACAAATTTGTAATGAGCTTGGTACTTGAGTTTAAAAACTTAAACCATTAAACTACTAAGCTTTAAACTTTTAAACTTTTTTCCCGCATATCACCAAAACCATGGAACATTTATTTACCAGCGAAAGCATTATTAGCTTTATCATTCTTGTTGTACTGGAGATCGTACTCGGTATTGATAACGTGATTTTCGTCAGCATCATTCTCAATCGTCTTCCTAAAAAAGATCAGAACGCGGCGCGCCGCCTCTGGATGATCACCGGCATTATTTCCCGAAGTCTTTTACTGATGGCATTGGGATGGTTGCTGAAACAAAAAGGCAAAGCTGTATTCTCTATCGGGGACAAGGGCTTTGATCTTGCCAGCATCGTTATGCTTGCCGGAGGTATCTTCCTTATTTATAAATCTGTCAGGGAGATCCATCATAAACTTGAAGGCGAGGATCCAAATGAATCTTCACTCAAGAAAAAACCGCTGAGCTTTGGCAAAGCCATCGTTCAGATCATGGTGATCGATGCGGTGTTCTCTTTCGACAGCATTATCACTGCCGGTGGTACAGCACAATATGTACCGATCATGATCGCGGCGGTAGTGATCGCCATGATCGTAATGTTCCTGTTCAGCCCTGCTATTGCCGGCTTTATACAGAAACACCCGACATTGAAAATGCTCGCGCTATCCTTTCTCGTGATGATCGGTCTCAGTCTTGTAATTGAAGGATGGGACAGTGAACGGGCGCATGATCTTCACCTGAAGAACTATATCTATTTTGGTATGGCTTTCTCCTTTATCGTGGAAATGCTCAACATGGTGATGATGAAGAAAGCTGCAAGAAAAGTGGTAAAGCTGAACGAGCCACGTCTGCAAGAAACGGAAACGAACGAATCAGACCAGGCAAAGTAAACTCGCGGCAACCACACCGGCTGTTTCCGCGCGGAGCCTTGTATCGCCTAAAGTAACAGGCCTGAATTGCGCGGACAATGCAAGGGAAATTTCGTCATATGTAAAATCCCCTTCCGGACCGATCAATATTAAGCGGCTGCCCACCGGGGCGGCCGCTAATTCGTTTACAAGAGGAAACTTTTCTTCCTCTTCACAATGCGCAATGAATTTATGATCGATCTGCTGTACATCCTGCTGCGCAAATAACTTATCATACGCCAATGGTTCCTGCAAGACCGGCAACCAGGTTTGCTGCGATTGCAGCATTGCACTGACCAGTATTTGCTGCAGCCTGTCGTGACGGAATTTATCTTTCTCCGTTCTTGCACCGATCAAAGGAATAATTTCGGTAACGCCCAGCTCTGTTGCTTTCTCCAAAAACCATTCAAAGCGGTTGGTGTTTTTCAGTAAAGAAATAGCAATAACGACTTTTCTACCGGCAGCCGGATTGATCACCACTTGCTCCACCTGTACACTGCAATGTTTCTTGTGATTGTCGGAAATGACTGCTGTTAACAAATGACCTTTACCATCTGTGAGATTCAATTTCTCACCGTTCAGCATTCTTAATACCTGCACTACATGCCGCGATGTGTCTTCATCCAGCACGATGGTTTTCTGATCAGAATTGTACGTTGGGATATAAAAGAAAGGAAGTGTCACGTGTTGAAATTAGAACACGAATTTACTTCAATTAATGTTGAATTTGTATTAGTCAGGGAGCTCGTTTATCATCCGGGCGCAGCAAAAACGATAACTCAGGTTGAAGCCGGGCATCAAACATCGATCATCCCCTAGAACGGCGCACCTTCATCATCATCACTCAGATTATTCATCTTACTTCCTGTCTGGATGTACAGCTTTTCGCCGCCGCCACCATTTCCGCCGCTGTCACCTCCGACAGGCGTCCAGCTACCCGATGGCAGGCCGATGCCGCCATACGGATCTTCTTCCCATCCGATGAACTTTTGTATATGCAGTAATGCTTTCAGCTTGATTGTTTCGAGCGAACCGTTACGGTGTTTTGCAATCTTCACTTCAGTCAGACCTTTGATATTCTCTCCTTCTGCGCTTTGACTGATATCATAATACTCAGGACGATAAAGGAACATTACCATGTCCGCATCCTGTTCGATCGCACCCGATTCACGAAGGTCACTCAGTTGGGGAACGCGGCTTCCTTCCTTTGATCCACGTTGTTCTACGGCACGGCTTAACTGAGAGAGTGCGATGATGGGCACGCTCAGTTCTTTTGCCAGACCTTTGAGGTTACGTGAGATCGTACTGATCTCCTGCTCACGGTTGGTGCCTTTGCCTTCACCGGATCCACTCATCAGCTGAAGGTAATCGATGATGATCATGCCGATGTTATGCTTATTCTTTAAACGGCGGCATTTTGCGCGAAGCTCGAAGATGTTCAATGCAGCAGAGTCATCTATAAACAGCGGCGCTTGCGCCAGGCGTTGGATACCGCGTGCATACAATTGCTTCATTTCATGTTCTTCCATTTTACCACGCGCGATCTTCTCCAGCCAGATCTCACTTTCCGCGGAGAGGATACGTTGTACCAGCTGCGCGGCGCTCATCTCAAGGGAAAACACGGCAACACCGGTCGGCTTGGTCGGGTGCATTGCTGCGTTACGCGCTAGGTTCAGCGCGAACGCGGTTTTACCCACGGCAGGACGGGCAGCGAGGATGATCAGATCCGTATTCTGCCAACCATAAGTTACTTTATCCAGTTCAGCAAAACCGGATGGGACACCGGTGATATCTTCATTCCGCTGACGCAGGTCTTCGATACGTTTGATCGTGTTGACCAGTACGCTATCGATCGTGTTATAGTCTTTGCGAAGGTGATTGTTGGTGATCTCGAACAGTTTACTTTCTGCATCATCCAGCAGATCGAATACATCTGTTGAATCTTCATAAGCATCACCGATGATCTCACCACTGATGCGGATCAGTTCCCGTTGAATAAATTTCTGCAGGATGATCCTTGAGTGTGCTTCGATGTGCGCGGCAGACACAACCGAGTTGGTCAGTTTGGTCACATAGTATGCGCCGCCAACCAGTTCCAGTTCGTTGCGGCTGCGTAATTCTTCTGCAACCGTGAGAATATCGATCGGCTGGCTTTTATTGGCCAGTGCCTGTATCGCATTGAAGATCCGCTGATGAGCTTCCACATAAAAACACTCCGCTTTCAGGATCTCGATCACTACGTCGAACGCATTTTTTTCCAGCATCATCGCACCAAGCACCGCTTCTTCCAGTTCTTTTGCCTGCGGGGGTACTTTACCATAGACCATCGTGCCAAGATCAAATGAGGGCTTCTTCTTCTGCTGCTTGCGGTCTTTATTCAGGTTAGTCAAGTCCATCGTTCGGTTATAGCGATAAAGAGTTAAACCATTAGTTTGCACCAATGACTTTTGGGTTAGTATTCCAGCCTTGCTTTAAGAAAATATTATCTCTGTGTTATCGGAATGTTCCCGTAGTCAGACAGCGAAAATAGACCTGAAAAACGACAGTCGGGGTCTTTCGACATAATTTTTCTTTTCGCACCAAGTTTTCACGCTGTTTGGCGGGTTATCCACATTTGCCGATGTCCGATGATCGATGGCCGATGTCCGACCGTGTTTCGCATAAAGACTTTTGCTGTCTGAACATTCACGAAATCAATACTATCCAAGTCATTGTATTCGAAAAGCTCACTAAAATTAGGAACAATTCTGTTAAGATAAAGTTGCGGTCATCTCTTCTGCAAAATTCAAACACTTCTATCGACCATCGAACATCGATCATCGAACATCTGGATACCGGCACAATAAATGCCCGCAAAAATCAGTTCCTTTATCATCTCTTTCCCTGACCAGCCAAGCTGCCCGATCGTGTTTTATTATTAACTGATTAAAAAACAATAGATATGGATAAATTTCAGGTTGGCAGCCCTTTAAGGTCTGTTTTAACACAGGCCGAAAACAACACCACGCTTTGGATCGGTCATTTGCAGACCGACCCTACCGATCATTTCGGAGGACAAACCTTTATCTGCCCGGATGAAGGGCAGCTGGATAACATTCAGCTATTTGCATCGTCTGTACATTCTCCGGGGGATATACAACTAACGCTGCATGAGTTCGACCCCGTTCATAAAACCTGGGGACCTTCACTCGCCAATTGCACAACGCATGTCCATAAAGAAGACGATCATCAATGGATCCGCTTTTCCTTCCCAACCCTTGCACTGAAAAAATCATCGGCTTATGGTTTCCGCGTAAAAGCAACGCATGGAATGATCGGCCTTGGTGAAGCGGCATGCGATAACCAGCATCCGTTTACATTCGGACATGAATGGAACGCGGATTCAATAGATCAGAAGGGACATTTTTATTCGTATTTCAGTCTGGCGTTTAAGGTGGAAATGAGAGCGTGAGGGAGCAGCGAATGTTTGAGAGGTTTCATAGGTTTAATAGGTTTCATAGGTTCTTTATATGGTAAATCTCTCAAACTTATGAAACCTCTCAAACCTGCCTCCCCCTAACGCCTGTTCCCAAACCCTTTCAGGAAGTTCAACGCCGCAATCACGTTACCTCCTTTTGTAATGGTTCCGCTGAAATGCCTGCCAAATGCAAACGTCAGTCGCTGATTGTTGCCCAGATCATATTCAGCGTTCATCACAAACCTCCAGGATGGGTCGATCGTATTTTTGTTCAGCACGCTCCTGTAAATTCCTTCCGCGCTTAATGCAAACCTGCTTTTGGGATTGTTATAAATGATCCTTGCACCGGCATCAAGCGTGGATATATCGGCGCGTTTGATCATATTGGCATCATCGGCAAAGATCTTTTTTGGATTGAACAGGTATCTTGCCAGACCGAGTATGGCAAAACCTGACTGATAGTTTCCACCAAATGTCAGCCATGCTCCGCCGTTATGAATGTTGGACTGACTGAATATTTTATCTACATACTCCAGCGTTAATCCCCCGGCAAAATCAACAAAGAAACCAAAGCGTTCTATTTTGAAACTCTGCGCTTTTGTTTTGAGCAATTCCAGGCGCGAGCGTACCAGTTCATGTTGCTGTACAATATCACTCCTGTATCCTTCCTGCAGGTTTTCCATTTTTTTGCTGATGGCGATAAAAGCCGTATCGTTCACATTGCCGCCGTTCTGTTCAAGGATCTTTCTTCTGGCTTCAGCAAGTGACTGATAAGCTTTGCTGGTGTCGAGCGTGGATTTCAATGTTTCACCAACTTCAGTGGCCACCTGGCCCGCCAGCAGTGTGATCGTATCAAGCATCGCTGTGGTGGCTGCGCTGAAAGAACCACGTTTCAGTGAGAACTTTATGCCGAATGAATTATAAAAGTTGGCAGGATTGTATTCTTTGGATGTTGAATCATTACCGCGCACAGCCGTTGAAAAAACAAATGTCTGACGGAATACATCACTGAATTTTTTTGAATCCATTTTATCCGTTGTGAGCCCTTTCGCCCTGAACAGCCAGAATGGAGCAAGATCAACCGCATAGTTTGATGGAAGGATCGAATTGTTATTGGAAGCACTTTGAAGCGAAGCCATGAAAGCGGAGACATCACTTGGCTTTTCAATATCACTGGTTGCAAAGCCGAGCAGGTTGGCACCCGGTGAACTTGGCGCGCGCAAGAGGTCGAGCTTTACTTTTGTTGTATCATCTTCCTGTGCAAATGCAATATTTATTGCTGAGCATAGACCCAGCATTAGTAAAAGTTTTCTCATGGCAGTTACAGTTTAAAGAATTCGATGGATGAACTGAAGATTGCACTGTCGCCTTCGTTCTTCACGACCTTGAACAGAGGATACTCAATGAATTTAAAACCACCCCGCAGGCGGATGATCGATTCCACATTGTTGGTATCTTTTGATGTATCGACCATTACCGTGGTGATGAGGACCTTTTTACCGTTGAGATTTTTATTTGCACCGAGCGGAAATTCATCGACTGAACCCTTCTTTCCCTTTACAATGGTATTATCGCCGAGAATGATGTCTGTAACAGCTGTCTGCTCGGGAGCTCCAACAATGATCTCCAGCGTTACATCCCGGGAGCTTCCGTCGATCAGGTAAACCGTGTCAAGCGTAGTCTTTTCCTCAAAAGCAGCATCGATGGTTTTAGCGATGCTTTTCGCTGATTTTGTCATAAATAAGATTTAATAAGCCAAATTACAACTATTCGATGTTCGATGATGGATGGCCGAATGGTCGCACTCCTTTTATTTGTAGTTCAAAACGACCATCCGGATAAACGATCAGGTTGCAGCAAGCGATCATCGAACATCGACCATCGAACATCCCTGCATACCGCGGCCATCAAACCATCGCTCTTTTGCTTATCTTTGCCCCTCTAAAAAGAACATAACGAACAATGACGATCTCTTATAAATGGTTGAGTGAATATCTCCCTGTAGCTGTAGAGCCGGAAAGATTGAGCCGCATTCTTACTTCAATCGGACTGGAAGTGGAAAGCCTGCATAAATATGAAGAAGCAAAAGGCGGCTTGAAAGGTTTGGTGATCGGAGAAGTGCTGACGACTGAGAAACATCCGAACGCAGATAAGCTGACTCTTACAACGGTAAATGTCGGCGGCGCGGCACCGCTGCAGATCGTTTGCGGTGCGCCAAACGTGGCAGCTGGTCAGAAAGTGGTGGTGGCGCCGGTTGGTGCAACCATCTATCCCGTCAGTGGCGAGCCGTTGACAATGAAACTGGCAAAGATCCGTGGCTCCGAAAGCCAGGGTATGATCTGCGCGGAAGATGAGATCGGTTTGGGAGACTCACACGCCGGCATTATGGTCCTGCCGGCAGATCTGAAACCAGGCACCGCTGCTGCAGACTACTTCAAACCATATGATGATTTCATTTATGAAATAGGCCTCACACCAAACCGGATGGACGCCATGAGCCATTGGGGTGTCGCAAGAGATGTGTGCGCTTATCTCTCCCATCATGATAAAAAAGAGCTGAAGCCAAAACTGCCAAACAGCAATGGTTTCAAAACCGATAATACTTCGCTGAAGATCCAGGTGAAAGTTGAAAATGAAAAAGCCTGTCCGCGCTACTCGGGTGTGAGCATTGCAAATGTAAAGATCGCTGAGTCGCCCAAATGGCTGCAGCAGCGATTGAAATCGATAGGCCTGCGCCCGATCAATAATATTGTTGATATCACCAATTTCATTCAGCATGAAACAGGACAGCCATTGCATGCGTTTGACGCAGACAAGATCGCTGGTCAGACCGTGATCGTAAAGAACCTGGAAGATGGCACGCCTTTCATCACCCTTGATGAAAAAGAACGCAAACTCAGCAGCGAAGACCTGATGATCTGCGATGAAAAAGAAGGCATGTGTATCGCGGGTGTGTTTGGTGGAATGCATAGTGGTGTAACGGATTCAACAAAGAATATCTTTTTGGAAAGTGCCTGCTTCGATCCGATCACGATCCGCAAAACCTCTTTCCGCCACGGCTTGCGTACCGATGCTGCCACAAGATTTGAAAAAGGAACAGATATTTCCGCAACGGTAAATGTGCTGAAACGAGCCGCCAACCTGATCAAAGAAATTTGTGGCGGAGAGATCGCTTCTGATATTGTTGATATCTATCCGGAGAAAATGGAAAAAATGCAGGTGGCGATCAAATATCATTACCTGAAAAAGCTGAGCGGGAAGAATTATCATCCTGACTCTGTAAAAAACATCCTGGTCAGCCTCGGATTTGAGATCGTAAAAGAAGGCATCGATGAATTACGTGTTGCCGTCCCTTATCATAAACCGGATATCAGCCTGCCTGCTGATCTGGTAGAGGAAGTGCTGCGGATTGATGGTCTGGATAATGTGGAGATCCCTGAAGCGATCACCATCACCCCATCCACAGAAGATAATTATGCCACGGAAGTTTACCGCGAAAAAGCGGCTAACTACCTGGTCGGTCTTGGCTTCTTTGAGATCATGACGAACTCGATCACCAACTCTGCTTATTTCAGTGAAGCGGAACTGGAAGGTTCAGTAAAAATGCTGAATAATCTCAGTGCAGAGCTCAACATCCTGCGGCCGTTTATGCTGGAAACAGGACTGGAAGCGATCTCACATAACCTGAACCGCCGTAATTATGACCTGCGTTTCTTTGAATATGGTAAAACCTATCATACCAAAGGAAGCGGCAAGTATCGCGAGCCCGAGCATCTGTGTTTGTATATCACCGGTAAAAACCAGGAAGACAGCTGGCGTGGTAAAGGCGCTGCCGCTGATTTCTATGTGCTGAAAGGCGCAGTGAATAACCTGCTGCAGTTGCTGGGCGCCAATTCGGTGAACTGGCAATTACTGCAGCATCCGAAATTTGAGACCGGCCTGGAAGGAAGTATCAACGGGGAAGTGGTGATACAAATGGGTGCTGTTCATAAAAAATCACTGGCGCGTTTTGACATTAAACAGCCGGTGTTCTTTGCCGATCTGAACTGGGATATATTGTCCAAGCTGGCTGCCGGTTTCAAACCAGCATTCCAGGCGATTCCAAAGTTCCCTGCGGTTCAGCGTGACCTGGCGATCGTTGTAGGCCGCCAGCTGACCTATGGCGAAGTAGAAAAAGCGGTTCAAAAGATCAAACTGAACAAACTTCAGCAGTTGAACCTGTTTGATATTTTTGAAAGCGATAAGCTTGGTAAGGATAAAAAATCAATGGCGATCAGTTTTACTTTCCTTGATGAAGAAAAGACATTAACGGATAAGGAAATTGACGCCTGGATGAATAAGATCATGACGACGCTGGAGAAGGAGTTGTCAGCCGAGATCCGTAAGTAAAGTAAAAAGTCAAAATTAAAAAGTAAAAAATAAAACCCTCATTTGAAGTAAACGTTTTCTATCGAAGAGTTTATAGTTTTTACTTTTTAATTTTGACTTTTTACTTCAAGCACGGTTTTTGAATAACACGCTCAACATGTCTGCCGGAGAAGAACAAATAAAAAGGATTCACGAGAAGCTGCAGCAATTGCTGAAGCAATATGCGAGCCTGCAAAAGGAGAATCAGTTGTTGCGTGACGAGCTGGAGGCGACGCAGAAACAGATCAGCCAGTACCAGGGGACCACGGAAAATCTGAAGCAACAGATCTCTATCCTGCAGCTGGGCAGCAGCCAGATGAGTGAGGAGGACAAGAAGGAATTCGAAAAAAAGATCAACACCTATATCAAGGAGATCGACCGCGCGATCGCAATGCTAAGCGAGTAGGGCCGGGCGCGGGTTTCCGAACATCGCGCATCGACCATCTAACATCCACTATACTCTCTTCACCAGGTTCATCTTCATTTCATCACCACCCTGAAACAGTTCTAATGTGTACCGGCCATAAGGCAGATCATTCAGGCCTTGCCAGGTAAATTCGCGTTCTGCATCCACATTTTTTTCCATTACGCTGCAAACGCTGCCGCTATCATCTTTGAGAACACCGCGAAGAAGGCTGCCGTGGAGTGCGGCGATCAATTCGAATTGGAGGGCATCGATAAAGACCGATGATTTAATTTTGGCGAACATGATTCTTAGTTTGGTTTTACATCACTAGGGACGAATAGGATTGAATTTTGGAACAGGTTCTCGTTATTTGCAAACAAGGAAACTAATATAGAAAGCGTTTTTTAAAAAAGCAATAGGTATGGATCATTTAATTGCTGCCACCATCGTCATCGGCGACCGGAACTACCGGATCAAGCTGGATCCTAAGGATGAGGAAGTTGTCCGCCGGACTGTAAAGATCATCAATGACAAGATCGTCGAGTTCAAAACCCATTTCGCCGGCAAGGACATGCAGGACTATATCGCCATGGTTCTTATATGGCTGGCTACGGAGCAGAGTAGTAGCGGCAAGTCAGACCTGCAGCGCGAATCGCTTATACAGAAGCTGGACTCGCTTGAAAAGCTGCTGGATGACGCTAATTCTTAAACACGGATTTCGCGAATTAGATCTGTGTCAGTTTGACAAAAACTCTATTCGGGTAGAAAACTCAGGTTTAATTACGCGTAAAGGCAGTAAATCCCGGCGGCCTTATATACTCAATAGATATGAGCATATAGGACTTTTGGACGCCGCTGGCTGAAAATTTGCACTTTCTCCTGTCAGACACTAATTTGCGTAATTCGTGCCAAGAAATTAGCGTTCTTTGTATCTTCGCCCGTTACCTGTCATAAACAGGTGGCTGCTAGCTTTATGTATCGCAGCTTTAATCATATCAAACTGGACTTTTTTAAACTACAAATTCATGGACTCGATTATATTTATTGTCATCGGTGCAGTCGCCCTGGTACTGGGCATTGTAGCGGGTAAATTCATCTTCGCCAAAGACACCTCGAAAAAAATACAGGAGGCTGAACTTCAATCCCAGGCCCTGCTGAAAGAAGCAGAATTGAGGGCAGAAACGATGAAGAAGGAGAAAGAACTGGAGGCAAAAGAGAAACTGGTACAATTGAAATCCGCGCATGATAAAGAAGTAAATGAGCGCAACAGGAAGATCAATGACAGTGAAAACCGCATTCGTCAGAAAGAGCAGAGTATCAATCAGAAAGAAACAAACCTTGACAAGCAGATCAAGGAAAATGAAGCTATAAAGGAGAACCTGAACCGCCAGATCGACCTCGTGAACATCAAACGCACGGAGCTCGAAAAGCACCAGGAAGAACATATCCGCCGCCTGGAGAAAATTGCCGGCCTCTCCGCTGAAGAAGCGAAGACCCAACTGGTTGACAGCCTGAAGAATGAAGCGCATACCCAGGCCCTGGCATTACAGCAGGAGATCATTGATGATGCCAAACAAAAGGCGAATAAAGAAGCCCGTAAGATCATCATCCAGACCATTCAGCGTACCGCTGCTGAACAGGCGATCGAAAATTCCATTACCGTTTTCAACCTTGAAAGCGATGAAATAAAAGGCCAGATCATCGGTCGTGAAGGCCGTAATATCCGCGCGATCGAAGCTGCGACAGGCGTCGACCTGATCGTGGATGATACCCCTGAGGCGATCCTGCTGTCCAGCTTTGACCCGCTTCGCCGTGAGGTAGCCCGCCTTAGCTTGCAGCGCCTGGTGACTGACGGCCGTATCCACCCCGCCCGTATCGAGGAGGTAGTGGAAAAAACCCGCAAACAGATCGAGGACCAGGTGATGGAGATCGGTGAAAGAACTGTGATCGAACTGGGCATCCATGGCCTGCATAAAGAACTGGTAAGAATGGTTGGCCGTATGCGCTTCCGTTCTTCTTATGGCCAGAACCTGCTGATGCACAGCCGCGAGACCGCAAACCTTTGTGCAACAATGGCTGCCGAGCTTGGATTGAATCCCAAACTGGCCAAACGCGCCGGTCTTTTGCATGATATCGGTAAGGTACCCGATGAAGAAAGTGAACTGAGCCACGCACTCCTGGGAGCAAAGCTGGCCGAGAAATATGGCGAGAATCCTGCCGTAGTGAACGCGATCGCCGCACACCACGATGAGGCTGAGATGCAATATGTGATCTCTCCGATCGTACAGGCCTGTGACGCCATCAGCGGCGCAAGACCGGGCGCACGCCGCGAGATCATGCAACAATACCTGCAGCGGATTAAAGACCTGGAAAACCTGGCTATGACCTACACAGGCGTAGAAAAAGCTTATGCGATCCAGGCCGGCCGTGAACTCCGCGTGATCGTGGAAGCGGATAAAGTAACAGACGGGGATTCTGAGAAACTTTCATTTGAAATCGCACAGAAGATCCAGACGGAAATGACGTTTCCGGGGCAGATTAAAGTAACCGTGATCCGCGAAAAACGTACTGTAAATGTGGCCCGCTAAGAAGTAAAAAGTCAAAAATAAAAAGTAAAAAAGGCTGATCCTCAGCAGAAAATCGTTTTCATCCTGAGAATTTTTAATTTTTACTTTTGACTTTTTACTTTTTACCCTTACCTTTGCCATCCCTAAAAAAGAAGAGTCATGAACGCTATTGCATTTGTACATGAGCAGCTGAGCAGCAAAAAAGAATTCCCCGCTTTCAAAGCTGGTGATAATATCACCGTGAACTATAAAATCATTGAAGGTAACAAAGAGCGTATCCAGTCCTTCAAAGGTGATGTGATCAAAAAGCAGGGATCTGGCTTTACCGCTAGCTTCACTGTACGTAAAATCTCTGATGGCGTTGGCGTTGAGAGGGTTTTCCCGTACGCTTCTCCAAACATTGACTCTATCGTATTGAACAAAACAGGTAACGTACGTCGTGCGAAACTGTTCTATCAGCGCAGCCGTAGCGGTAAAAGCGCACGTATCCGTGAAAAACGCATGGCTACAGCTACTGAATCAGCTAAATAAGCAAATTTTTATATTTGAAAGCCCTGGAGTGATCTCCGGGGTTTTTTGTTTTTATTTATTAATACAATCTGTTGTTATCCGGTTAACGTATTTAATTTACCCGGAGTAATTCCTATCTTTGACCTCTAACTTCAAATAACTATGATGCAGGCTAATTTTCTATTGGGTATGCTTGGCACACAAGAGATCATCATCATCCTGGTGATCATCCTGTTGCTTTTTGGTGGCCGTAAAATTCCTGAACTGATGCGTGGCTTGGGAAGAGGTGTTCGCGAATTCAATGACGCTAAAAGTAACGTCAAAAGAGAAATCGAAGAAAGCACTAACGATATCAAGAATCCTTAAGGGTTAATCCTTGCACGTTAAGGAACCAGAAGTCAAAATTAAAAAGTAAAAAGTAAAAAATGCAGGCTGAAAACAGCAGGTCGTTTTTACTTTTGACTTTTTACTTTTGACTTTTTAATTCTTCTTCACTAACCGAAAACCATTTTCGCTTGTTTGAATTTTCATCCATTGCACTTTATCATGAAGGGCTAAAGGACGGAGGGGTGACCTGTGTGCAGGCAGTTGAACATTACCTGAAACAGATCGAATCCACCCGCCATCTCAATGCCTTTATCGAAGTATATGCTGAAGAAGCATTAGAGAAAGCGCGTGAACTGGATGAGAAAAGAAACAATGGCGGCGCCACAGGCAAACTTCATGGTGTGGTGATCGGGCTGAAAGATGTGATCTGCTACGAAGGTCATAAAGTTTCGGCAGCATCAAAGATCCTTCGCGATTTTACTTCTATCTATTCTGCTACTGCTGTAAAACGTCTTCTTGCTGAAGACGCGATCATCATTGGTAATCTCAACTGCGATGAATTCGCCATGGGATCAACCAATGAAAACTCCTCTTATGGCAAGGTGTTGAACGCAAAAGATGAAACGCGTATTCCCGGTGGTTCATCCGGTGGTTCTGCAGTGGCTGTACAGGCCGGTCTTTGCATGGTGTCTTTGGGCAGTGATACCGGAGGATCGGTAAGGCAGCCGGCAGACCTTTGTGGTATTGTTGGCCTGAAGCCAACATACGGGCGTATTTCCAGGTATGGATTGATCGCTTATGCGTCTTCTTTCGATCAGATCGGTGTGTTTGGAAACAATGTGCCTGATGTGGCTGCCATGCTGGAAGTAATGGCTGGGGCTGATGAATACGATAGCACTGTGTCCCAGAGACCGGTTGACGCTTACTCCTCCATGCTGGGATCCGACAAGAAATTCAGGATCGCTTATCTCGCAGAAGCCATGGATCATCCGAGCCTTGATCCTGAAATTGCGGCTGGCATCAAAAACCTGCTTGAAGAATTAAAGGAAAAAGGACATCAGGTTGAGCCTGTATCATTCGGACTGATCGATCATATCGTCCCCGCTTACTACGTCCTCACTACCGCGGAGGCTTCTTCGAATCTTTCCCGCTTCGATGGCATCAGGTATGGCTACCGGAGCAGGGAGAAAGGGTTGGAACTGACTGAACTTTACAAGCAGAGCCGTTCGGACGGATTCGGCCGGGAAGTAAAACGCCGGATCATGCTAGGCACCTTTGTGTTGAGTGCAGGCTATTACGATGCATATTTCACCCGCGCCCAAAAAGTTAGGAAACTTTTATCAGATCAGACTCAATTGATTTTCAAAGAGTTTGACGTAATCCTTCTACCTACCACTCCTTCGGTGGCATTTAAGATCGGCGAGAAAATGGAAGATCCGATTGCCATGTACCTCGCTGATATTTACACTGTTATGGCCAATCTTGTTGGAATTCCGGCCATTTCCCTCCCCCTTTTTACTCACAGTAATGGCATGCCTTTTGGCTTGCAGGCGATGACAAACCGCTTCGACGAGTTATCTTTGCTACGCTTTTCGGAGCAAGTGATGAGGCGATAATCGATCGACCGGCAAATCCGGTAGTTATTAACCAAAGTAAAAAATCACCCCGCTTACCATACTTGAGCTTCTTCAAGTGGTGTGCGAGGCTAATTTGAACACAGTAATGTTAAAACAAATCGGGATCTCCTGCATGCTTTTAGCCTGCTTTGGTTTTGCTCACGCAGGAACCGGCAAGCCTTCAACTTTGACGGCCGGTCAGGCAATTTCAGATACTACAGATATCAACAAGAAGGATACTGCATCGATTCCCGCTGTAGCCCTTGCTGCTTCGCATCCTGATCCAAAAGACGGCTTCCGCGACCTTTTTGTGGCGTCCACGCTTTCAAATGGTATCAGCGCTGAGAAGCTCAATCCGATGGCCATTTCCTTTGTTGACGACTATATCGAACGTTATGGGAAAAGCATGGAAAGCCTGCGTGTGACGGGCAAGCCTTATTTTGATATGATGGATGGTATTCTTGTAAGCCATGGCCTTCCCAAAGAATTGAAATATCTCGCAGTCATAGAATCAAATCTTAAAACGAATGCCCGTTCCTGGGCAGGGGCGGTCGGACCATGGCAGTTTATGCCCACAACAGGCCGTAACATGGGTCTGAGAATTAATCGCAAGATTGATGAGCGCCGGAACTTCGTCAAAAGCACACACGCAGCTTCCAAGTACTTGAATACGCTTTATGACATGTATGGCGACTGGTTATTGGTGATCGCCGCCTATAACAGCGGACCGGGCACGGTCAATGCTGCTATCAAAAAAAGTGGCAGCCAGGATTTCTGGGAGCTGCAGCAATATCTTCCTGCTGAATCACGCAATCACGTAAAGAAATTCATCGCCACACACTATATCATGGAAGGAGAAGGCGGAATTACCACACTTACCAAAGAAGAGGCAAGCCAGCTTTCTTTCGATAGCGCTTCCAATGCAGCACTGTTTGCTGATGCAAAAGCGCAAACGATCACCGGCCGTTACAACGCCGCAATCATCATCAAGCACATTTCGATGGATGCAAAATCATTCCACAAGATCAATCCTGATTTTGACAACGTGATCGCATCCAATGGCAAATATGAATTGCATCTGCCAGCGGAAAAAATGGAACTCTTCCTATCCAAAAAGTTCACGATTCTCAATGAGTGCATGGAGCTTCTCCTCAACGCGAACGCGAATGTTTCGCGAATTAGCGCGGATGTTCACGAATAGTTTACTACCGGTTTCGTGAGGCTCTGTAATCAGCTATAACCACAGTTAATTATGTTCGAAAGTGTATGCCGCTATTCGCGTAAATTTGTGCCCGTTCGCAAACCATTCGCGTTGGCATAATATTTTGATAGGATTTAGAAATACGAATTTTTATGGCACAAATTACCCTTAGACGAATCGCGCCTTTTCTTGCAGGCGCCCTGATGGCAGCCTCCTGTTCTTCTTCAAAAAATACAGTAGCCGTTCCTGAACGCAGTGGCGTAAAAGGCAACTGGGTGCTGAATACAATTACTTATGACGGCCTGTCTGCCGGTCAGAAAGTAAAGATCACCTTGCTGGATGAAGGCAGTGAAGCCTGCCTGACAGGAAGCACATGGTCATTGCCGAATAATGGCTACGGCTCTTATACCATCAATTCTTCGGCTGCCGGCTGCACGGCCGGACAGCGTAATATTGTCTGGTCATATCAGAAAAATGGAGACCAGGCGATCTTCCAGTATAAAAGATTGGAAGGTGGTGAAAAAGCGAAGAATATTGCAGACGGCTATAAGTTCAAACTGGTTTCGGTTGATGACGCATCGATGCGTTTGCAATCGGAGGTGAGTTTTGAAGGGAAGCCGTTGTATATTAATTATACGTTTAGTAAGCAATGACGCGAATTGGAAAACGCGGATTACGCGAATTAGTTTAAAATATTTCGAACGATAATAAATGATAAAGCCGGTTCTTCTTGGAACCGGCCTTGTTTTGTGAAGACAAATCAGGCAGGATTATTTGTTAGAATAATTCTGTTATCACATCTCTTTTAAGGTCGATGAGAGTGCTGATAAAATAATTCAAATCAGTTTTGCCCATTCCCTTTAAAACAACAAGACCGCCCAGGAACTGATCCGGACGGTCTTGCTGGTTATAATGATGCGTAATTAGAATCGATAACCGAGAGACACACCAAAGCCTGTATTCTTCCATGAGCTTTGATCGTTCACGGAATTTTCCACTTTAGGATTGATCTTTACGAGACCCAGTTGTGCGTTCAACTGAACAGACAGGTGATTGGACATTTCATAACCAAATAAGAGGTTTCCACCCGCATCAATTCTTTTCAGGTAAGGGTCGCCTGAAATTGCTTCGGCTTGCGTGAGTGTGTTTTTGAACTTGATGTCTTCATCAATTCCATTTCCTTTGATCTTACCATTTACCCCAAACCCAATGTATGGACCAACACCCAATATCAAACGGCCTGTGCCGACTTCGGGTTTATATACAAAATTTACAGGTACTTCAACATAGCCGATATTGATCTTGGTATCAGTACCGTTCGCTTTTGCACCTTTCAGTGCATATACAACGCCGGGCTGCAGATAGAAATCAATACCAACCGGGATCTCTGCATTCACACCTGCAAGAAATCCAACTTTGAGTTTATTGTCCATGCTGCTGCCTGTTGCATCATCTCCTGTGATATTCTGGAAGTTTACACCGCCAACGATCCCAAAACTTGTTTTTGACTGTGCGGATGCAGCGAAGCTGATGAGGGAAAGGGTAGCTACGGCGAGAAGTTTTGTTTTCATATACACAAATTTTTAGCGCGAATTTCGCGAATTAGCGGACCTGATTGAATATTTGCCAGCGATTGAAGTTTGTTGTAAAAGCTCCATCTTCAAATTTCATATCCATCCTAAACTAATTGTTTTTACGCGATCATCGCAATTACTGAACGTGATTTAGGGTCTTTATTAATTAAATATTGAAACGGACATTTTATTACGATTATTTCCTGCTCAATTAAAAACGCGGGGCAGGTGAGATTATATTCACAGAGGAATATTAATTCGTGCAATTCGCGTCTTGAAATTGGCGTCTACTGTCCGGCCTCTTTTTTAGCATCTGCTTTCATCTTTTCATTCGCAGTAATCAGAAAGTCTACCCTTCTGTTCTGTGAACGGCCATTCTCTGTGGAATTATCATATTTAGGCGCAGATTCACCAAAGCCTTTGGTAGTAATGCGGGATGAAGAAATATTGCGGGAACGGAGATAGGTTGCTACAGCGCCGGCACGTCTCTCTGACAGTCCCTGATTGTAGCTGTCTGTACCGGTATCATCCGTGTGTCCCTGGATCTCGATATTTGTATCGGGATATTTGTTAAGTATGTTTACCAGTTCATTCAGATTGCTTTTTGCGCTTTCGCCGAGATCTGATTTGTCAAAACCAAATAGGATCTGGTTGTTAAACTCTACGACAATACCTTCCTCAACCCTTTCCACTTTTGCTCCAGGCACTTCATTCTTGATCTCTTCTGCCTGCTTATCCATTTTTCTGCCGATCACAGCGCCAGTAACACCACCGACGGTAGCACCTATGATTGCACCAAGTGCAGTATTACCGGATGCTTTACCAATTACAGCACCTACTGCTGCACCACCGCCTGCACCGATCGCGGCGCCCTTTTGTGTCTTATTCCAACTCTTACAACTGCTCATTGCTATTGCAAGCGCAAATACGCCCGCAATAAGTTTTCTTCTTTGTACCATACTTAACGATTTTAGTTTACGTCAGCTCAATTTCAAACTTCATACCACAAGAATTTTTATGGTCATAAAGGATTAAAAACGAAGCGTTAAAGGCAAAATGACAGGAAGTGCTGACACGTGATGCGTATATATACGAATGAGGAAAGTATTACCGCCTGTACACTCAAAATAAGATCATGTGGAATTGCAAACGATTGCTTAATGGTAGGTGAGCGATGGCCGATAACCGGAACTCAAAAGAAAATGCCAATCATATATCACCACTGAGCACGCGTATGATCGCGCCGGCTTTTAACAGGCATTCCTCCCATTCGGATCCGGGATCGCTATAGAACGTGATGGCAGAACCAGCCTGGAAAGACAGATACCGACTGGCTGCATTGTAAAGTATACTGCGGATGACCACATTGAAATCGAAATCACCGTCTGGTGAAATATAACCAATGGCTCCGGAAAATACGCCGCGCTTGGTTTTTTCATATTGTTCTATTAACTCCATCACACGTTTCTTTGGTGCGCCAGTCATGGAGCCCATGGGGAATGTGGCTTTAATGATATCGGCGAAAGAAACATCACTTCTGATCTCGCCGCTTACGGTGGAGATCATCTGGTGTACCTGTGGAAATGAATAGATGCCATATAGCTCATCCACTTTCACTGTTCCTTCTTCACAGATCTTCGCAAGATCATTTCTTACAAGATCAACGACCATGACATTTTCTGAACGATCCTTTTGGTTGTGATATAGCTGATCACGCAGTTGCTGATCCTTCTGATGATCATTGAGTACACGCTTTGCTGTTCCCTTGATGGGCTGCGATAAGATCCTGCTGCCTTCTTTCCTGATAAATCTTTCGGGGCTTGCGCAGAGCAGCCATCTGTCACCCTGACGGTACAGTCCCGAGAAAGGATTGGGAGAGATCTTACTAAGGTTTTTGTAGATCTGCAATGGATCTATCACTGCATTTTCTGCAAAGAACTCCTGGCAGAAGTTTATTTCATAACAATCACCGCGCAGAATATGCTGTTGCAGTTTATGTATGATCGAAAGATATTCTTCGCGACCGATCTTTTGTTGAATCAACAGGTCATTACCATGCTGATCGTTTGTTATGACAGAGGTTTGCTGTATCTGCTCAAACACTACAGCAGGATGATCCGCCTGGATGGTCATGGAGGTTTCGGCAAGAACGATCACGATCTCCGGTTCGAAGAATGAAAGATCTGCAAAGCCGATCCTGTCAGGATGTGAAGATGAAAGATCTTCCAGGTCATTTTTCAGGTCAAAACCAAGATGGCCGAAGAGCCATCGCTTTTTCGTGGTGAATTGCTGCAAAGGCATGAGAAACCCTTTGCCCGAAAAGTCGAGCCTTTCCCTGACGCCGGCTGCGATAAGGCATTCCTGCGAATGAGGTTCAATCTGGTATTGATGATTATCCAGAAAAGAAAAAGTGTTGAACCGTTGTATCCAGTTCAACACTTTTTCTTTTGTCTGCCGGAAATCACTTACCGGAAATATGGAAGTATCCAGATTAATAAGCTTGGTGAAAGGAGGTGATATGATTAATAGTCGTCTTCTTCGTCGCCGAAGTCGTCGCTGTCATTGAACATATCTTTGAATTCATCGTCCACTTTGAAATCGTCGTCATCGTCAGCACCTTTCTTGCTGGCACTGCCGGTACCTGTGGCTTTTTTACCTTTTGATTTAGGCACGTCGAATTCGTCGAAATCAGGGTCCCAATTATCTTCTTCTTCAACTTTGTCCCAATCATCTACTTCATCTTCGTCAGAATCATCATCGTCATCATCCTCTTCGTCTTCATCTTTTTTCTTTTTTGTAGACGCAGCGGCTTTAGCTCCTTTTTTCTTGGGAGTTTCTTCTAATAATTCTTCATCGAGATCATCATCATCGTCGTCATCTTCCTCTTCTTTTTTCGGTTTAGGAGATGCCTTCTTTGCTGAAGCTTTTTCAGCCTCGCTGTTGTCTGCTTTTCCAGGAACTTTTTTTTCCTTGTCGGATTTTGCTGCCATATCTAACTAGGGTTATGGGTGTAAAATTTCGGCGAAGTTTTTAATTCGCCAAATTTTTAAAAAACTTTTTTCCTGCTTTTTTTAGTCCACCAGAATGAGCTGGTCTCTTCCCGGGCCGTTTGAAATATACTTTACTTCAACTCCCAGATATTCATTAATAAATGATACGTAAGTTTTCATTGTCTCAGGCAGTTCCGCAGCCGTTTTTGCAGTACTGCTTGGATTATTCCACCCGGGGAATGTTTTATACACCGGTTCAACTGCCATCCTGTCTATTCTGAATGGAATTTCCTGGCTTTCCTTACCGTTGATCTTATAGCTGGTGCAAACCTGTAATTCGCTGAATGCATCCAGCACATCGGCCTTTGTCATCACGATCTTTGTAACGCCGTTGACCATGCAGGCAAACCGGAGTGCTACCAGATCGATCCAGCCGCAACGGCGCGGGCGACCTGTTGTTGCACCAAATTCATTACCGATCTTTCTCAGCTCTTCGCCTACTTCGTTATCCAGTTCCGTCGGGAACGGACCACTACCGACGCGCGTGCAATATGCTTTCGTAACGCCATATACTTCGCGGATCGTTTGCGGAGCAACGCCAAGACCGCTGCAAACGCCTGCTGATACGGTATTGGATGAAGTTACAAACGGGAATGTACCGAAATCGATATCCAGCATGCTTCCCTGTGCACCTTCTGCCAGCACTTTCTTTCCTGCACGCAACTGATCGTTGATGAAGTATTCACCATTTACGATATTCAATTGTTTCAGGAATTCCACTGCCTCAAAGAACTCTTCTTCCCATGCCGTGATATCTTCTGTGAAATTATAATTATCCAGCAATTTCTGATGTTTCAGGCGAAGCTTGATATAAGAAGTCGTGAAATTTTTATCAAGCAGATCGCCGACACGCAAACCATTCCGGCCGGTTTTATCCATATAGGCCGGGCTGATCCCTTTTAACGTAGAACCGATCTTCTGCGTGCCTTTTGACAGTTCAGCCGCTTTATCCAGCGCCCGGTGTGTCGGTAGGATCAGGTGTGTACGTTCTGCAATAAAGAGATTCTTGCGAAGATCAACGCCGAATGAAGCAACTGTATCGCATTCTCTTTTTAGTGTTACAGGGTCTAATACGACACCATTACCGATCAGGTTCAGCTTGTTTGGATGAAATACACCTGAAGGGATCTGGTGCAGGACCACTTTCTTATCGCCAACATAAAGCGTGTGGCCGGCATTTGGCCCGCCCTGGAACCTCGCCACTACATCGTAGTCTTTAGCGAAATAATCTACGATCTTTCCTTTTCCTTCATCGCCCCACTGGAGGCCAAGTAAAACGTCTACCATAAAATTGGAGGGTTGTATTTAAGTCAGCTTTTAGAAGTCGCAAAAATAAGCCCTCGGGAAAAAGCCACCGAATAAAACGTTTAAAAGTTTAAAAGTTTCAGAAAGAGACTGGTTTCAGCAGTTCCAGAGGTTCCAAAGGTTAAGGCGTAACCTGTGAAACATCTGGAACTTATGGAACTGCTGGAACCTTTCTTTCCTGATTATCACCGTATGAGCGTCACCGTACCCTTTTTTGTGATCTTCTCCCCCGCCTGCGTCACCGCCTCTATCATCCATGTATATACGCCGGCGGCCTGATCTATACCCGCCAGACGACCATCCCAGCCATGCTGAAGCGTGGTGGTGCTGAATACGAGCTGGCCCCAGCGATTATAGATCCTGAAATAAGAGAGCTGCTTAATACCGACCGGGAACGGCAGGAATTCGTCGTTTTTACCGTCTTTATTCGGAGAAAATGCATTGGCTACGTAAACGTCGGGGCCTTTGTAAACGCGGACTGTTGCGGACCCCTCTCCTTTACAGCCGGCGGCCGTGGATGCCTCCACACGGTAATGGATCACGGTTCCGATGGTCATTGGCGCCACCACTTTGGGATTGGCGATGGCCGGATCGTCCAATCCTGTTGCCGGCGACCAGCTATAATTGTCCGCTACAGAACTGATCTGGAACTGGAATTGCGCCCCCGCAAACACCACGGTATCCGCCGGTGTGATCTTCACCCTGATCGGCGGGATCACTTTGATCACAACATTGTCGGTGATCAGTGAGCGGCAATTGTTGGCATCAATAGCCGTCAGTGTATATGTTATCGTACGATCAGGCTGCAGCACCTGCGGACTTTGACTATACGGATCTGAAAGAAAACGCTGGGGAGTCCATTCATAAGAAACACCGCCATTGGCCTGCAACTGGTAGTTCTGTCCATAACAGATCTCTCCATCCGGCCCTGCTTCCGCAACCGGCGCCGGAAGCACCGGTACATATACATCATCCTCCGCCACGCAAACGCCAAGCCGCATCGTTACGGTGAATAGGGTATTGGCAGATGGCTGTACCACCAGGTTGGCTGCAGCAGGATTGGTGATCAATCCGGGATGATCGGCAGTCCAGGCATACGATGTAGCATTGGACACGATCTGTAAATTCACCTTACTCCCTTCACAGGCAGCTGCGGGATCGACCATTGGTGTGAAGGTGAGATTATTATTCAGCCCGATATTGACCCCGGTGACAGTGGTAGTGCATCCATTCACATCTTTAACGGTGACGGTATATGTGCCGGATTTCAATTTCAGCACATTGGAGGTTTGAAATGATATTCCATCGCTGCTGTATTGATAACTGCCTGAACCGCCTGTTGCATTGATCGTTGCAGTACCATCCGCACCGCCATCGCAGGTTGCGGGCGTTATGGCGGCAACATTCGCCACCAATGGCGCAGGATCCGTTACCACAACATTATCTAATTGCGCATTACATGCTTTTGCATCCTGCACACGCACGGTATAATTACCGGCCGCTGCTTTAAATGAATTGGAGGTCTGATAAGCACCTCCATTCAAACTATATGTATAAGGACTGGTGCCTCCTGCAGCAGTGACCGTGATCGAACCATTCCCTTCTCCATTGCAAAGCGGTGCCTGTATGATCGGCGGAGGGATGTCCAGCGCCGCTGGTTGAGCAACTTTCAACGGATATAAGGTGAATGTACAACCCGCTGCATCGCTTACCACTACCGAATAAGTATCAGCTGCCGGCAAGCCTGAATATGTATATATACCTGTGGAAGTCTGCGCACCGGCACCATTCAGTGAGAAATTATATGGAGCAGAACCCCCAACCGGCGTGATCTGTATCGTTCCGTTCAAACCATTAAAGCAGGATACATCTGTCGTTGAAGCAGTCGCCGACACGCCATTACCGGCACCAACTGTTATCACAAAGCCCGGAGCGATCGTGGTGCAATTATTTGCATCTGTCACCATTATATTGTATGCTCCGGCAGGTACATTTCCGAATGTTGCAACGTTCGTAGCTGTTGTAATACTTGTGCCGGCATTGAGGTAAACCGTATAGGGAGGCCGTCCATTCTGCATTTCAACTGTAACTGTTCCGTTGTTGACGCCCTGGCAGGAAGCTGGCGTTGACTTTGCATTTATTGAAAGTCCTGAGCCAACACTTACGATTCCCTGCAGCGGATCAGAAATGCAAGGTCCTTCTTTTATGATGAGGCTGTAGGTGCCGGGAGCAAGATTATCAAAGACGTTTGAAGCAACCCAGTTTGCTCCGTTATCAATGGAATATTGATATGGTCCGCTTCCGCTTGTTGCTGTAACAATTATTTTTCCATTATTCAGTCCGGCGCAGGTAGTGGGTGTGCTGACGGCAGATCCGGTCAGCGTGCCATTTCCCAACGGGATAGTTGGTACAGTAACATCGGCTTTACAGGAGGGAACTGCAGAAGTAACTGTAACGAGATATGAAAAACCGCCAAAGATGCCTGTGATCACATTGGATGGCATCGGCGTATTATTGAGTGAATATGTATACGGCCCGCCGCCGGCAGGCGCTGTTACTACAATGCTTGCATTCTGTGCACCCTGACAGCTTGGTGGATTTGCAACAAACGATACATCGAATGTGCCTGTTGATCCGACCTCTATATCCGAAAATGTTTTACTGCATCCGCCTTTACCTGTCACAGTAAGACTATAGTGACCAGGAGAAAGATCGTTGAAGGTAGCTTCCGGATCTGCTGTTGCAATAGTAACTGCACCCGGATTCAACACATAGGTAAATGGACCATCATTTACATTGGCTGCTGCAACGGTTGCTTTGATGCTGCCGGTTCCTACGGCGCAGCCGCTTTTGGTAGTTGTATAGGTGACAGGGATCGTTGATGTATTTACGGTGATCGTGTCATCGATCACGATCGGTATTGCGCTGTTGCATTCACCTGCATAAACGGTGCGCACGATAAATTTTTCCGTGGGGTTTGCGAAGCATTGTTGCGGAAATTTGATATCCATTACACCGGGAGAAGATTCGGTTGCAACGGCTGTTTGCAGCACCTGTTTGGTTGTAAAGTTCAGCAGCTCAGAACGGATAAATCTCGAAGTGGTTCCGGAAGGAATGAACCGGTAAGCTTCTTTTTGTGCAGTCCATACTGTTGCATTGCGGCCAGTGACTGCGACGGCTTTATCCCGGTCCCAGTTTTGAATGCCAAGGATGGAATTAGGAGCGTTTGTTCCCGGGTTACAAATTTTCTGTGCAATGAATACTTCGATCACCGAAGTACCTTCATTCACTACGATCTGAAATGTTGTTGGATTATTTGCGCTGCAACTAGGGTTATTCCATACGGCCAGGTTATTCCAGCTTGCCACAAAGCGGCGGAAAGGCGCGGCACCTTCTACTCTCCATTCGATCTTTTTCCCTGCAGATGTTACTTCCGGATTCAGATCAATGTAAGCACCCATGATGGAAGCTCTCGGATAATATGACTTTCGCTGTTCAGGTTCTGTGTTCGCGCACTGCATCCCTCTTCCCGCATTAGGGATCGGCATGTCGATCGTATATGCGTTATGACAACCGGCATTTGATACATCAAAGGTCACCAGTCCGTTCGAACCGATCAGGATCTGGTTATATGGTGTAGTGGCGCCATAAAAACAAATAGGAAAGGGAAGATTGATCACATCAGTGAACATGTCATCCTTATCCAGGTCCAGGCTATTACCCGTTGGCGTAGTAAATGCATAAGGCCTGTAAGGAATGGTTGCAACGGTATAATCTTCACTTGACTTCAGGTGTGGCACTTTAAAACTCAAGGGAGCACAGTTCTGACCACATGAAAGATTGATCACCGAATCATTGATACCCGTAAAATTCTGCTGGGCATATAAAGACACACCACAAAAAATGCAAAAGCTCCATATCGTCAAGAGCCTGCGAAGAGTGTGTCTCATAGTTGTTGTTATAGTTTGGAGTTGATACGGGAACCGCTCAACAATATAGGCAAATTCCGGGGATGAGGAAGTAAAAAGGTTCCGGAAGTTCCAGCGGTTTCAGCGGTTCTTCAAATGAAAGAATCTTCATAATAAATCACAGCCTGCGGGTCGCGGCAGCAACTTCTGAAACATCTGGAACCCATGGAACTCCCGGAATGCTTCTTCTCACGAAGCAACATCTTCCATATCATACCTCTCCACCGACTCAATACCCGGAAGAGATTTCAGCCGCTGCACCAGTTCGTCGAGTTCTTCGCGGTCATGCACGTATACTTTGATGTTTCCTTCGAACAGGCCTTCTTTTGCATCCACGCTGAGTGCGCTGATATTGATCTTCATTTCTCCGGAGATAAGACTGGTGATCTTATGGATCACACCCACATCATCCATACCAACGATCTTGAGGCCGGTGAGGAAAGAGATCTCTTTATTCTTCGCCCACTTTGTTTTCACCACGCGGTGCCCGTAATTGGCGAGCAGTTTTGCTGCATTCGGGCAATTGGTGCGGTGGATGGTAAGACCTTTACCGGTTGTTACAAATCCGAATACATCATCACCCGGGATCGGCTTGCAGCAGTTTGCCAGGTTATACACGATCCTGTCGCTGCTCTCACCAAAGATGATCAGCTCCGCATCTTTTTTTGCATGGCCGTGCTGCGGAGAAAATTCCTGTTTGAATTCCTGGACGGTTTTCACCGGCCTTGGCGGATCAAGCTTGTCACCGATCACATTGAAATCCTTCAGATCTTTCAGATCGATATTTTTTACAGAAACCTGGTAAAAAAGATCCAGCTGGGAAGGAAGCTTATAATGATGAACAAGCTCTTCAATATTTTCTTTGCTGAATGAAGCGCCCATACCTTCCAGCTTGCGCTGTACTGTGTACTTTCCTTCATCAGCGATCGCTCTTTTCTCTTCTTTTAATGCATCCTTGATCCGGCCGCGGGCCTTGGCGGTTACCACAAATCCGAGCCAGTCTTCCGATGGCTTTTGTTTGTTGCTGGTGATGATCTCCACCTGATCACCGCTGCGGAGTTTATGACTGATCGGAACGAGTTTGTGGTTCACTTTTGCACCGATGGTTTTCACACCGATGGCGCTATGGATGGAAAAGGCGAAGTCAAGCGCCGTTGATTCAACGGGCAGCATTTTGACATCCCCTTTTGGTGTGTACACATAGATCTCTTCGGCAAGAAAACTTGTTTTGAATTCCTGCAGGAAATCGATGCTGTCCGCCTCCTGGTTGCTGATCACTTCACGGATCTGCTGGAACCATTTATCAAAGCGGCTTTCATCCGCGGTGCCTTCTTTGTATTTCCAGTGGGCGGCAAGCCCTTTCTCTGCGATCTCGTTCATCCGTTTGGTCCGGATCTGCACTTCCACCCATTTACCCTGCGGGCCCATCACTGTGGTGTGAAGCGCTTCGTATCCGTTTGATTTGGGATTGCTCAGCCAGTCGCGCAAACGTTCCGGAGAAGGCGTATACTCGTCCGTGATCATGGAATATACTTTCCAGCAATCTTCTTTTTCGCGTTCGGTCGGTGAATCGAGAATAACGCGGATTGCGAACAGATCATATACTTCTTCAAAGTCCACACCTTTTTTCTTCATCTTGTTGGAGATGGAGTGGATGCTTTTCGGTCTGCCGTAGATCTCGAATTTGAAATTGGCTTTTTCCAGTTTCTCCTTGATCGGGCGGATGAATTCGTTGATGTATTTGGACCGTTCGCGTTTTGTCTCAGCGAGTTTCTGGGCGATATCTTTATAAGCTTCCGGTTCCATGTATTTCATGGCCAGGTCTTCCATTTCGGTCTTTATATTATAAAGACCCATGCGGTGAGCGAGCGGGGCATAAACATACACGGTTTCGGAGGCGATCTTCAGTTGTTTCTCCCGCTTCATGCTTTCCAGGGTCCGCATGTTATGCAGACGGTCAGCCAGCTTGATCAGGATCACGCGGGGGTCATCCGTAAGGGTGAGCAGGATCTTTTTGAAGTTTTCCGCTTGTGCGGATGCATTCACGTCGATGACGTTGGAGATCTTGGTCAGACCATCCACGATCCGCGCGATCTCAGCACCGAATTCCCGTTCAATATCTTCGAGAGAAATATCTGTATCCTCGACGGTATCATGCAATAAGGCACAGATCGTAGAGCGGACACCGAGGCCGATCTCTTCCACGCAGATCTTGGCTACTGCCAGCGGGTGGAGGATATAGGGCTCGCCGCTTTTCCGGCGCATGGTCTTATGGGCATCCGCCGCCATTTCAAAGGCATTGCGGAGCAGATCCTTGTCTCCGGGTTTTATTTTAGCTTTCAAAGACCGCAAAAGTGAACGATACTCCCTGAGAATCAATTTCCTCTCCTGCTCTTCATTCAGATTATACCTGGGCGTTTGCGCGATTGTTTCCATCAATAGAGTTGTGCCTACGAATTTACGGAAAAAGTGGCCTTTTTCTTTCATTGAAAAGGACTACATTTGCAGCCCGTTTTCCCGGGTCTGTGTCGTTTAAATCTGTTTAAGTCAGATTACAGGCGCCCGGGATGACACTGTTCCGGGTCTGCGTCGTTTGGATTTGTTAAAGTTTAAACAAGACGCCAGGGATGACAGGGCAGTTTACCCCGGACATTGATCGGGGGATGACAAGATGTTAATATAACTACTACCGGATGTGGTGAAATTGGTAGACACGCCAGACTTAGGATCTGGTGCCGCGAGGCATGGGGGTTCGAGTCCCTCCATCCGGACACACAAAGTTCAAAGGTTTAAAAGTTTAAGAGTTTAAAGGTTTAGGAGCTTAACTTTTAAACATTAAACATTTAAACCTTTGAACTTTTAAACTTTTAAACATAGAACATGGCTACAGTTACCAAAGAAAATATCGGCTTACTCCACGAGAAGCTGACCGTGAAGCTGGACAAGCAGGACTACCTGCCTTCTTTTGAAAAAGCCCTTAAAGATTATAGCAAAAAAGCAAACATGCCTGGCTTCCGCAAGGGAATGGTGCCGGCCGGACTGATCAAAAAAATGTACGGTCCTTCTTTGTTCACCGACGAAGTATTGCGCTCTGTTGACCGTGAACTGATCGGTTACCTGCAGAATGATAAGGTTGACATTTTTGCACAACCGCTTCCATTGGAAGCCGATTTCAATCAACTGGATGTAAACAATCCTGCTGATTATACTTTCCATTTCGAGATAGGCATGAAGCCTGACTTCAACATGCCCGACCTCGGAGCTGTAAAGATCGATCGTTATGTAGTAAACGTTACTGACGAAATGATCAACAGCGAACTGGAGCGACTGCAGAACCGCTATGGCAATATGCAGGATCAAACTTCTGTTACTACTGAAGAGAACGTACTCAACGTTGTATTCTCTGAAGTAAACGAAAGCGCCGGGGAGATCGAAGGTGGTATCACTAAAGACAATTCCATCCTGGTTAAATATTTCAAAGCTGATTTCCGTCCAAACCTGATGGGCAAGACAGTGAATGACTATGTGGTGGTTGAACTGAAAAAAGCGTTTGATGATAAAGAACTCGAATTTATCATGAGCGATCTCGGCCTGGATAAAAATGATCCGGCTGCAGCAGAAAAACACTTCAAGATCGTGATCACCAAGATCGGTCTGCTGGAGAAAAAAGAACTGAATGAAGAATTCTTCAGCCAGCTTTATCCGGGCGGAGAAGTGAAAACTGAAGCAGACTTCCGCAATAAGATCAAAGAAGAAATTGCGGCATACTGGAACAGCCAGGCTAGAAATCAGATCCATGATCAACTCTTCCATCAGCTGACCGATCATACGTCGATCCAGTTCCCTGAAACATTCCTGAAAAAATGGATCAAGACACAGGGCACAGAAGACGGCCAGCAAGCCCCAAAATCAGATGAGCAGGTTGAGAAGGAATTCCCATCTTTCCTGAATCAACTGAAATGGACACTGATCACTGATAAGATCGTTTCAGAAAACGCTATCCAGGTCAGCCCTGATGAGATCCGTGAGTTTGCAAAACAACAACTGATGGGTTATATGGGGGGTATGGGTGCCGGTGTTGGCGATCAGCCATGGGTAGCTGACTACATCGAAAAAATGATGAAAGACAGAAAATATGTAGAGGACGCTTACAACCGTATTCAAACGCAAAAAGTGTTTGAATGGGCAGAAACAAAGATCAACCCTACAGACAAACCTATCAGCGCAGAAGACTTTACGAAAATGGTGGAAGATCATCAGCATCATCACCATCATTGAGAAGTAAAAATTCAAAAGTAAAAAGTAAAAAAAACCTCTCAGATAAAGTTGCTAACACAACGAACATCTGAGAGGTTTTTTATTGAGTATTTAAAAAAATTACTTTTTACTTTTTACTTTTTACTTTTTACTTTTTACTTTTTACTTACTTTTTAATCAGCACTTTTCTTTCTCTTCTTCGAATACAACACCTTCGCCTGTTGCACAAGATTTACAAATTCCCGCTGATTTACATCTGCCATGTTTGCACAGCTTGTGGCTAAAGTAATAAGTTCGTTCCAGTTAAGCGCTTTTGCCACAGAGGATGCGCGGAGCATTGATCCGAACATGGCTACTGCTGCGGAGAAGCGGTAACACTGATCAACTTTATCAAAAGGTTCGAAGTTGTAGTAGCTGTTATAGACAAAATCCTTTGCCACCGAATCATGTGGTAAGGAATACCGCAGCTTTAATTGTGCCATGCGTTCGATCATCACTGTGTCTGTACGTGTTGCAGGTTCTATCTCAAATACGCCCATCATCGAATAACCGGAGCCAATCTCACCTCCTTCAATCACGGCAAGTGTATCGCTTAAAGCGCCTGCTTTATTATCGAACCCGATCAGTTTGTACTGTTTTACATAGTTAGGGTTGAATTCGATATTCAGGTACGCATCATCTGCTACCGAATACAATGTTTGCGTAAACTCTTTCAGCAATACTTTTTCTGCTTCATTGAAATTATCGAGATAGGCAAAGTTGCCATTGCCTTTCCGGGCAAGAGTTTGAATTTTTGAATCTTTATAGTTCCCCATGCCTACACCAAGACAGGTAAGGTAGATACCTGATTGCCGTTGCTCTGCAATCAGCGTATCAAGATCATTTTCCGAACGGAGGCCTACATTGAAATCACCGTCAGTTGCAAGTATTACCCGGTTATTTCCATTGACCATGAAATGCTGACGAGCTACGTTATACGCCAGTTTGATCCCGGATTCACCGGGTGTAGTGCCGCCGGGTTCCAGTTCATCGATAGCTTTTAATATTTTTTCTTTATCTGCTCCACTGGTTGCATTGAGCATAATACCCGTAATACCGCCGTATACAACGATCGATACAGAGTCTTTTTCACGGAGGTTATTGACAAGCATCCGGAAGGCCGACTTCAGCAAAGGCAATCTGTTCGTCATATCCATTGAACCGGATACATCGATCAGGAATACAAGGTTGCTTGGCGGCAATTTCTCAAGGTCAAGCTTGCGGGAAGAAAGATTGATATAGTAAAGCTGGTTCGCAGGATTCCACGGGCAGTTCGTTACTTTGGTCTGAACAGAAAACAGATCTTTATTCCTTGGCTCGCTATAATTAAGATTGAAATAATTCAGCATTTCCTCTATTCTCACCGCATCCGGCGGCACGATCGAGTTGAGCGTGATAAACCGGCGGATATTGGAGTAAGAAGCCCTGTCCACATTCAGCGACACCCCTGTGGACGGATATTGCCTTGCATTTACAAAATGGTTCTCAACGATGCTTACATACGTTTCATCACCTGCAAACCACTTGCGGTGATCTTCTTTGAACATGCCCTTTGTAAGGGAAAGCAGCTTATATGGTCTGGCCGAATTGGCCGCCGCGGGGGCTGATTTAAGCTTTACAGAAAGGAATTTTTCAGCGTTTGCTGCAACTCTTTCGGTCCGGTAGCCTGTTAATGCAAATTGAAAACTATCGATCAGCTGATTGGTAGTGATCCCGAACGTGCCGGCTGAACCGCTCTTGAACAGGTAGCCCGTCCGGAGGCTGGTGATCACAACATTCTGCAATAAATTCCCTGATTCGTCTTTGACTTCGCCGCGAAGATAATATTGGCCGAAGGCAGATGAACCGAGACTCCAGATGAGAAAAATAAATATGGAAGCAGTGGCTTTCAATGGGATATAATAACGCCTAAAACTATATAAAAAAAACGGAATCGCGAATAGAGCGCGAATGGCCGCGAATGTTCGCAAATGGTGAACTACTGTTTACAACGGATCATTAACGGAAAAAACGAGGTCTTATTATATGAAAATCAAAGAGAAAGCCACTGTATCAACCACTCATTCGGCCTCTCCCGGACCTGCAGGGCGCTATTCGCGTTCATTCGCGCACATTCGTGTATCATTCGCGTAGTTGATAGATCTCTTTAAGGTTCCTTCCAAGTCCATCATAATCGAGCCCATAACCCACTACAAATTTATTGGGGATCTCGAAGCCGACATAGCTGAGGGCAAGTGCGTATTCAGTCGCATCGGGCTTATGGAGCAGGGTGGCAATTCTCAGCGATTTGGGTTGCTGATGTTCCAGGCGGGGAAGGAAATGATGCAGGGTTTTACCGGTATCAACGATATCTTCGACGATCACCACGTCTTTGCCAAAAAGGTCTTCGTCGAGGCCGATCGTGGTCAGTACATTACCCGTAGATTGTGTGCCTTTATAGGAAGCAAGTTTGATAAAACAGATATCCGCATCCACCGTCAGATGTTTGAAGAGGTCGGAAGCAAACATGAATGAACCATTGAGGATCGCCACGAAATAAGGCCGCTTCCCTTCATAGTCAGCATTGATCTTTACGGCCAGTTCCTTCACGCGTTGCTGTATCGTATCTTCAGACAGATACGGCTCAAAAGATTTGTCTTTTACTTTGATCAGCGCCATGGATAAACAGTTTCGTTATTATTAGTTTCCCTTTGCCAGTCTTGGAACGGCAGGCGCCGCACCACGCAGATATAATTTTTCACCAACAGCCGGGCGCATATGCGCTTTCAGCTGGTTGTATTCCAGCAGGGATTCAAGGCGGATCGCTTCTGTCTGCGAAATATCACGCAATGTTTCCCCTGCATGAACAATATGATATTCGTTGTGTCCTTTTGTTTTCTTACGTTGAAGATATACCAGTTGATCATCCGGCAGATTCTCCACCTGCTCCATTTCGTTATACTCAAACAATTTGTTCAATGGCACATCGTATTGCTGTGCAATCACCAGCACAGGTGTTCCTTTTTTACCAAAGATCACTTTTGTTTCATTGATCTTGAACTCACCTGAAGGGAAGTTCGACGCTTTTGATGGTGTTGCATCTTCCTGTGATTGTTCTGCTGGTCCGTTCGATGATGTTTGTGCAGCGGATGAGTCGGCCGTTGAATGCGTGGTAGCTGCGACATTATTTTCACGTTCTTTTTTACCAAGTGCGATCAGGCTGTAATCCTGCAGGTTATAATCTTCTATCAGGCGGATGATGATCTGCGGATATTTTGGATTGGTGGCATAACCTGCCTTTTTTAAGCCATTCGCCCAACCCGAATAATCCAGCGGATCAAGCGCAAACAGGCCTGCATATCGCTGATTATTCTTTAAGAAGTTGGAATGATCCCTGTAAGAATCTTCCGCGGAAGGATATTTGCGGAAACATTCACCACGTGCGTCATCATCGTGAGATACCGACTCACCTGTCCAGTTGGACTTACATTTGATCCCAAAATGATTATTTGATTTCTGTACCAACACGCTTGTACCGGCCATGGTTTCATGAATGCCCTGCGCAAGTTTGATGGAAGCCGGCACACCTGTTCTTTGCATTTCTTCTATGGCCAGTTCCTTATATTTTTCAATGTACTCGTTAATGATCGCTGCATCCTGTGCTTTTACAACAGCACCTGTAAAAAATAATACAACAATTAAAACAGCACGTAATTTTTTCATGAATTGATGTTTTGTCAAAGTTTCCTGATCAGATAAAGCCCGTCCCGCAATGTGATGATCATTTTATCTATATCATCTCTCTTCATCACTGCTTCGTTAAAAGCCTGGATAGCTTTGGCGCTTTTTCCTTTCACCGGCTCAGTTAATACTCCGCCGTGGAAAAAAACATTATCGGCTAAGATAAATCCGTTTTGTTTCAAATCGGGCAATACCAATTCCAAATATTCTGTATAAGACACTTTATCGGCATCAATGAATACAAGGTCCCAGGTTTCCTTCAGCGAAGGGATCACTTCCCTGGCAGAGCCTGTATGCAGGATGATCTTGCTCCGGTTTTCCGAACGGTCAAAATATCCCTGTGCAATGGCGGCATCTTCTTCCCGTAATTCTATAGTATGCAAAACACCTCCGGGTTGCAGTCCTTTTGCAAGACAAAGCGCACTGTATCCCGTAAATGTCCCGATCTCCAGGATCCGTGACGGGCGGATCATGTGGCTGACCATTTCCAGCAGTTTGCCCTGCAGGTGGCCACTCAGCATGTGTGGCTCTGAATGATGGTGTGTGGTATAGTCCGCGATCTCTTTGAGCAGCGCATCTTCCGGGGAAGTGAACTGTTCGGCATAAGATTGCACAAGAGGGTTGATCAGCTCCACGTGATTAACTTTTGGCAAAGTTAACGCCCTAAAGCCGGTTCATTACCCGCCGCAGCCGGTTTTTTGGAAATCATCATCAGACCCAGAAAAGTCAACAGGCCATTGATGATGATCAGCTCCAACCCGATCTCAAAATTGCCAAACAGGTTCTTCTGGTTATAATCGATCACGAGGCAAAGCAGCGGCGCCGCAATTGCGATGACGGGCACCAGTTTGTCTTTTACCTGGCGTTTGGTAAGAATTCCAAATATAAACAGGCCAAGCAGTGGTCCATAAGTATAACCGGCTACTTTGAGGATCACCGTGATCATGCTCTTGTTATCGACCCATTTAAAGATCATTACGAACAAAAGGAATATCGCGGCAAACGAAAGATGTATCATCTTCCGTGTTTTGCTTTGCTTCTTTTCATCCCAGTCCGCACGGCGTTTCATACCCAGGATATCAATACAGAAAGATGATGTTAATGCAGTGATCGCTCCGTCGGCGCTTGGGAATAATGCAGAGATCAGTGCAATGATAAAGATGATCGAAATGATATGCGGCATTCCTTCACCCAATGCAATGGTAGGGAACAAGCTATCCGGTGCTGTTGAAATGCCCTTTGCAGCGCCATATAAATAAAGCAATCCACCAAGGAAGAGGAACAATAATACCACGCCACCCTGGATGAAGGCAAACGTGAGCATATTCTTTCTTGAGTCTGCCAGGTTTTTTACACTGATATTCTTTTGCATCATCTCCTGATCCATACCCGTCATGGTGATGGTAATGAATGCTCCGGCCAGGATCTGTTTCACAAAGAACAACCTGCTTGATGGATCCCAGACGAAAATATCTGTCAGCTTCTTTTCATGCATTGCTGCGAGGCCTTCTCCAAAAGAAAAGTTCATTGTCTTCAGGATATAGATCACGCATATGATCAGGCCAAGTAACATGCAGGTTGTTTGCAGCGTATCCGTCCATACAATGGTTTTCACGCCACCTTCGAATGTATACAGCAGGATCATCAGCAGAATGATCAGCGTGGTGAGCCAGAACGGCATTCCAAAACTTGAAAGGATCGCATCCTGGAGAATTCTCACAACAAGATATAGCCTGGCGGTAGCACCAAGTGTTCTTGATAATATAAAAAATGTAGACCCTGTTTTATAAGAAACAAAACCCAGGCGTGTATTCAGGTAGCTGTAGATCGACGTAAGATGCAACCGGTAATACAATGGCAGCAGTACGTATGCTATGATAAAATACCCGATGATGTAACCGATCACAATCTGGAAATAAGTGAACCCTTCATATCCGCCACCGAACGGCTTTCCAACTGCACCCGGCACGCTTACAAACGTAACTCCGGAAAGTGAAGTGCCGATCATACCGAACGCTACCAGCACCCAGTTACTGTTACGGTTACCAATAAAAAACGAATCGTTATTTGAATTGCGTGATGTGTACCACGCTACGACCAGTAATAAAACGAAGTAACCTATAACAAAAGAGAACAACAAGCCTGCAGACATAGTTCAGTTTTTTACGAACCCTCTTCGGGCAAAAATTTTTTGAAGGTAATCAATAATTAAAAAGTCAAAAGTAAAAAGTAAAAACTTCAACCCCTGGTTGCAAATTCCCGCAAACAGGGTGGTTTTTTACTCTTTACTTTTGACTTTTTAATTTACCTGTATCTTCCTTCGAAGAGGCCAATATTCACACCCGCTCTAACGATCGGTACCATATCCACTCTGCGGATCGCAGGGTTGGATGGATCATACGCCACTTTTACATAGGGAGAATTTTCATCCTTCAATACATCAAACAGCAACGAGATATAGAAGAATGTATTGGAGCCGGGCTGTCTGCCCGAAGCAAAACCGCCACCAAGCAAAAGCGAGTTCACATCCACCTTGTCTTTATAAGACGTATAACCGGTACTGCCCGGTCTTGGCGTATATTTAAGTGTGTTGAAATTGTGTTCATACTGCGCCTGTACAAACAGGAAATTCACCGGATACAGTCGTGTGAAAACACCCGGACCGAAGTTTGTCTGCTTCAGTTTATCATCATATTCCAGGTAATCACGTGTGCTGCTGTATACATAGTTGAACACCAGCCCCGCGTCCACCCAGTTAGCCAGCCTGTATCCGAACATAGGGTTCGCACCCAATATCGTTTGTCCGTTGAAGAATGACACCGTCACACTTCCTCCTGTAAAAAGATTCTCTTTCTTGAAACCTTTTTCTCCACCATCTTCGTCCTGTGCGGTTGCTGACAACACAAAGAGCGGTAATGTCATTAGCAGGAAAATTGTTCTTTTCATCATTTACGTTTTAATTCACAAAAATATAGTGTCGTGTTGAGGTTCCAGAGGTTCCAGTGATTCCAGGAGTTTCAAAGGTTCCAGAAGTTCCAGAGGTTCCAGAAGTTCTTTGCCGGAAGCTGACATTTTTTAATTGTTACACTCTCCAACCCGCGGCAGCAACCTCTGGAACTTCTCAAACTTCTCAAACTTTTATCCTTCCAATTGTCTCAACACCTTCTCCCTCTTCGGCATTTCCGCCAGCAGATACCCCAGCAACACCGCCGCAAACACCTGGAATACGAAATCGCCGGTCAGGAATGAAATGATCAGGCAGCATATGACCGGCAGCTCCGAAAGAGCGAGGTAGATGATCAACGCGGATCTGTATTTCGTTAGTTTCTCAGACAGGAGATTTGACGAATTTTTAGCAGCTTCTATTGCGCGTATGATCGATCTTTTTGCAAGCAGGGTGCAGATAAAGCTGAAAACTGCCACACCAACGATCAGCCAGGTGCGATGCTGATTCAGCTCAGGCCGCATTGGTCCCAGGATCTGCGTGAATACAATGGTCAACAGCAACAGGAGCGACAGCATGCCGGCCATGGCGATGAATAACATGCGGATGCTCTTCAGCATTAGCTCATCTTCTTTATTCAGCATTTCATTCATAGATCAGGCGTCAAATATTTTTCCTGCATTCAGGATATTGTTCGGGTCAAATGTCTTTTTGATCCCTTTCATCAGCGCCAGTTGTACAGGATCAAACACAATATCAACATAAGGCTTCTGGATAAGACCTATGCCATGTTCGCCACTGATGGTTCCGCCGAGACTGCGTGTAAGTTCAAACAGATCGCGAAGGCTTTTGGTCATCGCTTCATCGCCATAACTGTCGGGTGTTCCTTCTTTTTTGATACGGATATGCAGGTTTCCATCACCCGCATGTCCATAGCAAACGGCATGGAAGCCCTGTTGCTTACCAAGTTCTTTCACGCCTTTTACCAATGCCGGTAGTTCCGCCCTGGGCACCACGGTATCTTCTTCAATGGTATAACCGGCGATCTTTACTGCTTCAGCGGTACGGCGACGGAGTTTCCAGAGTTCTGCTTTTTGCTGTGCATCATCTGCAAAAAAAACCTCGCCACCTTCATATTGCGTCATCAGTTCAGCGATCTGTTCCATTTCGCTCATCAGTATATCCAGGTTATTTCCATCCACTTCAATGATCAGGTGGGCCGCAATATCATCGCTTACCGGAACGGCATAGCTATCAACCATGCGGCTTACGATCTGCAATGCATCGATCTCCACCAGTTCAAGGGCGCTTGGTGTAAAGCCGGCGCGGAAGATCGCACTTACGGCCTCGCTGGCTTTTTCAAGTGATGCAAAAGGCACAAGCATCAGCAGGTCATATTTCGGAAATGGGATCAGCTTCAGAACAATCTTTGTTACGATACCAAGCGTGCCTTCGCTACCCACCACCAATTGTGTCAGGTTATACCCGGTTGAATTCTTCAACACATTCGCACCGGTCCAGATGATCTCGCCTGTTGGCAATACGATCTCCAGGTTCAATACATAATCCCGCACCACACCATACTTCACGGCTTTGGGGCCACCGCTATTCTCCGCGATATTACCGCCGATAAAACAGGAGCCGCGGCTGCTCGGATCAGGCGGATAAAAAAGACCTTTTGCTTTCACAGATTCCTGCAATACTTCCGTGATCACACCCGGCTCGGTGGTCACCTGCAGGTTGCGCTCATCGATCTGTATGATCGAATTCATTCTTTCAGTAGAAAGCAATACACCTCCGAGATGTGGCAATGCACCACCACTTAAACCGGTGCCGGCGCCTCTTGGCGTAACAGGTATGCGGTTCTCGTTACAGATCTTCATGATGGCGCTGATCTCCTGTGCGGTGCGTGGCTTCAGTACCACATCGGGAAGAAAGCTGAGGGTTTCGGTTTCGTCGTGAGAGTAGTGTTTTAGTGATTCTTCGTCAACAAACACGAATGCGTCTCCACATATTTGCTTGAAAGCCTGGACATGCTCCCTGGTCAATTGATTCATGGTGTAAAAATCGGGAAAATGTGGGAAGGTTGGGTGGGTGAGGGAGAGATTTCGATGAACGGGAGTTTGTTCCCGCGGATTACGCGGATTTGTCAGTCTGCTAACAGAAAGTGTCTGAAGCTATGGGACTATCTGATATATGATCTCGCAGATGACGCAGATCAGCACCCGATATCGGTAAATGATCTGCGCTATCTGCGTTATCTTATTATCGTATATTCAAAAATGCAATTTAGATCATAAACAAGGCGATTATATCTGCGTTAATCTGCGGGAGCCTACGCAATCCCCCTCAATAAGTCTTAAACGAAGGACACATCGACTCTCTCCTATTTCCTTTATACTGATCAAACAAACCTTCCTTTACCAATGAAAGCTCGAAGGCACCGCGGCTGTTATTGTAATTCTTCAGTGTGGAGATCGTTGCATCATAGGTAAACGTGAATACGAAGTCTTTATATCCCAGCCCAACCATTGGAATGATGGCATCACTGCTTCTGTAATACAAACCACCGATCAGGATATTCTCGCCATCACCGGAAAGATTGTACCGTGCGTTGGCACCAAGCAGCCACTCGTAGGATTTCGCCTGAAGGGAAACATAACTGTTCGGGTTGATGATCCACTGATCATTTAATTTGAAACTACCATTGATGAATGCCGTATGTCTGACCGGAATACGGTTGCTGATTCCAGGCTGTTCATCAAAAAAAGATTCTCTCGGACGGTTGATGTGCATGGTTGAGATACCGAAATTCACATATGTTCTGTCATCGGGGAAATAGGCATAATTCAATCCCGCCTGAATGTCCAGGTAGCTGATATTATTGGAGGCGAGAGCTACGCTGGTTGGCAAATGGCTGTCGAAGAAATGTCCGTCAAACTGATCAGGGAATTTCAGGTTCATTACGTTGATCTGCTTATTAGACCAGCCAACGTTGAAACCCATGCTGAGCAAACTTCCGAGATTCAGCATCTGGTGATATGCCACGGAACCATACACTTTTGTAGATGTAAGGTTACCGCTGCCCGCAACATCACGCAGGATCACACCGCCGATACCCATCCAGCTATTCTCTTTTTGTGCGATCTGCACGTCGCCGAATGCACTCATTGTTTTATATGGCACAGACATGATCGCTGACCACTGATTCCTGAAATTTGCACCGATCCTGTAATCACCTTCAGGTATAAACCCCGTATTTGCCGGGTTTGTCAGCAATGGTGAATTCATGAATTGTGAAAAATGCAGATCCTGCCCAAACACTGCGGGAACCATTCCGCAGCTGACGATCATCAGCAGTATCATTCGTTTAAGATCCTTCATGTCGCTCCTCCTTTTCTGTTATTGTTATAGCACACTTACGATGTCCGATGTTGGATGGTCGATGTTCGAAATACCCTGATGCGAAAAACATTTCGTACCTGATGCCGACCATCGATCATCCCACATCGAACATCCATACTTTATCTGATCAATGTAATATCTCCTTTTTTGCTCGCCTTTGTTCCGTCGAAAAATTCAACTTCCAGTGTATATGCATATACATCCATTGGTTGAACCTGACCTTTCACCCGTCCATCCCAGCCCTGAAGACGGTTTTCAGTTTCAAATACTTTCTGCCCCCAGCGGTTCCAGATGATGAATTTCATTTTGGCGATGCCGAAACCCCTTACCATTACCACGCTGTTGATATCACCACTGTTTGGCGTAAATGCATTGGGCACATCAAGCGCGGGTTCTACCAGTGTGCTCACGGTCTGGCAGGCGGTATCTGTACAACCAAGCTGGTTGAACGCAACAAGACAGGCATTGAACGTACCGGTCGCATTATACTGATGCGTTACGTTAGCACGTGATGTTGTAGCCAGGGTATCGCCATCACCAAAGATCCATTTGAATCTTACTGCATTGGAGGATGAAAGGTTGGTGAATACATTTGGCGTATTTACAACCGGCGCTGTTGGTGTGTAACTGAAATTAGCCGTTGGCTTATCATACACAATGATCGTAAAGCGCATTGTATCTGTTTTGTTACACGTATTCGGGTCATTCGCCACCATGGTCACCTGGTAAGTACCAGGCACTGCATATTCGTGAACCGGGCTTACTTCTGCGGAAGTATTATTTGCTCCTGATGCCGGATCGCCGAAATTCCATTCAAATGTAACGCCGCCAACGGATGTATTGGTAAATACCGCACCATAAGGCGCACAGCCGGTAGGCGGTGTTTCAAACAACGCATCCACATTGGCAGCTACGCGGATGGTCGTATCCAGTGTCTCGGGATTATTACAATAAGCGGAATCATCCAGTATCAGCTTCACATTGTATGCTCCGGGAGCAGGGAATGTATGCGGGATGCTGTTCATGCCGGCTCTGATTCTTGGCGACCCATCACCAAAGTCCCAAATAAAGGATGTATCCGTAAATGGTCGTATCGGGTTCGTGGTAGAAAGGTTGTTGAACTGGTAATCCAATGCCGTACATGCGCCTACTTTATCAAACCCTATTGCAAGATTTGCACGGAGATCGCCCACGCGGATATTTACATACGATGTATCGCGTTCATTACAACTGGCTGGATCAATAGCTATAAGCATCACCTGGTAAGTGCCTACCTGCTGAAAGGTATGCGTCTGAGTATAGCCTGTTGCAGCGGGAAGAGGACCGACGGTCGGCGTTCCATCACCAAAGTTCCAGTAATACTCCGTTGCATTTCTGATCTGGTCGGTAAATACCACATCCAGCGGGAAGCACCCGGCCGTATCATTCGCCACGCCACCGATCGAGGCGCCAACATCTGATCCGACACCTGCGAGATTGAACGCAAGTTTGATCATACCAAGATTACAGCCTTCAGGCAACGCCCCATTCACCTGTCCCCAGGCGCCAGGTGTTACCGGGAATGGCGTACCGCCTCCGCAATTGGCACACACACTCTGATAGATCACGCCATTCGGATCGAAGCGGCTGGTGCCCCCATCCACGTGGTCTCCATAACGCCCCTGGTTCTGACCAAAGAATGTCGCATATAGCCTGCCGGTAGCATTTTTTTGCAACACAAAAAAGTAAAAGTCGTGACCGTCCGTAGTAGGCTTGAACGCATCAGCGGTCACACCAAGTCCGGTCGTGCCGGCACTTCTAAACGGATTGGAAGATTCATTGGCACCGCCCCAACCTGATACATACACGTTGTCGCAACGGTCAACGAGAAATGCGGTGATCGAAATATCCGGCCTGGTATCACCTTTACCAAACACCGTACTGTATACATATGCTGAAAGATCAGGCTGCAGTTTTGCAATGAATTGCTTGCCATTCGCCTCAGAGTATGTTGCATTCTGCACGGGCCAGGCACCTTCCGTTTGACCGGTCACATATGGAAACCCGTTTTTATCAAACTGAATACCGTAAACCTGGTCTGCATTATTTGTACCGAGATAAGTGGAGCGGATGATCGATGTGCCGTTATTACTGATCTGTGCAACAAAACCATCGATACTGGCGTCTGCTGTTGCGCCATTGTGAAATGTCGGACCAAGTACGCCTGCTTTTGATCCCGGAAAATCCGGGCTGGCTGTACCACCGGCTACATAGATATCTCCGGAAGGCGCCAGTTTCAATACATATGCAGCATCATTCGCACTGCCGCCGAGATAGCTGGCGAATGTCATGACGCTAACATCAGGTGTAAACTTCATGATCACACCATCCTGCGCACCGCCGCCAAAATTCGGCTGGAATGCACCGGCAGTAACTGGAAATTTATCGCCAGGGTTTGAACTGCTGGATTGCGTGGAGGACACTACATATATATTGTTTGCTCCGTCAAGTATTACTTCACTCCTGCCATCATCACCATAATTTCGTTGCAAAGAATTAGTTCCTGAACGTGTTGTTGAAATATTCACGCCATCATTACCGGAACCGCCAATTCTTTTCGAACCGATCAGGTCTGTACCTGTTGCGTTGATCTTTGTGACAACGATATCATATCCACCGCCGCTTCCAAGCAGCTGACCTTTCGGATAATTGCCGGAGCTTGAACGTCCGGTCAATACAAGATTTCCCTGCGGATCGCAGAAAAGACTATGGGGTTGTTCGTTTCCGCTACCACCGATGTATGTTGCGTAGAGCCGGTTGCTTCCGTCAGGTGACAGTTTGATGATACCGATATCGATCGGCGCATTCGGATCATTGTTTCCTCCGGCAAATACGCTCTGGAAGGCGCCCGGTGATACCGGGAAAGAACCACCGGCGAATACGATACCACCACCGAAGAAACTTCCATCAGGACCATAAGTAGCCGTAAAGCCCCAGTTATTTGCAGTACTTCCTGAAAGTGAACAGAAGATAAGTGTAGGGTCGATGACCAGTGTTGCGGCAGGATCGTATCCTTTTACATCGAAGCGTACGACTTTATCTTTTACCACATATTTACAGGAAACATCAGACCGGCCTTTGGCGCTTGACTGATAAGTGTATGGATAAGACTCACGTTTTTCTCCGAGAGAGGTTCCAAGTACGAGTTGTTTATTTTTGATCTGAATATTATCAACGCCCTCGTATTTCAGTGCGATCTTGCTGATATCCGCACCGGGGTGCGCGATGATATCATATTTTAATGAACCATTGTAGGTGTAATAACGTACATCCACATTCGGATAAACGTTCTTAAGTGTTACCGTTTGATAGACGTGACAATCGCTGCCCCATTTGGAAGGGTCATCACCAATAAAATAGTTGTTGACGGTGATCAATGCTTTTTCCGGTACTACCTGCATTTTTGGTGAAGCGTCAACAAAGTCAACGTTCCATGCATGTGAGCGGAGGGTAACTTTTGGCGGAGTAGTGGATCGTCCTGCAGAGTTCTCTTCATGAGATCCGTGCATCATTGATTGAAGTGCTTCATAATCCTGCTGATTATGCTGCAGGATGGTAAAGCCTGTTGAGCGGATAAAGACGGCACCGGCATTTACTTCACCCTTGAATCTTACGCGGCTGTCCCACTGTCCTTTATTTTCTACAAATTCAATGTTGTCATAGTTCTGAGCAGCAATGTCAAAACTTATGGCCAGCATCAGTACGAAGATTGCAAAATGTTTCTTCATCAACATCGTCATATTAAAATACACAATAAATCTGGTAAAAAACCGAAAAGTTCTGTTAAGCGAATGCAAGGAGTAAGGAGTTTAAAAGTTTAAGCGTTTAAACGTTGCAGGCCACCAGTTAGCGCTGAAAGCCTAAACTTTAAAACCTTTGAACTTTAAAATTTTTAAACCTCAAACCTTTACCATCTTCACCTTTATGAGATCTTGCTCCAGGCTACGCTGCTTTTTTGCTGTTGAATGAAACTTTTCAGCCGCAAATTTTCGGCCGAAGCAAGTTCAGGATCACTTTCAAGGATCTCCTGTACCATTGCTCTTGCCATTTCGATCAGGGGTCGGTCTTCTACGATGTTGGCGAGTTTGAAATTGAGCATTCCGCTCTGGCGTGTCCCTTCTATATCGCCGGGGCCCCGCAGTTCGAGATCTTTTTCCGCAATTTCAAAACCGTTACCCGTGGATGTCATGATCTTGATGCGTTCGCGCGCATCATTACCTAATTTCGGACCGGTCAAAAGTATACAATAGCTTTTTTCCGCTCCGCGACCCACCCTTCCCCGTAACTGGTGCAATTGTGCCAGACCGAATTTCTCAGAGCTTTCGATGATCATTACGCTGGCGTTCGGCACGTTGACGCCAACTTCTATCACGGTCGTGGAAACCATGATCTGTGTATCTCCCGTAACAAACCGTTGCATATTTTGTTCTTTCTGCTCCGGCGGTTGTTTACCATGAACCATACTGATCCAGTATTTGGGTTCCGGGAAATAACTTTTCACTGTTTCGTATCCACGATAGAGATTTTCATAGTCCAGTTTGTCGCTTTCTTCAATCAGCGGAAAGATGATATAAGCCTGTCTGCCTTTATCGATCTCGGCGCGGAGGAAACTCATCACCTGGCTTCTCTGTGTTTCAAAGCGATGAACCGTGGTGATTGGTTGCCTGCCTGGTGGCAATTCGTCGATCACGCTGTAATCAAGATCTCCATAAGCAGTCATAGCCAGCGTCCTGGGTATGGGCGTGGCGGTCATTACGAGTACATGCGGCGGGATCTCTGCTTTCTCCCAGAGTCTGGCGCGCTGTGCAACGCCGAAGCGGTGCTGTTCATCGATGATCACCATACCCAGCTTTTGGAACCGGACCACCTCTTCAATTACGGCATGCGTGCCGATAAGGATTTCCAATTGACCTTCAGCCAGGTTTTTTGCCAGTTTTTTTCTCGCAGATGTTTTGGTAGAACCGGTCAGCAGTTCAACTTTGACCGGCATTTCTTTAAGCAGTGTATTGATAGTGGCAAAATGTTGTTTTGCCAGAATTTCCGTTGGTGCCATCAGGCAGGCCTGGTAACCGTTATCAACTGCCAGCAGCATGGTCAGAAGAGCAACGATGGTTTTTCCGCTGCCCACATCTCCCTGCAACAGGCGGTTCATTTGCTTACCGCTGCCTGTGTCATTCCTTATTTCCCTGAGCACGCGTTTTTGCGCATTGGTCAGATCGAAAGGAAGGTATTTCTTATAAAAGGTATTGAATTGTTCGCCGACCTTATCAAACACGACCCCTTTGGAAAACCTGTGCCGTTTTGAACGGAGCAGGTTCATGCGCAACTGGGCCATGAATAATTCCTCCAGCTTTAAACGCTTGACCGCCGCGGAATATTGAACGTTGCCTGAAGGAAAATGAATTTGCCGGAAAGCCTGGTACCGGCTCATCAGCTGCAATTTAGTGAGAATACTGTCCGGAAGATTTTCCGGGATATCCTTTTCGTGTAATTGTGCTAATAATACCTGGGTGAGCCTGGCCAGCTGGCGCCCGCCGAGATTCCGGACCTTGAGTTTTTCGGTGGTTGGATAGACCGGCTCAAGGAATTCCCGGCCTTCTTTTTTCTCTGGCGACCAGGGCTCTGTCTCGGGATGAACGATCTGCGGAGTTTGCTGGAAAAAGCCAAGCTTGCCATAGACCAGGTAAGACTGCCCTTCGATCAGGTTCTTCTGGATCCATGTAATGCCCTGGAACCATACGAGTTCCATAGTGCCAGTAGAGTCGACGGCCTGCGCCACAAGACGTTTACCCCGCCCTTCACCCATCAGATTGAAGCGTACGATCTTGACCGCCAACTGCACGTTTTCCATACCGGGCACAATATCCCTGATCAGGGTGACCTTTGTCTTATCAACATGGCGGTAGGGAAAGTGCTCCAGCAGGTCACGGAAAGTGAAGATGTTCAGTTCTTTTTTCAGTAATTCTGCGCGTTGCGGCCCTACCCCCTTCAGATATTCGATCGGACTTGCCAATATGGTTTGAGAAGATGAGATAGCTTGCGTTTTGGCAAAAATAACGCAACAGTGTTGTCCTACAGGGGGTTCAACTACCTCTTTTCCGGGAAAACCCTCATAATGGTTAATTAAAAAGTCAAAAGTAAAAAGTAAAAAACGCCCTGATGGCGGGATCTAACAGGTTCACAGCGCTTATTTTTAATTTTTACTTTTGAGTTTTGACTTCCTTAGAGGAGTTTTTCTTGTAAAAAAACATCGTCCGCACAATAAAAATCCTATTGGCCATTATACGTTTTCCTACTATTTTGCATTAATATATCCAATAATCTGTCAGAAACTGTCCGACATGAACTACCAATTTTACTTCCTGCAGGTCCACCTGTCCCTGGAAGATTGTACAACTCCCCTGCTGAGTTTTGTAACGGCTTTTATCGTTACACTGCTGACGATCCCTCCGCTTATCGCTCTTATCAATCGCTATAAACTTTACGATATTCCGGACGCGCGCAAGCTGCATAAATCTCCGATCCCCACCATGGGTGGTATTGCGATCGTGGCGGGTCTGGGTTCTTCCCTGCTGCTTTGGTTGCCGATCCGTGGGGAGTACGCGCAGATCGCTTTTTATTTTGCGATCATAGCACTCACCCTGGTTGGAGTGATGGATGATCTGAGAGACCTTCCGGCAAAGTATAAGTTTGCCGTGCAGATCTCGATCGCTGCAATGATCGCGATCTCCGGTGTAAGGATCACTTCTTTCAACGGCCTTTTTGGTATTGACGCACTGCCTGTTTATTCGCAATACTTTTTTACCATACTTGCCATCACCGGGATCACCAATGCCTTCAACCTGGTGGATGGGATAGATGGCCTCGCAGGCGGTCTTGCTTTTATGAGCCTGATCACGATCGGGATGTTCCTGACGCTGAGCGGAGATGTGAACACTGCACTTATTGCATTCGCGCTTGCCGGCGGTGTACTGGCCTTCTTATATTTCAATTTCAATCCTGCCAGGATCTTTATGGGTGACACCGGATCGCTTGTACTCGGATTTACCATCGCTGTGCTTTGTATCCGCCTCTTGCAGGTCAACACATTTGCGCATCATCCGGTATTACCCAATGCTCCTGTATTTGTGCTGGGGATTGCGCTTGTTCCCGTATTCGACACGCTTCGTGTATTTGCAATGCGCACCTGGCGCGGCGGCTCGCCTTTCCAGGCTGATCGTACGCATATCCATCACCTGCTTACCAATAACGGCTTCAGCCATGTATTTGCCGTACGCGTGATCTGTTTTATACATGCACTCGTACTGATAGAAGTATACCTGCTGCGTAATATCAGACAGGAATACACGCTCCTGTTGCTTACTGCATTCATGATCCTGGTTGCGGTCGTGCTGAAAAAAAGCAATATATTTTTCCGTTTGCCCACAAGCAAACAACAATCTCTTGTAGATGAATATAATCCCGAGTAACCTCTAGTGATCTATTGCCATAGAAAGAAAAAGCTGTTTCAAATGCTGAAGCAGCTTTTTTTATGGTATTACAGGTCAAACAAATACCTGAACATTCAAATGCAGGGATAAAAAAGGCCTGAAGACCATGAAGGTCTTCAGGCGCGATAATTTGATATTGTGTTACGTTCTGCCTGCTTTGTCCACAGAAAATGTGAAAGACAGGTATTAAGAACAAGCAGTGGCGAGCATTTATTCACCATTTATTTACTCAGCAACCACCTTTGCGGGGTACCCGTTTATAAATTGTTTTACCATCCCGTTCTACATAATCACCCGATATTATTGGATATGCATATTTGGGGGCGTGCGATACATTGCGGCTTCTCAGGATTATCTTGTCGTTGACTTTCAAGCGCTGCAATTGCTCAAGCTGAGACTTTTCCGGCTCAAATTTTACAATATAATCTACATCATCAATCCTGACCATTATTCCAAAACCCAATCGTGAGCCTGGCGGAAGAGACAGGGAGGTTATAACAGCCTCCATATTGGAAGAGTCTCGTAAATGATCCCCTATTTTAGCAGCACCGGCGAGCACTTTTTTGCCTTCGGGCGATACCTCCCAGTTTTTATACTTTATACCTTCCGGGGTAGCCTCCCACTCAGCAGCCGTGAGTTGCTTTGGGGATGACTTTTCAGGAGCTTCATGTTTGATTCCGCGATTGGCAAATACCAGCCCGCTCACCACAATTAATGGTAGGATCAGTGCATAAATAACTTTTTTCATACTTTTTGTAGTTTTTGATTAACATAGATCTATCTACTGATAAATCAGATCCGCCTGACAAAGCGAAACTACTTCGATCCTTTCAGCATGAGGAGGTCCGGATTGTAAATTGAAATGTAACGGTTGTAAATTATTGTAAATAACGCCCCGGATCTTAGAAATTTCTTGCTTAAGATCACCAATAGCTGCAAAAGAGGCTGTGCTAGTTTCCTTTTCGAAGCGGGTCCCGGCCAGTCGTTTACCCTGGTCAACTTGCAGGGAAAGGTCTTTACCTTACCTGCTGTCAAGTGTATCGCAGCGTCCCTGACAAATTCGTACATTCATGATAAGAGATTGTATATGAAAAAGACCATCTGGCTGCTGATCCTCGGGATAAGTGCTTATAGCGCTAAGGCGCAGGATTTTAATCTGTTTAAAAAAAAACTTTTTATACGAGGACAGGATACGCTCCCTTACCGGATCTTGTATCCTGAAAATTATGATGCCCGAAAATCATATCCGTTGGTGGTGTACCTGCATGGAGCAGGCTTCAGGGGAAATGATAACGAAAAACAGCTTGTCGGAACCGCGGCGTATTACGGAGCCGGCAAGGACTTTTTAAAAGCTTCCATCCGCAAAAAATATCCTGCGTTGGTAGTTTTCCCACAATGTCCCGCAGACAGTATGTGGTTCAATTTGCCACCTGGGCCACCGTATGACACAACAGTAGCTTTTAACCATGAAATGAACACACTGGAACTGTCAACACCGGAACGGATGGTCAAAATGTTAATGGATAGTTTAGCTGACCATAAGATTGCGGATAAAAACAGGATTTACCTGGGTGGATGTTCGCTGGGTGGTTTTGGTACCTACGACCTCGTGGCGCATTATCCGGGTTATTTTGCAGCAGCTTTTCCTTTATGCGGGCAAGCTAACGTCCTCCTTTTTCCTAAAATTGCATCCAATGTCCCGGTTTGGATCTTTCATGGTGCTATAGATAATGTCATCAATCCATGGCCCGACAGGGAAATGATTAAAAATTTAAGACAGGCAGGTGCAAAAAATGCGAAGTACACGGAATACCCAGACTTAAAACATGATATTGAGGCCAGGGTTTTTGCAGAACCGGGTTTATTTCCCTGGTTATTTTCATGCAGAAAATTATAGTTACCTGCATCGGCACCATACGATTTTATGCTTGATTGGTGAACATTGAGCCGCTGAGTGTAAAGAAGGTTGTAATGAGCGCTTAGATATGTATTGTGGCAATATAAATGCCCCTGACAGCAATAGGCTGGCGCATTAGTTTGCAATGATGCAGCGGAGAATATAAAAAGAAAGGGCTGTCCGTAAAAGACAGCCCTGTTTTATCACTAACAAATACAGCCTACCATTGAATGTTATATGTATTTCCATTTCCCAGGGTCAGCAAACCTTTTCTGTTACCAAGGAATGTAAGAGTTCCGCTGAAGTTAACTGTTTTACCTCCGGAAACAGTGCCGCTGAGTTGTACCGCAGCCGTGCCTGAAATGATCATGCGTGTGCTTTTATCCACTTTCACATCTGTGGATGTGATCACCAGCTTACTTGTAAATGTGCGTTGCTGACGGACTTTTGATTGCTGCGTACCATTCCGCTCATACTGTTGATTGAACGTATAAACAGAAGAGCCTGGTTGAAAACCTTCGATCGTAAAGCTGGCTGTTGTATTGTCATCAGATGACATGCGTGGAGTGGAATAAACAGAATGACCATCCAGTGCAAAATTGTATTTCTGTGGAACACCAGCATTACAAACCAGCGAACGGTTCACATGTACGCTGTAATTGTAGGTGATGACCGCGCCCGGTTGATTCTGTCCGGCATAAGTCGTATCGATCGTCTGACCACAACCGATGCGTGAAGATTCTGCCGCTACTCTTGCGGCGTTATCTGTTTGTTCGGCAAGACCACCTGATTCAGCGGAGACGCCGGCAGTCATTACATCCACCGCTTCCTGTTCGGTTACGGTTGTGCTGTCATTGTTATCCGTGCTGTGGTCCTTTGTGCAGGATGTGAAAAAAAGGATCCCGGCTGCGCATAAGATAGCAGCCTGCTTAATTGTAGCAGTTACATTCGCTTTCATAGTGTTAATGATTTGCGGTTTGAGTTATTTATTTGATTAGGGCCCCGCGGCTTCAGGTTAATAGAGCGGAAAAAGACGGAAAGGTTTAACTGTGTTGTAAATTTTTTTTTTACAAAAAAGTTAATAAAGTCCAATGTGGCTAATAAAGAGTAGTTTACGAGGTAGGAAATCGTATCAGGTAACGATTTAGTAATGGTACTATTTGCATTAATTTTCTATTTTTTTCCTTGTAAATCATTACAAAAATACAAAAAATAGGTTAAGGGATGCTTATATTTTTATACTATTTTATACTTATACAATGCCTACTTATTTTTCTATTTAGCAGTATAAAACTTAAATTATTAATAGGCAAATCAAAAAAACCTTTCCCCTGTTGCCCCCAAGTTGGGAAAGATTGTCATTTATTATACTAATGTTTGTTATTTAATTAGGGAAAACCAGCCTAGAGGCACTGTTAATCCTTATAAAATTACAAGCTATGAAATACTTTCTGCAAAACATCCTTTTAGAGATACACAACAAGGAGAATAAGATTTCAGCACAAAGCAAAAGGTTGATTGATGAGGCTTATGAAATGACTTTGTATCTCCAAGACCTTTTATTTTCGGTCAAGAAATACATTATTGAAGAAGGATTTAAAAACGATGCGGAAGAGATACATTTCTTCCATACCATAAAGCCACAAATACTCGGTAAGCTCATTTTTTATAATAAAGTTTATAGAATAGAAACAACTTGCCCAGTAAGCAATGGAAAAATGTATTACAGTTACTTTTCCACACAGTTTGCAAACCTGAAACGGGAGTATATTGAGCATATTTGTAATTCCGATTTTTACAGGTATTACCGCTCGGGACGAACAGACCGTGATGATACTTATTTCAAACGTGGAAATATAAACTACCAGGATGGGCTTAACAGTATTGTGTTTGAAATAGATCCGGCATTCTCGACTTTTTTCGATTACAAAATTGCAAGATTATCGCTAATGAATTGCTCTATTCATACTTGCTTACAAAAATCAATCCTGATGAAGGTCCTGATATGATTTTGCAAAAGCAGGAAAGCTCCAAAGATATATTTTGGACAGACAGCAAAAATGCTCTCATTGAATTAGTGTATGCACTTCACGCTTCAGGTGTAATTTCTCACGGTAAAATCGGTATCCGAAAAATAAGCCTTATGTTTCAGATACTTTTCCATATCCCACTTGGTGACCTGCATCATTCTTTCCACCGTATGAAAACAAGGGCAGGTTCCCGAACGGCATTTTTAGACCAGCTCAAAATATCCCTCGAAGAATATATGGATAAAGACCTTTAGCGACTTCAAAGCAATAATTTAAAAGCAGTACACAAAATGTACTGCTTTTTCTTTGCCCATATCTGCCAATTGGCAAATGCTCTCAAAACTTCACTACAAAATATCCAAAATCCCCTAAAACCCTTATTAAACAAGGGTTTTTCCTAATTGTAAAAATTTTCAAAAAACCGCCAAACCAATTGGCAAGGCTTGGCAGACAAACACTGCCACCTTTCACAATTTTGCATAGTGAACTTTAAAAAGCTGTGCAATGAAAATAATAACCATTGAAGAAGAAGCGTGGCAACAGCTCAACAGCCGTATCAATGCCATTGCCGACTATCTGAAAAGACAGGAAGATAAAAGTTATGATGACCTGTGGCTCAATAACCACGAGGTATGTCAATACCTGCACATCAGCGAAAAGACCTTATGGCGTATGCGAACCAAAGGCGAGATTGCTTATTCAAAAATCTACGGTCAGTATTTCTACACCATTGGGGCTATCAAAGATATGCTCAATGCAAATGCTATACAGAGCAGTGATGAATTTGTACAGGAGCTTATGGCAAAAAGCAAAAGCTATATCGAAAAAGGCAGAAAGTTAAAGACAGATAAAAAATAGGTATGAACCCTTAAAAGTATATCCCTATGAATATTGACAGAATGGAATTTTTGGCGTGGATGGAACGCTTGATGGGTCGCCTTGATATGCTGGGCGATAATATAGACGAGTTGCAAAAGAAACGCAACAGCATAGATGGCGAGGAACTGCTCGATAATCAGGATTTGCTCCAAATGCTGAAAATAAGCAACCGCTCTCTGCAACGGTATCGCTCCATTGGCAAACTACCTTATTATACGATAAGTGGAAAATTGTATTACAAGCTATCTGATGTACATCAGTTCATAAGAGAGAGCTTTAACCCTCCCTCAAAATGAACGCCAATGAAAGACAATGAAAGACAAAGACTGCCATTGAGTGCCACTTGATGCAATGCAGTAACCGCTTGTTTTACTTTAGGCATCGAACTTTAAATTTTTCAGACTATGAGCGAAGAAACCACAAACAAACAGGAAATGCCCGAACAACTATCGGACATCTTATTGGTGCTGGATAAAGAAAAAATGAAAATCCAAGCCGTAAAGAGCATAGACGAGAACGGGAAAATGGAAACCGTTGACCCCACGAAGAAAAACCAAAACCAGTTTATGCGTGTGGATAAAAGCGGCGATTTCTTTTCCAACTTCTTCTCCAATTTTTTCAGCCAATTGAAGAACCCAACCAATTTTTCATTCTTCAAAGTGCCTGCACCTATCGCAGTTGAAAAAGCACAGGAAATGCAAAAGCAGGTAGATAAGCCTACTCCCGAAGGCGAAAAAGTAATGAAAGAACACGAAGTAAAAATCGAACAGAAACAAGAAAATCAAAAAGATATGGCAACAACACAAACAACACCTGAAAAAAGCGAATACCGCTATAAGCCGGAGCAGATTGATTGGGATACAATGAACAATCTCGGATTAAGTAAGGAATACCTTGAAAAAAGGAACCTCCTTGAACCTTTATTGAAAGGCTATAAAACCAATGAACTCTTACCGATAGGCGTTAACCTCGGCGGTACTATCCTCCGCACGGATGCCCGTTTGTCTTTACAGCAAGCCGAAGATGGAAAAGTTGTAGTAGGAATACACGGCATCAAAAAAGAACCTAATCTCCACTCTGAATTTTTCGGACACAAATTTACGGATGAAGACAAGAAAAACCTGCTCGAAACGGGTAATATGGGTCGTGTGGTTGATTTGAAAAATACCAAAACAGGCGAACTAATGCCATCCATTATTAGTATAGACAGGCTGACGAACGATGTAATTGCATTGCGGACGGACTTTATAAAAATTCCCGATGAAATTAAGGGTGTAAAATTGGACGATGCTCAAAAGCAAACCTTAATGGAGGGCAAACCGCTAAAGTTAGATGGTATGATTTCTACCAAAGGAACTGAATTTTCGGCAACGGTACAGTTCAATGCGGACAAGCGTTATGTTGAGTTCCTGTTTGACCGCAATAACTCTAATAGGCAAACGCAAAGTAACGGGCAGAACAATCAACAAAGCAACGGACAAAGTAATCAGCAAAGCCAACCGCAGGAAGCTCCAAAAACTTTCAGGGGTAAAGAACTGACCGATGAGCAACACAAGGATTTCAAAGCCGGGCAAACCGTTTACATTGACGGATTGAAAGATAAGAAAGGGCAACCGTATCAAGGTTATATCACATTCAACAAGGAAACCGGAAAAACTGATTTTGCCTTTCCAAGCCAAGTTAAGGCACAGGCAAAACCTGCCGAAGCCCATAAAACACAAACCGCCGTCAATTCGGAGGGCAAGACCAACGAGGCGACCAAGAATATCAACGAGTTTTTGAAGTCGGGACAGCAAAGACCGAAAAACAAACAACAGCAGGAACAACAGGAACAACCCGAAACACCTGCAAAATCCAAAGGCAGAAAAATGTAAAATATGAAAACAATCATTGCAGAAAAACCAAGCGTAGCAAGGGAAATAGCCGGACTTGTGGGAGCATCTGATAAAAAGGACGGCTACCTGACAGGTAACGGCTATTTTGTTACGTGGGCATTCGGTCATTTGATAGGATTGGGAATGCCCGAAGATTACGGAATTTCGGGATTTGACAAAACAGCTTTGCCGATACTTCCCAAACCTTTTTTATTGACCGTCCGGAAAGTAAAAAAGGACAAAGGTTATACAGCCGATACAGGAGCGTTAAAGCAACTGAAAGTCATTGAACAGCTTTTTAACCGTAGCAGCAGTATCATTGTTGCTACCGATGCAGGACGTGAGGGCGAATTGATATTTCGCTATATCTACGAATACCTCAAATGCAACAAGCCCTTTGAACGCCTTTGGATTAGTTCGCTTACCGAAAAAGCCATAAAACAAGGTTTTGATAATCTAAAAGACGGCAAAGAATTTGACGGATTGCATCAGGCGGCACAAGGCAGAAGCCGAGCCGATTGGCTTGTGGGCATTAATGCTACGCAGGCATTAAGCATAGCCGCAGGAAATGGCATCTATTCGCTCGGAAGAGTGCAAACACCCACACTGGCTTTGATATGCAAACGCTATCTGGAAAACAAGAATTTCTCAATAAAGAAGTATTGGCAGATACAGTTATCGCACAACAAAGAACTGATAGATTTTAAATGCCTTTCCAAAACCAAATGGGAAGACCAAAAACTTGCCGATGATACGTTGAAAGCCATTCAGCGAAGCGAAACGGCAACAATTATATCTGTAGAAACCAAAAGTGTTACTGAACACCCGCCTTTATTGTTCGACCTTACCGGATTGCAAAAGGAAGCCAATAAAAAATTGAACCTTTCTGCCGAAGAAACCCTCAATATTGCTCAAAGCCTTTACGAAAAGAAGTTTATCACTTACCCACGTACCGGAAGCAAATACATCCCTGAAGATATGTGGGCAGAAATTTCCAACCTCGTGAGGGCTTTGCAGGATAGGGAAACCTGCAAGCAAGCTGTATCAAAAATGAAATGGGGACGTTTCAATAAACGTATCGTGAACGATTTGCGTGTTACCGACCACCACGGACTATTGATTACAGATAAAATCCCGTCAGCACTGAACGCAAAGGAAAATGCCGTTTATGATATGATTGCCTTTCGATTGCTCGAAGCCCTTTCACAAGCCTGTATCAAGGAGATAACCGATGTCGGTTTACAGGTATTGCATTACGATTTTACGGCAAAAGGCTGTAAGATTATAGAAGCTGGCTGGCGTTCCGTTAAGGGAAGTTTTACGAACGATGATACCGAACCGGTACAGGATTTACCCGAACTGAAAAAAGGCGATGAACTCAAAATAAAAGAAGCCACCGTTCTCGAAAAGAAAACCAAACCGCCTGTGCTTTATACCGAAGCAGGGCTTTTGTCGGCAATGGAAACTGCCGGAAAGGAAATCGAAAATGAAGACGAACGCAAGGCTTTACAAAATATCGGCATCGGTACTCCGGCTACAAGAGCCGCAATAATCGAAACCCTGTTTACCCGTAACTATATCCAACGGGAAAAGAAATCCTTAATCCCTACCGAAAAGGGATTGCAAGTGTATGAATTGGTTAAAGAACGGAAAATTGCGGACGTGGCAATGACTGCCGAATGGGAACTCGCATTGCAGAAAATCGAAAACAACGAAACTGATGCAGGGGCATTTCAAAAGGCAATGGAACATTACGCTTCAACTATTACCAATGAATTGCTGCAAACTTCCATTGCCCAAAACAACCTGCCCAAATTGGTTTGCCCGAAATGCAAAAGCCAGCAACTCATTATCCGTGATAAAATCGTGAAGTGTCCTGATGAGGCTTGTAATTGGGTACAGTTTCGTAATGTGTGTGGTGTACAAATCGGCATAGCCGATATTGAAAGCCTTATCAATAAAAAGAAAACTTCACTCATCAAAGGAATGAAAAGCAAGGCAGGTAAAAAATTCGATGCGTATATCGTATTGAAAGAGGATTGTACAACCTCTTTTGAGTTTGATAAAAATAAAAGATACAAAAAGTAATGGAAAATAGACCCATCATTATCAGCAAGGAAATCAGAAACCTGATTTATACCATACGTGACAAGCAAGTGATGTTAGATAGCGACCTCGCTGCTTTATATCAGGTAGAAACAAAGAACCTTAACAAAGCCGTAAAAAGAAATATAGACAGGTTTCCTGCTTCTTTCTGCTTTCAACTGACCGAAGAGGAAGTTGAAAACTTGAGGTTCCAAATTGGAACCTCAAGTTTGAGTTACGGCGGAAGACGTTATCTGCCCTACGTTTTTACCGAACAAGGAGTTGCAATGGCTTCTGCCATACTCCGTTCAGATATTGCCGTTAAAGTCAGTGTTGAAATTATGGAAGCGTTCGTTGAAATGCGGCGAATGCTTATCAGTAATGCCTCTTTATTTCATCGTTTAGATAATATTGAACTGAAACAATTAGAAGCTGACCAAAAATTTGAAGAGATTTTTAAAGCTATGGAAAGCGACAAACTCCAAAGCGAAAAAGGTGTCTTTTATAACGGGCAGGTTTTTGATGCCTACGCCTTTGTTTCCGATATTATCCGAAGTGCCAAAAGCTCCATTATCCTTTTGGATAACTATGTGGATGATACGGTATTGACCTTATTGGGAAAACGAAACACGAATGTAACCGCAACAATCTATACTAAAAGCATCAGCAACCAGCTACGGCTGGATGTGCAACGGTACAACAACCAATATCCTCCCATTGAGATAGAGATTTTTTCCGATGCTCACGACCGCTTTTTAATTATTGACAATGTGGAACTTTACCATATCGGCGCATCACTCAAAGACCTGGGCAAAAAATGGTTTGCCTTTTCGAGAATGGATATTGAGGTGGGCAGAATGCTCAAAATCTTAAACCAACAATAAACCCTCTAATTCAGAGGGTTTTCTTTTAGTTTTTTGATGCTTCAAAATGCTCTTGTACGTTCTTAAATTAACTTCAATAATATTTTTTCTTTAGCCATAAACTTGCCCTTACCAATAATATGAGTACCGGAACTTCCACCAGTGGGCCGATAACGCCCACAAATGCCTGTGGCGAATGAATACCGAAAACCGCTATTGCTACGGCTATTGCCAATTCAAAATTGTTTCCTGTGGCTGTAAATGCGATTGATGCGTTTTTGTCGTAAGGAACTTTAAGGGATTTATTGATAAAGAAGCTCACAAAAAACATCAGTACAAAATAGATAATTAAGGGGATAGCCACTTTTACCACATCCATTGGCAACTCCAATATTTTATCGCCTTTCAAACTGAACATTAATACTATCGTAAACAGTAAAGCATACAATGTAATGGGCGATATTCGGGGTACAAATTTCCGGTTATACCATTCTATACCTTTTAACTTTACAAGGAAATAACGGCTTAAAAAACCTGCCAAGAATGGAATGCCTAAATATATCAATACGCTTTCGGTAACATCTTTCATTGATACGCTTACATTGAAATTGGCTAACCCTAATTTTGCAGGTAGTACATTAATGAATAACCAAACCAAGAAGCTATAAGAAAGTATCTGAAAGATGCTGTTTAATGCAACTAACATAGCTGTATATTCTCTGTTAGCTTTAGCTAAATCACCCCACACGATAACCATTGCAATACACCTTGCCAGACCTATCAATATCAAGCCTGTCATATAATCGGGTTCGTTTCGTAAAAATAAAACGGCTAAACCAAACATCAATACTGTGCCGATAACCCAATTGAGCAATAAGGACATACCGATTACTTTTTTATCCTTAAATACCATAGGCAATAATGAATAATCAACCTTTGCCAATGGCGGGTACATCATCAATATTAAACCTATTGCCAACGGAATATTTGTAGTGCCTACGGATAGAGCATTTGTGATTTTTGAAATACCGGGAAAAATATATCCCAATCCTATACCTACTGCCATTGCAAGGAATATCCATAAGGTAAGGTATCTGTCTAAGAATTTTAGTTTTGGTTGCATTGCGTGGCTAATTGGTAAGTTCTTTATATTGGTTTGATGTCAATAAATTTTCTAATTCTGCAACGTCCTGTATTTCTATTTTAATCAGCCAACCGTCTTTATAAGGATTGTCGTTTATGAGTGTGGGTGCTTTTAATAGTAGTTCATTCGTTTCAACGATTTTACCAGATACAGGCATAAATAAATCACTGACCGTTTTAACCGCCTCAACAGAGCCGAATACTTCGTCCTGCTGAAAACTATATCCAACATTGGGTAAATCTGCATATACGATTTCGCCTAATTCGCTTTGTGCAAATTCTGTAATACCTATTATACCTGTTTTGTCCTGTACGCTTATCCACGTATGTTCTTTTGAATACTTTCTATCGGTTGGAAATTCCATTTTTATAAATTATTAGATTAGTAACCTCTCCTTAAATTTTCTGCGTATTCGTTTGGTAAAATGCTTTCCTCTACTGCTTTTGCTGCTTTTTCAATATCATAATCAAAGCGTATAAATTCCACACTGATACTGTCTTTATCCAATACAGAACTTTGCTCGTTGATAGTAAGTATTACATAACCGCCTCTTACATCGCTGTCTTTCGGCTTTCCTACCGAACCTATATTGATGGCGTGTCTGAAATGGTTTTGTCCGTCAATTCCCGAATTTAAAATACGGTGGTATGGCTTATGCGTATGCCCGAAACACATAATGTCTGCGTCTGCCTGTTCCATAATTCTAAGCATACTTTTTTCTTCCCTGTCTTCAAATAAGTATTCGTTTATCTTTCTTGGGCTACCGTGTACCAATAGTAAATTGAGCTTGTCCTCGTTCAACTGAAATTCTACTTTGATATGTGCCGGAAGTGTACGCAAATAGGCTCTTTCTTCATCTGTCATAATAGAGTTGGTAAAGGAAATAGATACGCTGCCATTGCCTTTTTCACTATCGGTTTTATAAGCACATCCGCAATCATTGCTCATACGCCCGATGCCAAAATCATAATTCCCTGCAATGGTTGGTATTTTCCTTTTACGGATTTCGTTCACTACTTCATTTGCCCAAATGTTATAGCCTACCAAATCGCCTAAGCAATAAATACTGTCGGGATTTCTTTTTTCTACATCTTCAAAAAATGCTTCCAATGCAGGTAGATTGGCGTGAATGTCACTGAATAATGCAATTTTCATTTTGTCTGATTTTTATATGATAGTTTTTAGTTTAACAGCATCCTGAATTTGGTGTACAGCAAGCATTATCTTTTAATTCTGCCAAGTTTACTTTTTGTTTTTCAGCAGGAATGCCACAGGCATCATTTGCCAAGCAAGCCGTTGTTTTACTTTTTAGTACGAATGTTTTTCCGTTGAAATCCAAATCATATTTACCAATCGTTTCGCTTTGGTATTCTACTTCTATTTCAGCATCTTCAATACCCAATTTTTCTTCAGATAGTTTGATAATGTTTAATAATTTGGTTGGCTTTAATCTGTGTTCAAAATCGTTAGCATTCCATAATTGGAAATTGACAACTTTTTCATTTCTGATTGTTCCGCCACAATCAATAAAATTCTTATTGATTTGTCCAACTTCGGTAACGTGGAAATGTTCGGGAACAAGCGTTCCGTTCTCTAACTTAAATTCAACATTCTCTAATCTTGGCAAGATTTCTTTGATTTTTGATAGTTTCATATTAACTGAATTTTAAGTAGTACAATAAATGTTATATTGCAATATAACGATGTTAAATATTAAAAAAATGCTATGAGTAGCACTTGGTTACTTTTACCTCCTGATTGAAAAACGCATTAAATTCCTCTTGAATTTCATTCCATACTTTTTCATCAATACAATAGCAAACAGATTTTCCCTCAATGGTTCCCTGAACGATACCGATGTTTTTTAATTCCTTTAGATGTTGTGAAATGGTTGCCTGTGCCAACCCTAATTCCTCAACCAAATCGTTACAGATGCAGGCATCTTGATTGATGATATATTGAAGTATAGCAACCCTTGCAGGATGTGCCAAAACTTTAAATCGAGAAGCCAGCTTATTCTGTTGGTCTGTAAATATTTCTGATTTGGTAAGTCCCATTAGTTTACATTTTTACATCGCAATATTACGATAATAAATTTAAACACAAAAGTAGTTTATGAAAAAATATTCAAATCTTAATTCTTTTCAAGTTTCTATTTCAATTTACTAAGTGGTAAAACCCTACCTCTCAAAGCCAAACCCTGCCACTTCTGCAAAGGGGCTTATCTACTGCTATAATTTTAGGCTTCAAGCAAAATTCTAAACAAAAATTATAGTATGGATACACAGCAAAAAGACTTATCGTATTTCAGGTTACGACTGCAAGAATTATTAAACACCAGCTTCCCCGAAAAAGCAAACGACCAAAAATTTATTGAGCAACGTTCTTCGTGGGCTGCCAATGCCTACGAGGGTGCTTTTAGTTCAGGAAATGCAGTTGAACAATGCAACGAAATAGCCAACTACATTCTGTTTGAGGGCTTGCACTTCTCCAAATTCGACACCGTTTTTCAGGTAGTATGCAATGAGTTTGATACCATAATGGCAGATGAGGAACTGCGACCGTTCGCCCTGAAAATGTTCCCGGTTTGTGAGCCTGTTTTCTCCGGCTACCAACTAACCGATGATTTCGCTTATAACACAGAGTACGACCTGCTCTATACCGAAATAACCGGAACCATCGCAATATGGATAGAGGAAAATGGGCTTCAGTAAACGCCAACATCTCCAACAGAACATTGATGCCCTACGAATTGCTTTTAAACTTGAAAAGGAGAAACGACAAGCCACCGTAGGCGAAAGACTGCTAATGATGCAATACAGCGGATTTGGCGGTCTTAAATTCGTTCTGAACCCCATAGCGAATGAAATAGACATCAATCATTGGAGAAAGACCGAACACGACTTTTTTCCGATTACGCAGGAACTCCACCAGCTACTCAAAGAAAATTCCGAAGACGAGAAACAATATCGCAGGTATGTGGACAGTATGAAAAGCTCCGTAATGACAGCTTTTTATACACCGCCACAGGTAATAGATGCGATTTCCGCAACCTTGCGTGAAAGCGGTCTTAACATTGATAAATTCCTCGAACCCTCCGCAGGTATCGGCTCATTCGTACAATCCTTTTCAGAAAATGGGCAAAGTGTTACCGCTTATGAAAAAGACTTACTGACAGGCAAGATTTTAAAACAGCTTTATCCCGATAGCAATATCCGTGTAAGTGGCTTTGAGGAAATTCCCGAAAAGGAACAAAACAGCTATGATGTTGTCGCAAGTAACATTCCATTCGGCGATACTTCCGTGTTTGACCTTTCCTATTCCCGAAGCAGGGACAGTGCAAAAGTACAGGCTGCCCGAAGCATACACAACTACTTTTTCCTGAAAGGGGCTGATATGCTCCGTGAGGGCGGTTTGCTGGTTTACATTACTTCACAGGGCATTCTCAACAGCCCGAAGAACGAACCGATAAGGAGGGCGTTGATGCGGGATAATAATTTGGTTTCGGTTGTCCGTTTACCCAACAACCTGTTTACGGAATATGCAGGTACGGAAGTCGGAAGCGACCTCATCATACTGCAAAAAAATACGGCAAAACAAAATCTGACCGAAAGGGAAGATCTGTTTTGCCGAAGCAGCCAAACAGAATACAATACACCGGGCAATGCACTCTTTCAGGACAGCACAAGAATTGTGCATACCGACCGTAAATTAGATACCGACCCTTACGGGCAACCTGCCCTAATCTATACGCATAAAGACGGCGTTAACGGAATTGCCAAAGACCTCAAACAAATGCTTACGGATGATTTTGGAAAGCACCTGAATTTGAATTTATACAAAGGCGAACGGAACGATGAGCCTGTTATACAAATTCCGATTGAACCAAAGGTTACACCTCCACCTGTAAGCGTTCTACCCGAAATACAACCTCTATCTGCACCGATAATCAATCGGGAAAGCCCGCAGGAATTAAAACAGTTAAGCATTTTTGACCTGTTTGAAAATATAAACGAACCCGTAGCAGTTCTTGCTTCGCCCAAAAGAACGACACAAGTTAAAAGGCAAAGCACCAATAAAAGAAGAGGTGCAATAAATCGCCAGACCGACTTGTTCAGTGCGATGCAGCAACCTTATACGCCTCCGATTACCAATAGAACTGCCAACGGAAGCACATCAACCAACGGTAAAAAACAAGAAGCCATCGGCGACCTGTTTTCACAAATAAACGGGAATGGCCAAGCTGATAAGCCAGCCGTTCCCAATACCATTCCCGAGCCTGCTCCTTATAGTGGCGAACTGCAATCGTACCACCGTAACAATTGTCTTGTTGTGGATAATGGTTGGGTCGGTCATCTGCAAGATGTAGATACATCAGACGGTACGGCAGTTTTCCACCCTTTAGCTTTACCGACCTTACAGAAAGCAAGAGCCGAAACATACATTGCTGTACGTGATGTTTACCAAGAGCTTTACAATAAAGAGGCAAAGTTTCAGACCGAATACAAGGAAGAAAGGAAAACCCTTAACCGCCTTTACGATGCCTTTGTCAAAAGGTACGGAAACTTAAATAGTGCGGATAATATCAAGCTCATCAAAACAGATAGTTCCGGTAAGGAACTCCCTTATTTGGAGCGTGTCGTTGGTGGCGTAACCCACAAGGCGGATATATTCAGCCGTCCTGTAAGTTTTTCTACCATAACCATAGCAACGGACAATCCCGAAGAAGCGTTAGCGGCTTCGCTGAACAAATACGGAAGCGTTGATTTGGACTATATGTCCGAAATCAGCGGTATGACGGACGATGCTTTGAAAGAAGCCTTACACGGTCGCATTTACTACAATCCTTTGCAAAATGAATATGAAATATCCGAACGCTGGATTGCAGGAAACGTAGTAGAGAAAGCCCAAGAGGTACAGAACTACATTGAAAACAATCCCAATGATACCGAAGCCAAAACAAGCCTTATCGTTTTGGAAGAAGCCCGACCAAGACGAATTGAGTTTGAGGAACTCGATTTTAATTTGGGCGAACGCTGGATACCCACTGGCATTTATGCCCGCTTTGCTTCACATCTTTTTGATACGGAGGTACTCGTTCATTACTCTGAAAGTTCCGATGACTTTTCAGTAAAGTGCGACCGTAAGAATTTGCATATATGGGAAAAATACGCTGTCAAAGCTGAAAGCAGAACGTTTGACGGGATTGCCCTGCTCAAACACGCCCTTGTCAATACCACGCCTGATATTACTAAGAAAATTAAGGTTGGCGACCAAGAGGTCAAGGTGCGGGATATGGAAGCCATACAAATGGCGAATACCAAGATTGACGAAATCCGTACCGCCTTTACCGAATGGCTCCACGCCCAAAATGATGAGTTTAAAAACAGGCTGACCGACCAATACAACGATACTTTTAACTGCTTTGTCCGACCAAACTATGACGGCAGCCATCAGGACTTTCCGGGATTAGACCGTAAGGCATTGGGCATTGAAGACCTGTATTCAAGCCAAAAGGACACGGTTTGGATGATAAAGCTGAACAACGGTGCTATCTGCGACCACGAAGTAGGTGCAGGAAAAACGTTGGTTATGTGTACGGCAGCACAGGAAATGAAGCGTTTGGGACTGGCACACAAACCGATGATTATCGGGCTGAAAAGCAATGTTCACGAAATTGCCGAAGCGTACCGCACTGCTTACCCACACGCTAAAATTCTATTTCCGGGCAAGGAAGATTTTACGCCACAAAAACGCCTGCGGATTTTTGGCGACATTAAAAACAACGATTGGGATTGTGTGATACTGACACACGACCAATTCGGGATGATACCGCAATCGCCAGAAATGCAAAAGGAAATTCTCCAAATTGAGTTAGATAGCGTAGAACGAAACCTCGATGCGTTGCAATCGCGAGGAAAAGAGGTTACAAGAGGGATGCTTGCCGGAGTAATCAAGCGGAAAGAAAATCTCGAAGTAAAATTAAAAACCCTGCAACACGATATTGAAAACCGCAAAGATGATGTAGTGGACTTTAAGATGATGGGCATTGACCATTTGTTCGTAGATGAAAGCCACCAATTCAAAAATCTGATGTTCAACACAAGGCATACAAGGGTTGCGGGATTGGGAAACGTGGACGGAAGCCTAAAAGCAATGAACCTGCTCTTTGCAATCCGCACCATTCAGGAACGTATTAATGCAGATATGGGAGCAACCTTTCTTTCGGGTACAACTATCAGCAACTCATTAACCGAACTGTACCTGCTGTTCAAATACCTGCGACCAAGAGCAATGGAAAAACAAGGCATTCATTCTTTTGATGCGTGGGCAGCCATCTATGCAAGGAAAACGACCGATTATGAATTTTCGGTTGCCAATAACATTGTAGCAAAAGAACGCTTCCGCTACTTTATCAAGGTGCCGGAATTGGCTCAATTCTATTCTGAAATTACAGATTACAGAACGGCAAAAGATATAGGTATTGACCGACCGAATAAGAATGAGATATTGTATAATATTCCGCCCACTCCAGACCAGTCTGCATTTATTCAAAAATTGATGGATTTTGCAAAAACGGGAAATGCCGAGTTGCTCGGAAGACCACCGTTGTCGCAAAGCGAAGAAAAGGCGAAGATGCTCATCGCTACGGATTACGCCCGCAAAATGTCACTCGATATGCGGATGGTAAATGGAAAATATGAAGACCATCCCGATAGCAAAGCTTCGCATTGTGCTGCAACTATTGCTAAATATTACAACCAATACAATGCACAGAAAGGAACGCAGTTCGTTTTTTCCGATTTGGGAACTTACAAACCAAACGAATGGAATGTTTATTCAGAAATCAGACGCAAACTTGTGGAAGACCACGGCATCCCTGCACACGAAGTCCGTTTTATACAGGAAGCCAAAAATGACAAGCAGCGTAAGGAGCTTATCAAAGGAATGAACGAGGGTAAAATACGTGTGCTGTTCGGTTCTACAAGTATGTTGGGGACAGGTGTGAACGCACAAAAAAGAGCCGTTGCCGTTCATCATTTAGATACACCGTGGCGACCGAGCGACCTTGCCCAAAGGGTCGGTCGGGCTGTTCGTAAAGGCAATGAGATTGCCAAGTTCTTTGCCGATAACAAAGTAGATGTGATCATCTATGCCGTAGAAAAATCATTGGATAGCTACAAGTTCAACCTGTTGTATAATAAACAGCTATTTATAGACCAATTAAAAAACAATAACCTCGGCAAACGTACCATTGACGAAGGCAGTATGGACGAAAAATCGGGAATGAATTTTTCGGAATATGTGGCTATCCTATCAGGAAATACCGACCTTTTGGATAAAGCCAAATTAGAAAAACAGATTGCCGGACTGGAAAGCGAAAAACAGGCGTTCAACCGTTCCAAGTTCAGTGCCAAATACAAGCTGCAAGACTTTACGGAATTGCTCGAAAGTGCACAATCCCGTTTTAACCGAATGACAACCGATTGGGGAAATTTAAAGCAACGCATACAAAAGCGTTCTGACGGTACTATTGCAAACCCTGTTCTGCTGGACGGCTTGCCACTCAATGCGGATATAAAACAAATCGGTGCAAAGCTCAACCAGCTTGCGGACAAAGCCCGCACCGGGGGGCAGTATGAAGAAATCGGTACGTTGTACGGATTTACGCTGTTGGTAAAAACCGAAATGTCCGAAAAAGAGGGCGTGGATATTCGTGTAAACCGATTTTTGGTGCAGGGCGAGGGCAATATCAAATACACCTACAACAACGGTTTAATCGCTAAAGATGAAAAGCTGGCGGCTACGAACTTCCTTAATGCACTGGAGAAGTTGCCAGGCTATATACAGCAGGAGCAAAAGAAAATTGCGGAAATACAAAAGGATTTACCTGTTCTTCAGGAAGTGGTAAACGGTACGTGGTCTAAAGAAAGTCGATTGGGCGAACTCAAAACGGAACTGGCTGCCGTTGAACGAAAGATACAGTTGTCTATCACGCCTGACCCCAAAGAGGAACCTGCGGAACAAACCGAAAAACAAAAAGAAACTTCAAATATTTCGGAGAGTATTGTAAGGACAAAAGGTATTCATTTACCCCGTGGGGTTTTATAAGAAAGTCATTCCCTGTCACCCTGCTCGTCCATTTTCTTGAAAGCCCGTCACTCATGGAATTTTGTCCTATTGGTTTTCCTGTTCCGCAATTCAAGGTATGTAGGATAAAAGTCACCGCAGCAGCAGTTTCAATTTGGTTAGTACTGTTTTGAGCTTGGTAAATTTTTTTAAAAATGAGCATCGCTTTAATCCTTATCTAATGCAGAATGTTATACCGGATATGTACCTTTCACTATAACATAAGCGTTGATTTTTTCATTCTTCTAAACAATTTATAAATTTCAAACCACAAAACTGAAACCGCTGCTACCGATAATGTCATCCCTAACTCCTGTAAGTCCAATCCGGTTACGTGAAAGAAATTGGCAGCAGGTGCAATATACAGTATGACAAAAAGTAATACCAAAGTTAGACCAATAATAACCGGGAAGAGGGGATTCTTATTCTTGAAGCTGTCAAACACACTGTAAGAGAAGGAACGGTTAACGAGGCTCAACAATATATTTGCCAAAATCAGTGTGGTAAAAACCATTGCCCTTGTTTTTTCTTCGCTGCCACCATGCTGAACAGACCATTGATAGGCAAATAATACGCCCGCTGTGATGACTAACCCTTGTATAATGCTGATGGCCAACTCACGCAGGTTCAAAAAGGTATCGGTCATTGTTCTGGGTGGCTGTTGCATTGTATTTTTCTCCATCGGTTCGTTTTCATAGACAATGGAGCAGGTAGGTCCCATCACCAATTCCAGAAAGATAACGTGTACAGGTGTAAATATCTGGGGAAATATCCAGCCTAAAAATAAAGGCAAAGATACCGTCAGTATAATTGGTATATGGATAGAAATGATGTACTGTATAGCTTTTTTGATATTGGCATAAATCCTTCTTCCGGCAGCAATACCTATCACTAATTTTTCAAGGTCGTCATTGGTTATCACCAAAGATGCGGCTGCTTTTGCAATTTCTGTTCCTTTGTTGCCCATTGCCACGCCTATATGAGCTGCTTTAAGAGCAGGGCCGTCGTTTACACCATCACCCAGCATCGCCACCACTTCACCTTTCTTTTTCAGTGCATTCACCACGCTAAGTTTAGCTTCGGGAAACATCCGGGTAAATAAAACGGTGCGTTCAGCCACCGGTATTAATTCTTCTTCCGGGTAAGCCGCCACATCGTTTCCGTTCAGGACTTCAGCCGTATTGACGATACCTGCTTGGGAGGCGATACTGCGTGTTGTATCAGCATTATCTCCCGTGATTACCTTCACCTTGATGCCTGCTTCATAAATATGACGGAATACTTCCCGTATCCCTTCCTTCGGAGGATCATAGAACACAACCAATCCCAAAAATTCAAATTCAAAATCCTGTTGTCTTTCCGGAAAATCATTGCCTTCAAAATCGGATTTGGCTACTCCTAACACCCGGTATCCCTGCTGCCCGAACTCCCTGATAAGGCCTCTGATTTTGTCCTTTTCGGTATCCGAGAGCGTAGCGATAGCAAGAATAGCTTCGGGAGCTCCTTTGGCAGCTATAATTCTTTCTTTTTCTGAATTTTCGAAAAGATGCGTCATCATAGGTGGTTTACCTTCCAATGGATATTCGTGGAACATCTGGTAATCTTTTCTTACATCGTCTCTTTGTGTCTGTTCATACACCTGGTGAAGCGTTTTTTCCATCGGGTCAAACGGAACGGGTTCGCTACTCCACATCGCATAGTCTATCAATGCTGCCAGTTCGGGGTTGGCAAATTCTTTTTCATCAAAAGTTTTGTCAGACCGGTAATCATATAACTGTTTAAGCTGCATAGAATTTTCGGTAATGGTACCTGTTTTATCGCTACAGATAACCGTGGTGCTGCCTAATGTTTCCACGATACTGCTTCTTTTGATGATGATGCCCTCCCGCATCAGCTTCCAGGCACCCAAAGCCATAAACGTGGTGAATGCAACGGGAATTTCTTCGGGAAGGACAGACATCGCCAGGGTAAGACCGTTCAACAGACTGTCAACAAGATTACCCGTCCGTATGAAACTGAACACCCAAACCATTAGAAAAATGAGGATACCGGCAACAGCCATCCATTTTACAAATTTTCGTATCTGAACCTGCAATGGTGAAATTTCTTCTTTTATCGTCAGGATAGATTCGCCGATCTTGCCGATTTGCGTTTGTTTTCCAATCTGTTCTACTTCAAAGACCGCCAATCCCGAAACGGCAATCGTTCCGCTAAAAATTTTATTATTCCCCGGGTCACTGTTTTTGAATACAGAAAAACTCTCACCGGTTAATGATGCTTCATTGACTGAAAAGTCATTACTGTGGACAATCCGCCCGTCGGCATTGATGCTCCTTCCTTCTTCCGTAATGCACAAATCGCCTATGACAATATCATGCGTAGCTATTTTGACCACTTCCGAATTTCTGATTACCGTGCTCAGCGGTTCATTCAGCTTTTCTAATTCCTCCAGTGCTTTTTTGCTGCGGTTGTCCTGGTAAAAGGAAATAGCAGATACGGCAATAATGGCCATAAACATAAACAGTGCTTCGCCATAATCGCCTACGAGCACGTAGATAATTGAAATAGCAAAGAGCAGGATTAGCATTGGCTCTTTCAATATGTTGATCAACATATCCAGCAGGGAATTTTTGCCAATTGCCTCCATCTGGTTGTAGCCATACCGCTCCCGGGAAACCTTTACCTCGTTTTCCGTCAGCCCTTTTAGATGATTGGGTACATTATAAGTTGTCATATTTTTAAAATTATTGTTTATTAAATAGTATCGGCATTAAGAGCTATTCTTGATAACAGCTTTCACGAACGCAGAGAAAGTAAGCTGGTAAAACATTTAATATATTAATATTTAAAATACAATAAGTATCTTTTATTGCAATTAAAATCAATTCTATTTTTCTTCTTGCTCATCCATTCTCCGTAACAGTCCTTCTTTTAGAGTATCAATAAATTTGGTTCGGTTAGTTTTTCTATTGCGAAGTTCTAAAAAGGTATGGTAAAAATCTCCCAAATTAACATTGAATGTCTGCTCAAAATAAGTCGCAATTACTTTGATGTCTATGGTTCCATTACCAAAAACCCCTTGAGTGTGTAATGCGTAAATTAATTCAATCAGTGCTGTTTTACTTGCTGTCCACACTAACGTAGATTTGATTTTTTCCGCACTTTTCAGTGTGCTGTATCTAATATTATTAGAAAGATTATCCTCCAAATAAACCTGTATTAAGTCGTTCGCAATAATTTTGGCGACCTTATAATCATGGGATGTTGAAAAACTATGATCAGATTCAAAATAGTAGGTATCCAAACTTAACTTAATATCATACTTCCCACGAACGAAATATTTGTGGTCAAGATAAGTGCTGTTGGTTCGATAATACTTATAGAATTCAAGATTATTATCAAAAAATCTTTTAAGATTAAATAACTCGTTGTTTAAATGTGTTTCAATTACCTTTTCACCACCATATGGCTTTTTGGTTTCTATCTTGTAGATAGAATTATAATAAATTAGTTTAGAAAGTACATTAGGCTTCAAATGTTTGAAAAAATGGATTTCTTCCTCAATGTCTTTAAAACCACGTTTTAATACAACTTGTTTTAATTTAGCTATTTTGTCTATAGTTAAGCCAATAGCTTTTTCGCATAATGCTAAAGAGTCATTAAATTCGATAGATAACTCATTAATCTCGTCATCTAAATCTCTAATTATGTTTTTACAAAAATCGTTCATTTAAAAAGGTAGTATGATATGGCTATTCTTTAAAGGATTTTCCTTGCACTAAACCATAAATATTCAATAATAAAATTGTTTGGATTTTTAAAAAGCCTTTATCAAGCCTTCCAGATATTCTATATTGGCTTTCTTTCCGGTTAACAGCCTATCTTTGCAATATGCTGTATAAAAACAGTGTTTGTTGAGAAAGTCCAATGACTTCTGGAATTTATCTGGAATTATGTGCCCTGAGCGTTGCTCTGTTTCTTTCCATACAAGTTCATCCATTTGAGGGAAATCTTTGGTTCCTAAATGGTACACATCCGAATCTCGTAAAATATCTTCGATTAAATTGGTGGGTTTTGTATTTGCCTCTGTCGCCATAATCGCTTTGTTTATTTCCACTATAATACTGGCATCAATTTTATGGCTACGTAAAAATTGTTCCATAATAAATGTTCCTCTTTTTTCATGACCATCCATTGGCCCAAATAATTGACCGGTATCGTGAAACCATGCTGCTGCCAATAAAATAAATCTCTCCTTATTTTTCAAACGATAGAAATCTGCCATTTCAGCAGCATTTTTAACAACAGCCTTTGTGTGTTCCAGATTATGATAGCATAGTTCAGCGGTAGTCTTTGAATCAAATAGGCTTACTACATACTCCGCGATTCTTTTTAAATAATTTTGCTTTGATATATCCATAGTATCAATGTTTTATTAAATTGACATTACATTAGGACTAAAATCCGAATGTTCCTTTGATGCTGCCGTTCCTATTTTAGGAAATATTTACGCCAAAAATATATCCCACCAAAGCCGAGGCTAGCATTGCGGTTGTTCCCCAAAAACAAATTCTGCCTATTGCTTTTTTGAGATTGGAACCGCCTGCATTTGCTGCAATAGTTCCAAGCAATACCAAAAACAAAAGCGAGAAAATATATTGACAATAAATCATCGCTTTTACCGGGGCTATAAGCGTAACCAGAAAGGGTAATGCCGCCCCTATAATAAAGGAAGCAAAAGAAGCCAATGCTGCCTGAAATGGCTTTGCTTCTGTAATTTCATTTATACCTAACTCATCTCTTGCGTGGGCACCCAAAGCATCGTGTGCTGTTAATTGCCGGGCTACCTGTAATGCCAATTGTTCGTCTAATCCTCTTTTTTGATAAACTTTTGCCAGTTCTTTTAATTCAATTTCAGGCATTTCTATTAATTCTCTTTGCTCTCTCTCTAAATCTGCATTTTCTAAATCTGCCTGAGAACTTACCGACACATATTCACCTGCGGCCATAGACATTGCACCAGCAATAGCTCCTGCAAGTGCCGCTAAAATGATTGTTTCACGAGAATCACTTGCAGCCGCCACACCGATAATGATACTGCTTGTAGAAAGAATACCGTCATTCGCACCAAGTACCGCCGCTCTGAGCCACCCGGCTTTATTTACATAATGTTTTTCCAATTCCATTTTTGTAATTATTTATATAGTTTATATTATTTTTATTATCCTCCAATCATTTTAGACACAATGCCTTTTTTGCTGGTTAACTCACCAATTACAATTCCGCCAAAATGCAATAAAATGAATATCGGAAACCAATAAATGGCCCACTTATGAACAGCTTCCATCGGTTCTTTCCATTGACCGTCCACCCATTTCAGGTAAAATCCTGTAACAATAGAAACGGCGATGAACAGATAAAAAATTACATAAATAAATCCTTGCATTCTTTCCTTTACTGATTGGGATTTCTTCAACGGATTAGGAAATTTAATTCCCTTTACGAGCATATAAATTATCCTTACTAAGAATGCCAGAAACATAATGTAGGCAGCATATTCATGCCATTCCCACATCGGTTTCTGAATGCTTTTTACGATAGGTATTATCTGTCCCTTTTCAAGTGAAATGTTGTGGCTTTGCATCTCGGTTTCAACCGTATCTATAATTGTTTTTTTGCTCATCCAGTACATCCGTAAAAATCCGGTAATAAATAAAATAGACATTAATAGTGCAACAGACCAGTGTAAAATCCGGTGAATTACTGTAAACTGATTTTTGTTTTCCATTTTCATATTTTAAAATGTTTTAATGATTGCTAATCCAAATTGTTTTGTTTGATAAGTAGGTAGAATAACCAGTGATGCCTGATTCTTTTTATTTGCAAACCATTTTGAAATGGTTGGAAACAACCAATACGCCACTTCTGTCGATAGAATGCCAATGCCTGCTCCGGTCATCACGTCACCAACCCAATGTTTGTCATTAAAAATCCGGTAGATTCCTGTCATGGCAGCAATCGGATAGCCGGAAATACCCAACCAAAAATTGGTTTCATTATATTCCCTGAACATAAAATGTGCGGATGAAAAAGCCGTTGCCGTATGTCCGGAAGGGAAGGAAGTCTTACTGGAACCATCCGGACGTTCCTCGCCAACCAACTGTTTGGTGGGCAAAACCATTGCCGCTGATATGAGTTGGGAGGTTGCATATATGATGGTTCTGTCCCTGAAATTATGTTTTCCTTTTACCCCCGACAGATTGAGTCCATAGACTGCAATAGCAGGAGCATACTGCATGTAGTTGTCAATCTTAGCACCAGGCAAAATATGTTCCCTGCTCTCGTGACGGGTAGATTGGTTAAGTGTTTTCAAACCATCTGACATTAGACTTAAAACACCATAAGAAACCAAAATTGTGGGAATGATGAGCTTCTTAGTGGAAAACTGATAAGCAGGATTGGTTGTTTTAGACAAAATGCTGCTATCTGCTTCTATGTTTTGAGAAAAAAGCAAGGTTGGAAATAGAAGAAATATTAAGAAAACACGCTTCATTTTATTTAAACTTAAGGTTCAACGAAATGATATCACCCTTCATACCGGTTGTTTTTGTATAATGCCCATAGCGTATTTCAATCATATTGAATTTTGAGATTCCTAATAATCCGTTGGGAAGATTGAACCTGGCCCCCATACCAAAGAACTGGCTGTTAAATCCGGACAGATCATAATTGCTGGTATAAAACCCGTTGGATTCGTTGTGTGTTTGGTAGGCACCGAAATACTTTACCGCTGTCTGGGTATAATACCTGTAGAAAGGACTGAGGGAAACAAAAGGGGATAATTTTACCGGTGTTTCTATATTGAAAGTATGTGAATTTATACCCCAATTATCTGTATAATAGCGGTAATAGGTTCGGATAATGAACCGGTCACCCAAGAAATAATTGGCACGGAAACCCAAAGGGAGCTTGAACCGGTTATCAGGAAGTTTTTCCTGATGTACGCTTCCATCCGAAAAATATACACGGTGAAACGGAAGGCTCAATAGTCCGTTTTGCTGAACGGCATCTACAAGAAATACGAGCTGTAAATTGGCATTGATAATCTGCGAATAAGAAAGTGATGCCGCAAAAGTATTCCGGCTATCTGTTCCGCCGTCTTCTGCTGTCCCTTGCCTCAATTCTATGGGAAGAATAAGTTTTACCTGATCGATATACGCATGAAGATTGGTTGTTAATTCTCCCATTTTATTGGCTGTTTTTTTGGAGAAACCAATATTTGCCCCAAAAGATTGATAGTCATATTCGGTGGAAGAAGACACGCCTGCCATAAAACTGTTTCCCTTTTCTTCATTTTCTACCTGCCAGCTCAAGGAAGGATAAACTCTGATGTCCTGACTGGATGCTGAGGAATTGGCCTTGAGGTCTATCATATCCGAAGAGGCAGAAGTATAGTGGTCTATGCCCAATTCTGCCCCAAAAGTGTGTTTGCGTTTTTTCTTGTCATATCGGATGAGTTTCACATTGATTATATTGGAAATATCGGTCAGCTTTTCTGTTCCGATACCTCCCGTTACCGCAGAATTGTTCCCATCCTGTTTGTAATAACTGGACACTAAATTTACTTCATCAACTTTTAATTTTCCGACCGATGCAGAATCTGTTTTTATTTGCTGTGCCTGGATTTGATAAAAACTAAAAAGTCCTAATGCACTAATATATATTCTTTTCATTTTTCTTTTTCGGGTTACTATTTCACTGATTTTAATTACATCCACAACCCCCGCCACTTTTTCCGGCATTGGCTCCGGAGGCTCCTTCACGGTAAGATTGAAAGTTAAGTTCAGTTTTTTCTATGGTACGGTTGCTCAATACCATTTCGGCATCGTTGAGTTTGTTTTTCTGATATTCTTTCACTGTGGTGCAGGAACCAAGCGATAATGTACCGATAGCACTTAGCAGGATTATTTTATTTGTTTTCATATTAAATTGATATTTTTTGAAGTGAATATTTTGTTTTTGTCATCTATGATGATGCATTCTATCTGATGGATTTGGTTTATCATTTCCAATCCTGCCTTAACGCCCATAATACTGATAGGGGTAGCCATAGCATCTGCGATTTCTGCATTGGGGCAAATAACCGTTACACTTTTTATCCCGGTAATTGGCATACCTGTTTTCGGATTGATGGTGTGCGAGTATTTTTTACCGCCAACCTTCACATATTTTTCATAGTTTCCCGAGGTGGCAATGGCAGTGTCCGTAAGGTTCAAATAAGAAAATGGCAGCCGGGCCTGGTCCGGGTTGGCAATGCCTATTGTCCAGGGTTTACCATCAGCCTGTGTACCCCATACTGTTAAGTCTCCTGAAGCATTGATGATACCTGAACCTACACCTTGTTTTTGCAAAACATTCTTGGCCATTTCTGCGGCATAGCCTTTTCCAATTCCACCGAAACCAATACGCATCCCTTTTTCTTTGAGATAGACCGTACTGTTCTCCCTGTTCAGGATTACATTTTGATAATTAATGAGATAAACCAGTTTTTTTGCCGTTTCGGCATCGGGCAGTCTGGTCATTGACCGATCAAAATTCCACAGACTTTTATCCACACCTCCGTAAGTGATGTCAAAAAAACCATTGGTAATACGGCTGATGCGGAGGCTTCTTTCTATCAGGTTAAAAACTTCTTCATCTACTTTCACCGCCTGTATTCCGGCATTGTTATTAATCAGGTTGGTCTGACTGTCCGTTTTAAAAGTGGTAAACAATTGCTCAATCCGTTTAATCTCCCCAATGGCGGAATCAATTTGTTGATAGGCTAAAACCTCATCTGCTCCCACTACCGTGATTTCAAAGGCATTGCCCATCAGCTTTTCGGTTTTGCGAAATTCCTTTGCTGTCATTTTTTTACTTTTTTGTATAGGGTTATGATTTCGTTTGTAAACCCATCAACACCTTCTTTCGGGAGGCCTTCCCAGGTTTTTATTATTTTTCCATCCGCATCCAGTAAAAGGGTAAAAGGGAAAGCGCCGCCGGGATTATATTTATCTGCCAAAGCTTCATTTTCCTTTATGGTTTGGGATAAGGGCTGGTTTTTCTTTTTTCTCGGAAAATCCGCATTTACATACACCAAAAGGCTGTCGGCCATTTGTTTGTAGGTTCCGTTTTCAAAAATAGTTTTGTGCATTTTGATGCAGGGTACACACCAATCTGAACCCGAAAAATTCAATAGAATCAATCGGTGCTGTTCTTTGGCTTGTTGTTTTGCGTTTTCTATCGCGGTCTGCCCAAATGCGTGGGACATCACCATCACATGGAGAATTAAGAGTATTTTTTTCATTGTTTTTAATTTTTATAAATGGTTTTTAACGATACCATTAGTGCTGAATTTTGCCGATAAAATATGCTGTCTAATGCTGCTTTTCTTTCATTCGTCCTTTTTTAAATCGCTCACTGGCTGTTTGATAACAGGCTATTGTTTGAGTAATTAAAAAACGATTATTGGTATCTTTAACCTCTGACATTGTTTTACTCCGTTCATTCCAACGGAATTGTGTTACTCTTTTTTTATCATTCAGTTGTGTAAAAACGTTTCCTTTTAATAATCCAAGTGTTCTGTAGTTCCCAATAAATGCTCTTTCATCGCCAATTTTGGTTTGATTAATATCTTTGCCATAAAATGAAGACTGGTAATTCCAGTTTAAATATCCCAATAGCGTTGGCATGAGGTCGATTTGAGAAACCAAGCGGTCTATTTGCGTTTGCTGATGGTTCAGATTATAGATTATAGCCGGAATACGGTGCTTTTCAATGTTAATCTCCCACTTTCCGGCACTGCTTGCGCAATGGTCAGCGACGATTACGAAAACCGTATTTTTAAACCACGGTTTTGTTTTTGCCTGATTGATGAATTTGCCCAGTGCATAATCAGTATATTTTACAGCTCCATCTCTATCTCCTTGCGGTAAATCTATTTTTCCGTTGGGGAAGGTGTAAGGTTTGTGGTTGGAAGAGGTCATTATAAACTGGAAAAACGGTTTATTCTGCCGAAACTCTGAATCGGCATTTTTGATGGATTGTTTGTAAATATCCTCATCGCAAATACCCCAGGCATTTTCAAAGCTGACTTCGTTATCCTGAATAGGAAAACGCTGTGTATCAATATTATCAGATAGCGGATTCCCCCTGTCCCTATCAATAATATCAAAACCTTGTCCTCCGAAAAAAGTATTCATATTATCAAAATAACCATCTCCGCCATAAATGAAATTTAGCTGATACCCTTTTTCTTTTAACACCGTACCGATGGAATAAATGTTTTTATTATTCGGTCTTCGTACAATACTATTTCCAGGTGTTGGCGGAACCGACAGTGCTAAGGCTTCCATTCCACGAACTGTACGTGTTCCGGTTGCATACATATTTCTAAAAAATATGCTTTCATTTGCCATTGAATCATAATTTGGCGTAATATTTTTTTTATTACCAAAAGCAGACAGGAATTCAGCACTAAAACTTTCTATGGTAACCAAAATAATATTCGGATATTGAACCGGTTGCCCGTTCCCTTTGGTAATTCTCGAAATGGCGTCAAAATCCGTTGAAACATATTCTTGGTTTCCTTGCACTAATTCTTTTTTTAGAATAGTGTATGCATCGCGTTGTGACAGGGTCAGATAAAAAGCATCATAATCTAATTCATTAGACCTGAATGCAGCAAAAAAGGAAAAAATACCATTTTTGCTAAGCTCATTTACAGTTGTGTTTTTACTGAACTCCGCATTTTTATTGGTCAGGGAAATACCCAAAAGGGCGGTCGTTGCCAATAAGGCTGATGATACGACCAACCTTTTTTTAAAAGGCATTTTATTGGTAAAAGCAGCGCGGGAAATTTTCTTCTTATTTAGTAAAAACAAGGTTAATAGTACTAACAATAGCAATCCCCCGATCAGTAACGGTAAAGGATAGGATTCTTTAATATTTTCTATAACTTCATACGTATAAATGAGATAATCTACTGCAATAAAATTAAATCGTGACCCAAATTCATCCCAAAACGGAAACTCTGCGACAGAACCAAAATAGGTGATAAAGAGCGTTACGATCAGTATGAAAAAAGTAAGTATTCTGTCCGCTATAGAACCAATAAAACAGGTTGGGAAAAGCAGCAGATAAACATTATAGAAAGTGGTAATAAATAAAGCAACCGTGATATCGTAACATAAGCCAATGGCGAATGTGCATAGCATATTATATACATGTCCGTCAAGATTATGAAAAGAAATAATGCTAAGTGTAAGCCTTATCAAAAAAGACGTAATAATGTAAATAATTATTGTTGAAAGCAGCAATCCATATCTGCTTAAAAATATTTTTTTCATAATTGAATTTGAGTTAATCATGGAACAAATAGGGATAATAGATAATAGAAGCACATACTATCGAAACCAGTACCATGAAGGCTGAAGCTCCCGCAGAGATGTCTTTGATAAAACCTATTTTCGGGTGATAATCAGGATGGATGAAATCGCATAATTTTTCTACCGCTGTATTTAACGCCTCCACTGCGAGTATCGCTCCGATAGCAGCTAATTGAAACATCCATTCATAACGGTTGATACCAAAATAAAATCCTATCACAATGAAAACAGAACAAAGAAAGAACTGAGCCTTCGCAGCATCTTCGGTTGTGATTAAATACCAAGTTCCTCTTAATGTAAATACCAAGCTTTTTGCTCTGCCCTTTAAAAAACCTCCTTTACTCTTCATCCTCCGTATTTTTTAGTTTCATTAAGAGCGTATAGGTATTTTTGGAAACGATATTTTTATCTGTAAAATCAGCATCATTTACAATCTGGACAAAACCATTTTCTTTCTCCCCTACGGTTATGGGCAGCATTTTATAGGTTTGTCTGGCAGTTTGTACAAACACATAATCCTTTCCCTCAAAATTCACGATGCTTTCTTCCGGAACGGCATGAGCGAACGAGATTTTGGTTTCTATTTCGGCATTCATGTACATGCCCGGCAACAGGCTTTTGTTATAGGGGTCAAAATGACAATGCACTTCCGAAATACCATCGCTGCTGATGTCTTTGCTGATAAGGATGATTTCCCCTTCATATTTTTTGCCAGGTTCTGCATTGGAATAGGCCATTAGTTTTTGCCCGATTTTCAGTTTATCTATGTCGTTTTCATAGACTTTCAAATTGAGGTGCAAATCGTTGGGATTGACTAATTCAAATAATATGTCTGCAGGATTTACATATTTCCCGATGTTCACATTTACCTTGCTCACAAAGCCATTGATCGTGCTGTAAACCGGAATGGTTTTAGTGATTTTATTCGCATTCAGGCTATTGGGATTGATGTTGATAAGGCGTAATTGCTGTGCCAGGGCATTCATCATAATCTGCTGGTTATTCACTTCTGCCTGTGCAGTCTGCATTACCTTATCGCTGCTGGCCTGGCTTTGGTTGAGGTCTTTTTGTCGCTGGTAATCCAGCTGAGCAAAGTGCAGTTTTGATTTGGCCTGCAAATAGTCCTGTTGCAGTTTTATATACTGCGGGTCTTCCATCACGGCAATAGTTTCCCCTTTGCGCACATACATTCCGGGCAGTAAGCGGGTGCTCTTCAAAAAACCGCCCAAAGGCACACTTACCGAAATCAGGTTTTGCGGCGGCACGTCAATCTTTCCGTTTAATTTTAAAACAGTGGCAATGTTTTTTTCTGAAAGGCGTACCGTTTCAACAGCCGCATTTTTTAATTGGGCATCCGTTAATACTACGGTATTGCTTTCATTTACAACAGCTTGTTTAACATCTTCTTTAGGCTTGTTTTGGCATTGAACCAGCAACAATATTCCCAGAACGGGAAGCAGTATTTTCAGCATGCCCCGGTTTTTATTTTTTATATCGAATGAATACATTGTCATAAGAATTTAATTGAGATAATTGATTTGTATAATAGTATCGTTCAGCATTTTGACAGCATCAGCGTAATTACTTTGAATACTGATGGCTTGATTGAAGAGCATTACAAAGTCCAGGTAATTGATTTCCCCGTTGGTGAACTGCTTTTGTATTGTTTCGGTAACGACTGCCGCATTTTTTAGCCCTTCACTTTCATAATAGTTTACAATTTCCAAATTGCGCTGATAGTTTTCCGAGAGTTGTTTATACCGGTTCTGTAAATAAGCACTTGTAGCCTGCAATTGGTTTTCGGTAATACTTTCCGTGATTTTGGAAGCATTGATTCTCGCTCTTTGCGACTGTGAAAAAACAGGAATGGAAAAACCAACCTGTACAGAATGGAATTGAGGGGAAGCGTTGTATAACTTATCATCGGCTCCGGTTCCTTTGAAACTGTTGAGATTGTAACCAATCATCAAACCGGGCAGCAACTTGGATTTTTCTACTTTAGTTTGGCTCGCTGCAATATTTTTCTGCTGTTCCAAAACCTGTATAACAGGGTTTTTGCCGGTTTCATCCACCTGTAGCGGAATTATCTTTTCAGGGGATTCCACTTTATAGACCGTATCCGAATTTAATAACCATTGCCACTGCAACTTCGCTGTTTCTAATTCCCGCTGCACCTGTTTCAACTGGATATTGATAGCAGCCTTTTGATTCTGTGCAGTGGTTTTTTCCAAAATATTGCTTTCTCCTTTTTGCAGGCGCAACAAAGATTTAGCATAAAAATCAGCGTATAAGGAATCTGCTTTTAGCAGCAGCCTTTCCTTTTCCTGCCAGAACAGGATGGCATAAAAAGTTTGGGTAACGGCTTTTTTTAATTCAAATTCTTTCAACGAAACATTCAGCAAACTGTATTTCCATTCCTGTGTAAACAATTCTTTCTGCATTTTATAAACCGTTGGAAATGCGATATTCTGTGAAATTCCGAACTTGGTATCGTTGTATGCACCGTTAATCTGTCCATAATCTGCCGTAATGCTGGTCTGCGGAATATCAGCCGAAGTTTTGATGATGGCCTTGGCATAATCGGCCTTCAGTTTTTCAGTTCTTAAATTTTGATTATTTTGAACAGCCAATGCAATAGCCCTGTCTAATGTGATTTTTTCCTGTGCTTTAACAGAACCCATTCCCATTAAAGAAATCCCTGAAACGATCAATAATGTGATTGCTTTTTTCTTGAATAGATTCATTGTAAAACCTTTTTCAAATGCGATGAACAATAAAGGAAGAACGAATAATGTGAGCAAAGTAGCCCCCATCAGTCCACCAATAACTACCGTTGCCAGCGGACGCTGCACCTCTGCACCTGCACCATTGCTCAGCGCCATTGGAATAAAACCCAATGAAGCCACAAATGCGGTCATCAGCACGGGGCGTAAACGGGATTCTGTTCCGTCCACCACGATGCGGACAATGTTTTTGATTCCTGATTTTTTTAAACGGTTGAATTCGGCGACCAAAACAATTCCATTTAAAACAGCCACGCCGAACAGTGCAATGAAACCTATACCGGCACTTATGCTAAAAGGCATTCCCCGAAGTGCTAAAAAGAAAATTCCGCCAATGGTGGATAATGGGATTGCGGTATAAATCAATAAACTTTCCTTCACTGATTTAAAAGCAAAAAATAAGAGAATGAATATCAAAGCCAATGAAATAGGCACCGCAACCATCAAACGGCTTTTTGCCTGGTTCAGATTCTCGAACGAACCGCCATAAGTAATAGAATACCCGGCCGGAAGCTTGATTTGCGCATTCACTTTGGCTTGCAATTCCTGAACAATACTTTGCACATCCCGGCCTTTTATATTGAAGCCGACAATAATCCTGCGTTGTGTATTCTCCCGCTGAATTTGATTGGGGCCATCTTTTATCTTCACATCTGCCAACTGTGAAAGAGGAATCTGATTACCGGATGGTGTTGGAATCAATAAATTCTGTACGTCTTCCAGATTCTTCCGCACGTCGGCATTTAGTTTTACAACCATATCAAAACGTTTTTCCCCTTCGAAAACCAAACCGGTGCTTTGTCCGGCAAATGCCGTATTGACCACCTTGTTGATGCCGGCTACAGACAAATGGTATTGGGCAATCATTGGGCGGTTATAGGTAATAATAACCTGGGGCATTCCGGTTATAGGTTCTATATAAAGGTTTTGTACGCCATCCACCGTATTGATTATTTTCCCTAATTTGTCAGCCGTCGCTGCCAGGGAATCCAAATCATCCCCAAAAATTTTCAGGACCACATCCTGTCTTGCACCCGTCATCAGTTCATTGAACCGCATATTTACGGGATATTGAAAACCTGCTGTAATTCCCGGTACATCTTCCAAGGCCTTGCTCATTTTCTCCGATAGTTCCGGAAAAGTTTTGGCAGATGTCCATTCGCTTTTGTCTTTCAGAATCACCATCATATCGCTGGCATCCATCGGCATCGGGTCTGTGGGTACCTCGCCGCTACCTATTTTGGTTACTACTTTTATCACTTCAGGAAAGCGTGTTTTTAGGATATGGGCGGCCTTTTGGGTACTTGCAATGGTCGTATTAAGGTTACTTCCCGTTAAGACCCTGGTATCCACTGCAAAATCGCCTTCTTCCAAAGAGGGGATAAACTCGCCTCCCAATCTCGACATCACGAAAATGGCCGCAATAAATAAAACTGAAACCACGGCGATAATGCGTTTGGGCATGCGGATGGCTTTTAACAAAAATTTTTGGTAGAAGGCTTCTACACGACGCATAACCCTATCTGAAAGATTGTGCTTATGGCTGATTTTCCTGCTCAGTACCCAGGAACTCATCATTGGGATATAGGTAAGCGATAATAAAAATGCGCCCAATAAAGCAAAGGCTACGGTCTGTGCCATCGGTCGGAACATTTTGCCTTCTATACCTTGCAAACTTAGGATGGGAAGGTAAACGATCAGAATGATGATCTGCCCGAATACAGCACTGTTCATCATTTTCCCCGCAGAACCAATTACCGTATTATTCATTTCCTTTTTGGATAAATTGGTCATTTGCTGAAATCTGGCGTTATGCGACAGTTGGTGCATCACCGATTCTACAATGATGACGGCACCGTCTATAATCAGCCCGAAATCCAAGGCTCCAAGGCTCATCAGGTTGCCGCTTACCCCAAACAAATTCATCATACAGATGGCAAAAAGCATGGCCAGCGGAATAACCGATGCTACCAGTAACCCCGCCCTGAAATTCCCAAGGAACAGAACCAAAACGAGCACTACAATCAGTGCGCCTTCCATCAGGTTTTTTTCTACTGTACTGATGGCATTATTGACCATTTTGGTACGGTCCAGGAAAGGCTCAATGACTACGCCTTCGGGCAGGGTTTTCTGTATTTGGGCTACTTTAGCTTTTACATTCTTGATGACTTCGCTGCTGTTTGCACCTTTCAGCATCATCACTACGGCACCCGAAACTTCGCCCTGGTCGTTGTAAGTCATAGCCCCATAACGAGTGGCATAACCCATTTTCACGTTTGCCACATCACGGATAAACAAAGGTGTTTCGTTGTTTTTATTTGCAATGGAAATATTGCCGATATCTTCCAGGCTGCCTATCAGGCCTTCGCTGCGGACATATAAAACGGTAGGCCCTTTTTCGATATATGCACCACCGGTATTTTGATTGTTTTCTTCCAAAGCCGAAAAAATATCGTTGATGCTAATCCCGTAGGCATTGAGTTTGTCAGGATTTACTGCAATTTCATATTGCTTGAGTTTGCCACCGAAACTACTCACTTCAGCAACCCCCTTTACGCTTAATAACTGCCTGCGCACAATCCAGTCCTGAATGGTACGCAGTTCGGCGATGTCATATTTTTGTTCGTAACCTTTTTTGGGGCGGACTACATATTGATATATTTCGCCCAAGCCGGTAGAAATTGGTCCTAATGCCGGTGTGCCGATCCCTTGGGGGATTTGACTTTGCACTTGCTGCAAACGTTCAGCCACCTGTTGTCTTGCCCAATAAACATCTATATCATCATCAAAAACAATGGTAACGAGCGAGAGTCCAAAACGGGAAAAGCTGCGTATTTCTTTGGTGCCGGAAATGTTGCCCGTTGCTTGTTCTATGGGGAAGGTAACCAGGCGTTCAATATCCGTCGCACCAAAAGAAGGTGCTATCGTAATAACCTGTACCTGGTTGTTGGTGATGTCAGGCACAGCATCAATTGGTAATTTCGTGGTTTGGTAGGTGCCAATTCCAATGAGCGCAATGACCAAAAGCCCTATGATGAGTTTATTCCTTACGGAAAACTCAATGATTTTAGTAAGCATAGTTTTACTTGTTAATCAAATTATTATTCAATACAATTACAAATAGATACAGCAGTATTTATCGTAAATAAAATAACAGGATTAACCAATTGACAACCACATTCCATGAAGCCCCGGTTTTATGGAGACAGAAATGAACAATAATGATATAACACTTTCATGTAGGAGATCAGTGCATAACAAAATCGCACCTCAACAATTTTTCAGGCAGACTATACAGAATACCCTAAAAATTGAGTTGAAGATGAAATTCTATACAATCATGCCATAAGAAAAGTCCATGAATAGGCACACAAATAACAATGAGGCAATGTTTTTTTTAACTTTGGAGGAAATCGAAAAAGAAATAAAATCTTTTTCCCCAAAGTATAACACAAACCTGCATTCAATAGAATGTGTTAATACTGCATAGCAAACCTTCCTTTATGCAAAGTGCAAAAAGAATTTACGAAAAGTCAATTGGTTAAAAAAGAATTAACAAGATCTTGGAGGCTGCCAAATAGAAGAAAGAAACTGGTTGGAGATAAATGCATCGTCAAAAGAAACTACCTTAGACGATTCTCGTATGTCAATTTTATGAATTGATTCAAAAAAAAGCGGTTGGGGATATACGAAGCAAAAGCTTAATACGTCTCCGTGCATAATGAAAGGTAGTTTTTGATCCTGATCATAGTCATCATCGTGAGGATGATTTTCAAGGTGGTTGCCTTCGTAGTGAAGTACCAGAAACTCCATGACGGAAATTTGAGGATTTTTTTCTTTATGCTCGAAATAATGCTCTACCAGCATAGGAAACTTCAACAACTGACCTAACTCTGTTGTTGAAATAAGATATGTAGATAGAAAAAATATTGCGAGCACTTTTTTCATACTCACAAAGTTACTGAAAACTACATTTAATCCCAAATTTAATCCCACATTTCACCGTAATTTATACTGTATCCAGATAAACTGTTGCAGAATTTAGATATTCAGACACTTTTTTATTACTTACCGTGAAAGCAAATGCAGTAAGTTTGGATCATTCTTGATACGCTCCATTTCGCTTTCAATAATATTTACAATATCTATTTTTATCTGACGGTAATTGCTTTCGATTTCCTGTTTCATTTTATCCTCTCCGTGTTCATCAACAAAGGATAGGATTTCCGGTATCTTCTGATATACCTTAGTTTCTGCGGCAACTTTTTCATTGTCCACGACAATTTCAGCGTGAAATATCTTTTGCTCGATACGTTCATCGAAGTTGTCCGATACGGAACCGACAAACATACCCTGTGTGAGCGTTGAAATTTTGGAAGCCGGAATAAGACTGTCTAACTGTGTGGAAATAGAGGTAGATTTATCGTTGCGGTTAATCGTCATACTTTGGCGTTTCTGCAATACTTTTCCGAAGCGTTCCGAAAGGCTCTTTGCCGTTTCTCCAACCACCTGACCACTGAAAATATTACCTACTGTATTCTGTATTACCTTGCTCTCTTTGTCGCCATAATCCCTTGTTAATTGCGAAAAATCCTGAAATCCTAAACATACTGCCACCTTATTACTTCTGGCAGTTGCGATAAGGTTATCGAGTCCCCTGAAGTAAATCGTGGGCAACTCATCTATGATTACTGAACTCTTTAACTGTCCTTTCTTGTTAATGAGTTTTACAATTCTTGAATTGTACAAACCCAATGCTGCGGAATAAATATTCTGACGGTCAGGGTTGTTACCTACACAAAGTATTTTCGGTTCTTGTGGGTTGTTGATATCCAATGAAAAATCATCCCCTGTCATTACCCAATACAGTTGCGGGCTAATCATTCTTGACAAAGGAATTTTTGCCGATGCAATCTGTCCCTGTAATTGGTCTTGTGCACCGCCTTGCCAAGCATCCATAAACGGCGATAAGTAGTTTTCCAAATCGGGATAGGAAGTTAAAATCGTGAATACGTCCGAATATTTTTTATTCAGCAATTCAATAGCGTGTGGGAAAGTACAATACTTACCGTCCTCATAGATTTTCAGATACCATATAATTGCTGCCAATAGGATAATTGGGCTTTCCACGAAAAAATCCCCTTGCTTCTGTATCCACGACCTGTTAAGGTTAAGCATTATGGTATAAGCTGCTTCGTAAGCATCGGAAATGTCCGTCATAAAATCGGGATTGAGTGGATTACACCTATGGCTCTTGCGTGGGTCGTCAAAGTTGATAACGTAGAATTTAGGCTGTACTTTGTACTTATCCCTGTGCTTTAATAAATGGTTGTATGCAATGGTTGAAAGGTCGTCAAACTTGAAATCGTAGATATACATACTAAAGCCTTTCTCAATCTGCTGCTTGATATAATTGTTTACGATTGCATACGATTTTCCTGACCCCGGAGTACCCAACACAATTGAGGCTCGAAAAGGATTGACTATGTTAATCCAGCCATTGTTCCATTTGCCTTTGTAATAAAACTTCGTGGGAAGATTGACAGAATATTCGTTTTCCATCAGCGTTGTTTCCTGCTGAAAGCTCTCGTTCTCATTATTGAAAACATCATCCATCAGATTGGTACGAAGCAGTCGACTCATCCATACACCTGCCATCAACAAGGCGATATAACCTAACGAGATAGTAAGGATATAAAGAAATGTGCCTATTACCGGAGATAGTTTTAACAATGGTGTGTTCAGAAAGAACAGCACAAAACCAACTCCTAAAGCCACGTAAATTTTAGACCAGGTTATTTTTTCATTTTTTACACCTTTGGTTCCCAGACAGCTCAAAGCCAGCAATACCAAAGCAAATACTTTGGTATATAAAGTGTGCGAAAACAGCCCGGCAGTACGCTGAAAATTGCTTAATATCTTGTTGATTACTTCCAGTGTCCAGCCACGTTCCATAAAGAAACCGTAGCAAAACCAATAAAGGTGCATCAGTACCAATAGAATACTTACTGCCCTCATAAAAGCCATTATCTTGGCAAGTCCTCTTAAATCGTCTTCTCCCTGCATTATTTTAAGTTTTAATGTTCGGGCGTGAATTTATAGGCTCTACATAGTGGCTATAAGAATTTGGCAGTCATTGGCTTTGAGTGGCGGTATTTGGCTGAATACTACTGCTGACCTCTTTTGCGTTTACGTTTCTTCTTCATTTTGTTGGCAAAGCCCTGTTCCTCGTAGTCTTCTCCCTGTGCTTCAGGTATAAGCAAACCTCCAAAGGCTTCAATCAAACGGTCTTCGTGTTTTTCAGTAGTTAAGAAATCGAACAAATGATGTGGTTCTTCCGCAGGAAGATCCGCATCATTTGATGGGGATGTTTTTGGCAGTTGTACAGTTGGTTCTTTAATATCCGGTTTGATGTTGTTGTTCCAATAATCATTAAAGGTATTGGCGGAAAGTTCCTTGCTTAAACGTGAACCGTTCCATACGCTTTTAGAATTGTGGTCTATAAAGGTCATTCCGTAAATACGTCCCGTGTCATTTCTACGCACCACAACATTAATCCCTTGTTCCCCTAATTGTTTTTTAAAAGCCTGTTCATTGTTTGTGGATTGCAGGGCAATAGTAACGGCTGATTTTAAGGTCTGTTTAGCTGGGGTATCTTTCAGTGTTGTTTTGCATTTCGCAAAATGCAGTTCCAAAGCCGGAAGCCCTGCGTTCTTTCCGAAAAGCGAAGCCTTAAACGGATGTCCGGCTCTTTCGCCTTTCTCATTCAATGGAATGTACAATAAACCCTGCTGTGCCTTTCCGTGTAATTCTCCCTCCACTTTCTCGGTAGTAATATTGAACAGGGATAGCAAAGCATTGTATTCTCCCAAAGTTTGGTATTGATAATAGTTCGGCAAGTGGCGAATGACCGAAGCAATCTGACTTTTTATATCACTTGCCCGATAATCCACCGGACGAAAAACCTTATCATTGTGATTATGTTCTTTGTCCGTTGCGGGTATCAGACCGTGTTTTCTTTCCAGTTCACGGCATACATTCATAGACCGCATTTTCTCAAAACTATCCGAAATTTTCACGCCCTGTTCGTCCACGCAGACCGATACGATATGGATATGGCTACGGTCAATATCGGTATGTTTGAAGACCACAAAAGGCTGTTCGCCGTAACCCATTTCCCGCATATATTCTTGTGCCATTTCCCTATACTTGTAATCGCTAACTTTATCTTTCGGGTCGGGATTGAGCGAAATATGCAAGGTGTGATATTGCGTATTGCGATTTGCGATAAGGTACGGCTCAAAAGATTGGGTTAATTGAGAAACGGTATATGCTCCGCTTGGCGTTTCAATTATCTTATTGGTAAACAGAATTTGTCCGTTTTCCTTTTTCACTTTCAGATTATTATATGCCAACGCACCGTACAAATTTTCGCTTCTTCCGATTTTTGCTATCATTTTTCATTGATTTTTTTATTTTCTTAATGGTAATGAAGCGTGGATGAGCTATTAATTTTTATCTTTTAATGGATAGCTCATCCAGGTCTAACGCTGTTTTTTCAGATGTTTGGCTTCAAATTCTTCGGTTAGCTGGATGATTTTCTGACACAACATTGCCATTTCAGCCGTCTGCTTTTCCAATTTGTACAGGAAAGCTGCGGCTTTCTTTTCCGAAAAATGACGGTACAACAGCTTTACAATCTGATTATAATTGATACCTATTGCCCGAAACTGGCTGTGAAAAGAAGTCAGTCGCATATAAAAATCAACCGTTCCTTTATCAATTTTGACCGACTTCATTTCCTTTCCGAACACTTGCGAAATGATAAACTTTGCTTTATTGGGCATTCCCGATACTTCAAAAAGCGATAAAAGTTTGGCATTTTCCTCATCTGTCAATCGGAAAACGTGGCGGTGGGTGCTTGGGTTGAGCTTGGGCTTACGACCGCCCTTATTCTGTTTGCTGTTATTGTTCTCGTTCATCACTAATCCATTTATAATT
>QFQQ01000086.1 GCA_003243445.1 Citrobacter freundii
GAAGCAGATAGACATTCCCGGGTAATTTAGAATGGTAGGGTAAGATCATGACTACGGCGAATGGTAATGGTTGAATTTTACGGATGCAATATTATCGCTGGCAAAAGGAATAGATGAGGATGAGCGTCAGGAGAGAAGATGAGATTGGTCATATGGGGTTAGGGGCAGGGCTTAGTTGCCGGGTATGTTGAATCGGCGCAATGGAGGACATTGCGAATGAAAGGCGTTCGTGGAGGATTTTCAAGCAAACCGGCTCTATTATGGGGATCTTCTATCGAAGGAGCGCTGATCGCGCATTCCTCACCCACAATTAAAATTCAATGTCGTTTAGTTAGGAAAACTTGCCTGAATTGACTGGCGTAGGGCCCCCTCTAAATCTCCCCCCAAGGGGGAGACTTACCACCGCCCGAAATAAGAGAAGTCAAATCGTATAGAATATAAGTATTCAATACGATTTGACTTCTCTTTTATAATGACTGTTTAAGGTCTCCCCCTTGGGGGGAGATTTAGAGGGGGCCCTACGCCAGGCAACTCAGATAGGCTTTGCTAACTAAACGACATTGAATTAAAATTGTGGGCTAATCGCACTGGCCATTGTTCGCAATATTATCCGACCGCCAGCCGTTTCAATAATTCGCCGAACCTCAACGGCCGACCTAGCCCACAATTTCAATTGCTGGTGGATGGATATACCTATAAAATGATCGCTGCAGAGAAATTTATCGCGATCGATACGGTGAGAAACCATATCAAAAGATATGAAAAATTACAGGTGAATAGTAAAAGTGAGGCGATTGCAAAGGCTTTTAAAAATAAGATGGTTTAAAGCGAAAAAAATCATGAGAGGATTAATTCTACAAACTGATCAGCATGTCAAATAAAAATGCGTCGTCTCGCGCATTGCATTTAAACCATCATCCGGATCTCTGCAATCTCTTTGCAAGGAAGTTTCATCCCGCGCCAGTAATTGCCTGTTCGAAGATCATCCATTCACCTCCGGCTGCTTCATAAACGCTTCCTCGATGATCGCTTTATTATTCGCAATCCATGTAGGCAGGGTGGGGGTAAGACTGACGATCTCCCAACCTTCAGGTCCTTTCTTCCATTTGAATTGCCAGCGATTGCCACGATCATCCGCCGTGTCTGCATCATAAACATCTTCAGCACGTTTACGGAAGTTGAATTCCTTTAAACGGCCTTCTATTTTGATCAGTGCGGTAAAATGTATATTAGGGATAAAAGCCATGAATCTCTGTTTTTCGGGTTGCAAAGGTAGGATTGTTATTGCTTACAGAGAGATTCATGCCAAAAATATCTGGAATAAACAGATTATTAAGACTTGAGTAGAAAAGATTTATAATGTGATTAACAAAAATATCCGTACACCGGCCGTGGGACCGGCTATGGAATATATTGATGGCCGATATTGGAGGGGTAACATTGGGTTTGACCTGCTTTTTTAACAGAGGCGGCTTATTCGCCACCGCCTGCGCCAGGTTCAGGCACTTGCGCTCAAGCTTCAGCGCACAGAGGCCGGGTAGTTTTGAAACGCTACATCTTCTCTCCTCAACTAAATGATATTAGTTATAAATCCAATATCGTATAGCTGAACTCCAGTATAAATTAACTTTTCTGTTCATCAACTTAAAAGCCAGGTTGCTTTCCCCGAACTTTTTACCGTCCTTGCCGGCTTACCGGTTTATTTTTAACCGTAAGCTGGAAGAACGGTAAGATGTGCAAAAGCAGTGAGAACTAAACGACACTGGTTATAAATCAACCGTCACAAAGACCCGACCATCGAACATCCAACATCGACATCCACGGCCGTTTATCCGCTGATCAGTTTGTCTTCTGAATTTTTTGAATAGTTCTCACGCCTGTCTGATTGTCTTGTATCGACAGGAAATATATACCTGCCGGTAAACGCGACAACTGCGAAACGGAAAGAACATTTACACCTTTGGAAATCGCCATCTGAAATTTATTGACTGTATTACCGGCCGCATTCGTGATAATACCTGTGATCTCGGACTTCGCAGACGATGTATAATAGATCGTTAACTGCTCAGTGAAAGGATTCGGGCTTACAGTAATTGCGGTTGCTTTATCTGCATCCGGCTTCAGCATAATGGTTTTGCTGTATTGAGAGCTGCTGTTCTTATCAACGATCTTCAACCGGAAATAAGTTGGTTTCAACAATGCTTCTGCCAGCGTGTATTCAAACGTTTCGATCGTTTTGTTATGATCAACAAAGGGAATCTTTCCTGCAACGGTGAAGTTGGATCCGTTTTCGCTTTTTTCAAGTTCAAAGAAATCTGTATTTACTTCATTCGCAGTTGACCAGTTGAATTGAGATGCATTGTTCTGGTAGTTTCCGCTAAAACCAAGCAGGGTCAGGGGCAGTGTAAGATTCACATTTACTGAAACGGATCTGGCGGATGAAGGACAGCCTGTCAATGCATCGGCGGAAACTTTCAGGTTATAAATGCCCGGTGTTACGAATGCGTTGGAAGTAAGATTGACACCCGTTGATCCCAGGTTTAATAATGACAATGCATAGCTTATTCCACTGTTATCGATCAGTGAATACCATACACCGGTGGCCACATTGGTGATGCTATAGGTGACTGTTCCGCCGGGAGCAATACTGCTTGATAATGGTGTAACTGTTGGTAATGCCGGTGATGTACAGCCAACGGTTACAGTGCCGCATCCGTTGCTTTCCGCTGCGCCGGCTGCCTGTGCTGTTGCACGCAATACACCATTATAATATAATGTGTTTGCAGGAACGGTAATATTCCAGCTTGTTGCTGCGCTTACACTTTGTGTTCCGATCAGGGCATCATCAATATAGAGTCGGACCGTGCCGGTAAATGACGAAGGTAGTGTTCCGGATACAGCATTGTTTGCATCTGAATACGCACCTGTGATCACCGGACAAACGGAAGGAGACAAGACTGTTGCCAAAGCCGATGCAGTACTGGTACAACCTGCGGAAGTTTGCACCGCATAGTACGTCTCAGCATTCACCAATGAAGGAACACTTACTGACCATGCACCATTCGCTGCTGCGGTTACCGCAGAACCTACGGTCGTTCCGGAAGGATATACGCCCTTATATAATTGAACAGATGATCCGCCGGTTGATGAAAAACCTTCCAGCAATGTCTGTCCCGTGAGCAAATTGCCGGTAGCATTCAGTTTAATTGATGGAGGATCAAGCTGACAGTTTACTCCAAACGCAGCAGACTGTGTGATACAGCCACCGCTCTGTGCATATATTTTGATCTGATCACTCGTTTTCAACGTTAAGCCCGTGAAAGAAAAAGCTGAACCGGTTGCAGTGATAGATGTCTGATAAACGCCATTGATGAATAAGCGAAGGATCTCACCTGTTACAGCACCCGTTCCGCTCACAGTTGTACTGGTAGGATATAATGAACCGGAAAGACTGATTGAGTTCGTTGATGGTGCAGGAGGTACACCGCTGCTGCCGGAACTGACGCAAACGAAAACCGGTGCCGACTGGCAACTTCCGTTTTGTGTTACGATCATATATGTACCTGAAGCAACGTTGTTTGTTCCGCCTGAACAACCATTGGTGAAAAAGGCAAAACTTCCGGTAGTCGGATAAGTCAGATTGGTTATCGTGCTTAACGGAATTGAAAAGGGGGAAGCTGTTGTGGTAGGTACCTGGTACACCACTATTGTGTTACCTGAGGTTGTTAACGGCATCGTTCCTGAAATCCCCTTCAGTGATGCACAGGTTAACACAGGGACTGCGGGCAATACTGTACAAACTGTTGATGCAATGGAATTAGATAACAAACACATGGATTCTCCAACCGCCTGGGCTTTTGCGTAGAATACATCACCGCTTGCAACAACCGGTACAATGATATTCCAGGTACTGCCTGAAGTGGCAACAGTGGTTCCGGCGGCCACTCCGTTCTTATATAAAGTGATTGTTGCAACGGAAGGTTTTGTTCCGTCGAGTCTTGTCCATGTTCCGGATACAGTTGAATTCACTCCCGTTGTAATTGTTCCTGTTAGTACCGGCGCAGCCGTACAGACCGGATCGATCGTGGTGAATGCTGAAAGATTGATAGGCGCTTGCGCATTCGTAACCGCCTGCCATGCCGCAGACGTGCTGGAATATAACGCATCGTTGATGCCATAAATATCAGAGCGGCTTCCCTGCAAAGCGGATGATGGGGATGTAACAGTCGTGATTGCCAGACGGACAGATGAAGGATTGCCGATTGCTGAAAGCGGCACGTACCAATCATAAAAATAATCAGCATTATTGCCATCAGTTGATAACGCCACGGAGATCTGCGAGTTAGAAGCAAGAGGATAAGTAGCAACCGGCGAACCGGGCGTAGCAGTTCCATCAATTGAATAAACCGCCACCTGGAAATTTGTTTCCAACACTACTTCATATTCAAAACCCGGATTGCCTGGACTGTTGCCTGAAGGCGCCACATAGTTCGGATCTGATATACCCATCTTTCCGTCCGCATCGATCAATACGCTATATCCTTTTGAACCACTGATCACATTGCCGATACGCATCCGGAAAAATATATTCGTGGCGTTCTTATATAAGTAAAAACCGCTGCCATCCACACGTTGTACAATATCGGTAAAGCCGCCGCTTGGTCCGGTTGCAATATCTCCTGTTGGCTCATTGATCGCGGGCGGGACTATTTTAAACGGGATTTCACTTTCTGAGATATCATCCAGTAAGAAACCGGTTGAGCCGGTGCAACTGTATGCATTCCCGTCTGGATTCAATGCCGTAATACCATTGCCTCCTGCGGGACGGATGATGATACCGGGTGACTGCGCTAAGGCAGTATACGAAGAAAATAGCAGGAATAATCCTGCGAAGCAGCCAGTAAGATTTTTCATGGTCGGGTTTTATTTGTTGAGACGTATTGCTTAAATACGTGCTGCAAACATACTGCTGCTAAAATGTATAATATGTAGTGTAGAATTTGGTTTTGAAGTAGTCCGTAATACCGGGATTTGTAGTGGCAGAACTACAAATGATGATCGTTATTGATTACATTGATTATGATCAATGCATAGTGATAATGTGTACTTAGTAATACTGATCGCTATCAATATTATTCGACTGCGGATTTATTCTTGCTTCTGTACTCTGAGGGCGGTATTCCCATGAACCTTGAAAAGATACGTGAGAAGTAATACTGATCAGAGAAGCCTAGTTCGTCTGCAATTTCCTTTACCGGCTTTTGTGTGAATACCAATTCCTGGCAGGATTGCTGGATCTTCAGGTGATTGAAATATTCAACAGGTGAGAAGCCTGTTCTTACGCGGAACATCGTAGAGAAATGCGAAACAGACAAATGCGAGAACTTTGCGAAATCATTCAGGGTTTGATTGGTATGCAGATTCTCCTGCATCATTTCTATTGCGCGTGTGATTGGATCCTTTGTTTGTTTCTTTTCTGCCTGGTTGTATTTTTCTTCATATAATAAAGAAGAAAGGAAATGATAAAAGATCATGTTGACATAACGGAGATTATCTGCACTGAATCCTTTCTCCAGGTTATAACAGATCTCTTCAAACAGTTTGATGCGGTTCTCGTTGAATGAAAGATATGGTAGATAGTTTTGCGAGTTTTCTGTAATCAGATTGACCACGTAGGTAGCGATATCACCTTTGAAGTGTACCCAGTAGATCGTCCATGGATCAGATTCCACTGCACCGTATTTATGTGGCGTATTGGCAGGGATCACAATGAAATGGGACGGTGAAATGTCCATCCTTTTTTTATCGATCGTAACCCAGCCGCGTCCTTCCACGCAATATATGATGATATGCTGGTTAATGCCGTTGGGTCTTTCAACATAATGCTGGTGTGCTTTTGGGTAATAACCAATGTCTGTAATATAGATCTGCCGGGTGATTGCGTCTTTCATCAGAAAATCTGCGTCGATCTTTTTTGGAACGACGATCAGCTTCTGGCCTTCGAAGCCCTGCCTTTTCCTGGACTGTTTCCGTTGCATGGATTTTTTTTGACGGTGTAAAGCTACCGTATAAAAATCCATCTTTTTCATAAAAATGACTATTTCCTTTCAGGATCGTGCAACCGAAATTTGACCCGAAACTGTATTAGCCATATTCTGACTGTAACCAAATTAACGCCTAAAACGATTGCAATGAAGAAAACCTCCCTTCTGCTATTTCTTTCCCTCATCGCTTTTCTCAGTATACAGGCACAAACGAGAATGCTAAAAGGCAAAGTGACCGATGCCGATTCGCAGGATCCGCTGCCGAACGTATCTGTCAGTTCTACAGGCATCGCTGCATCACAGGTGACCGATGCTGAAGGAAATTTTACGTTGACCGTGCAGGGAAGGATCCTGCTGGTAATCACGCACGTTGGATATAAAACACAAACGGTAAATGTATCAGCGTCAGATACTGCACTGTTGATCCGTTTACAAAAAACAGCCGAATCATTGGGCGAAGTGGTAGTGATCGGTTATGGTAAGCAACAGAAAAAAGACGTGACCAGTGCCATTTCCAGCATCTCCGGAAAAGAATTGAAAGAGCTGCCTGTAACAAATATCAACCAGGCTTTGCAGGCGCGTATTCCCGGCATGCAGGTGACAAATGCAGGTCACCAGCCCGGCGCCGGAACCAATGTGCGCATACGCGGGATCAATACCATTACACAAGGGACAGGGCCCATCTATGTGGTGGACGGAGTAGTTGTGACCTACGATCTCCGCGAGATCAATCCCAATGACGTGGAATCCATAGATGTATTGAAAGACGCGTCCGCAGCGGCGATCTACGGATCACGTGCCGCTGAAGGCGTAGTGATCATTACCACCAAACGCGCGAACAGCGGTAAAACTACCGTGAATTACGACGCATATTATGGTTTGCAAAAGATGATCAAAACTTACGACTTTGTTGATAACATCAATGACTATGTAAACCTGCGCCGCCAGGGCTTGAGCGATGAAGATCCTGTTGCATGGCCTGCAGGTCCGGGTATTGATTCATTGCTGTTCAATGCTGACGAACGCCGGAATATGGCTGCCGGAAGATGGACTGACTGGGTTGATGCGATCACACAGACTGCGCCACAGCAAAGCCATACGCTGAGCCTTTCCAATGGATTTGGTAAAAATAAATTTTACCTCAGTGGTAACTATCTTAACCAGGATGGTATCATCAAGGGTTCCAATTTCGTTCGGTACTCACTAAAAGCGAATATGGAATCTGAGATCAGTGCGAAATTCAAGATCGGTTTGAATACGAACTTCTCGCATATCAAAAATGATGTGGTGAGTAACGAAGCATTCTATAATGCCGTAACCATCAGCCCGCTGATGTCTATCTATGATTCACTGGGGAAGCCTTCCGCAAATATTGATCCTTCCAGCGGTAATCTTTTATTCAATAACCCGGTGACGCTTACGCAAACGCCGCAGCATAATATTGACGATCGTTTTCTCGGGAACATCTTTGGTGAATATAAGATCCTGAAGAACCTGACATTCCGTTCGGCATTTAACCTGGACGTGTACAAGAACCAGCGTTTTGAATACTACCCACGCACTACCAGTGCGGGTTTTGCAAAGAAGGGGGTGGCTAAAGTACAGAACTTTGGATGGCGCGATTTCCTTTGGGAAAATACGTTTGCATATCATTTTTCTCCTTCCAAAGAGCATGTGTTTGATGTGCTGGCCGGTACAACGTATCAGCAAAGAAGGCAGGAGTGGAACTATGAAGAAGCCTCCGGTTTTCCAACCGATGAGCTGACGTATAAAAACATGGGTCTCGCCAGTAACCGTGATGTGATCGCGAGCGATTATTTCAACTGGTCTGTATCTTCTCTGCTGGGCCGTGTGATCTATAAATTCAAAGACCGTTATATTTTCAACGCCACTATGCGCCGTGACGGGTCTTCACGTTTTGGCTCAGAAAATAAATACGGCTATTTCCCGTCAGTGAGTGGTGCATGGAGATTGATCGATGAGCCTTTCATCGGTTTGAAAACAAGATCAGTTATAAGCGATGCAAAGATCCGCGTTGGTTATGGTGTGGTAGGTAACCAGGAGATTCCCATCGCTGCGATCTATACGCAAATGAATCCGGGCGCGTATCCGTACAATGGTAACACACAGACTTCCGGTTTCCAGTTAGGAACCAGTACACAGGGGAATCCCGCGTTGAAATGGGAAAGCCAGAAACAATTCAATATTGGTACAGATCTCGCGTTCTTCGACAACCGGATTCGTATCACATTCGATTACTACAATAAGAATATTTCCGATCTGTTGATGAATAATCCGCTGGCGCCGTCTCAGGGCTTTGACAGCAAATGGATAAATATCTCTGAGATGAACACAAAAGGTATTGACCTTGGTGTGAAAGTGAATATCATCCGTACAAATAATTTCGACTGGCAGATGGATGTGAACTGGTCAAAGTTCAAATCAAAGATCACGAAACTCCTGCCAGGCGTGGATTCTCTGAGCCCTTTCCTGAAAGTTGGCGAAGCGCCGAACAGCCTGATCGTGGATTATGTGTATGATGGATTATACCAGGCCGGTGATGATTTCTCATTGAACCCTGATGCAAGACCGGGTGATGTAAGAGTAAAAGACCTGGATAAGAACGGAACGATCAATCAGTATGACCGTACCATCATCGGACGCACGGTGCCAAAAGGATGGGGCGGTATCTGGAATTATGTCCGGTACAAACAGTTCTCCATGACTGTATTTGCAAACTATACATATGGTCATATGATCGCAAACAAAGCTTACCAGGATTACCTGTACTATTCAAGCAGAACCGCGACGCGCACGATCAAGGATGGCTTGAACTACTGGACACCTGATAATACGAATACAGATGTTCCTCGCCCGAATCAGTTTGGCCGGTCATTACGCGCATTGCAGTCAGGAACATCCAGCTTTATGGTGCAGAAAGGAGACTTTATCCGCATCAGGAATATCACACTGGCGTATGATGTGCCTGGTTCTGCTTTGGCAAAAGCAAAGATCAGCTCGCTTCGTGTGTATGTACAAGCCGTCGAGCCATTCCTGTTCACCAAATACAAAGGCGTGGACCCTGAGATCGGTGTTGGACAGTATGATGTATATCCACGTTACCGCACATTCCTGTTTGGATTACAATTAGGCTTCTAAAACTACTAAACGCATTATTTATGCTTACCATAATGAATCATATAAAAAAACATTTCATCGTTGCGATCGGAGCTGCGGCAATGCTCATATCCGGCTGCAGCAAAAAACTTGATATCACACCGGAGACATTTGTTTCCCCGGAAGATCTTTATAAAGATGAACAGGGTGCTGTTGCTGGTGTGACCGGTATCTACCGGAAAATGATGGATCTGAACAGTGGAGATTATTACTTCGTTGGTATTGTCGGAACTGATGAAGCCAAGACCAGCTCCTTTGTTCCGACCTGGGGTGGTTACTGGCAGCATTATGATGGGATCAATAGTTATAACAGCCTGATGAGTGCACAGAACCAGCTCGTGCAGGGGGCATGGAATTCTCTGTACAAAGGCGTAGTGAATGCGAATACGGCGATCCGTTATATTCCATCATCTTCTGCATCGCAGCAAACAAAAGACCGTTTACTTGGTGAAGCAAAATTCCTTCGTTCTGTTTTTTACTTCAAACTCGTTCAGCTTTTCGGTGGTGTACCATTACCCACTGAAGTGGAAGATGCAGCGGCAGATGCGAATGGTGGTAAGCCAAGAAGCAGTGTGGAGGATGTATACAAACTGCTGGTAGACGATCTGAAATTTGCAGCTGATCATTTGCAAAGCAAGGGTACTGCGGAAGTAGGCCGGGTGAACAAGGAAGCGGCGATCACCCTGCTTGGTAAGGTATATCTCACCATGAAGGATTATAATAGCGCAAAGACAACGCTTCAACCGCTGATGTCTGTCTCAAATGTTGCGCTGATGCCTAATTACGGAGATCTGTTCAAAGAAGAAAACGAGAACAATATCGAGTCATTGTTTGAAATACAATACACCAATGAGAATGGCAATACAAATGGTCAAGCTAATACGCTGGGTGGTTGGCATATTTCAAATACCGATTCTGGTGGCGGTGGTCATGTGGTGATTCCGACAGATTATTACGCGAACAGTTTTGAAACAGGTGATGCAAGAAAAGATGCCTCGATCCGCTATAAGTTCTATGATGCGAATGGCAATCCTGTTGATTATTCATGGTGGGCGGATGTAGGTAAGCCGCACATGAAAAAGTATGATATCACAAAAGGCAAATCGCTTAATGGTGGTCTTTCATCCCGCAATCTTTATTATCTGCGCTATGCCGATGCGGTATTGATGTATGCGGAAGCGGTGAATGAGCTGAACGGAACAAGCGAAGCATTAACCTATCTTAATAAGATCCGGGCGAGAGCCAAACTTGCCGGCTGGGAAACCGTGCTCGGGCATACTCCATCTCAAACAGAAATGCGTGACGAACTGCTGAAGGAAAGAATGCGTGAACTTGGTTTTGAAGGATGGCGCTGGTGTGATCTGAAAAGAAGCGGAAAGCTGATCTCTCAGACAAAAACATACAACCCGGACGCAGCTCCGTATATCACGGATAAGAATTTATTGTTTCCGATCTCGTCGAGGGAGTTTGAGTTGAATAGGTCATTGAAGCCGTCGGATCAAAACCCGGGGTTCTAAGACGCGGATTGGGGGACGCGGATTGCGCGAATTGATGAATTTTTTGAAGAAGTGCAGTACTGGTTTGTCATCCCGGCACCGCCTACGCCAGGCTTCAGCGGGCAGGCCGGGCAAACTTAGTTCGTCGTCTCCTTTCGGAAACCCAGAGCCGGGAACTCCTCGATTTGAGGAGATCCCGCTCTGACAGTTGTCGGAGCATATTTTAAAAAGTTACTGATTTAATGTCCCTCGTTTAAGAGATAAAAAGAAGAAGTAATTGATGTGGATAACAAAAGATTTCAGGATCGCATTTCTTATTATGTTGATATTACCAATGCCGGTAATGGCCCAGCAACAGCAAGTTGCCGGGGATAGCCTGGTGGTAAGCAATGCATATGTTAAGGTGGTGATCGGGTTAACGAATGGGAAAGTGAGCTTCCGGTATTCTTCAGGGGTGCAGTTGGAGAATACAATTGCTTATGTGAAAGATGTGAAGGGCGGGGTATTTTCTTCGTCTTCCTTTTCGCAGCATAGTTTTACGGCGGACGAAGTGAATGATCCGCTGGGAAAGGGAACTTGTATCAGCCTTGTGCATGATGGAGCGGGTAAGCAATTGCGATTGACACAATTCATCACAGTGTACGAATCGAAACCGTATGTCTTGCTGGGGGCGCAGGCGACTTCGAATGATAAAGCTGTTGCAGTAGAGACAAGGGATTTTTCTCCCCTGACGGTTTTGCCTGCTGAGAGCGGAACCGTATCAGTGCCGGGTAACTCATCATTGTTCACGGATTATCCGTTTGATAATGATAATTGGGTGGATGTGATCTCCCAACGCTGGCCGTATAATTCACGAAGCCTGAGCGGGATCAGTTATGAACTGGCATCTTCGTATGATGCGGCTTCGCGCAATGGATTTGTGATCGGGAGTCTTGTGCATGATTTCTGGAAAACAGGCATCCGTTATGGAACGGGAAATGTCAGCAATAAGATTGATTCACTGATCGTATACGGCGGTGCTGCTACAAAAGATGATCCATCGCTTCCGGATTCTTATGGTGGCAAAGATGGTACACATGATTATGTATCACATGGTACACAAAAGGGAAAAGATGTTTATTCTCCGCTGATTTATCTGTCGGCCTCAGCGGATTTCCGCGATGATCTTACCAGCTTTGGTGAAGCCATCAAAAAAGTATCGGGTTATCTTGAATGGAAAAAGACGGCGCCTTTTTACTGGAACAGCTTTGGCGTGGAAGGTGTGCTGGGTTATGAAAAAGTAATGATGCCGGCTGATGTTGCAAGAGTGTCTGATTTTATTCAGTCACTTCCTAATTTCAATAAGTATACAGAGCCGGTATTGAGTATCGATTCGCATGATCAGGGAATTTATACAACTGAGGTATTAAGATCCGTTGGCCGGTATGGAAAAAAGAAAGGGCAGCAGATGGGCTTTTATTTTATCCCCTTTGCGCTCTGGACCTGGAAGAATAACATCAATGAATCAAAACTCACTAATACGGAACATCCTTTGCGTGATGTGATCCTTCAGGATGAAAAAGGGAATTACATTCCGTATAAGGATGGTGATTGGGGAGCATTTCCGATTGACCCCACGCATCCGTATACAAAAGAATTCATCATCGGTCAGTTAAAAAAAGCAAAGGCGATCGATGCAAAATTTATCAAGATCGATTTTCTTTCTGCGGGTGCGCTGGAGTCGGCGAGAAGGTATGATCCTTCGGTGAGATCCGGAATTCAGGCCTATAATTATGGTATGAAAATGCTGAAACATTTGGTAGATTCGATCATGGGGCCCGAAGTTTTTATCACCGAAGCGATCTCTCCTTTGTTTCCCAACCAATATGCACATACACGATTCCTGTCGACAGATGTGTACTCGCATCTGCGCAACGACATGCCGGGCTTTCCACACTACGGAAGTACCTGTGGTTCCATGATCAGTGCCGCACATTTCTGGTGGGCGCAGGGAAGTTTATGGCCTTATACGAATATGGATGTGGTGGTGATGAAAAATTTTCAGAAGAATAAAGATCTTCCTGAAAGAGATATCCGCACAAGAATCTTGTCCATGATCACGCTCGGAAGCATCTTTGGTGACGGCACAGATTTCCGCAATAAGGAAGCAGCGGCAAGAGCAAAGATCTTCCTGGATAATCCGGCGGTCTGCGAATTCTTCAGTCATCCAAAAGCCTTTACGCCATTGAGATTTCCTGTTGGAAATAAACAGGATCAGCAACTGAGCTTTTATCTTCCAGGCGAAACCTTGCTGATCTCCGCTTTCAATTTCGGTGGCAAGGATATATTTACAGAGTCTTTCCGGAGATCACAGGTCGGTTGGGAAAAGGATCAGGAATATCTGGTAAAGGATTTTCTCACGGGAAAAGAAACGGCCAGGATCAGTGCAGGTCAGGAAGAATTTTCTGTGGATGTGAATACAGATGATGCCGTCATGCTGAAACTTGAACCGGTAAAGAAATGATGATTGATCCCGTAATTAAGATCAATATCATGTATCAGCTGACGAAGTTTTTAATATTGCTAACTAAATACTGCCTCCTTTTTCGGAGGGCTGGGAGATTATTTTATGAGTGTAAAGGCCTGGGTTGAAAAAGTAACTATACCCACTTATAAAACGGGACAGCCGGAAAAGAATCCGATGTTCCTGGAGAAACGTGTTTACCAGGGAAGCAGTGGTGTAGTATACCCGCATCCCGTGATCGAGAAGATCGAAGATGAAAAGCAGGACCAGGAATACACAGCTGTTTACCTGGAGAATGAGTACCTGCTGATCATGATCCTTCCCGAGATCGGTGGCCGCGTACAGCGCGCGTATGATAAAGTAAGAAAACGTGATTTTGTTTATTATAACCAGGTAATCAAACCTGCGCTGGTCGGGCTTGCCGGTCCCTGGATCTCCGGAGGTATAGAATTCAACTGGCCGCAACATCACCGGCCAAGTACATTCAGCCCCGTAGATCATACTATTGAAGAAAACGTGGATGGCAGCAAAACGGTTTGGGTAAATGAAACCGAACTGATGTTCCGCAACAAAGGCATGGCCGGTTTTACACTTCACCCCGGTAAAGCTTACCTGGAAATAAAAGGACGTTTATTCAATCGATCTCCTTTTTCACAAACATTTCTCTGGTGGGCAAACCCGGCAGTGAAAGTGAATGAACATTATCAGTCTGTATTTCCCCCTGATGTATACGCAGTGTTTGATCACGGCAAACGTGATGTATCCGATTTTCCTGTTGCAACCGGTACTTATTATAAAGTGAATTACGCACCGGGTACGGATATCTCCCGCTACAGCACCATTCCTGTTCCTACTTCCTATATGGCTATCCGTTCGGGTTATGATTTCATGGGCTGCTATGAGCACGATACGCAGGCAGGCATGCTGCACGTGGCTGATCATCACCTCTCTCCCGGTAAAAAACAATGGACCTGGGGAAATGGTGATTTCGGTTACGCATGGGACCGTAATCTTACCGATGAGGATGGACCATATATTGAATTGATGACAGGCGTGTTCACCGATAATCAACCGGACTTCAGCTGGATGCAGCCAAATGAAGTAAAAAGTTTCGAGCAATACTTCATGCCTTATGCATTGGTTGGCGCTGTGAAAAATGCTACAAAAGAGGCAATGCTGAATATGGAAGCAGAAGGCAATAAACTGCACATCAAAGTGTACGCGACCAGTCTGTATAACAATGCTTCGATCAGTTTATACAAAAATGGAAAAATTGAAAAAGAATTCATTACTGATATTTCACCTGAACACATTTTCCAGGAAACACTGGAATTCCAGGAGCCGGTTATTATCAGTGAATGGAAACTGTCTGTAAAAGACAGCTCCGGTAATGAACTTGTAAGCTGGCAACCAGTGGCAGCAATCAAAAAAGAAATTCCCGCAGCTGCAACTGCCGCGAAGCGTCCTTCCGAAATTGAACAGGTGGAAGAGTTGTTTCTGAATGGTCTCCACCTGGAACAGTATCGTCATGCTACTTATAATCCGGTGGATTATTATGAAGAAGCATTACGGAGAAGTCCGGGAGATATCCGTTGTAACAATGCCATGGGTTTGTTATTGCTGCGACGTGGTCAGTTTGCAAAAGCGGAGCCTTATTTCCGCAAGGCAATTGAAACTTCCACGCTTCGTAACCCCAATCCTTATGATGGAGAGCCTTATTACAATCTCGGCTGGTCATTGCTGATGCAGGATAAACTTCCTGATGCATACGAATCTTTTTACAAGGCAACCTGGAACGATGCCTGGCAACATAGCGGTTTTTTAGCCCTCGCAAGAATTGCCGGAAAACAGCAGCAGTTCACAACAGCACTGGCGCATATCAACAAATCCCTGATCAGGAATTATAACAGTCTTACAGCCCGCCATCTGAAAGCTGTGCTGCTAAGAAAAACAGGTCAGTTGCCCGAGGCCGCAGGATGGATCGGAGCATCTGTCGAGATCGATCCGTTCAACACCGGTTGTCTGTTTGAATTGTACCTCCTGCAATCCGTCAATGGCGTGGATAATGAAACAAAGAGCTCGTTGGAAAAGTTCCGTCTGCTTATGCGGAATGATCGGAACAATTACCTGGAACTTGCGTTGGATTATGCACACGCTGGTTTTTATGCGGAAGCGATACAAATGCTCACCATCTATACCGGAGATGCGAAAGATAACTCGCCGATGCCGTTCTATTACTTAGGCTGGTTGAATTCGCAGGCGGGTCATGAGCAGGATGCAAAAAAATACTTTGATCAGGCCTCAGCAATGAGTCCGGATGGGTGTTTCCCCAACAAGATCGAAGAAGTGCTGATATTGCAAAAAGCATTGCAGGTAAATGAACGTGATTATCTCGCGGCTTATGCGCTTGGCAATTTCTGGTATGACAAGCGGCAGTATGCGGAAGCTGTTCATTGCTGGGAACGGTCAGTGAACGCGAACGACCGGTTTCCTACGGCTTACCGGAATTTATCGCTGGCTTATTACAATAAGCTCAACGATCAGCAAAAAGCAATCGCTTTGCTGGAAAAGGCATTTGGGTTGGATTCAACGGACGCACGTATCCTGATGGAACTTGACCAATTGTACAAGATCACCGGAAGATCTTTCAGCGAGAGGCTGTCCTTGCTCGATCAGTATGCGCCGCTTGTCGAGCAACGTGATGATCTTTACCTGGAGAAGATCACGCTTTATAATAACACCGGTCATTTCCGGAAGGCAAAGGATCTGCTGGCTGCACGTCAGTTCCACCCGTGGGAAGGCGGGGAAGGAAAAGTGGTCGGGCAATTTCTGCTCTGCCACCTGGAGTTGGCGAAACAGGAATTGCTGAATGGAAATTACCGGGAGACGATCAGCCTGCTTTCGTCGCTTGAATCTTACCCGGTGAATCTTGGTGAAGGAAAATTGTACGGAGCACAGGAAAATGATATCCATTACCTGCTGGGTTGCGCATGGGAAGGATTACAGGATGAAGCTAAAGCAACTGAATATTTCAGACTTGCCACCATCGGCATCAGCGAACCTGTTCAGGCGATCTATTATAATGACCCGCAGCCTGACAAGATCGTTTACCAGGCACTTGCCTGGAAAAAACTGAAGCAGGAAAACCGTGCCCAGCTTATCTTTAATAAGTTTATCGCCTTCGGTGAAAAGCATAAGCATGATCAGATGCATATTGACTACTTTGCGGTGTCACTGCCTGATATGCTTGTATTTGATATCGATATCAACAAACGCAATGAGATCCACTGCACCTATCTGATCGCACTTGGTTATTTAGGCCTGGGGGATGATACAAAAGCAACTGCGTTGCTGAACCAGGTATTGTCAATGGACCTGAATCATCAGGGCGCGGCCATACATTTACGCATGATACCTTTCTTTGCCGGACGCGAAACGGTAACGGGATAAAATGATCTTGATGGAGACACTGAAGAACATACACACAGGTACGAATGTCAGGGAAGTGCAGAGCACGCCGGATGAAATATTGCTTGTGTCGCTGCGCAATGATGGAGTGGAAATTGAACTGACAAATATTGGATGTTCTGTTGTGGCTGTCAGAACGCCGGATAAGAGCGGCGTGACAAAAAATATCGTTGCCGGTCTTGCGGATATAAACGATTACAAGGTCAACCGCGATTACTTTGGCTGTACGGTTGGCAGGTATGCAAACCGTATAGAAGAGGGAAAGCTTTCGCTGAATGGAAGAATGTATCAGCTTTCACTGAATGATCCGCCCAACCATTTGCATGGTGGCTTTCACGGGTTCGGGCATAAGATCTGGAAGCTGGAAGAAGTGATCGATACAGCAAAGACCTGCGGGGCTGTCTTTTCTTATTATAGTGTGGATGGCGAAGAGGGATACCCGGGTAATCTGCAGGTGAAAGTAAAATACCTGTTGCATGAGTCCGGCAGATTTGAGATTTCTTATCAGGCAATTACCGATCAGGCCACGCCGGTGAATCTTACCAATCACAGTTACTTCAATCTTTCAGGGTTTGAGCGGGATAAGATCTATGATCACCGGTTAAAGATTAACGCAACAAAGTATACTGAAAAGTCGCGCAACAACACGTCTACCGGCCGTCTTTCCGATGTAAAAAACACTGAGCTTGACTTTACACAATTCACAAGAATCGGAGATGGTATCGATCAATTCCCCCTGGATATGGGCTATGATCACAACTTTGTGCTGGATGAGGTCTGCAGGGATCTGTCAGTTCCCGCAGCTGCATTAAGTGATGCGGAGTCCGGCAGGATCATCAATGTATACACAGATCAACCGGGCATACAGTTCTATTCAAGTAATTACTGGGATGGAACGGTTACCGGTGAACAGGGCTTTGTTTACCAGAAGCATGGCGGTGTTGCACTGGAAACACAGGCCTGGCCGGGCAGTGTACAGCATGCGCATTTTCCCAATACAATTTTACAACCGGGTGAAGAATACCGGTCGGTTACAATATTTGAATTTCTTACGGTCTCCTGAGTTTGCCAATGAAATAAGCATGTATGCAAAAAACGAATTTCAATTACGGTTATATCCTTCGGATCTCTTTTGTCTCTGCGCTTGGTGGTTATCTTTTCGGATTTGATTTTGCGGTGATCTCAGGTGCGCTTCCCTTTCTTCAGCAGCAGTTTGGCCTGGATACTTATTGGGAAGGGATTGCCACGGGCATTCTCGCCATCGGTGCAATGATCGGTTGTGTGATCGCCGGGTCAGTGTCAGATAAACAGGGAAGAAAAAAAGGCCTGCTGATCGCGGCAGCTATTTTTACTGTCTCTTCTCTTGCGATGGCATTTTCTGTTAACCGGGATGTGTTCATCATTTCAAGATGTATGGCTGGTATCGGAGTGGGTATGGCATCGATGTTGTCGCCTGTTTATATTTCAGAAATGGCACCGGCGCATTTGCGCGGGAGAATGGTTGCTATCAACCAACTGACCGTAGTGATCGGAATACTGATCACCAATATGGTGAACTACAGCTTGCGCAATCATGGTGATGATGCCTGGCGCTGGATGTTTGGTCTCGGCGCAGTTCCTTCTGGTTTGTTTTTTGTCCTTGCGCTGAATCTCCCGGAAAGCCCCCGCTGGCTGGTAAAAGCCGGTCAGGCAGATAAAGCGGAAAGTGTGCTGAAAAGAATAGGAGGGAGCGATTTTGCAACAGAGTCATTGAACTCTATACGTACCTCAATGGCCGGTGTGGCAAAAATGAGTTATGGTTCTCTGTTGCAGAAAGCCGTACTGCCGGCTGTGCTGGTGGGGATTGGTCTTGCTGTCTTCCAGCAACTGTGCGGGATCAATGTGGTATTCAATTACACACCAAGGATCTTCGAAAGTATTGGAGCTTCACAGGATGATCAGTTGTTGCAGACGGTCTTTATCGGCGCTGTCAACCTTGTGTTCACGCTGCTGGCCATGCTGCTGGTAGATAAGCTGGGAAGGAAACCGTTGATGCTGATTGGTGCTGCCGGTCTTGCAGTCTTATATATTGTAGTGGTCCGGATGCTTGCAGCAGGCTCACCGTCTGTGTCGTGGTTTTTACTGTCAGCTATTGGTATCTATGCAATGACGCTGGCTCCGGTGACCTGGGTCCTGATCGCAGAGATCTTCCCCAACAAAGTCCGCGGTGCGGCTACGTCTGTCGCGGTGATCAGCTTGTGGTTGTCTTATTTTATTCTTGTCTTTACGTTCCCTATTTTATTTGCCAGTTTAAAAGACACTACGTTCTATATATACTCCGCGGTTTGTTTTATCGGGTTGCTGTTCGTATGGTTCAAAGTAAAAGAAACAAAAGGCAAAACGCTGGAAGAGCTGGAAGGAGTAATGACGCATTGATCGTGCAGAGGTTTTATTCTTTCAATCAGCCAAAGCGCAGTGAACATGTATTCTGCGCAGTCAGGTATAAATCCGTTCTATGCGATCAGTTTTTTCCTTTTTCAGAAAAATAATATCTGCGTAATTTCATCTAACAATTAATCTAAAGTAAAATACAGCTTGAATGTCTCCTTACCGTCCTTATCGCCTTACCGGTAAAAATAAACCGGTAAGACAGGAAGAACGGTAAGGAAGTCTTTCTTCAGCAACCTTGTTCTGCATTCACGAATGACTTGTAATCTGCCGGAACAAAAAAATACACTCCGCATGTCCGATACTACACAATGAAAGCATCCTCGCCACTAAGCGGAATAGAAAGAGTAAACGTTGCCGTATTTTCATTCTTCACAAACTCCAGTTTTGCTTTCAGCTTTCTTACTTTCTCTGCCAGATCTTTTCTGTTTCTCAAATTGTTCAGTTCGTCCATGTCTACATGGGCTGTATCAAACCTGAGTTTGTAAATAAGGTCCGGTTTGTTAAAGCGTATATGTATATGACAATGATTTCCTCCTGCATCCACCACACCGGAAACGGCGGCTTTAAATAAGCTGTACACATCATTTCTGATGTTCATGCTGATCGGAAGGTTAGCTGATCTTTTCTCTGCCACCAGTTCTATTTCCGCATTCCGTTCATGCCGCAACAGATTGATATGCTCCCGCAGGCGCGAAATGAAATTCTGCATGTTGTCATTTGCAGGATCGATGCTCCAGAGTATATCATCCATAGCAAGCGTCATCTGCTGGCTTTTATCATGGATCTGATCGATGAATTCGGCTGATCTCTCAGGCTCTTTCCCGGCCTTGATCTTAGCCATTTCACTCAGGATGGAAATATTGCTCAGGGCCTGATTTATATCCTGGTAAAGACCGTCGGCAATCTTACTGCGCATTTCAAAGATCGCTGCTTTCCTCCTGATGCGTTTGTGATCAAGCCAGAAGAGCAGGCCGCCGGTGAGCAGGATCAGCAGACCATAGAACCACCATGTGCGCCAGAATGGTGCGTGCACGCTTATGCTCAGTGAAGTGATCGTGTCACTCCATTTGCCATCTCCGTTCTCGCTTTTCAGTTTGAGCGTGTAATTGCCGGGTGGGATGTACTGATAAATGATCTCATTATTGGTTACCGTCTTCCACGTATCATCAAGCCCTTCGAGCATATAATAAGTGTAATAATGATCTTTATAGCTGAGCGTGCTCAGATCTATTTTTACGAAAGTATTATTGTACGATAAAGAAAGCTGGCCTTTCTGACGAATAGAATCCATCAGCAGATATTGTTCGCCAAGCGTGATGCCGGTAATATTCACGGTGGGAACAGGGGCGTTAAAGATCGCGGTCTCCGGATCAAACACGATAAAGTCATGAACTGTTCCCAGGCCGATCCTTCCATCCTTCAGCAGGTTTGCGGCAGATACCTGGAAAACATCACCCGTGATCCCATCGGCTTCATCGTAGGATACAAAAAGCTTGTTGTCGATGTTAAGCCGGTAAAGTCCCCCATCGCAGGCAATCCAGAGCCTGTTCTTCCGATCAACAATGATGCAGGTAATATGTTCGGCTGGTAATCCATCCGCCGCGGTAAGGTAGCGGAAGCGATCTGTTTTTGTATTGTAGATACAAAGACCATCACTGGCCATCAACATCAGGCTGTCATTGTACTGTACAATATCTGTCGCTCCATCATTAAGCAAACCTTCTTTTGTGGAAGTTGTTTCCTTGAATTCCTGCAGTGTTTTACCTGTGTTCACATCCAGTTTGTACACGCCGGAGGTTGCGGTGCAAACCCAGAGATTATTGCTTTTGTCCTGGTATAATTTGAAGATATCGCCGATATCTTTCATGATTATATTAAAACTGCCGGTTGTATCACGCCAGTTGCTGTTGGTGCATTTTACCAGCATGCCGGTTGTGGACGCGATCCAGGTATTGCCCTGTTTATCTTCAAAGATCTGCTGGATCATTTCACCGCGCAGCGGCGAATAGGTGAACGCATTTACCTCTTTGGTGACCGGGTTGGCAATTTTGATCTCACCGGTATGTGTGCCCATCCATACATCGCCATTGCGATGTTGCGACAGTGAAAGGATATGAATATTTTTATTGGCAGCCGGTGCTTTGTCAAGCGGATTGGGAGTTGGCTGCAGGTCTTTGCTGTAGGAAAACAATCCCGCTCCCCACGTACCTACCCAGATCTCGTTGTTGTCAGTTTGCACGATTGCGGAGACGGCATTCAGGTGGTTGGTAGTATCACCCGGCCGGCGGTTATTATGATTGCGGAAGATCTGTGCTGCTGTATTAAAACGGTATAACCCATTGTTGGTGGAGACCCATACATTCTTTTCCCGGTCTTCGTACATATTGCTGATCATATCAAATTCGATCCCGTTTTTTTCAAACGGATTGCTATTGATATGAATAAAACGCTGGCTTGAGGGATCATAATAAGAAAGCAATCCCATGCCGTAAGCCCAAAGCTGTTTGTTCTGTTGCTGGAACAAACCCCAGATCTCATAATAGCTTTCTGCTTTGTAAGCGCGGATCTTTTCAAATTGCTGAACGCGGTTTGACTTTGGCTCGTATTTATAAAGAATAGGCGCAGGACCAATGAACGGGATCCAGTTGACCAGCCACCAGGAACCATCTTGTGCAATAAAGGGATATCGTGCACTGGTGACCGGTCCAAGACTATCGATCACAGGCATTCGCGCGATATTTTTTTCTTTTGTGCTGAATGTTTTTTGTGTGGGATCATACAGCAGCGAACCCTGTTTTCCGGTAAGCCAGTATTGGCCGCTTTGCTGATCAACGGTCATGTCATTGAATGTATATCCTTCCGGCAATGCTGGTAATGCATAACCGTTGATAAATGCCTTCCTGTCTTCCTCAAACGTGAACTGCTTATTGTCGGCAAATACCACCAGCAGATGTTGCGGATCTTCCACTATCTTTTTCACCATGTTAACAGCCTGTGGCAAAGGAACTGGTGTGAACCGTAGTTGTTTAGTATCAAAAAGACCGATGCTTTTATCAAACATTACCCATAGCCGTTCTTTGCTATCGATGAAGAGATGGCCGATATTGTTATCGGGAATGCTGGTGGTGTCTCCGGCGGCATGACGGAAGGTAACAAAGCGATTGCCGTCAAAACGTTGCAGACCGTTTTGCGTTGCTACCCAAAGATAGCCTTGCTTATCTTGCACCGTTTGAAAGACTGTATTGGAAGCAAGACCTTCTTTTTTGGTAAACCTGCTGAAAATAAAGCGGGGCGCAGGTTGCGCAAGACATACGGCTGCCAGTAGCAGCATGCTAAGTGTGGTAATAGCGGCTTTGTTGAACATACTCGGAGGAACGAGCCCAAAAGTAGCGTTTGTTGGAGCCCGGGCAAAATATTGGTGACAAGAGGTAAAAAGAGATTAAGGGTTGAACTTTTGCAGGAAGCCCTTCGCCATTTCTACCAGTTGCTCTCCCCGCTCCCTGATCTTTTCTTCGGAAGGCGCTTTGCCGGCCCCCAGGTCTGACTTGATATTGTGGTGAATAAGTATATCATTGTTAAGATACCAGATCATATCCGCATTGCCTTTTGCACCTGACATACCTTCTTCTACTTTGATCAGGTGGCCGTTGTCGAAATAGAAGATGTTATATCCTTTAGATTCTTCCACCTTGTCGGTGATCATGCCCGAAAACTCAGAAATGCTGGAGTACTTCTTCAGCCTCCCTTTATCCGTCAGGCTGGTCAGGTAGACCTTTGTTTTTATACGTCCGTCCAAAAGGGAATTGGTGACAGTATCCTGCTGTTTTTCGAGATCAGTGTGATTATATTGGTAAACAAGTGAATCGATCTGATTCACCAGTTTGGCTGTGTCCTGCGAAAAAGCCTTGACAGAAATAAAGAAGAAGGATAGAGGGATGAGCTTTTTCATCTTTATTGTCTGATTGATTTTAAATTTCTTTTGCAATAACTGCTCCGTTCTCCAATGTAAAATAACTCGTACTGATTGATTGCCTCTCTTTGAGATAAGCCTGATAGCTTTCCGAGAATGCGGATCTTTCCTTCACTGCCTGATCATGTGTTCCGCGTACGCCCATAAATAATTCGCAGATCTCTCTCACGGCGTATTGTGTTCCGCTGGTGATGTAATCGGCGAGATTGTTATTGGTTACATATTGTCTGAATAGTGGATTACCTGTTCTTCCAACCATCAGTCTTAATCCCGCTTTTGCGGCCAGGCCAAGATCAAGCACATCATCAAATACGAATGCCACTTCTTCTGCTTTCAGTGAGTGTAGTGCAAGAAAATGTTCCAGTGCTAATGCTTTATGCAGCATTTTGAAATAGCCGTTATGAAAATGTTCGCGGTTGGTAAAATGAAAAGACAATACATTTCTTTCGCCTGACATGATCGCAGTAAAAGGCAGTTCTCCCCGCTGCAACCAGCAACTGAACCGCAGCAGGTTTGTTCCCATCGAATCCACTTCATTAAAATTGCTGCTGCCCTGATGATCTTTTGTGCCGTCGTTGAACACGCCGTCCCAGTCAAAAATGAATGCTTTTATGCGTGATGCTTTCTCTTCAAAATCGATAAAAGGAATGCAGAAATTGCCGCCGGCCTGGATGAAGGTCTGTTCGATGTTCATGGCGTGAAAATAAGGAGGAAAATTGAAAGAGGGGAGGGAGACGGCGGATGGCGGACCGCGGACCGCAGACGGTCGTTTTTTGAGGTGGTGTGTAATAGATGTTATGCTGGATGGTGGCCTTCCTGTTAAAACAGATCAGGATCGCACACTCCTCACCCACAATTAAAATTGTGGGCTAGTCGCACCTCAGAATATCTGAGAATTTATTTCCATCAGGTCACTCTTTGAATCAATTCCCCGAATGCAGCCCGGTGATTTAGGTCACAATTTTAATTCAATGTCGTTTAGTTAGCGAAACCTGCATGAATTGAATGGCGTAGGGCCCTTCTAAATCTCCCCCTTCAGGCTAATCGTTACCCAAATCTATGAATGGCGTAAGGCTCCCGCAGACTTACGCAGATATAAAACACGCAGATGCGCAGATGGTCTGTTAAACAAGGGAGTCATCTGCGTATCTGCGCAAGCAAATA
>QFQQ01000087.1 GCA_003243445.1 Citrobacter freundii
GAGAAATTTCTTAGTCACCGTCATCTAAAGGACCGGTGGAGGAGGGCGGTCCTTTAGAGGGCGGTGCTTTTTTTCTTTTTATTATAGGAAATCAAATAAAAGATGAATGAGATGATAAATTCAACATATAAAATCAAAAACGAGCGGAAGGGACGAAACGCAGGAAATGTGAGTGGAGCGCTGTGTCCATTGCTATTGGATTTGATCTGTAGTAAGGAAGTAGCTGTGAGTAATATGCAACAACGACTTGGCAGAACAGCAAAATGGTGGAGACAGCGTCACTATAGGATAAACTTAAAAAATTGGTTACCAACAATGTAGCATAAAACGTTCGTCGCGCGCGTCGCGACGGATTTTTATCGCGCCGGAACGCGGACGTCAAATCGCGGGGACAGGCATAAATCTATTGCAGTTCACGCGCAGCCATCTGACGATCTTGTCGGACGACCGGGCTCCCGGATCCTAATCTCGACAAGCCCCACGAAAGTCCAGCGCATATCCCACAATCAAAAGCCGGACTCTCTTTTCCAATCATTCTCAAAACAAAACCCTCCGTTACCGGAGGGCTGCAATTCTATAAACTCATTCGTCCGGATTCCATCACCAACCATCCTCCTACGCTATCGCTTCGGCGGACACGGTCGCACAGCGCCCCTCAACGATACTCCCTAAAAACCTAGTCCGCTGTCGGACATCTGTACGACTGCAAATTGAATGTCAAATGCACCATCGCTGTCACAAAATGATCTTTCGATTTGCTGTTGCCGCGCTGTCTGCCTGGCAGACCGATCGGCGTGCCGATCTCGTACGAGCGGTCGCTGAGGAGCAGACCCGGAGAAGGCGTTCCGTCTGGATTCGGCGGGAAGGCCTCAGGGTTTACATAAGTTGTACTTACATCGTCAAGATAGTCGGTTCCGGTAAAGCGATAGAGGATCTCGAATCCAATATTGAAGCGCTCATTCAACGCATATTTTACACCGGCACCTACCGGCACGCTCAGTGCCATAGTGCTGTATTGTTTGCGCTCAGGGTAAAGCGTGCTGCCTTGTCCTTCTGTCCCTAATGGACGCAGGTAATATTTTTCGCCACGCAGATACGTAAACGGATCATAGCTGAAAATGCCGAGACCCAATGTCACATAGGGCGTAAAGCTATACTCAGGTTCTCCCGGCATAAAACGGAAGAAATTGAAATCACCCTGCAATGTCAGCTCCCATACATTGGTATTAAAGCTAAGATTGCGGCGATACATGTATTCGTTCTTGGTATTATACTGATCGGAATAGCCAAGGCGGGCATAAGATGCACCGATACGTGCCGCTATGTAGTTATTAAAATTTTTGCGGAAGAAGATCGTACCGGCCATTTTTGGACGGTTCAACCAGGCGCGGGTGTTGAGATCTCCGAAATAATGGGCGGCGCCGAGGCCTACACCAAATTCACCTTCCTGAACGATCGCATCCTGAGCCTGGGTACGACCCGGCAATAAGAAAAATCCTGCAGCCAGGAATACTAATAATGAGAGCTTTTTCAACATGTCCGGATAAATAATGTTCGGTAATCAGTTTACCGCAGTGGCGCAAGGCGTCAGGGATAATTGGTTTATCCTGTTTAAAGCAAGTCCTGGCGTCTGTCTGGGGGTTTTCCTTAGAATCGGGGCATAAAGAGAACGCCAAAATAGACATTTTCTTTTATCCATCATAGCATTAATTTCTCTTATCGAGGCCCCAGGTAAGTTTATTTTGGAGGGTTTGCAGAAAGCTGTTTTCGCCGAGTCGCAACAGGTTGATGTTGAAGCTTTCTTTTCTGACAGCGAGCGATACATTCTTACCAACGATCTCACGGCGGGAATCCAGGGCGCATATTATATTTTCAGAACGGCTTTCCACTTCGAAGGAGATGACGTTATCGTCCGGGACAATGATCGGCCTCACATTCAGGTTATGTGGTGCCACTGGCGTGATCACAAAGCTCCTTGAGTCCGGGAAAACTACAGGTCCGCCGCAGCTCAGCGAATAACCGGTAGAGCCGGTCGGCGTGGCCACAATCAGTCCGTCCGCCCAGTAAGTATTCAGAAATTCGCCGTTCAGATACGTATGTATCTTGATCATGGCCGCTGTATCGCGTTTATGCACGGCAAATTCATTCAAGCCGTACGGCACATTGCCAAACAAGGGCAGATCTGCATCCAGGTGTATCATGGTCCGCTTATCCACGATAAAACTCCGCCGGGCAATCGCCTGCACCGCCTCTTTGATCTCATCCTGCCCGATCCCCGCCAGAAATCCTAACCTGCCAAAGTTGATCCCCATGATAGAAATATTCTTTTCCCGCACAAGGGTCACCGTATCCAGCAAAGTTCCATCTCCGCCAAGACTGATAATAAACTCTATATCCTTTGTAAGATCTTCCGATAAGGAAAACGTACGCGCATTCTCCGGCAGTTGAATAATCTCTCTTATCTGCTCAAAGAAATGCTGAAAAATCACCGGTGTAATTCTCTGCCTGCCCAGCTCATCAAAAAAAAGCTGGATCTCGTTCTTCTGTTGTTCGTCAAATACACGGCTGTAGATTGCTGCTTTCATGAACGCGAATTTACTACGCGAATTACGCGAATTAAGCTAATATGAGCGGAAGTGTTTCTTTGGAATTAAAACAAATACAATTTTCATAGTAGAAATATCATTTTTGAGAACGCCATCAGTTGCTTTTTATGCAAATCAACATCCAAAGGTATTGCTAAATTACCCGGAAGTAACGCTTTACATTAAGCTATTACCACTTGTGCATTTTCAACATTCTAAACGATAATTCGTGAAATTAGCGTGATCAGATCCGCGTATCAGAAGATGGAGCGCCTATGAAAATACAGCGCATTTTGCCCCAGCTGATTAAACGACCAGTCCAGTTTAAATACGAAATCATAAAAAGTAACAATGTCTATTCCGATGCCTGAAGAGAAGAGCATGCGGTTGGCGAGATAGTTCTCACCGGGTTTGGGGTCATATATATAACCTGTGTTGCCATAGATGCGGCCGTAGATATTAACAGGTATGCGAAGCGGCGCAAATCTTTTAGTGCCCTTGAAATTCACATTGAAATTGAAGATACGACGGGTGAATGCAGCTTTTAAATAGCCTCCGGCAACGCCATCCACCACATAATATTCATATCCCTGCATGAAAATATCTGAATAACCAAGCAAACGACGATTATAATAAGGCTGTGTAAACGGCAGCTTCACTGTTGCAAAGCCATTCAGACTTGCAAATGCTTTTTTGCCAAGCGGCCAGTTACCTGATCCCTTTGCGCCAAGCTGCCATGAATCAAAGGATTTGTTGATACCCTTCTTACTGAAAGCGATCTCAGCAGCATATCCCTTTGTAGGATAGGGTATGTAATCAAGATTGGTATAATTGAAATAGTAATAAAGCTCCGGAAACACGATCTTATCACGGCCGCCGGGGAAATAATTCGGGTTTAATTTTACGATCGTATCCGCCACCTGCTCCACTCCGTAAGAAAGACCGAGGCGATGTCTTGTACGGATTGCTTTCCTGTAAGAAACCTCTACATAACCACGCGCGAAATTGCGGAGATATCCCTTGTCTTTTATGAAGACCTGCTTATCATCCACCGTATTGTAATTCATCTCCCGGTTCTTGCCAAGCGACATCCCAAAACTCAAACCCCATTTCATCGCCCTGTCAATATATGGCCTGTCATAGTTCAATAAAAGCTGGCGCGAATATCCGCTGATGACAGTAAAACGAAGCTTATCATTACGCCCTGTGGCATTATTATACATGAGCTTCATACCATAATCAACGCGATCCAGGCTGGCCTTCTGCTCAACGATCCATTGATTCAGATTCCGGTCCACCGGGCGGAGATAAGGAAGTGGGAAAATATACCAGCGCTCACGCACGGTTACCATCACATCAACATTATAGCCTTCAAAACTTTTCAGTGCTACTGTCACTTCATGAAACAATGCAAGGTTCATGAGTTGCTGACGGGCGAGTTCGAATTTTTTAACGAGATCCTGTAAAAGATAGGCGTCGCCTGATTTGAATGAAAGCTCGCGAAGGATGATATTGTCTCTTGTCTTTTTGTTTCCGGCGATAACAATATTGCGAACGATAAAGGGAGATTCTCCGGCGGGAACAACATACTTTTCTTCGGCGTTGTGCTTTTCCTGTTTGTCCTTTTCTTTTTTAGGTTTGCCTTCAGGCCCTCCTGTCTCCTGTGCAAACAGGGATTGGAGGCTGGCAAGCGCTAATAAAAGCCACAGGCAATATTTGGCGGTACGACACATTCTGCCGGAGCTGAGAATATCTAAATTAACCGGATTTTCACACAAAAGCCAAACCAGGGCCAAAAAACATTAAATCTTCAGGTAGTTCATCAAATTGTCGTAGTTATTCCGCAGCTCATTGGCGTATAGTTCTTCTCCGAAATAGTATTTTACGTTGTATTCGTAGCGTTGAAAAGTCGCTACAATATCAGAAACCTCTGGTTTATTAATACGGATGGTCACCTGCATCATACCGGTTTCGGCATCATTGGAGGTGTTCAACTGAGTGATCTGCGCGTCATTGGTCTCAACCAGTTTACTGATTTCGTTGAATGAGTACTGGTTGCTTTCCATTTCAAGTACGATCAGACCACCTGGTTCGTTCAGGCTCATGAATTCTGAGGCATTCTTCAACAGATCATTGTAAGAAACAACACTGATCAGCTCATTCTCTTCGTTTACAACCGGCACAACGCTCAGCCCGTTTTCCGCAGCCAGTTGAATGGCCTTCAGAAAATGTTCATTGCTTTTTACAAAAGAGTTGCCAAAAGATTGTTGAAGAGTATCAAGTGTTTGGTGGTCGTTATCAACCTGGAGCAGATCATCTTCGCTTACAATACCCACATATTTCTCCCCCTCCACGATTGGCAGATGTGTTACCTGGTTGTCGTTCATTAACTGAAGCGCCTGGTACACTTTATCCTGCAGATGCAGATAGGGCAGATTCTGAGATCGTAATTCTCCGGTCAACATGGATAGCGGCTCCTTTTTTATTCAAGACCTCAATGATCAGCTAACTGTTGCAGGCTCATTGAGTTTTTTCAAAAATTTGTGAAGGATCACATTGAACTCGTCAGGGACCTCCATCATCGGGGCATGACCACATTTGTCGATAAAGTAGAGTTCGCTGTTGGGGATCAATTTATTAAACTCTCTTGCAACAAATGGGGGGGTGATCTGATCATCATTTCCCCAGATCAATAACGTCGGAAGTTTGATTTGATTGAGCTCCTCGCCCAGATTATTCCGGATGGCACTCTTCGCCAGGGCGATGATCTTGATGACCTTCAGGCGGTTATTGGTGATATCAAATACTTCATCCACCAATTCCTTGGTCGCCATTTTCGGGTCATAAAATGTAAGTTCCGTTTTCTTGCGGATATACTCATAATCCCCACGCTTGGGGTAAGAATCACCCATCCCGTTTTCAAACAAACCAGAACTTCCCGTGAGTATGATGGATTTGATACAATCCGGCTGATTCTTTAACACATATACCAATCCAACATGTCCGCCAAGTGAATTACCCAGCAGATGCACGTTTTTATAACCTCTTGCCTCAATGAATTTATGAACAAACTTGGCCAGTCCCCCAACAGATGTGTGGAGGATGTCCATATCCAGCAGCGGGAGAATCGGTACGACCACTTTGTTGTACTGCTTGAAATAATCAATCAATGCCCCAAAATTGCTCATCGCTCCAAACAGTCCATGCAGCAGCACGAGCGGTTCGCCCTCGCCTTCTTCAATAAACCTGAACTTATCTTCCTGTTTTATCTCGTAACTCATTCCGCAGTAACCGTTAATTTTTGCTAAAATAATCGTTTTGCAGCATATAACCAGCCTGAGCCAATAACTCTTCACTTGTTGACGCAAAGATAACAGACTGAGCCACACCAAGAAACAACAAAATACGATAACCGCCTTAGATCCTCTTTTTTATGTATACAAAATCCTGAAATAATATCGTTGTATAGCACGAAAATACCAGGTCAGGATCATCAGTACAGCGAGGATTCCCGTTATCAACCAGGTATTCGGATAAAGGATCCCGATGGCTATCATCAGCAGTACAAGCCGCGCATATTCCAGATAAAAGATCCATCTCCGCTGATCCAGGATCGCTCCGCTGTTGATCAGACTGATTACGATAAAAGCTGATATCAGGAATAACTGAACGCCGCTCAGGTAATGCTCGAACAATATCACTACAAATAACAAACCAAGTGAAAATATAGTTTGCGCAGTTACATACTGTCGTATCGCCAGCGTTGCCGGCCGGTGCTGCGACCGTACATTCAACAACTTTCTTTCCAGTATCGATCTGTAGCGCGGATCAAGATCATCCGGCTTACCAAATAGTACTTTCCATTTTGCTTTCACACCTTTGGCATAGCGGAAATTCATATACACTTCCAACACAAAATGAAAGTGTTGCCATAAAAAGCTATGACTGTTCAATGGCTTGGTCAAACCATATACACTATCAACATCCTTTCTCTCTTTCGCAAAAGTGCCAAACAGTTTGTCCCATATAATTAATACGTCACCATAATTCTTATCAAGATACTCCGGATTTGATGCATGATGAATACTATGATGCGTCGGAGTGACAAGGATTTTTTCAAACCATCCCCATTTTCCGAGAGCCTGCGTATGAATGAAGAACGGATAAATGCCATGGATCAACAGAAAGATCGAGATCATCAATGGAGGAAAGCCGATCAATGGCAATACAGCCCAGAACATACAACGCACCACCGCCTGAAATACCGTGATCCTTGCAGATACTGTGTAATTAAAATCTTCACTTTGATGATGCACCACATGCACCGCCCAGAAAGCATTGATCTCATGCGCCAGCCGGTGATACCAATACCACACGAGATCAGTGGCAAGAAAAAGCAATAACCAGGTAAACCAACCCGCTTTGATATCCAGCAATGCAAAATGTTCATGTATATACACAAACACGCCAAAGAAAATACCGGTGGTGAAGATATCCAGCAAACGCTCGGCAATACCCACATTCAGGTTGGCAACAGATTCAGCATACTGAAAAAAATTCTTCCCCTTTCTTTTTGAATACAGGTACTCAAGTCCTATAAAAAACATGAAGAATGGAACGGCAAGGCCAAGATAGTTGAGTTTCATCTGGTCTGTTTTGTAGTCTACTAATCCAATGGACTAATCAAAGATAGGAGAAAACGGGGAGTGATACAAATTGGGGAGGAGGGAGACGACGGACGGCAGACCGCGGACCGCGGAAGATTCGTTGTGAAGGAAGAGTTATTTGATAATTGAAGAGAGGGTTTGTTGATTGAAAAGTAAAATGAATGAATAAGTTTCCGCTAGTTTAATGTGTGGGTAGCCCACAATTGAAATTGTGGTGGGAGGGCATTGCGAATGAAAGGCATTCGTAGGGTTTTACAAGCAAACCGGCTCTACACGCGGGGCTCTTCTATTCGAAGATTGTGACCGCGCATTCTTCTCCCACAATTAAAATTGTGGGCTAGTCGCATACCCGGCTATTCGCAATGTTTATCACACCTGTCAGCTCTTAGAGATAACTCGTCGAATCAAAACGACCCGCATAGCCCACAATTTCAATTGTGGGTGGGAGGGCATTGCGAATGAAAGGCATTCGTACGGGTTTTAGAAGCAAACCGGCTCTACACGCGGGGATCTTCTATTCGGGGATTGTGACCGCGCATTCTTCTCCCACAATTAAAATTGTGGGCTAGTCGCATAACCGACTATTCGCAATGTTTATCACACCTGTCAGCTCTTCGAATAAATCGTCGAACCAAAACGACCTACATAGCCCACAATTTCAATTGTGGGTGGGAGGGCATTGCCAATGAAAAGCATTCATATAAGATTTGCCAGCAAACCGGCTCTACACGCGAGGCTCTTCTATTCGAAGATTGTGACCGCGCACTCTTCTCCCACAATAAAATTGTGGGCTAGTCGCAAACCCCGCTATTCGCAATGTTTATCACACCCGCCAGCTCTTCGAATAATTCGTCGAACCAAAACGGCCTACATAGCCCACAATTTCAATTGTGGGTGGGAGGACATTGCGAATGAAGGCATTCATAGGGGATTTACAAGCAAACCGCCTCAATGATCTGGATATCTTTTATCACAGGACCCTCCAACCGCTCAACCTCGTCTGCCGTCCGCCGTCCCCTACCCATTCCCCTGCAACTTCCCCGCTCCCTTTTCAAAAAAATCCTCCAGCTCCTGGAACATATTTTTAAAGAACGGCAGTACAGTTCCGATCCCATCGATGATAGCAGGACCCCAGGGCGCTATGATGCCGTAAACAACGGACTTCTCAGAAGTCTCCGGAGACAATAATTTAAGCTGCGTGGCATAAAAAAGAAGAATGCTGTAGACGATCGTATAGATAGCAACGTAGAAGACAATACCGCCTAAGCGATTGGCCCAACCCATCATAACAGCCTCAACGGATTTCTGCAAAAGGTTCGCGCCGAGACGGATCAGTAAAACCACAACGATGAATACGATGAGGAACGATAATACAGGAAGCCATTGTTTGGACACAGTCGTTGTTTCACCAAGATAATCGGCAACAACTGCGGACAGTTTGATGGCCGCAGCCAGACCAACGATCACTGCCACAAAGGAAAATATACCAACGATCAGGCCCCGCTGGAAACCTTTGATCACAGCAAATACAAGCAGGATAATAAACAGAATGTCCAGGATCATCGATAAAAAATTTGATCCCAGATCTAACGTCCGGGATCAACAGATTAATGCGGTGAGAAAGTAATTATTTCGTTAAAAGTTCCTTTACCAGCGCAGAGATGGCTTTGCCATCCGCTTTACCGGCGAGTTGTTTGGTGGCAACACCCATCACCTTCCCCATATCGGCAGGAGAGCTTGCACCGGTTGATGCAATGATGCCGGCAACAGCTTCTTTCAATTCATCAGGTGTTAACTGTTTCGGCAAAAACTTTTCGATCACATCGAGTTCTTCCCTTTCTTTTGCGGCAAGATCGGCACGGTTCTGCTGTTCAAAGATCTCCAGCGAATCGCGGCGTTGTTTTACCAGTTTTTGCAACAGTTTTGTTTCGTCATCTTCCGTCAGTTCGCTTTTTGCGCCTTCAGCTGTTTTAGCAAGCAGAATAGCCGCTTTGATAGCACGAAGGCTGCGGAGAGCACCTTCGTTTTTCGCGATCATTGCAGCTTTCAATTCTGTCATTATTTTTTGTTCTAAACTCATGTCACTGATTTTGACGTTTGAATGTATAAAGGTTTACAAGTTCAATGCATGAACTTCTTCCTTATCAGGATGCTTTGTTTTCTTTCAATTGTTTTTCGCGGAACTTCTCATAGAAATCTTTGGCAAATTTCTTCATATCTCCCACCAGTTCCTGGTGATTGGTTGCGCGGCCATAGGTATCAGCCATCGTCATCAGGGTTTGATAAAAGAAGTCGGCCATTTCGTCGACCATCATTTCTTTCGTCCACAGATCGATCCGTAGCGCGGTTTTCTCTGCGCCATCCCAAAAAGCCAGCATCATTGCCCTTGCTTTTTGCGCATTCTGTATGGTAGAGTCGGTCGCTTTCCAGGTAATGTTATCAGGGATCCTGTTCTCGTCCGTATTTACATCGATAATAATACTTGATGAAGGCATAGTGTTTTTAGTTGAAGGGGCAAAGGTAATGAAAGTCAAAAGTCAAAAGTCAGCCGTAGGTAAGTCAAAAGTCAAAATTAAAAAGTAAAAAATCCGGCCGTTTATAAAGGTAAAGGAAGAAAATTTTTAAAATAAATTACTTTTTACTTTTTACTTTTTACTTTTTACTTACCGCTTTCTCCACACTTTTCCAAAGCAGCTCCGCTGATTTATCCCAATCATAAAGCTTTGCACGTTCCTTTCCTTTTTCTGCAAGGCGTGTATGCAGCGATTCGTCCTTATACATCAGCATCATTTTGTCGGCGATATCTTCAACGCTGGCGGGGTCGGCATAAAGAGCAGCATCTCCGGCAATTTCCTGCATAGCGGTATTGGCGGAAGTGATAACGGGCACACCGGCCTGCATCGATTCCACCACCGGCATACCAAAGCCTTCAAACAAAGAGGGATAGACCATTGCATAAGCAGCGCCAATCAGTCCGGATAATTTATGATCATCCACATATCCTGTTATCACAAGATCTTCACGGTATTTATAAGAAGCAAGGCTATCCATAAAAGCCTTGCTTTGCCATGCGGCTCTACCGGTGATCACCAGCTTCCAGTCGCTCTTTTGTCTTTTCTTAAAAATTGAAAAAGCCTTCAGCAGGTTTACCAGGTTCTTTCTGGGATGTATGGCGCCAACATAAATGAAATAGTTCTTCCCGCTTGTTATATCATGCGTTACAGATTGTTTCTCCTGCCAGCTCAGCGGTTGTATGGAAGTGCGCGCAGCATTATAAATTACATCGATCCGCGAAGGATCAATTTTATAATTCGCCACAAGATCCTCTTTGGAAAACTGTGACACAGTCACCAGCGATGCCGCTTTCTTCAGGAACTTCGGTGTATATCTTTTATAAAAGATGGCATGTGAGCGATGGATAAAAGAGGGGTAATGCAGAAACGCAAGATCATGCACAACCAGGCATTGCGGTACCGAAGTAGTAAGTGAACAAAACCCATCACAGGAGAGAAAAACATCAGCCTGATATTTCTTCAGCACCCGCGGAATACGCACATCATACCACCATTTCCATAGAAGAGGATGACGAGCAGGAGGCCCTGCAACAACGGCAGTAATATTAGGCGCATTAATAAATTCCTGGCTATACGGCCGGTCGAAAATAAAAATGAACTGATGCTCCGGGTGATTCTTCACCAGCCTGCTCAGCATTTCTTTCAGAAAGTATCCATAACCTTCAAGGGTATCACTTAATAAGAAGCGGGTATTGACGGCGATATTCATGGTGGAGGGCAAAGTTAAAGGCTTGGAGCGTATGGTCGATGATCGATGTTGGATGATCGATGGTCGATGGTCGATGATCGATGTTAGGACTCGGCAATTCGACATTAGGCTAAGCAATTCTGGTTTCTGCCTGAACGGCTTCATTTTCTTAAATTATCTGCCGCGACCCGACCATCGACCATCGATCATCGACCATCGCCTCTCTCCCCCGTAAAACCGCGCTTCGAAGCCAATTCAGAAAATCCAGCTCTTTTCGCGAAAGTACGCTGCACGAAGCACGGGATTTTACGAGAGAAATTCCAGCTGACTGATGTTTTTTCATCAGGCATTTTTTCTGTGGATATTCGTTTATTACTGTGAAGAAAATAGGGCGGTATTACAATTGCAAAGGCTTGCATATAGAGGTATCTTTATTTTTCGGAAACCCTAGAAAACACCAACTATCTTGTATTTTAATCCGGTAACCTATGAAGCATTTTTACTTACGTCAACTAATTCCCGTCACCTTATTGCTGCTCGGCCTGATAGCCAGCGGTGACAGTTTTGGACAGTGCCCCGGCGGATATGTTCCGAGTGGCGTTGCATTTGACACGACGATCACATTCACCGATGGAAACCATAATTCAGTCATAAAATTTCCAAAGTTTGATCCTACGGTCGGAATGGTGACATGTGCTAAATTAACCATGACGATTTCCTCTACACTAAACTTCATGTATTTCGAAAACAGAGATAATTTTCCCAATACGGCTGGTGTGACTTTTACAAGGACCGATGCGATGAGTGGACCGGGATTGAGTTCACCCCTCACCAATAGTGAGACGAATGCTTTCGGACCTTATACACTTGACCCAAAAGATGCAACACCCAATTCAGGTCCTGACTATATAGGAGTTGGCCCTGAATCAATATTTAATACAACCAAAAGTGTTACGATTACAGATCTTAACGACCTGATGGATTTTTATGGTCCCGCGGGTGATTCGCTTACTTATAATTATTCTGCAAACGGAAGCTCGGCCATCAGTACCACAGGTAACTGGTTTGGCGGTGTAGACGCATCCGGTTCAATTCATTACAAAATCGAATTTTGCTATTGCCCAAGCGGCACTCTTCCTTTAAATGTTTATTCTTTCAATGTAAAGAAAACGACCATTGGAAATGCTGAACTTAAATGGACAGGTACAGTAGAACCAGGTGAAGATTTTTATTATGTAGCAGAGGTAAGTAGAAACGCTTACAACTACACTCAGATCGGTATTTTACAAAAAAATGATAATATATCTGGAGAATATAAAATGAATTTCTCAGCTTTACAGGGTGAGGGCGGTAACTATTACTTCCGCGTAAAGCAGGTTTATAGTAATGGCTATGTGAGATACAGCACAACCCGGCAATTGGTTTTGGAAAGTTTCGAAAAAAAGTCATTTTCTGTCTATCCAAATCCATCAAATGGCATAGTTGGTATCAAATTTGATAATATTTCGGCAGAAGAATTTGCAGTGCAAATCTTCAATGCGCAGGGGCAGACATTAGTGACTAAAGATCTTGTAGTAAATGGTTCTTCTTACGTGCAGTTGACCAGCACCCTTAAACCGGGTGTCTATTGGGTGAGAGTAACAGGTAAAAAGAATCGTGCCTCAGGCGTACAGCAAATCTTAATTAAATGACCTCTTAGGTGGAAGAGGATGGTGGCTTGTAAAAGGGGCCTTGGTTCGGGGCCCCTTTCTTTATGTCCATACGTGAACCCAGGTTTGCGATTCGATCTGGTTCGTTCGATGATCGATGTTAGATGATCGATGGTCGAATTCAGATCGACCGGATCATGGAACCCGCTCAACCCGCAAGATCGACCATCGACCCGCCAACATCGAACATCGCCCTTTACGGGAAATTTGCATTTTAGATAAGAAATTTCTATTATTGACCCGTACCTTTGCAGTAATCGCTTCTTTCTTACATTTGTTTTCCACTTATCTTTTTTATGGAATATAACACTACGAGAAATGGCTTGGCTATGAGAGAGTATGGCCGCCATGTGCAGAAAATGATCGAACACCTGCTGAGCATTGAAGATCCTGAGCGCCGCCAGCGCAATGCCTATGCCGTGATCGAACTGATGGGCTTTCTGAACCCACACCTGAAAAATGTGGAGGACTTCCGCCATAAACTCTGGGACCACCTGTTCCTGATCTCCGACTTCAAGCTGAATGTAAAATCGCCATACCCCATTCCCACAAGGGAATCCCTGAGCGAAAGACCTAAACCGCTTCCTTATCCAAAACGCTACCCAAGACATTCACACCTGGGCAAGAACCTGGAGCTGATCATCAAAAAAGCGCTGAACGAAGAGGAAATGGAAAAACGCGCAGGCTTCGCGAATGCTATCGCTTATTATATGAAACTCGCCTATAATAACTGGCATAAAGAGATCGTACATGACGACGCGATCCAAAGCGAACTGAACGGCATTACCAACGGCCAGCTCACCTTCACCAACACCCCTTACGTAAAAGCCTTCAGACCTCAGCAGGAGAACCGCGAACGCGATAGAGGCGGCTTCGGCAAACAAAGAGGTAAATTCCAGCACCGCAGCAACGGCGGCGGAAATGGTAATAATAACCAGCGCAGAAACGATAACCGCGGCGACCGTGGCGGCGGCGGTGGTAACTTCAAGAAGAAACGATACTAATTAAGTAAAAAGTCAAAATTAAAAAGTAAAAGAGCCGTCCGGGATTGCAGGTTTTTGCAGGTTTTATTTTTTGTTTTGATCATATCCAGATTTTGGCGTTCTTCAATCAGGGCATTTTTAATTTTTACTTTTGAATTTTGAATTAATCAACTCATGCATTCTTTTGAAGTAAGAGGTGGAAAAAAACTGCAGGGCGAGATCATACCACAGGGCGCAAAAAATGAGGCACTGCAGATCCTCAGCGCAGTTTTGCTTACACCGGAAAAGATGACCATCACCAATATTCCGGATATCCTGGACGTAAACCTGCTTATCGAACTGCTGCAGGAAATGAATGTGAAAGTTGAACGCCCCTCACGCGATACAGCCATCTTCCAGGCAGATGATGTGAACATCGATTATCTCCACAGTGATGACTACAAGAAGAAAAGCGGAAGACTTCGCGGCTCAGTAATGCTCGCCGGACCCATGCTCTCCCGGTACAGGAAAGCATTTATCCCAAAACCCGGTGGCGATAAGATCGGCCGCCGCCGCCTGGATACGCATATCATTGGTTTCGAAAAACTGGGCGCAGCGTTCGAATACAATAATGAAGATGGATTTTTCCATTTGTCAGCACCTAAGCTCCATGGCATGACTATGCTGCTGGATGAACCCTCGGTAACCGGCACCGCCAACATCGTAATGGCCGCTGTGATGGCAACAGGCACTACTACTATATATAATGCAGCCTGCGAACCATACCTGCAGCAGCTTTGCAAAATGCTCAACCGCATGGGCGCAAAGATCAGCGGCATAGGCAGCAATCTTTTAGTCATCGAAGGCGTGAGCTATCTCGGCGGCACAGAACACCGCATGCTGCCTGATATGATCGAAGTGGGCTCCTTTATCGGTATGGCCGCAATGACACAGGGCGATATCACCATCAAAAATGCGAGCATTGAAAACCTGGGCATCATCCCGGAGAAATTCAAACAGCTCGGTATTCAGCTGGAGTTTATCGGAGACGATATCCATATTCCATCACAGGAGATCTACGAAGTACAACGCTATCTTGATGGCGGCGTACTGACGATCTACGATCATCCATGGCCGGGCTTCACTCCCGATCTACTGAGTATTGTTCTCGTAACAGCAATACAGGCAAGAGGAAGCGTACTTATCCATCAGAAGATGTTTGAAAGCCGCCTTTTCTTTGTAGATAAACTGATCGACATGGGCGCACAGATCATTCTTTGCGATCCTCACCGGGCCGTGGTAATCGGCCTTGAACGCGAACAGCAACTGCGGGGCATCACCATGAGCAGCCCCGATATCCGCGCAGGTGTATCATTGCTGATCGCCGCACTGGGCGCCGAAGGAAAAAGCATCATACAGAACATCGAACAGATAGATCGCGGTTATCAGTACATCGATCAGCGCCTGCAAAATCTTGGAGCAGATATCAGAAGGATAGAAGCCTGATGCCATAATTTTCAAACTATCTTTCATTGAAGGACGACGGACCGCAGACCGCGGACCGCAGACGATTCACTCTTATTGTGAGGTCATTTTGTTCTTCGATCAACACTGAAGTACGCGATCCATCGTTATCGCGCCGTCCTCTCTGCGGTTTGCTCTTCAACTAACATTGAACTACACGGTCCACCTGCATCGTCTGCGGTCGGCGGTCCGTCGTCTGCGGTCGGCTGTAGGCCATTTTCTCTTTTTTCCCTTTCTTTGCACATGTCCTCCTTCCAAAACAAGATCATCGTCATCACCGCACCTTCCGGAGCCGGAAAAACGTCCATCACGCGCTATCTGCTGGAAAAATATCCGCAGCTCGCTTTCTCTATCTCCGCAGCTACACGAAGCAAACGTGGCTATGAAACCGATGGCGTGGATTATTACTTTTTAACAGCCGATGATTTCAAACAAAAAATTCAGCAGAATGAATTCGCTGAATGGGAAATGGTCTACGAAGGCAAGTATTACGGCACCTTAAAATCTGAACTGCAACGCATCTGGACCAAACATCAATGCCCCTTGCTCGATATCGACGTAAAAGGAGCGATCCATGTGCAGCAGCAATATCCCGATACATCACTCACCATTTTTATCGAACCTCCTTCCGTAGCCGAACTGAAACGCCGGCTCGAATCCCGGGGTACCGAAACCGAAGAATCCCTCCAGGCAAGGGTCAACAAAGCCGCCTACGAGATCTCCTTCAAGCACCACTTCAATGAGATCATCGTAAATGATGATCTGGCCAAAGCCTGCGCGGAAGCGGATAGGATCGTGTGTCGATTCCTCGGACTCTGAAAGAGACCACGGACCGCGGACCGCAGACCGCGGAATCATTCTTTATGCCTGTCAGTGTCCATCACCCCGAATAAATAATTACCGCGCCATTTCCAATGACTCGTCTGCGGTCTGCGGTCTGTCGTCCGCGGTCGGGCGCGCGGTGGTCTTTCCCCATTCCAACCTCTTTACTATCTTTACTAAATGGCAGAATGGAACAAAGTCATATGGTTTGTGATCACCCTGATCCTCATGGGATTTTTTTCAGGGATAGAGATGGCCTATTACAGCGCTAACCGGCTGAATATTGAACTGAAGAAAAAACAGGGCGGAACCACCGGTCACCTGCTCTCAAAATTTATTGATGCCCCTACCAGTTTTATCGGCACCACGCTGATCGGGTTTACCTTATTCCTGGTGTTTTTTGGCCTGGTGTTCAGCGCGGTGATGAAGCCGATCTGGGATTATGCACACGTAAATGATGTGGTGCGTATCATCATCGAAATCGCAGCAGCCACATTGGTGGTATTGATCTTCGCAGAGTTCATTCCACGCGCCATCTACCGCGCAAGAAGCAACAGTGCACTCAGCCGTCTCGCACTTATCACCGATTTCTTTTACCAGATCTTTTCTCCTATTGCGGAGGGCTTTATCCGCCTTTCTCAATGGTTGCTGAAATATGTCTTCAATGTCCGGATCGACCAGCACAAAGAACCGCTGAGCCATTCCGAACTGAAGAATCTTTTTCATCAGTCACATGATGAAGCGCGCCAGGACCGCAACGCACAATTGCTGGAAAATGCACAGGAGTTCCCGAGGGTGAAGATCCGTCAGTGCCTTGTGCCAAGAAAGGAGATCGTCGGTATTGACCATACTGCCACGATACAGGAAGTGCAGGACAGGTTCGTGCAGACCAAGCTGAGCAAGCTGGTGGTATATGAAAACAATATTGATCACATCATCGGCTATGTTCACCAGCTTGATCTGTTCAAAAAACCAGGAAAGATCGATGAGATCCTCCTGCCGATCCCGGCTGTGCCGGCAAGTATGAGCGCAGCGGACCTGATCGGCAAGTTCAGCCGCGAAAGAAAAAGCATTGCCTGGGTGGTGGATGAGTTTGGCGGAACCGCCGGCATCATCACCATGGAAGACGTACTGGAAGAATTATTCGGCGAAATACAGGACGAATATGACACCGAGAAATTCGTAGAAAAACAAATTGCAGAAAATGAGTATATCTTCTCAGGCCGGCTTGAACTGGATTACCTGGAAGAAAAATACGGCTTCGACTTCCCCGAAAATGAATCGGAAACCCTCTCCGGGTATATCATCAATTACCACGAGACCATTCCCCAGCAAAAAGACCGCATTATCATCGATGACTACGAATTTGACGTGATCAGCGTGAGTGATACGAGGATCGAGACGGTGAAGATGAAGAGGCTGAAGTGAGGGGCGCTGCGCGCCTGACCGCGGACCACAGACCGCGGACCGCGGTACCAGTCTTTGTTATTGCACCGGCAGCGTTCTTAGTATACCGTATTGCCGATTAGTCGTTGGCAACGTGCACCAGCTTTTCAATTATAAAAGGCTATTCATTTCCAAAAACTGGTACCGCGGTCCGCGGTCTGTGGTCGGCGGTCTCTCTTTCCACCTTATCTTTGCCCTCACTTCATAAAACGCAACAATGGCCCTACTGGATTTTTTTAAAAAAAGGAAGAAGGATGAAACAGCGGAGATGTCTTTTATAGATCATTTGGAGGAGTTGCGCTGGCACCTGGTCCGCTCCGTGATCGCGATCGTTCTTTGCGCCATTGTCGTTTTTGCCTATTCGGATTTTGTGGTTGACAAGATCCTTTTCGGCCCTACAAGACCTGATTTTATCTCTGCCCAATGGCTGTGTACGCTGAGCCATAAAATTGGTTTGGGTGATGCGATCTGTTTTAAAGCCATTACGCCCCAGTTCCTGGAGACAACCATGACGGGACAGTTCATCGCATCATTCACCATCGCTTTTATTGGTGGTTTTGTAGTGGCATTTCCCTATGTATTCTGGGAATTCTGGCGTTTTATCCGTCCAGCTCTTTCCAATAAAGAAAGAAAGAACACCCGCGGCCTGATCTTCTGGGTTTCCGTACTGTTTTTTTTGGGCGTAGCCTTCGGTTACTATATCCTTACGCCGTTCATGGTGGATTTCTACTTCAATTACAAGCTCAGCCCGCAGATCGATGTAAGGCCTACATTCTCTGACTATCTCGAAAATCTTGTATATACAACTGTCGGCATCGGAGTTCTTTTCCAAATGCCGTTACTTGTATTGCTGCTGGCCAAAGTCGGCTTCGTTACCGCACGCTTCCTGCGCAAATACCGCAAGCATGCCTTCGTAGTGATCCTGATCGCCGCAGCGATCATCACTCCTTCCACAGACCCCTTCAGTCTGACCATCGTTACCATTCCTCTTTACCTGCTATTCGAGGCGAGCATCGCCGTTGCATCGCGGGTGAATAAAAGCCAGGAGGCGAGGGATAAGGAGGAGTGGAGTTAGGTGAGCGTTGGAAGTAAGCGCGATTGATCCGGTCGATGTTAGATGGTCGATGGTAGCGCTCCGCAATTGATAAAATATTACTGTCACGAAGCCTTCTGAATCAGAAGGCTTCGTTTTTCATAAACCTTACTTCCGCGAAGGCCGACCATCGACCATCTAACATCGATCAGGAATCTTAGCCTTCCTCTGATAATGTCAAGTTTCTTACTTTTACTCCCATCCCGCATCTCATATAAACGAATTGTACATTATGACTTCTTCATTTGATCTCAGTAAACCCATTGCAATCGGCAGTGATCATGCCGGCTTTGACTACAAAGAACAATTGATCTCTTTTCTTGAAGGCAAAGGTCTTGCCTTTAAAGATTTCGGAACCTATTCAAAGGATTCTGTCGATTACCCTGATTATGCCCACCCCGTGGCGGCGGCAGTAGAGAGCGGTGAATGCGCTTTCGGCATTCTTCTCTGCGGCAGCGCCAACGGCGTAGCGATCACCGCCAACAAACACCAGAACATCCGCGCGGGCATCTGCTGGGGTGATGAGATCGCCCAGCTCGTACGCCAGCACAATGACGCCAACATACTCTGCATCCCCGCCCGCTTCGTCCGCGAACAGGACGCCGAAAAAATGCTGAACACTTTCATTACGACCCCGTTTGAAGGTGGAAGGCATGCAGGGAGGGTGGCGAAGATTGCTTGTTCTTAAGTTGAATCGTCTGAAGTTTGTTCGATGGCCGATGACGGATGGCTGATGGCCGGGCGTCGACGTTGAGGTTATGTCTCTCCTTGAAGCCTTCTGTATCATTGAGCCTCTGGTTTGTCAGCCTTTAATTGACGCGAAGCCCTGCCAACTGCCATCGGACAACTGCCATCGGACAACGGTCAACAGACACCGGACAACAGACCTGCCATTTATCAAATCCTTCCCACTCCTTCCCGTTTTTACCTTATGTTTGGAACTATTCTTTTTCAATTACAAAACATACAACAACCATGAGAAGATTATTGCTCCCGGTTTCCCTGGGGCTTTGCCTGATGGCTTCGGCGCAAAAGAAAACCAACCCCGCGCCTTATGCTAAAACAATCACCGCAGAAGACATGCAACGCCACCTGTACACGATCGCCAGCGCAGAAATGGAAGGCCGCGATACGCCATCGCCAGGTTTGGAAAAAGCAGCCAACTACATCGAGAACCACTTTAAGTCACTCGGATTGCTGCCAGGAAATAACGGCAGCTACCGCCAGACTTACCCGCTCTATAAAGATTCCATGACTTCAGCCTCTTTCAGTGTGAATGGAGCCGCTTTCGAGCTGACAAAAGATTTTCAACCACAGCTCTCCATGAGCCATACAACAGAACTCCGCTTCTCAGAAGTAGCATTCGTTGGCTATGGTATCGTTGACGGAGAACTGGATGCATACAAAGACCAGAATGTTCGCGGTAAACTGGTAATGCTCCTTGACGGAGCACCTGCCGGTTACAAACCAAGCACACAAGGTTTCAACTCACCTTCAAGCATGCCCGCGAAAGTTGCGCGCGCACAGGAAAAAGGTGCAGCCGCAGTACTTGTTGTATTCGGAAATTTTCCACGCAAAGCATTCGTGGCATCAGGCAACTACAACCTGAACGGGTATGCTGCAAGCATCTATCCTGAAACATTCAGCATTTCTGAAAATGCGGCAGCAGCGATCCTCGGCACGCCGGGCGTGCTCGAAAAAATGAAGTCCGCCCCGATCGCTTCACAGGTTTTTAAAGCCAACATCGATATGGCTTTTACAAAAACCACACAAACTGCGACAGCCTCTAACGTCATTGCTGTACTGGAAGGAACTGATAAAAAAGACGAATACCTGTTCCTCACTTCCCACTACGACCACGTTGGTAAAAGAGCCGATGGCACGATCTTCTACGGCGCTGATGATGACGGCAGCGGCACAACCGGTATCCTTGAGCTGGCTGAAGCATTCGCTAAAGCGAAAGCCGCTGGTAAAGGCCCACGCAGAACCATCGTATTCATGACCGTTAGCGGTGAAGAGAAAGGCCTCTGGGGTTCTAACTATTATTCCAACCACCCGATCTTCCCGCTTGACAAAACAACGGCTGACCTTAACATCGACATGATCGGCCGCATCGGTGAAGAGTACCTGAAGGATAAAGACTCTGTAAACTATGTATACATCATCGGTGATGATAAACTGAGCACTGATCTAGCTCCGATCACTGACGAAGTAAACAAGACAGTAAAAATGAAACTCGACAGGAAATACAACGACCTGAACGATAAGAACCGTTTTTACTACCGCAGTGACCACTACAACTTTGCAGAAAAAGGCGTTCCCATCATTTTCTACTTCAATGGTGTACACGCAGACTATCACCGCCCAACAGATACGCCTGACAAGATCAACTATAAACTGATGGCGAAAAGAGGTCAGCTCGTATTCTATACTGCCTGGGAAATGGCGAACAGGAACGACATGCTGAAACGTGATCTGAAACTCGACAAACCGAAAGGGTTCTAAGTAAGGTTCCAGGAGTTCCAGAGGTTTCAGGGGTTCCAGAGGTTGTGCGTACCGCGAGGCAACCTCTGAAACCTCTGGAACTTAACTCTCTAGGCTAAAAAACATATCAAACTATGGAGGCAGTTCGGAATTCCGGGCTGCCTTTATTATTTTGTAGACCCAAAACCACCCTTTATGTTAAATGAACAACACACACAGAACGAACACGTCATTGCACAAGAGTTGGATGATCTGAAGCAGATCGAATTGCAGGCTTATGAAAATGCAGTAAAAAAAGCACGCAACGCACTTTATGTGACCGCCGCATTGATCTTTATCTGGGAAATGATCGGTATGTTCTCCCAGGGCGGATCATTTGATCCGGTGATCGTTGGCATCGCCGCCGTGATCTCAGGCATCTTCGTCGCACTGGCTCTATGGACAAAGAAAAAACCATACACTGCATTGATCGTTGGTCTTTGCGCATTTATTGGATACATCGCCCTGGTGGTTTTTGCCAATGGTATGGTTGAAGGCAGCGCCGGTGTGGCAAAAGGCCTTATCAGCGGTATCTTCATCAAGATCATCATCATTGTTAACCTGGTCAGACCGTTGAAGGAAGCGAAAGAGCTGCAGGCTGCAAGACAGTAGTGAGAGAGGGAGACGACGGACCTCAGACCGCCGACCGCAGACGAGTCTTGAGAAATGAATTTTAATTTGACTCTTCGAAGATGTTAAGATATACTGTTCATCATGACTCGTCTGCGGTCGGCGGTCTGCGGTCCGTCGTCTCCCTCCCCCTAACTTCAAACAACAAACGCATTGGAAAGTAAACAACAGGCAAATTTTAAACCGCCAACGAACGAACCGGAACATCTCTTTACCGAATCTATTCCTTCATTGAGCTCAACGGATTTTGCAAGCTATAAAGCCTCTGTAAAAAGGGGGCGTATTGCACTGTTTAGTATGGCGGGAATAGTCCTTGTAGCTACATTAAGCGCCGTTTTTTTTACGCTCGACGAGTTTGATCTTGCCATTGCAATTTCCCTTATCGCAGGGTTATTTATCGCAGGAAATTTTATTGCATTGGGGTTATGGACACGGACCAAACCCTATACAGCACTTGTGGCCAGCATCATCACTATACTTGCCTATTCCGCACTGATAATAATAGCATTAGGTATTGACGAAGGAATATCGGGCATACTGGATTTTTTCAAATCCCTCGGCATATTTGAAGCAGCATTGCTTGGTTTTCTTTTTGTCAGATTACGCAAAGCCAGGGAACTGCAGCAAGCGATGAAGTGAGAAGACGGCCGACCGCGGACCGCCGACCGCAGACGAGTCATGTAGAATGAATTTTCATTTGATCTTCGAAGATGTCAGGATGTATAGTTCACCATTACACGTCTGCCATCTGTGGTCCGCGGTCTGTCGTCTCCCTCTAAAAAGAGAGCCCACCGACGACAATCAATCATCAGCGGGTTTTAAAAATTCATCAATACAATAAGATTATTCAAACGCAAAGACTGGTACCGCCGTCTGCGGTCCGTGGTCCGTCGTCTCCCCTCTAAAAAGACAGCCCGCTGACGACAACAATCATCAACGGGCTATAAAAAATCGTCAATAAGACTAATCAAACTCAAAGACTGGTACGGCCGTCTGCCGTCGGCGGTCGGCCGTCGTCTCTCTCCCCCTTACCATCCCAGCAACCACGCAAAGATCAACGGCGCCACAATCGTAGCATCACTCTCTACAATGAACTTTGGCGTATTGATATCCAGCTTACCCCAGGTGATCTTCTCATTTGGAACAGCTCCTGAATAAGAACCATAAGAGGTGGTTGAATCGCTGATCTGGCAGAAATAACTCCAGAACGGCACATCATGCCATTCAAGATCCTGGTACATCATTGGTACAACGCAGATCGGGAAATCACCCGCGATACCACCGCCGATCTGGAAAAAGCCAACACCTTTTCCGCCGGAATTGTGACGGTACCAGTCAGCCAGCCATACCATGTATTCAATACCATTCTTTACAGTACTTGCCTTCAATTCATTTTTGATCACATAGCTGGCAAAAATATTACCTGTTGTACTGTCTTCCCAACCTGGCACAACGATCGGAATATTCTTTTCAGCAGCCGCTACGATCCAGCTGTCTTTAGGATCGATCTCATAATATTGTTTCAACTCTCCGCTCAGTACAACTTTATATAAGAATTCATGAGGGAAATAACGTTCCCCTTTTGCTTCTGCATCTTTCCATTCCTTCACAAGATGCTTTTGCAAACGGCGGAAAGCCTCTTCTTCCGGGATACATGTGTCAGTAACCCTGTTATAATGATTTTCCAGCAGATCCCATTCTTCCTGAGGGGTGAGATCGCGGTAGTTAGGAACTCTTTTGTAGTGCGAATGCGCTACAAGGTTCATCACATCTTCTTCAAGGTTTGCTCCTGTACAGCTGATGATATGGATCTTATCCTGGCGGATCATCTCTGCCAGTGAAATACCCAACTCTGCAGTACTCATTGCGCCTGCAAGCGATACAAGCATTTTTCCGCCCTCCAGCAAATGGGTTTCATAACCCCTGGCAGCGTCTAAAAGAGCAGCTGCGTTAAAGTGGCGATAATGATGCTGGATAAAATTTGAAACTGGTCCTTTGTTCATGTTTTATATGATTTTAGACCGCCTTCAGATCCGCCGCGGGCGGAGACATTGCGGGAATGAGCCGCAAAAATAAGACATTGTGGTTAAGTCAAAAGTCAAAAAAATGGCCGGTGGGGCGAAGTCAAAATTCAAAAGTAAAAAGTAAAAAACCGGTCGTTTATAATGGGAGAACAAGAAATTTTTAAAATGAATTACTTTTTACTTTTTACTTTTTACTTTTTACTTTTTACTTTTTACTTTTTACTTTTTACTTT
>QFQQ01000182.1 GCA_003243445.1 Citrobacter freundii
ATCTTAATCCGGAAACGAATGTTCCCTGAATACCCTTCTCCGAAGCCATGGATGGCGCCTTTGTTCTGCTCCTGGTAGATGGTGTGGAGAAAGAAGAAGTCCTCCGTCTTGGCTTCACCCCGGGGCAGGTGATTGAGAATATCCTTATCGAAAGGGAGTTGAGTGATTACCCGATCGAAGTTGGAGAAGAACACCCTAACTTCCTCGTAGCCTTTGTAAATGTCATCCACAACGCCGGGGAGGGGTTGGGCATTGATGATCATTTCTTGTAGCCGTGATTTAATCGGTAGCATTTTGGATTACCTCAGGTGTTTGTGAAACTCTAAATGATTCTGGTCAATGTACGTATTAGATACACTCAACAGAATAATTTAACCACCGGTAGGTTATCCCTACCGGGGGTATTGATGGTGAGGGATTAGTCTTTACCACCTTCAATGACCTTGAACGGAGAGGTGTGTCCATTCTGAGGTTTAGGGGCGGAGGATTCTTTCTTATCGTCCTGACCTGGAGGAGTGATTTCACCAGGGGCGAGCATCAGGTGACCATCTTCATCCTGACCTACGATTCGACACACCCCACCCAGGTAAATCAAGTCTCTGTTATACCGTACACCCAAAACATCTTCATACTTGATGAAGAGCTCGTATACCTTCCCCTGGCAACGGCATTCGAAATGAACGTACTCCTCATGGAAATGAAGGTACTTCACCGCGAACCCTCCGATGTTGAAGAAGACGCTGGGGTTCCCTTGACCGATTTCTTTCACTTCAGGGCCGGCGTCGGTGTTAACCAGGATGACACACGCACCCGTGGTTTCATTCAGGTAGGTATACAGAGCTTCCAGGTGCAGTTTACGGAAGTCCGGCGGCATTTTCTTCGACATAACGGTGTCCTATAAGTGGATTAATGACAAAAGGTTTTTAATCAACGATGGATGGGTCCAGTTTACTCCCTAGGTCAATCCTGTACTGCTCGGTGAATACCTCCTATGAGGCGCCAACATACAGGTCTTTTTCATACGGTTCTCCTGTAGAACAGGTTGTATTTAAAGAAGTCTTCAAGGGAATAAATATACCTGGGATCAGTGACCAGCCAGCATTGACCATCCCGAACTTCAACACGACGTGCATGTTGATAGACGTGATGATGGTGCGAAGGGGAGGTTACATAAGTCCCATTGGGGAGTTTCCGCAATTCCTCTTGACTCAGAAACTTTCCATTAGGATTTATTCCGGTAGGGTAACAACCCTTATTCATTCTAAACATACGTCTTCCTCAAGAAAGTCTCCCCTAAGGAGGGGAGACTGTTTGCCGTTAATCCTTTACACTTCGGAGGGAGGAAGGTTCTGATACGCATTCAACAGAAGTTCACCCACCTCCAAGGCATGGGAATGGGAATACCCCATAACCTGACTGTACCAAGTCACCCACTCAGGAGAGAGCTGATTGTCTTCAGTCAAGAGAGGGGGTTGAGGAAGCCCTTGTTTATTCCTCACCCCACCCTCAGAATTCACCCCGATTTGCATCCAACGGTTGTACTTCAAGGAAAGACAATTGGGGAATTCCTTTTTGTACGCATTCAGCTTGGTATCCGCCTCTTCCAGGAGAGACATGGATAACGCAAACATCTCCTCACTCCTGTTAACATTCGCGGCGGCCGAGACCTTAACCAGAAGCTGATTAGCCTCCGAAATCAGACTAAAGATTTCAGCCACTCTTACCCGACGTTTCTTCGCTTCATCTGGCGTTAGCATGGTATTTCCCTATGTGAAAAATGAAAGAGACGTAAAGAACCCGCCTCCTCATCCCTCTTAAACAGGACAAGGAGGCGGGGGGTGGGTTCTTCAGTGTTGGTAGACCAGGATTTCTTGTCCGTTAGGAGCAATACGATGTCCCAAGATCACCTCTTGAGATTCATCTTCCTGAGTCTCTTGGCCGTAGTTCGCGTTCACGAACAAGAAGCCGAACATAACACCAACGCACAGAAGAAGCAGGCCGCTGGATTTCATAATAAACACCTTCCTGGCTGAGCGGGTTACCAAAAAAGAAGAGGAGAAGGGATAACCTTCTCCTTGGAACAGACGTTACTCGCTGGCGCTTGGTAGGGCTTCTTGGGCGGCACCCATTACCGAACCAGCCAGTTCACCCGCGGTGATGGCAATCGACGCACCGAGCAGGCCCGACCAGGCACTGCCCAGAATGGTAGCTGGCGTGCCGAGGTGCCGGACAGGAGACACCAGGCGACCCGCTGCCCAACCGACGGTCACACCGGCGGCACCGGCGATCAGGGACGAACCGATGTTTTTGGTACCATTGAAATGAGCCGCGGCACCCAGGACACCCCCGACGATCCCGGCAACAGTCGTGGCTGCGAAGCCTTCCTTGCGCTCACCGGTGAAGGATTTGTTGGTGGTTTTGGCTTTGTCATTGGAAGTGGTCATGGGTGAGTCCTCGTTCGTGTGTAGGAAATGGGGGGTAAAACACTTTAATTAATAGGATTGTTGCTATTCACCCTGATTATTTAGGTCTGAAAATAACTGTAAGTTAAATAAATAAACCAATAAGGAATACCTACCCTAGTGGAGATCCACTAGGGTAGGTTAATAGTTTTAATTCAATCGCGATTAAATCAAGTATTCAGAAGAGATCCAACAGGACCAAGGGGCTTCTTCGACTGACCACCCGAAGAGTGGCGACATTCTTATCGACGGCTGAGTAACTGAATAACCAGAGTTGATCACCTCCGGAGAATTGAATCAGTTTATCAATAACGTCCAGGCTATCCGTCTCTTTCATCGTTCCCTTGAATCCTTTCTCTATGAGATCGAAGTACTCCGGGAATCGACTGCGCTTAATGATCAAGGGTTCTCCCGATGGATCCGGCAACGGGCCGTTCCGCTTATTGATCATTGTGATGTGGTAGCGGCGTTCCAACGGGAGCTCCAACTTCTTCTGAGCTTCCTGGATTAGCCCACCCTCTTCACTTTCTACTCCATCGTA
>QFQQ01000183.1 GCA_003243445.1 Citrobacter freundii
TTTGATAGCGTTCATTTAAACATCCTTAATAACGAGTTTTAATAATTTCGATCTTTGGATGTTCTCCAGCTATTTAACGAGTTTGAGCCGGGAACTTTATTAATATAAAATTTGTTTTGTTTGATTTCATTGTTAAAGCAGGGCGTTATACAATAGCAATGTGTGATATAAGGTGACATTTATCCGTGTCTATTAACATATATGAAAATCTGGATGAAAACTTCTTTTTGAGTATGAAAGCCAACTTTACTAGTGTCACATTTAAACGAGGTGGATATGTTGAAATCAGAGGTGTTGGTCAGTACGTTGACATCGTTGGGATTATTATTTTTTTCTACTTTTGCACAGGCTGATAATCCAACAGAAGTAATGCTACCGGCTGGTGGCGTTAGAGTCGTTGTCGGATTTTCACCTGAAGGGTCTGCACAGAAAGCAATACTGGATCTGATCAATTCAGCTCAGCAGGAAATCCGTATGGCGGCATACTCTTTTACGTCACCCGTAATTGCGAAAGCATTAATTAATGCTCACCGAAGGGGAGTAGATGTCAGGATCGTAGTTGACAAAGGGCAAAATAATAACCGATATGCAGTCTCGACTATGAATACAGTAGTTAACGCGGGCATTCCGTTACGGACGAATGATCAATTTCTTCTGCACCATGATAAGTATTTGTGTGTTGATAGGATATCTGTTGAAACCGGTAGTTATAATTACTCAAGTTCGGCTTTCAATAAAAATAGTGAAAATAGCCTTGTACTTTATAACGCACCAGATGTTACAGCGCTGTATCTGGCCCACTGGGAATCTCGTTGGACTGGTGGTGTGGATTACATACCTAATTATTGAATTTTAATCAGGGTTCGGGATGAACCCTGATTTTATCATTTAAGAAACGCTTCAAGTTCGTCCATATCCAGGTCGTTATAAAATGAACGCCAACCTTTACGGGCTAAATTCGGATGCAGCATTTTGATGTTGCTTAATGGCATAATGCTGCTTAGTCCCATTTTAATAAAGTATTCATATACCAGGCGGCTGTACCGGTCAAAATCGGTAAGCGGTCTCGACAGAAGGTATGCTGCCTCTGACATAGTCAATCCCTGTATATGCAACCTGTAACCCAGCAGACGGCTGCATGTATCGCGCATAACACCGCGTGTTAGCGGGAATAACTCATCACTTACAAGATGTTCAGGTAAGTGAGTTCTCGGGCACTGAACAGGATTTATACCCCTGATATAGCACTCATCATTCTCAAGGATACAAAACTGGGGTTCCGGGCCGGAAAAAGAGTTACCAAGAAAGCCGCAGGGATCGATCACGCCACCACCCTTAAGTGCTATCCATCCGTACTGAGTTTCAGTGACTTGGTATAACCCACGATCTCCTGGATTGATGCGTTCTTTGACCTTTTTTCGACGTGTTCCTATAGTAGCAGTTCCGGCAATTACGCCCTGATCTACCAGTGCTCGGCATACGATGTAGGATCTCGCCTCTGACCATTCAATCCAGGGTAAACCAATGTGGTAACTGGTCGAAACCAGCCTTAAGCCGTCGATGCATGAATCTGTCATGTAACTTCTCCCGAAAAAAAAGCGCACCAAAGATGCGCTCGTATTTTCAATTCAACAGTCAGGCTTTGGATTTTTTGGCCAACTTGTCCGTTTGCTTAGAAAGTTCCTTTTTTGTGAATTTGAGGGAATCGGTTCGTTTATCAGGATCGCCAACAGCCTGAAGAATCAACGAGTAGGAGTTTTCGCCATTGAGTACAAAGAGGTCGGTTGCCTGCGACCATGCCCCCTTGTTTTCAGAACGCTGTACCCGCAGGATATTTCCTGGGAGGAGTGAGACTGACCAACCTTTTTCATCAGAAAGGTATACGTTGACCTTACCTTTCGATGGTAACAAGAATACTTTTGATGAAAAGGTTGAATAAACGAATACCGTATTTTGTCCCTGCGAATTGTATTCAACAGTTTTAAAGTGCCCACTATAGTCCAGGTCAGCGCCAGTAAGCGCATTCTTCTCCTGAACAACAAACTGTTGGGCTGTATAGCCTTCTGATGCTGCTTTATAGTCTGACGTAGCAGTAGTTTTAGTGGGTTCCGTATAACCGAACTCAGCTGGGTCAATTTGATGGCCAGAGGTATCTTTAGTGATGTTTTCAACACCTGCAATATCACGTGTGGTAGGTGATGGCGGTGTTTGAACCGGGTTGGTCTGCGCCGCAGCGTGTTGATTTGGTTCTGCTGTAACTGGAGCTGAAGCCGGGGCTTCACTAGTGGCCCCAGATAGTGCTTTTTTAGCGATTTCCTGTGCAGGAGTTATCTCAACCGTTCCAGGTTGCTCTGCGTTTTGTGAAACCTCGCTACCGTCAGTAAACCCAGGTTCAGCCTTAATTGAGTCAACCAATGACTGCGTAGCAGGATCTGACTTAGATACAACTGGTGAATTTGCATCCGGGTTAGCTGGTGGCGTGGTTGTGGCCATTTTTAGCATCTGATCGCCAAGATTATCAGACGATGCAGGGGAAACACCGGCGCTATCTTGCTTTGTGACAGTAGGTTCACTTTTATCATCATCAGGGGGCGCTGATGCGGGTTCCTGTTCATTATTTGTGATAGGAAGTGTCAGTGTTGGCTGAGGCCCAGCCTCATCGGTATCAAGGTCATCGTCATCCACATCGATACCATGTTGTTTTGCAATATCCGGGTTAACGCTGATCCCACTCTTTGCAACTTCGACGATAGATAGGTTCGGTTCTTTGTCTGGTTTACCATTCATTAAAATAAATGCGCCTAATGTGCTTACCGCAAAGATACCGGCAACCAGGATACTCAAGGTTTTTTTAGAAAATCGCGCCTTAACACTGGGGGTTTCATCTCCAGCATTCTGCGCTGCGCGTTCGCGTAATTTCTCCTGGCCGTATTCAGCACTTGTGCCACGTTTTTCACTCGTCATTGAAAACCTCGTTGATCACTATTCGT
>QFQQ01000184.1 GCA_003243445.1 Citrobacter freundii
TTTGATAGCGTTCATTTAAACATCCTTAATAACGAGTTTTAATAATTTCGATCTTTGGATGTTCTCCAGCTATTTAACGGGTTTGAGCTGAGAACCGTTTTAATATAAATATTATTTGGTTTAATTTCCTGAATAAAGCGAGGCGTTATACATTAGCAATGTGAGATATAAGGTGACATTTATCCGTGTCTGTCAAAATACCTGTAATTCTTAATGAAAACTTCTTTTAGAGTAAGAATACCAACTTTTCGAGTGTCCCATTTAAACGAGGTTGATATGTTGAAATCAGAGGTATTGTTTGGTTCACTGACATCATTGGCATTATTGTTTTTCTTAAATACAGCTCAAGCTGATAGCCCAACAGAGGTGATGCTACCATCTGAAGGTGTGAGAGTCGTTGTCGGATTTTCGCCTGAAGGGTCTGCACAGAAAGCCATACTGGATCTGATCAATTCAGCTCAGCAGGAAATCCGTATGGGGGCATACTCATTTACGTCACCCGTAATTGCGAAAGCATTAGTTAATGCCCACCGAAGGGGTGTAGATGTCAGGATCGTAGTCGACAAAGAACAAAATAAAAACCGATATGCCGTTTCCACTATGAATGCCGTGGCTAACGCGGGTATCCCGTTACGGACGAATGATCAATTTCTTCTGCACCATGATAAGTATTTGTGCATCGACCGGGTATCTGTTGAGACCGGGAGTTTTAATTATTCCAGTTCAGCTATGAAAAATAGTGAAAATAGCATCGTTCTCTATAATGTCCCGGATGTCACAGCGCAGTATCTGGCCCACTGGGAATCGCGTTGGGCTGGTGGGGAGGATTACAAACCTAATTATTGAATTACTTTCAGGGTTCAGGGTGAACCCTGTTTTTCTCATTTCAGAAATACGTGAAGTTCGTCCATATCAAGGTCGTTATAAAATGAACGCCATCCTTTACGGGCTAAATTCGGATGCAGCAGTTTTATGTTGCTTAATGGCATCATGCTGCTTAGCCCCATTTTAATAAAGTATTCATACACCTGGCGGCTGTACCGGTCAAAATCGGTAAGCGGTCTTGACAGAAGGTATGCTGCTTCGGACATAGTCAATCCCTGTATATGCAACCTGTACCCCAGCAGGCGGCTGCATGTATCGCGCATAACACCGCGTGTGAGAGGGAATAACTCATCACTTACAAGATGCTCAGGTAAGTGAGTTCTGGGGCACTGAACGGGATTTATACCCCGGATATAGCACTCATCATTCTCAAGGATACAAAACTGGGGTTCCGGGCCGGATAATGGCTTACCAAGAAAGCCACAAGGATCGAGCACTCCACCTCCGTTAAGTGCTATCCAGCCATACTGCGTTTCAGTTATCTGGTATATCCCACGATCTCCTGGATTGATGCGTTCTTTGACCATTTTTCGACGTGTCCCTATAGTGGCCGTTCCTGCAATCACGCCCTGGTCTACCAGGGCTCGGCATACGATGTAGGATTTCGACTCTGACCATTCATTCCAGGGAAAACCAATTTGGTAACTGGTGGAAACCAGCCTTAAGCCGTCGATGCATGAATCTGTCATGTAACTCCTCCCGAAAAAAAAGCGCACCAAAGATGCGCTCGTAATTTCAAATCAACAGTCAGGCTTTGGATTTTTTGGCCAGCTTGTCCGTTTGTTTAGAAAGTTCCTTTTTCGTGAATTTGAGGGAATCGGTTCGTTTATCAGGATCACCGACTGCCTGAAGAATCAATGAGTAGGAGTTATCGCCATTGAGTACAAAGAGGTCGGTTGCCTGCGACCAAGCCCCCTTATTCTCTGACCGCTGTACCCGCAGAATATTTCCTGGGAGGAGTGAGACTGACCAACCTTTTGTATCAGAAAGGTACACGTTGACCTTACCTTTCGATGGCAACAGGAATACTTTTGAGGAAAAGGTAGAATAAACGAATACCGTGTTTTGTCCCTGCGAGTTGTATTCAACCGATTTAAAGTGACCACTATAGTCCAGGTCAGCACCAGTAAGGGTATTCTTCTCCTGAACTACAAATTGTTGGGCTGTATAGCCTTCTGATGCAGCTTTATATTCAGACGTAGCCGCAGTGTTAGCGGGTTCTGTATAACCGAACTCAGCGGGGTCAATTTGATGGCCAGAAGTATCTTTGGCGGTGTTTTCAACGCCTACAACTTGTCGTTGAGAAGGCGATGGAGGTGTTAGAACCGGGTTAATCTGCGCCACAGCGTGTTGATTTGGTTCTGCCGGAGTAGGAGCAGGAACTGGTGTTTCACTAGTGGCCCCAGAAAGTGCTTTTTTTGCAATTTCCTGGGCAGGAGTTATCTCAACAGTTCCAGGTTGTTCTGCGTTTTGTGAAACTTCACTACCGTCAGTAAATCCAGGTTCAGCCTTAATTGAGTCAATCAATGACTGCGTAGCAGGGGCCGACTTGGATACAACTGGTGAATTTGCATCCGGGTTAGCTGGTGGTGTGGTTGTGGCCATTTTTAGCATCTGATCGCCAAGGTTATCAGACGATGCAGGTGAAACACCGGCGCTATCTTGCTTTGTGACAGCAGGTTCACTTTTGTCTTCATCAGGAGTGACTGATGCTGGTTCCTGTTCATTATTTGCGACAGGAAGTGTCAGTGTTGGCTGAGGCCCAGTATCACCGGTATCAAGGTCATCGTCATCCGCATCGATAGCATGTTGTTTTGCAATATCCGGGTTAACGCTAATCCCGCTCTTTGCAACTTCGACGATAGATAGGTTCGGTTCTTTGTCTGGCTTACCATGCATTGAAATAAATGCGCCTAACGTGCCTGCCGCAAAGAGACCGGCAACCAGGATACACAAGGTTTTTTTAGAAATTCGCATCTTAACGCTGGGATTTTCATCTCCAGCATTCTGCGCTGCGCGTTCACGTAATTTCTCCTGGCCGTATTCAGCACTTGTGCCACGTTTTTCACTCGTCATTGAAAACCTCGTTGATCACTATTCGT
>QFQQ01000088.1 GCA_003243445.1 Citrobacter freundii
ATCTGTATTCGATATAAAATGACACATCTTTAAAAAGCGACCTAAAGTCTCCCCTGAAGGGGGAGATTTAGAGGGGGCCTAACGCCAGCCGGGATAATCAATATTATCTCAATCCTCTCCTCCAACAATATTCCTTCCCTGAGAAGGGATCGGTGGATTTTCCAATTGATTCGATGCATCTTTCTTCCGCCACATCTTCCAAACCTGGATGATCGCTGTTATAGTGAAGATTCCTCCAATCACCCAGTTGAGTATATGCTGGTTATTGTTGATACTATTCGCAATGAGGATACCTCCGAAAATGAATACAGCATTTCCTAATAAAGTTCCCAGCCCGATCCCCGTAATATAGGTATTGTAATGATCCTGTCTTGGCAACAACACTTTCTTCGTAAACAACACCGTGCTCCAGCCAAACCAGAACGGGATCTGTACCGGATTCACAGCGCTCATTGCCAGACCCAGTACATATCTCGGTAAAGTACTGCTCAGTATCACGTTCTTTTCTACTTTGGGATGTGCGGCCGCATAGAAACTGGAAACCGCAAGTGCAATAACGATCAGCAAGGTGACCCATTCAAGTATGCGGAAGATCTTTTCCTGCTTGCGTACCCAGTCCATAGCTACCAGGGAAAGCCGTACATAAATGACTTCTACGGTCAATGAACCTAATGAAAACAATAAGGCGGAAGTAATACCATCAGATATGGCGATCTGCATGGCTGCAATATTGAGCGTTCCCAGCGGCAGCGAACCCAGGAAACTGACCAGCATACCTGTAAAAAAAATGCGGACCAAAGGATACATCGGGCTACCCGTTTTTTAATGATAAACAGAAATGATCATTGACAGCATGAAGTGACAATATACATAAAGTTATATCATGATCATCAGCCGCAGGCTTTGTCAGTCATATTTCTCCAGCATCTGGAAATGCTTTCTCGCCTGCTTCAGAAATGTGTACCCCTTTTTGAATGACCAGTATGGTGTGCCATTGCGGTGATTATACCGGCTGATACGATACAATGCTTTCCAGTGACGAAGGATCTCTGCATAAGCCTGCCAGATACTCATCCCGCAATCGTATATATGATTGGGTTCGGCACCGCAGCCATTGAATTCTATGATCTGAAAATTTTTTCCCTGCTTGAGATCTTCAATCGAAGCGGCTTTGATATCATAGCGGCCATAATAGAACTTGCCGTTGTAATGACTGAGCTCGTCAAATACATTATGCAGGTTCTGATCGATCTCTTTATGAAGATTGGTAAAATGTGCGCCACGGTTATGATTGCCTGCATAAGAAAGATAGAACACTTCTCCTTTTGGTATTACACGCTGAAAACGGTGCCCATGGCGGTGTTCCATTTCATCCATACGGAAACGCGCACGCGGATGTCTTTCAATCAATGCTTTTAACGTAGATGAGCCGTCACCCGCAACCTGTAATAATTCCTTTTCAATAAATCCGCTGACCACACCTTTTTCCTGATCGGGATAACGGTAATAGAAGACGCTTACTTCAACCGGCAGCGTGATCATATCCTGTACGATATACTCAACCGGGATGCGGTCGTGATATTTGATGAGCTGTTCTTCGTTCTCGATCTTGCGGAACAAAATACCTTTCATTCCCACATCGGGCTTTACAATAAAAGGAAATTTGAATCCGGCTTCGGCGATCTTTTTTCTTACTTCATCAAACGGAAGATCATGCAAAATATAGATGGTGCGTGGCACAAGATGCGGCGGCAGCTGATCATACATTTCTTTCTTGCCTTCGCCTTCAAAACCGCCAAATGTTATAGTGGGATTGGATGAACTGAAAAACCACATGGAACGGCTGCGCAGGCAATACCAGAGCCAGACAGGCCCTATCGGTCCGTAGAGCACATAAAAATTCCAGAGCTCCCAGTTGAACAGTTTCTCAAAAAATTTCTTTATTCGCATGCAGGGTTGCAAAAATAAAACAAAGACAATCACTTTGTTGATGATTTGTCTTTAGATTTGAACAAATTTGGAATATGAACGTCCCTACGGTTGCAGAATTATTCGCCAACGGAGAAAGTCCTGAGATTCTTTTCTGGGTAGGTTGTTCCGGCAGCATCGATCAACGGGCGCAGAAGATCACGAAGGCATTTGTCACGATCCTGGATAAATTAAGTATCCGCTATGCTATCCTTGGCAAGGAAGAAATGTGTACAGGGGATCCGGTCCGCCGCGCGGGAAATGAATTTATGTTCCAGATGATGGCTTACCAGAATATCCAGGTGTTGAATAATTATGGTATTAAAAAAATAGTTACTGCGTGTCCGCATTGTTTTAATACCCTGAAGAATGAATATCCTGAGCTGGGAGGCAATTATGACGTGATCCATCACAGTACATTCCTTCAGCAGCTGATCGATGAAGGAAAGATCACGATGAAAGAAGGCGGCGCATTCAAGGGAAAAAAGATCACCTACCACGATAGTTGTTATCTCGGCCGTGCCAATAATATCTACGAAGCTCCGCGCAAAGTACTGGAGGCACTGGATGCGGAACTGATCGAAATGAAACGTTGCCGCAGCAAGGGTCTCTGTTGCGGAGCCGGCGGCGCACAAATGTTCAAGGAAGAAGAAAAGGGCACCGAACGCATCAATATCGAACGCGGTAATGAAGCCATTGCTACAGGAGCTTCAGTGATCGCATCAGCCTGCCCGTTCTGCAATACGATGATGACGGATGGAGTGAAACTGGCGGAGAAGGAAGACTCGGTGAAGGTGTTGGATATTGCGGAGTTGGTGGCGGAATCGATGGGGTGAGGAATATGACCGCCGACGGCCGACCGCGGACCGCAGACGGTCGTTTGATAATGAATATTCACTCCTTAAAGGAAGACAAATCTTAATTACGTGGCCTTGCTAACATTCCAGGCCCATTGTTCGAAATACAAAAAGACATTGCTGATAAACGTATGATACCGCGGTCGGCGGTCGGCCGTCGGCGGTCCTCCCATCCTATTGGATAAGTGTTCATGGCTATTGAAGCATGCCCAAAACTCAGAAAGACATTGCTGATAAATGTATGATACCGCGGTCTGCGGTCCGTGGTCCGCGGTCCTCCCTCCCCTCACCACGCAAACTCCGACAACGCCTCATGCACCACGATCGCTTCCCGCAATTTCCCCTTTGGGATCGGAATGTATATCACAGGTAACCGTTTTGCCTGGCGGTTGGCCCGCTCATAAGTTATTTCCATTACATTGAATCGGCCGGTATCCCGGATATTGACCCGGCGAAGACGCCGCTCATCGTCACGGAACGGACGGACACGGTCGCCGATCCAGACCTTATAAGTCGTAATAGAGATCTCAGGGATATGTTTCAGATTGAAACGCAGTAATCGCCATATAAAATGTTTCCATATGCCGCGGCGGAAATAGCCCCAGCGACGGAATTTCTTCCATTCCTCGGCGGTGTAGGTCCAGTGTACTAAAAAAGCCTTATGGTGGTCGTTTGTTTCCATTGAAAAATCATGCGTAAATTAGCGGGATGAACCTTGAATACAAATACCTTCTAGACGGTAGTTTTGATCCGCAATCCCGTGTATGGATCTATCAATCCAGCCGTATTTTTACGATCAGTGAGGCATTAGACATAGAAGACAAACTGAATGAGTTCGCAAAAAACTGGAAAAGCCATGGCACACCGGTAAAAGGAGCTGCCTATATGTTCTTCGGCCAGTTCATCATTCTCATGGCCGACGAAACGGCCACCGGCGTGAGCGGCTGCAGTACAGACAGCTCCGTCCGCCTGATCAAAGAGATTGAACAAACCTATAAAGTGAACATGTTTGACAGAACGATGCTGTCATTCGTGATCAAAGATAAAATACAGCAACTGCCGATGGCGCAGGTTTCTTACGCATTTCAAAACGGTTTTCTAAATGGCGGCAGTCTGTATTTCAACAATACTGTTCAGACAAAACAGGAGTTGGAAGATTCCTGGATCATCCCGGTGAAAGAAAGCTGGCTGGCGAAAAGGATCCCGCAATTGGAAGAAAAATGACCGCCGACGGCTGACCGCCGACGGCTGACCGCCGACCGCGGTAACATACCTTTATTTGCAATGTCTTTTTTGTATTGGAGCATAGGCAGTAAACACACGATCTCTGTTCAGTAAATATGTGCCCATGGTTGTTCTTCTTTTTTTCTGAAAAGAAGTAAATATTCAATTCCAAAACGAACGTCTGCGGTCGGCGGTCGGTCGTCGGCCGTCAACAACTCACTTTTTCTCCGGTATATTCTTCAGCAGATTCTTCACCGGACGATTCAGATTATATCCAAGAGTGATCCTGAAGTTTCTTGTGGTAGTGGTGTTGTAGCTTTCCAGATTAAAATTTGGTCCGTAGGTAAATGTTCTCGTCCGCTGCTGTGTGAACGGATCGATCATGTTCAACGTAACCGTCAATCGTTTCTCAAAGAATTTCTTTTGCACACCTGTATTCATGCTCCAGTTCCATCTTGCGAAACCCTGTGGGTTGGCAAAGCGATTGACCGTAAAGCCCGCCGTAAAATTCAATATATCTTTTGGCGTAAAAGTGGAACTGATATTGGATGTAAAAGAACCACCATTGCGATAACGGTTCACCGTCCGGTCAAACTCACTGTATTGATTGAATGTATAACTCGCGCTCATATTTGTACGCCACTTTCGCGCGATCGTTATTCCTCCCCAGCTGCTTAGTTCATATTCCTTACGGCCATTGATGTTCTCCCAGGAGATCTGTGTTTTACCATCGGGTAATAATGTTCTTACACGACTGTAAATGTCTTTTACAATATTATAACCGAGACCAAGATTGATAAAATAAGCCTGCTGGGATTTACCAACGACCACATCAAAATTATCGGCTGTTGATGCACGCAGTTTTTCGTTACCAAAACGGATATTATACGGATCAGAAAAATCGATCGTCGGATTCAGTTCATTGATGCCGGGCCTCCGGATACTTCTTCTCCAGGAGCCGGTAAGGCTCAGCTGGTTCTCCCAGCGTTTGCTGATATTGGCAAACGGCAGCCATGTCCAGTAGCTGTTCTTTGCATCCCGTTGTTCTTTATATAACTCGAACCAAATGCCTGTCTGTTCAGCTGATATACCTGCGGTGACGTTGAACATACTGCCAATGGTCTGTCTCAATGCGGCCCGGAGATTCACCACCGACTGATGAAATCTGAAATTATTGCTCAGCGCATCAAGCGGTGCGGTTGATCCATCCTGCTTGTTCAGATAACCCGCATCCGTTTTTACATAGTTATTTGTATTGGTATAAAAAGTTCCGAGTGATAAAAATGTTTTTTGTGCGATGACAGGACGATCATAATTTATGCGGAGATTATAACCTGTATTCCGGCCATTGTTGGACTGGATCTGTGTTGAGTCAATTCCATTGGGTGTATGGTCCGGATTGAAGAACTGCTGATAAAAATGGCGGTCACTGTTATTTACGGACCGGTTCGCATCAGCAATTACCCGCAGTTGCTCCCCTGCCCGCTTCGTGCGCATCAGGTAGGATAAACTGAAGGAAGCATTGAGATTATCACCTTCGCTGCTGATATTTCTTTCGCTTAACCGGTAGATCTGGTCGAAACGGTTGATGTTTATATACCCGGTCTGACTTTGATTATTGAAATCACTGGTGTTGAATTGAACCACTGCATTCAATGATTGCAGTTTGTTGATATCATAATCAAGACTTGCACGGAAATTAGGCCGGAGGTTCCGGTTATTATTACTGTTCTTTGTATTGAAGAAATTACTTGAGTCAGTATAAAGATTATTCCTGACCGAATAGCCAGTTCCCACGAATTTGCTGTAACCTGCACCGGCATTGATGTTCAGTACCAGGCCCTGTTTCCTGTACGTATAACTTCCGTTCACGCTTGCTTCGCCGCGTGAGCCTGCGGAAAGGCTTACTCTGCCGCTTTTACCGACCCTGCCTTTACGCGTTACAATATTGATCACGCCCCCCTGTTCATTGGCATATTGTGGCGGCGGATTCGTCATCACTTCGATCTTTTCAATGGCACTGCCGGGCATTGATTCCAGCAGATCCTGTAATTGCTGCATACTCAGCTGTACAGGTTTATCATCGATCATGATCAAAGGTTCTTTGCCCCTGACAGAGATCTTTCCGTCGCCGTCTTTTGTGACAAGCGGAACGCTGGTCAGCAGCTCACTTGCATTGCTACCGGCACTCAATGGAGATTCGGAAGCATTGAAAGTGATATTCCCATCTTTGGATTCGATCAATGGCTTTTCTGAATAGACGATCACCGTTTGAAGATTCTCCGAAGACTTTGGTCTGAGCACCAGGTCTGGCATGTTGAAATCAAGGCGGTCAGCACGGACATTAATGCTGTCTATTTGTAAAAGCTGGAATCCGACGTAGCTGATGCGCAGCTGGTAATAACCCAGGGGAAGATCACGGAAACTGAATGTTCCATCGCTTAGCGACAGTCCGCTGAGCCTGTTAAGGCTGTCTTTTGAAGGGATCAGTTCTATTGAAGCACCCTCAATGGCCTTGTTGTGCTCATCCATCACGTTGCCGGTCAGCAGACCCCGGCTGTTCTGGCCAAAAGCGGTCATCCCGGCCATAAGGCCAAGGATCATAATAAATATTCTCAATGTAGTGGTGATTCAGTTTGGTTAAAGCAGTCCCTGAAATGGAGCCTAAAAATCAACAATTTCAAAAAACCTTCGGCGCTGCCGGGTGTTTATTCCTTGTCAATTTTAGTTCTGATCTTCCGGGTATTCCGCGTTCTAAAGATAATCCGAATATGTTAGATGTCCGGGCAGCCGGATTTCTTGTGGTATGGTATGCTGACATCCTGTCAGATTAGTGTGTATTCCTTATATTTGCCACCGGATTATCAAGACCGGATCCCGGAAAAAATAAATAGCATGTTTGATACGGCGACAGATTTAGGACCTCAGGCTGGCTCTACCAAAGTACAGGACGAAACACGTCAGGGTGAAGCGTATGCACCCTTTGCAAATGACCCGAATACATATAAGAAGAGATTTTATATAGAAAGTTACGGTTGTCAGATGAATTTCGCCGACAGTGAGATCGTCGCCGCCATTCTGAATAAGGAAGGGTTCGGAGCCACGCGAAACCTGGAAGAAGCAGACCTTATCTTTATCAATACCTGCTCCATCCGCGAAAAAGCAGAGCAGACCGTTCGTAAACGTCTTACCGAATTCCGCAAGCTTAAAGAAGCAAAAAGAGGAATGCTGGTGGGCGTACTTGGCTGCATGGCCGAACGATTGAAAGCAAAGCTGCTGGAAGAAGAGAAATTGGTCGACCTCGTCGTTGGACCGGATGCTTACCGCACACTTCCCGGCCTGGTAGAAGAAGCTGAGACCGGTCAGAAAGCAGTGAACGTCTTGTTAAGCCGGGAAGAAACTTATGCAGATATTTCTCCGGTAAGACTGGACAGCAACGGCATTTCTGCTTTTGTAAGTATAATGCGTGGCTGCAATAATATGTGTTCATTCTGCGTAGTGCCGTTTACCCGCGGACGGGAACGCAGCCGCGATGCAATAAGCATTGTTAACGAATGCAGGGATCTTTTTGAAAGAGGGTATAAAGAAGTAACGCTGCTCGGACAGAATGTAGACAGTTATTATTATATAGATGAAACTGCAAAGGAGACTGTGACCTTTGGCAAGCTGCTGGAGAAAGTTGCATTGATCTCTCCTCTCCTTCGCGTGCGTTTTTCCACTTCGCATCCGAAAGATATTACGGATGAAGTGTTGTATACAATGGCGCAGTATGAAAACATCTGCCGCTATATACATTTGCCTGTGCAAAGCGGCTCATCCCGCATCTTGCAACTGATGAATAGAACATACACCCGCGAATGGTATATGGCTAAGGTTGACAGGATCCGGGAGATCATGCCTGATTGCGGCATCAGTTCAGATATCATCGCAGGTTTTTGTACAGAAGAAGAAAGCGATCACCAGGATACGTTGAGCATAATGGAATACAGCCGCTATGATCTCAGTTATATGTTCTTTTACAGCGAACGCCCGGGTACGCTGGCACAGAGGCGTTATAAAGACGATGTTCCTGATGCAGTAAAGAAAAGACGGCTCCAGGAGATCGTTGATCTGCAGAACAGGCTTTCAAAAGAAAGTAATCAGCGCGATCTTGGCAATACCTATAAAGTATTGATCGAAGGCGACAGTAAACGCAGCGATACAGATTGGATGGGAAGAACCTCACACAATAAAGTGATCGTTTTTCCTAAAGAACACTACGGGCTTAAGAAAGGCGATTACGTTATGGTACAGGTAACAGATTGCACCAAAGCAACGCTGTTAGGACATATACAAATGGATTGACCGGGTTATAACCTGGCTACAGTCATGAACGAACCATAGCTTTTTGAGAATGGTAACAGGAAGTATTGAAGAACTTAAAACAAAAGAATGGATATTCAAACAATAAAAAACCGTTTTGGCATCATCGGCAATTCGCCTGCGCTCAATTATGCGCTGCAGGTAGCCGTACAGGTGGCCAATACAGATCTCACCGTTCTGATAAACGGTGAAAGTGGTGTTGGTAAAGAGGCGTTCTCGATCATCATACATGCATTATCCAACCGCAAGCATAATCCGTTTATTGCAGTGAACTGTGGCGCCATTCCTGAAGGCACCATCGATTCAGAATTGTTTGGTCATGAAAAGGGATCATTCACCGGCGCGGTGGACAGCCGGAAAGGATATTTCGAAACCGTAAATGGCGGCACCATCTTTCTCGACGAGATCGGTGAAATGCCATTAGGCACACAAGCCCGTCTCTTGAGGGTACTTGAAGCAGGTGAATATATCCGCGTTGGTTCATCCAAAGTACAGAAAACGGATGTGCGCGTGATCGCCGCTACCAATAAAGACCTGATGCAACTTGTACAGCAGGGAAAATTCAGGGAAGATCTTTATTACCGTTTAAGTACAGTGCCTATCCGCGTTCCTGCCCTGCATGACCGTAAGGAAGACATACACCTGCTCTTCAGAAAATTTGCAGCAGATTTTGCTGATAAATACAAAACAGGATCTGTTCAACTGGATGAGGAAGCAAAAAACCTGTTAATTAACTATCCCTGGCCCGGCAATGTGCGTGAATTGAAGAATATTGCGGAGCAGATCTCAGTTCTTTCACAGGATAAAAACATCACCGCAAAGGAACTCAGCAGGTTCTTACAACCTTATTCGAGCAATCGCTTACCCGCACTGGCTTCAAATGGCGCAACAGGTAACGGACAGGATTTCGCCAATGAAAGAGAAATACTGTACAAGCTGTTCTTCGACATGAAAAAGGATGTGACCGAATTGAAACGCCTGTTCCTTGAAGTGTTGCAAAATCCATCGATGGCTTCAAAAGATCCTTCTTTTCTGAATGAAGTGAAGGAACTTAAATCCAACGAAAGCCTGCAGCCGTTCTTTGTACAGCCTTCCGGTGTGCAAACAAATACACAGATGCAGCCGGTACTGGTTCACAATAATGGCAACAATAGCGGACATGATGATATACACGAGCACGAAGAAGTTGAAGAAAGCCTTAACATCATGGACAAGGAAAAAGAACTGATCATCAAGGCGCTCAAAAAACACAAGAGCAAACGGAAAGATGCAGCGCTTGATCTTGGTATCAGTGAGAGAACGCTGTACAGGAAATTGAAAGAATACGATATTGAAGAATAAACACCGGAACAAAGCATTCCATTTATGCTCAGAAAACATTTAACGAAGTTCCTTTTTTCAGCAAGTATACTGGCTATGGTTGTGCTGGCTTTTTCCAGCGTGCAGCTTACCGGATGCGGCGTATACCGGTTCAACGATATCAGTGTTCCTGATTCCGTGAAAACGGTTAAGATCAGCCAGTTCCAGAACCGTGCGACGTATGTAAATCCGAATCTGAGCCAGTTGATCTCGGATCGTCTTCGTCAGAAGATCGTCGGACAAACAAGGCTTAGCCAAACGAATAACGACAATGCCGATTGGGTCATCAACGGCACGATCACCAATTACTCTTTCAGTACTTCCGGTATCTCCCAGGGTACGGAAGCCACCAACCGCCTGACGGTTGGCGTTCATATCACCCGCCTCGATACCAAGAGCGGGGACACCAAAGAATACGACGTATCACGAAACTTCGAATTCAAAGCTTCCCTCTCGCTTCAGCAGGCTGAATCACAGTTGAGGGATGAATTGGTGAGAGGGGTGACGGATGATATTTTTAATAGGTTGTTCTCCGACTGGTAACGCGAATAGAGCGCCAATGGGCGCGAATGATCGCGAATGGGGCCCAATTAAATGTGATGTGATCGTCAAAATAACGCATGCCCTATTCTCTTTTTTATCTATTGAATCATTCTCAAATTCTGTTGTGGTCTATTCGCGATCATTAGCGGCCATTCGTGTATATTCGCGCCATGGAGGCCATTTCCCAACTCACACATGCTTTAACGGGTAAAGAACGATTGCAGGATTGCACAGAAGAAGAATTGCGTCAGATAGTGCGGTTATACCCGTTCTTTGGGCCGGCGCAGGTATTGTTGGCAAAGAAGAAAAAGGAAGCACAGGATGATGATGCGGTGGATGTTTCCGCAAGAGCAGCATTGTTTGTTCCGAACCCATTGTGGTTTGGGAACCTGATGGATGAGGAAGAAAGTGATCCGGAATCTGCACAGTCGTTTGCACATGATACAATACTGGAAACGCCTGCTACTGCTGAAGAGGTAGTGGCGCAACCATCTTTCATAGAAGAGAAAGAAGAAGTGAAAGCTATTATTCCGGAAGAAACAGTGCTGGAGGAACCTGCTACGGAAGAGGAAGTGATCAAACAGGAAGCGCCCACGGAAGATGAAAAAGCAACTGCAATAACAGGAGAAGAAAACGAAGAAACCAGAACAGCTGAGTTGCCTGAAGAAACAGTAACAGAAGAGCCGGTTACTGAAGAAGAAGTGATCGCTCAGACAGCAATTGTGGAAACGGGAAAGGCGCAAGAGGCTGATGCTGATTTCACAGAAACAGACTTTGAATACGCTGCAGATCCGGTGGATGATATCACTGATGCGGATCTTACCGCAGATCCTGATCTGACTGAGCAGGGAGATAAAGCTCCTTTAAGACCGATCCCCTCGCTGAAGATCGAGCCAATCGATCCCGGAAAGACAGAACTAAGCTTTGAGCCTTATCATACTGTCGACTATTTCGCATCACAGGGGATACGCTTCCGTGAAGAGGAGAAACCCCGCGACAGGCTCAGCGTGCAGCTGAAAAGCTTTACCGAATGGCTGAAAACCCTGAAAAAGGTTCCGCCGACGGAAATGGTGAGCCAGGCTACCCGCCAGGAGGAGAAAAACGTGGAGCAAATGGCAAAAACCTCTATTTCAGAGCGTGAGGTGGTCACCGAAGCAATGGCTGAGGTTTGGGAAAAACAAGGTAACGCGGTAAAAGCGCAGGAGTTATATGAAAAATTAAGTTTGCTGGATCCCAGCAAAAGCGCTTATTTTGCAGCCAAAATCGAACATTTAAAGCAGTTGTGACATGACAATTTTCTTCCTGATCCTGGTTATCCTTGCCTCTATCGTACTGGCGCTTTTCGTTTTGATACAAAACCCCAAAGGCGGCGGTCTGGCTGGAAACATTGCCGGATTCAGCAACCAGTTTATGGGCGTAAAACAGACCACTGACGTACTTGAAAAAGGTACCTGGATCTTCGCTGGCGTGATCGGCGTTCTTTGCCTGCTCTCTTCCCTTTTTATCGGCGGTTCTACAGATGGTTCAGTTGATATCACCAACAAAGCACAAAGCGCAACATTGCCTTCTGGTTCCCAAACAGCACCTGTTCAGCAACAGGCAGTTCCTGGTGATTCAGTGCCATTCCCTGCTGCAGGCGATACGAATGCTCCTAAGTAATTAAGTCATTATAATATTTCAAACCCTGTCTCTGAAAGACAGGGTTTTTTGTTTAATTTGTCCGCACTATGAAAAAGAAGATCCTCCTGATCATTGCTGCCTTTATCCTGCTGGTCGCTGCCTTTTTTGGCTGGAATTTTCTCGGGCCAACACTGCATACACCCGACGAGAAGTTTCTTTATGTGCGCACCGGCGCAACATATAAGGATGTTACCGACAGTCTTATTTCCAATAAAATAGTAGGTAGTACAACCTGGTTCAATATGGCCGCAAAAATGGCTGGCTATAAAAATATCAAACCCGGCCGTTATGAAATAAAAAGAGGGATGAGCGTGCTGGGTCTTGTCCGCATGCTGAAGAATGGCAGCCAGACCCCCGTGAATTTTATCATCACCAAGATCCGCACAAGAGAAGTACTGGCAGGCCGCATCGGACGTTCTTTTGAATGCGATTCAACAGAGATGCTTGCCTTTCTTAATAATGCCGATTCATTGCAACAATTTGGCCTCGATACCAACACGGTAATGGTAGCCGCCATGCCGCTGACCTATACGCTCAAATGGAACTCTACCCCCTCGCGCATCTTCCGCGAATTTCATAACGCATGGACGACTTTCTGGACTGCCGAACGCAAGAAACAGGCTGATAGCATCGGTCTCAATCCCGTCCAGGTATCCATTCTGGCTTCGATACTGGATGAAGAAACAAACTCAGATAAGGACAGGCCCAATATCGCAAGCGTTTACCTGAACCGGCTCAGGACCGGCATGCCGCTGCAGGCTGATCCGACCGTAAAATTTGCCCTGCGCAATTTCGCATTAAGAAGGATCTATGAAAAGCAATTGCTGACAGAGTCACCTTATAATACCTACGTGCATAAAGGGCTTCCTCCGGGGCCGATCTGCACACCGGCGGAACACACCATCGATGCTGTGCTCACCGCTCCAAAAACAGATTATCTCTACTTTGTTGCAAGCAGCGCGTTTGATGGAACCCATGTGTTCACCAGTAATTATAAAGATCACATGGCCTATGCGCGCCTTTATCAGAAAGAATTGAATAACCGCAATGTGAAATAATTGGCATGAAACTGATCACCCGGATAAAAAGAGAGGTCATAACATCCGAGCCGGCCAGTTTTTTGGTCAGGAAGAGCAAGAAGATCATTCTTCCCGGCTTTCAGGGTATTCCGTTGTTTGACGTGGTGCGGTTCTTTTTATTACAGATAAAAAAGACCAGCATCACGGAAAGAGCGTCCGCCATTGCATTCAACTTCACCATGGCTATTCCGCCTACAGTGATCTTTTTGTTTACATTGGTCCCTTATCTGCCAATCTCACGCCAGTTCATCCAACAGATGTTCTCGCTGATCAGGGATGTGGTACCTGGCGAAAAAAACAATCACGGACTGATCACCTTTCTGCTGGATATTTTGAATAAGCCGAGAACGGGATTGTTATCGACCGGTTTTATCCTGGCCATGTTCTTCTCTTCCAATGCAATGATGGGCATCATGCGTTCATTTGACAAGAACTATATCGGGTTCAAGAAACGCAAAGGCTTTCAGCAAAGGAGTTCTGCACTGAGGCTGACCTTTATCCTGCTGATCCTGTTCATGATCACCGTGGTACTGCTGATCATGCAAGGCGCTGTATTGAGATGGCTTGGTGTGACGAATGAAACGGTGATCACGCTGATCCATAATCTCCGCTGGATCTTTATCGTAGCGCTGTTCTTTTTGTGTATCTCGGTCATCTATCGTTATGGTCCGTCTGTGCATAAACGCTGGAGGTTCATCAATCCCGGGGCTATCCTTGCTGCCTGCCTGATGATCGCCTTCACAGCGGGTTTCTCTTACTGGGTAAGCAACTTTTCCAATTACAATGAATTGTATGGATCGATCAGTACCGTATTGATCCTGATGTTGCTGATCTATTTCAATTCACTGGTATTATTGATTGGCTTTGAGTTGAATGTAAGTATAAATTCACTGAAATACGAAGTGGATGAGAGGAACAAAAATCTTGCAGCCGGAACCCATACTGCATGATTTTTGCGGATATTTGATTGCACACACAGTCGCGAACAAACGCAAATCTCCATAACCTAAAACTGAGCAAGTATGAAAAAGATCCTTCTGGCCGCGCTGCCGATCGCTGCGATCGCTATTATGGCCTTCACATCAATTTCAGAACCGCTACCCATCGGCTCTACCCTGCCAAACGCTGATGCTAAGATGAAAGACATCAGCGGAAAAGAAGTTTCCTTCAGGGATGCCGCGAAGAAGAATGGCCTGCTTGTAATGTTCAGCTGCAACACCTGCCCTGTTGTAAAAAAATACCAGGGAAGAACGCTGGAATCAGCCAGGCTGGCTGCCAGTAAGAATATCGGCGTGATCCTGCTGAACCCGAATGAAGCAACAAGAGAGACCGGTGATTCTTATGACGATATGAAAGCCTATGCAAAAGAACAGGGATATGATTTCAGCTACGTAGTTGATCAGCATTCGGCCATGGCTGACGCTTTTGGCGCAACACGTACTCCTGAAGTATTCCTTTTTGATAAGAACAATAAACTGGTTTATCACGGTGCCATTGATGCAAACCAGGATGCTCCCGGCGATAAAGAAAACCGCAAACACCTCAACATTGCGATCGAAGAACTGGCAACGGGAAAGGCGATCGAAACCACCACCACCCGCTCGGTTGGCTGTGGTATCAAGCGTGTGAAGTAAGTGTTTTCATCCGATCATAAAAGCGGCGGACCTCAGGTCCGCCACTTTTTTTTATTACCGTTTATGGATTTTTTTATGCCGTGCATCAAACTCCTACCAACACATCATTCTTAACCCAAAATCTAGCTTATGTTATCCAACGTCGGAATCAACCGCATGATCATCCTCGGATTTATGGTACTGGTAGGTTTTGCACTCGCGAAAAGCATACAGGCAGGCAGCACGCTCGGGCTCTGTCTTTGCATCATCAGCCTCGGCGCAGGTATTTACTTCCTGTACCTGCTGGCAAAAATGAACCAGGAAATTGAAGCAGAAGAGAACCGGTAAGCCATCTGCATAAGGAGGATCTTCCACGAATGCCTTTGCATCGTCAGTCAAGTATAGCCATGATTTCTTTTTCCAATTCCTGTTCCGTCATTTCTTCCTCAAAGAAACGCCGGATACCTTTTGTTTTGTTCACCAGTAATGTTGCGGGAATAGCGCCCGACCATTTCTGATCCACTTTCGGGCAGAAATAGTCCGCATCCGTTTCGTTCAGCCAGAGTACCTGGTGACGGACTTTTCTTTTCGCGACAAAGCTGTCGACTTTTGCCGGATAATCATCGCGCATATCCAGCGATACAAAGACCAGTTTCAGGCCTTTGCTGCTGTATTTATCTGCGAGCTGCTGGAATGCCGGCATTTCAGCGATGCATGGACCGCAATATGTTGCCCAGAAGTTGATGATCAGCGGTGTTTTGCTCTCCGCGATCATTTTTTCAAGATCAGTGATCCTGATGCTTTTCGTCTGCGCCGTCAATCCGATTGTTATGCAACAGGAGAAAAGCAGTAACAATATTTTTCGTGATTGCATAGTGATCGTTTTATAAGATCAGTCATTTTTTTCATTGGCCGGATCCGTCAGTTCCTGTTCTTCTTTCCAACCGCGCCATTCATCCATGAGTTCGCGGAATTGCTGATCAGGCATGCGCCGTTGTGCATACTGGCCGGCGTTATTTTTTTGCCTGAACGCTTCGTATAAAGTCACGGCACAGGCAACACTGATATTCAGTGAGCGGATGATCCCTACCTGCGGGATCACGAAATTGCCATCGGCAACGGCCAGCATTTCCTCACTCACGCCACTATGTTCATTGCCAAAAACCAATGCAATACTTTCCGTAAAATTAATGCTGTGGAGTCCAACCGCATCCGTACTCAGGTGGGTGGTAAGAATGCGTTTATAACGCTGGCGGAGTTCCGTCACACATTCATCCAGGTTGGTAAATTGATGAATGGTCAGCCATTTCGCCGCACTGGACGAACTCCTGCTACCCCATTTCTTATGTCTCGGTATCTTCGTATTCAAAATATAGATATCCTGCACACCCACCGCATCACAGGTCCGCATTACGGCAGAGATATTATGCGGGTCAAACACGTTCTCCAGTACAATCGTTATATCCGGCTGGCGGTGAGATAGCACAGCTTCGAGCTTGGCTTTTCTTTCGGGGGTCATGGGGCGAAATTACGTTATTAGGGGCTAATAGAGGAGGGAACGGATGTCCGATGTCCGATGGTCGATGGTCGGATCGCAACGGAAGGGTCCAAAATAAAGACAAGCGGTTTCATGACAATTAATCGTTCACTGCTATGATCCGACCATCGACCATCGGACATCGATCCCTCCGGGGGGAATACCCAACGCGATAAAGTGTTTTTACCCAAAAACACCCGTCCCCCAACCCCATCCTCTCCTATTAATAATACTTTTTTTATCTTGCCATCAGATTATAAACCAATTTGCTATGAAGAAAATTATCCGGAAGGTCCTGAAGATTACAGGCATTGTATTGCTGGTGCTGATCGCCGCGGCGTTCATTATACCTATTGCATTTAAGAAACAGATCACTAATCTGGTGAAAAAAGAGATCAACAAGAGCCTCACTGCAACGGTTGATTTTAAGGACGTCAGTATTTCATTGTTCCGACACTTCCCAAAAGTTTCGATCGGTTTGGAAAACCTTTCGGTGGTAGGCTCGGGTGAGTTTGTAAAAGATACGCTGGTGTCTGCGGATAATATTGATGTATCGGCAAACCTGATAAGCGTGATCAAAGGAAAAGATATACAGGTATCAGGCATATTCCTGGAATCACCGAGAATACATGCACTGGTAACAAAAGAAGGTAAAGCCAATTGGGATATCACGCGTCCGTCTACCGATACGACCGCTTCTTCAGATACGTCTGCGTCTGCGTTCAAGATGAGCCTTAGCAAATATGAGATCAATAACGGGTATATCTATTATGAAGATAAAACCGCGGATATGAGCGCAGAGATCAGCGGACTGAATCATTCCGGGAGCGGTGATTTTACACAGGATATTTTTACGCTTTCAACAAAAACAAAAGCAGACGCTGTTAGCTTCAACTATGCAGGGATCCCCTATCTTGCTCAAACACAGACCGGTATTGGTGCAGATCTGACGATCGATAACAAAACAAGCAAGTACAGTTTCAAAACGGATGATATCAATGTAAATAACCTCAAGCTTTCTGCTGATGGTTTTTTTCAACTGGTGAACGACAGTACATATAACATGGATATCAACTTCAAGTCACCATCGAATGATTTTAAAGATATCCTTTCGCTTGTTCCTGCGGTTTATAAAAATGATTTTGATAAGATCAAGACGAGCGGAAGCGCGGCATTCAACGGCTTTGTAAAAGGTACGTACAGCCCGGTTCAATTACCGGCCTATGATGTGAACCTTGAAGTAAAAGACGGATTTTTCCAGTATCCTGATCTGCCGAAGCCGGTGAAGAATATCCAGCTTTCGCTGCAGGCGAGCAATAAAGATGGCCAGATGGATAATACTGTGGTGAATCTTTCAAAAGGCCATCTTGAAATGGGCAGTGATCCGTTTGACTTCCGTTTTATTTTCAAAAACCCCGAAACAGCTAAATACATTGATGCTGCCGCAAAAGGTAAACTGGACCTTTCGCAGGTTACCCAGTTTGTAAAGCTTGAAGGCAATACAAAACTCGCCGGTCTGATCGGCGCGGACATCTTCGCCAAAGGCAATATGTCTGCACTGCAAACACAAACAGGTGATTTCACCGCAGGTGGATTCCTGGATATACAAAAGCTGTTCTATTCATCGAACGCTTTTCCTCAACCGATACAGAATGGAAATATCAAATTGCAGGTGGCAAACTCCGGCGGCGCGGCCGATAATACGGAAGTGAATATCACATCAGGGCATATTGAAGTAGGCAAAGATCCTGTCGACTTTACCCTGCAACTGAAAAAGCCAATGTCTTCGATTGATTTCAACGGAACGGCAAAGGGAAGCTTTACGCTTGATAATGTAAAACAGTTTGTGCAACTGGAGCCAGGCACTTCCGTAACTGGTATACTGGATGCCGCGTTAAGTTTTACCGGGAATAAAACGGCAATTGATAAAGGAGAATACGATAAGATCAATCTTGCCGGAACAACCAGCCTGAATAAGTTCAGGTTCGTATCAAAAGATTATCCCGGAGGTGTGGCGATCAGTAATACACAGCTGACTTTTAATCCAAAGACTGTTTCGCTGACCAATCTTGCCGGTAGTTATATGAACTCAAACTTCACCGCCAATGGTGTATTGAATAACCTGATCGGTTATGCATTAAAAAATGAACCATTGCAGGGCACGGTAAATGTCAGCGTAGATAAAATGAACCTCAACGACTGGATGGGGACGGTTGCGGATACTACCACTGCTTCCTCTGCAGCGGCAACAAACAGCGAGCCATTCCTGGTACCGTCCGGTCTTGATCTTGTGTTGAACGCAAAAGCCGGACAGGTTACATACGATAACGTAAATTATAACAACATTAATGGCACACTGGCATTGGCTGATGAAACTGTAAAGTTGCAGAATGTACAGGCAAACGCATTGGAAGGAACGATGAACTTTAACGGTTCCTACTCAACCAAAGTAAACAAGAAAGATCCGGCGATCTCACTGGCATATGATGTAAAGGATATCGATATTCAAAAAGCATTTCTCTCTTTTGTGACTGTTAAGAAGCTGATGCCGATCGGGCAATTCCTGGCAGGTAAACTAAGTTCGCAGCTTTCGGTAACGGGCAACCTGAACGGACAGATGATGCCTGAACTCAGTAGTCTTACCGGCAAAGGCACCTTGTTATTGTTGGAAGACGCATTGAAGAAATTTGCTCCGCTGGAAAAGATCGCCAATACCTTACAGATCCAGGAATTGCAGTCCATCACATTGAAGGATATCAAGAACTCCATCGAGTTTGCCAATGGTAAAGTGCTGGTAAAGCCTTTTACAGTGAAAGTAAAAGATATCGAAATGCAGATCGGTGGTACGCATTCCTTTGATCAGTCGATCGATTATATCGTTGCCATGAAGGTACCCCGCAAATATCTTGGTACGCAGGGTAATAACCTGATCAATGGACTGGTTACGCAGGCCAACAACAAAGGCCTGAATGTAAAAATGAGTGAGCTGATCGATCTCAATATTAAGATGGGTGGCAGTCTGACCAATCCTACCATCAAAACAGATCTGAAAGAAGTGGCAGGTGATGCTGTAGCCGATCTGAAACAACAGGCGCAGGATTTCGCACAGCAAAAGATCGACAGCGCCAAACAAACGCTGAAGGATACGCTGACCACCGTAAAAAATCAGGTGCTCACGGACGTGAAAGAAGAACTGAAGAATAAACTGCTTGGTAATAAAGACAGCACCCAAAAAGCCACGAACCTCGACAGCACTAAAAAGAATGCGGAGAAAACGATCAAGAATACATTGAATAATCTGCTGAAGAAAAAGAAGGAAGGACAATAGGAAGAAGACCGCGGACGACGGACCACCGACCGCGGTAGCAGTTAGTAAAAATGCGCCCTCCACACTGGAAGGCGCATTTTAGCTTTTTCAATAGATATATGAACTTCGTTACGAGTTCACTTCTGCGGTCTGCGGTCCGTCGTCCGTGGTCTCTCTCACTAATTCGCTGCAGATCGTGCCGTACCACTATTCGTAGCGGGCTCTTCTTTGAGTATACCGTTCGTAACGAACTTGATCTGATCCGTAGCCGGTGTTTTGCCCGGCACGCCCGTCAGCAATACGGTGTATACTTTGTTCTGCTCAAGTGTGATGCTGCGGTCTGCATCCACACCACCATTGTTGTTGATGTCAATGTTGACCTGACCCGCCGTTACAGCCACAAATTGGGACACAGAAGCATAAGCCGCAGGTTGATTCACCACAGTGGAACCATTAGCAGAGATCACTACTGTCAATGGCCTGGTGGAATCGACAATAGCGTTCACGTAACGGATATACGCTTTACCTTCTGCTGGCAATGAATCAAAGTCATCGTGCACTACCACGTTCCTGTAGTTGCTGTCAGCTCCGATCGTGAACGCGGAATAATATTTTTCCGGATCAAACGTAGCTGTGGCAGAAGCCAGCGGTTGAGATGATATGCCATTTGAACTGAATGCCTGGAACGTGCGGTTGCCGGGATAAACTGATACATAACCGCCGGTATAGTTTGTATACGGCAGCGGGAAATTTGTCAGACTGTTGCCGTTCAGCGTAAGCACCAGAGCCTGTTGATCCGGCGCCAGGTTGAATGCCATCAGACCGGCTACAGGCGTGTTCTGGTTATTGTCGTTATCCAGTTTTGAACAGGAAACTATTGCTGTGGCGCCAGTGGCAAGCAATGTCAGAGATAAAATGTTTACACGGAAAATGGAAAAAAATGACTTCATGATACAACTCCTCTTTTTTTAGATTAAACAAACAGGTACACGGGCCGAAGGGAGCAGTAACAGTTTGGCTGACACACGAGCGTGTGTATTTGATCAGGGAGTTGCAAAGTTAACACCAGAGAAATCAAAGAAGCGTTAAAGAAGCTTTAAGAAAAATATAAAGGGCTTGTATGATGATTTTATGAATGTAAATTTATTTGTGTTTTTTCTCCGGATTGATTTATGAACCGATCTTTTCCTACACATGATCGAATTTTGGAAGTCATTAAGTCAGGAAGCTTGTTTTTCCATACTGGCGTAAGGTTCCCGCAGATTTCGCAGATTACGCAGATATCTTCAGGTTATCAGAAAATTATCTGCGAGAATCTGCGGACGCAAATAAAACATAGTCGTTTATAGGTGATCATTTCATCTGTCAGACTAATAAATCTGCGAAATCTGCGGGAACCTTACGCCAGTATGGAAAAACAAACTTCTTAACTTAATGACATTGCCCGGCCGGGACGAATGGCGATTGCCGGCAATCTTGTTCTATATTCCCGCGAATATCTTAAATATGCGGGATCCAATGCCACTAGGATTATTGACAGCATCACTCCTTCACCAGCTCATCCACTTCCCTGTTAAATTCCTTTACAAATTCGTCATAAAACTTTCCCGTTGCCGGTCCCGTATAGCCTGTATGAATTTTTGCCACCTCTCCCTTCTTACTGATGAAGATCGTTGTGGGAAATGAGAGAAACGTATTCAGAGATGGCAACGAATTCGCTACATATTGTTTATCCGCCACACCGCCGAAGACCTGGTCATAGCGGATATCAAACTTCTGACGATAACGGTCGATCGCTTTTCTTGCGAATGCGGTATCATCTTTTCTTTCGTAATGAATAGCCACTACTTCAACACCGCGATCGCGGTTCTTTTTATACCAGGGAGAAAGAAACATTGTTTCATCCATACAATTGGGGCACCAGGAACCGGTGATCGCGATGATCACTACTTTGTTCTTGTACTTGTCATCAGATAATGAGACCTGTTTGCCATGCAGATCGGGAAAGGAGAAATTAAAACGGTTATAGCCCTGCTTCAGATAAGTAAGGGAATAGAGATCGGGCAAACGTGCTTCATCATTTTCATAGCCTTTGAACGATCTTGAGCCGCGTATGCCTACCTGTTCGCCATGAATGATACCTTTATCAAATGTTCCTTTGTAATAGGCCGGGCTGGAACCGATAAAGGATGAAAGATAAAATGATCTTCCTTCCACAGTGCCCTCCAGGTAACGTGAATCACCGGTGATGCTTAGAAATGTTGCGGTAAGTTTATTGCCTTTCTGTGTAAATAATCCGACCGTGCTATCGCCATTGGCCGAGACAATATCGTATGTACCTGTGATATCACCTTCGGGATGTTTAAGACCGGTAAGAAGAAAACGGTTCTTTCCTTTTGCTGCTTCCACCGGGATCGGAACACCTGAACCATCCTGCTTTCTCAGTACGCCTTTGAGCGTTTGTCCATTGATCTTAAAAGCAAGTTCATTGTCAAACTGATCAAGTGCGATGAATAACGAATCGCTTTTTATTTTCAAACTGCCTCCATCGAATCTTTCAGCCGCATTGATGAAATATACTTTAGCCTCTTTGATAGTCTTACCGGCGATCTCAAAATTAAACGGTACATGTATGCTGTCGCGATAGATAAAAACGCCGCGCCAGTTTCCGAAAGGAGAAAACGAATGCTGTGCCGATGCCTGGTGAGATCCGGCGAATGCAAGTACTATAATGACCAGTGCTGTAAGTTTTTTCATTTTTAACTTAACCAGAAATTTTGCTTAAGTGATTGATTGACTATTCAACAAACGTTTGCGTAAACTGTTCAACCAAAATGTTAAAGCCTTCAACTTAAAAAAACAAGATGGTAAATTGCTTGTGTATGTTGTTTAGTCTACTATTTTTGTGGACAAAGTAAAAGGATCTGATCTTCATAACCAAAAAATGCTGCTGATCGGTCAACTATACCACGTTTAATTTGTACATAGATAAACCCTTGTTATGTTGTTGCTGAAATCTACACTCCTGGCTATCTTCCTTCCGCTATTAACAGTTACTTCGCAGCAGACGATGAAGCCGGCCGGCAGAACGCCTGTTGAAGTGAAAGGTGTGGTTACAAATGCGGAGACGGGTAAGCCTATTTCCGGTATTTATCTTTTTGTAACGGAGGGTGAAGAGGAAGCATTAACAGATGCAAAGGGTGAGTTCAGGATCAGGACCTGGAAGCCGTTGCCGTTTGTGCTGACCAGTCAGAACCCGGATTATCATAATGTCCGATTGAAAGTAACGCAGGCAAGTGGTGTGATCTCGGTAAAACTGAAGAGGAAATAGTTTTCTGCAATTGTTTAAAACTCTTTTGTTTATAAGCATGAAAATTAATGTTCATGCGGTAATTTTGGATCGATCCGGGCATGAGCCCTTGAAAATGAGATCCAACCCAGTTGCGCATGACCAAGAAGACATCTACGTCCGCGAAGCAGATCTGGAAGACGCCCTCCGGACATTCTCCGATAGCTGATTTTTTCAACCTGATCCATCCCGTTTCGAGGGAAGCGATCGCGGTCATTGACGAACAGACCTATCCCGTCCAGGTTGCCCGTGGCAAATACCTGATCAAACCAGGCGATTCAGCTCCGCATCTTTACCTGATCATAAAAGGTGTGATCCGCGCTTTTATCAGGGAAGATGGCAAGGAAATCACCACCTGGATCAATGAAGAGAATGATGTGGTCACTTCCATCCGCAATCTCGGTCTTAATATCGCCTCTCCCGAATATCTGCAGGCTATTGAAAATTCTTCGCTCATTGCCATGCCATATAAGCTTGTCGAGTATCTCTACGAGCATTTTCCTGAGTCAAATGTTGTGGGAAGAAAGATCCTCGAAGAAAATTACCGGGGTGCGGAAGAGCGGGCCTATATCTGCCGGATCGCATCTGCTGAGAAAAAATACCAGCATTTGATGAAGACGCGGCCGGGCCTGGTCAACAGGATCTCCCTAAAATACATTGCGTCCTACCTGAATATGACGATCGAAACATTAAGCAGGGTCAGAAGTCGCATGGCCGAATAAGGCTTAAGTAACCCAACTTACCAGTTATTACCCTACAGTCGTTCGATGACCGGTTTCCTCCCTTTTGGCTCTAATCGTTACCCAAATCTATGAATGGCGTAAGGTTCCCGCAGATTTACGCGGATATAAAACACGCAGATGCGCAGATG
>QFQQ01000089.1 GCA_003243445.1 Citrobacter freundii
AAATAAACGCTAATCTCCCTGCACAAACTAGCTTCGCTTAATGAATTACTTTTCAAAGCGCGGTAGCAACCTCTGGAACCCCTGAAACCTCTGGAACTCTTGGAACCTCTGGAACCTCTGGAACCTGTCCGAAGCCTCTGGAACCTGCCTGAAGCCTCCCAAACTTTCTCCCCTTATCTTTGCCCCCATGCAAAAGATCGCTTTCATCACCGGTGCCAGCTCAGGATTTGGAAAAGCCTGTGCGGAAAAATTTGCCGCGAACGGATACAAACTTATTCTTAATGCAAGACGTGCAGACAGGCTGGAAGAATTGAGTAAAGACCTGAAGAAAAAACATGGTACGGAAATATTGCTGCGTGTATTTGATGTGAGGGAACAGCAGGCTGTTTTTGATGCGGTGGCATCCCTGCCGGATGAATGGAAAGCGATCGATGTGCTCGTTAACAACGCGGGTCTCGCCCTGGGCAGGGATTATTTTGAAGAAGCCAGTATCGAGGACTGGAACATCATGGTAGATACAAACGTAAAGGGCTTTATGTATGTGGCAAAGGCTGTATCTCAATTAATGGCACCGCGCAAACAGGGACATATCATCAATATGGGTTCTGTAGCTGGCAAATTGGTATACGAAAAAGGGAACGTGTACTGCGCCACCAAACATGCCGTTGATGCACTCAGCCAGGCCATGCGTATCGACCTGTTAAGACATCATATTAAAGTTACCGCCATCCATCCCGGCGCAGCCGAAACAGAATTTTCCATGGTCCGCTTCAAAGGCGACGAGGCCAACGCCAAAAGTGTTTACAACGGTATCAAACCGCTCACCGCCGAAGACGTAGCCGACGTGATCTACTACACAACTACCCTACCGGCGCATGTCTGCATCAATGACCTGGTACTGACGTGTACGCAGCAGGCGGATGGGATTTATATGTATCGGGGATAGAGCATCGATGTTGGATGGCCGATGATCGATGGTCGGCCTCCACATCTGGTAAATTATTGCTGGCAAAGAGACCTGTCGTTTAAGTAAGTCTCATTACGAGTCAACCCATGTCGGTCCGGAACCCGGCCATCGACCATCGGACATCTAACATCCTTTCGCACTCTTGCGCGGCTGGCTTATTTACTGTAGATTTGTTCATACCAGAATCCAGACATATGAAGAACTTACTCCTTTCATTTTTTTCCATTGCCATGCTGTTGGGAGCAATGGAGTCACACAGCCAGGATGTGATCAGGCAGAAGTCGTGTAATGACACGATGATCGCAAGACAGGTGGATAGCCTGAAAGCCGTTTTTCATAAAGATGGATTGTTGTTGCTCAAAGAAGCTTCCATTACGATGGAGAGCGAGTATGATATGCCGGTAGTCGTTCCGCTGACCCAGGGAACCTGGTACCAGTTTGTGTTCATCGGAGACTATTCTTCCCGGCTGTATGAAGTCAGGATGTTTGACTGGAATGAAAAGCAAGTGGTTTTCCAACAGAAAAAATGGGGTGACGTGGATGGAAATATTATTTCTTTCGGATATGTTGCCCAGCAATCAGAATTTCACATGATGCGGCCAGTTCAGGTAAATAAGAAAAAAAAGAAGAATCTTTGCGGCTATGTGATGTTGTTTAAGAAAGCAATGCCAAATCCATAGACCAGTCAGCATGTATTTAATTCCATTCAAAAAATTCACAAAAGAGACCAGTAAGAATTACGACCAGCTCAAACGCATTCTTGAGAAGATCTGCGTATTGCCCACCCAGAAACTGGATATCGAAAAATTCATCAGCTACCGCGTACTTGAATATGAGATCGCCGCAGACCATTTTATGATCCTGATGGGAAGATATGGCTTGTCTTATGGCATTACCAATCTCGCCCCGGTATTGAATGGCAAATTCATCACAGGTAACACCGGCAAAAACAAGATCAGCTTCACCGTCCGCCCAAAATGGAGCGGAATATTGACGCTTGTACTTTTATATGGAGTCGCCATTTTTGGATTGATCGTCTCTATTAAAAGAAATCAATGGGAAGGAATTGTCACTACTGCTGCTTTTATTGCAGTAACGTACTGGGCTTTGCTGTCAAAATTCAATAAAGAGATGAAGCATTATGAGGAAGTGGTGAAGGCATTGAGCGAATAGAATGCCGTGTGAAGATCTGCGTAAGGCTCCGGCAGATCACAAGCCGTTCTTCAATGCAGAACAAAATTGCTGACAAAAAGCCTGTCATCCCGGCCCCCGGATCAAAGTTCGGGGCAGGCTAAAATTAAGCCATAGCCGGGAGGCTCCACGAATAGAGCTAACGTGTACCCACATCTTTTAAGTAATTCGAACGGCGTAAGGTTCCCGCAGATTACGCTAATTTTTCCAGCTTTTTATCTGTGAAGTCGTTTGAGGTATTGGATGTCTCCGTGCGTTGCTGACGCAGATGCGCAGATAAACTAAAAATTAAAAAAAACGATCTGCGTATCTGCGCATACCAATACAACCAGCTACCAAAAAACGAGAAAATGTGCTTAAGAAACAATAATAAAATCTGCGTAATCCGCGGGAACCTACGCCATTCCGGATAATACAAAGTCTTATACCTGATCATCTTCCGATACCGAAATAGGCAATTCCGGCGGCCTCGATCTTATCTTTTGAAAGCGCGTTTCTTCCGTCAACAATAAACCGGACACCATTTTCCGCAAGCCTTTCAAAATCGATCGCTTTATATTCTTTGTGCATCGTTACCAAAAACAATACCTCTGCTTTCGTATCATATAATTCCCCGAACCGCATTCCCTTTGCATTGACCTCCTGCTCACCAAATTCTGTATCGTGGATGCGCACATCATATCCCTCTTTCTTTAACAACGCATACAAAGCTGCGCCAACACTATTGGCATCTTCCTTTACATTAGGGCGAAAAGAAAGACCAAGCACCAACGCCGTTTTCTTTTTCACCTTATCACTGATCAATGATAACGCAAAAGAAGCCATCGAATCATTGATCTCCCGCCCGGATCTTGCCAGCGAAAAATCAAGTCCTGCTTTATTGAAATTATCGATCAGGAAATAAGGATAAACGGGTGTACAATGCCCTCCCACGCCAATTCCCGGTTGCAGCAGGTTTGCTTCATTATCCGTGTTGATCAGCGGGATCAATGAAGCAAAGTCGATACCGGCTTGCTGTGCAAACATGGCCAGTTGATTGGATAAAGCGATATTCAGATCGCGATAGATCATGCCGGCAAGTTTCAGCATTTCCGCCGCTTCGATACTCTCCACACGATGAAGCAATGCTTTATTCAGCAACGAGCCGTAAAGATTGATACAGGCATCAGCTGCTTCAATGGTAATTCCACCGATAACTTTGGGAACAGTTTGCAACTGGTTCATCATCGTACCACTCTTGATCCTTTCCGGGCTATGTGCCAGGAAAAAATCGATCCCATGTTTTTTTCCTGTAGACTCAAGAACGGGAAGCAGGGTGCTTCTGCAATAACCAACCGGAACGGATGTTTCCACCACGATCAGCAGTTTGTTTGTACAAAAGGGAATAAGTTGCTGAAAACATTTTATAAACGGATCATCGATCGTTTTTTTATCTGCATTAACCGTAAGCGGAATACTGATGATCACCGCCTCAGGCTGATGACCATTCAGCGATTGCATTACCTGCAGACTTCCAGAGCGGAAAGCTTCTACCAGTACCGGTTGTACGCCGGGTTCATTCGTCAGGAAAATATCGTTGCCGAATCTTTCTGCGATAGCCGGATCTGTATCCACGGCGATCACTTTGCAATCATGTTGTAACGCGTTTGCGGCGATCGCCTGGCCAATTTTACCAAAACCAATTATTGCTATCGTTCTCATTAGCGGAAAATAAAAATAAGCTAACTGCTGCGCCTGATCTCTTTTGCAGGATTACCAACCACGGTTGCGCCGGGAGCCACATCTTTTGTAACCACCGCACCAGCACCAACCACTGCATTTTCTCCAATGGTGATCCCGCAGATAATGGTAGCATTACTGCCAATGGATGCACCTTTCTTCACCAGCGTTTTTATAAGCGTCCAGTCATCCTCTGTTTGCAGCGAACCATCTTCATTGGTCGCACGCGGATAAAGATCATTGGTAAACATCACTCCATGACCGACGAAGACATTATCCTCCAGCTCCACACCGGTACAGATAAATGTGTGACTGGAGATCTTACAATTCTTACCGATCACCACTTCCTTTTGTATCTCTGTAAATGCGCCCACTTTACAACCATCTCCAAGTGTGCACTCATACGCATTTACAAAACTGAAAATACGCACATCCTTTCCCACGCGTACATTACGCAGGTTCTGTGTATTGTTCTGTATGTTCAGCATTTCCATAATCAATTTATTTTCACTTCACGTCCTTTGTTCTTGATCGATTGCTGTGATGCTTCCAGGATCTGTACCACCTTCAGTCCGGATGCGGCATTTGCCAATGGCTCCTGGTGATAAAGGATCGATTGGATAAAATCCGCGGCAACACCTGATAAAGCCTCCTTCACGGAGATCTTTGGAATACTTACATCACCGGTACGGTAATCGACAAGCATTTGTTTTTTATCTTCTTCCGTTTTGATATTATAACCGGTATCATAGATCCTTACTTTTTCAGTTGGCTCAAGATCATTGTAAATGATCATCTTCTCGTCACCGCCGATCAATGTCTGGCGGATCTTCACGGGAGAGGTCCAGGAGCAATGAAAATGCGCGATAAAGTCTGTATCATAATGAAGCGTCATGTAAGCGATATTCTCGATGCCATTCCGTGTATGCGAGATACCTGTTGCATGAACGCTGACAGGTTTGTCCTGTATCAGGTAAACAAGGATCGACAGATCATGTGCGGCAAGATCCCACAGTACATTGATATCCGGCTGGAACAACCCGAGGTTGATCCGTGTTGAATCGAAGTAACGTGCCTTACCGATCACTTTCCCATCGATCAGTTGCTTGATCTTTTGGACTGCGCCGGTATAAAGAAATGTGTGATCGACCATGAGTGTGAGCTTGTTCTTGGCGGCAAGTTCGATCAGTTCGGTTGCCTCGGCCACAGATGGCGTCATCGGTTTTTCCACCAGCACATGTTTTCCTGCCTGCAAGGCTTTTTTTGCAAGGGCAAAATGTGTTGACACAGGTGTGGCGATCACCACTGCATCGATATGCGGATCGTTAATGACTTCATCAGCATCCGCCACAACGAGTATCGAAGGATAAACTTTTGCAAACGATTCGCGGGATTCCGCACGATGATCAGCTACTTTCTTCACTATGCAATGTTCCGCGTTGAAGAAATTACGAACAATATTCTGTCCCCAGTAGCCGTACCCGATAATGCCGATATGAATCGTTTCGTTCGTCATTCAAATAAACCAAATTCATTATTCCAATCACACGGATTCCTTTCACGCTGTAAAGATCAGCAATTCGTTCAATTAATGCCGCTGATTCGTGAAATCCGCGTTTTAGCATTCGCATTTTTAATTCACATCACTGAGCAAGAGAAATGTTGACCTGCAATCCGCCTCTCGTATTCGTGATAGGGAAAGCATTGCTGATCTTCGGAATATTCCTGTTCTGTTCGAAATAGAATTTCAGACTGACGCGATTGTTCAGGATATAATCGATCGAAGGCGCAATGCGGATCACTTTCTGACCGGATGTACCAAAGGCCTGGCCGGCATCCAGCTTGCTGTTGGCCGTAGCGTCATCGCGGATGCTGAAATCAAGTTTGAACGTGATATCATTATCCAGCTTCCTTTTACCGATCTTTTTGATCAATGGTACACCTTTCTTTCTCCAGTCAAAACCAAAAGAGAACTCTGTGGATCTTGTATCAGCCAACTGGTAATCGATCAGGCTAAGGCTTAATGTCCGGCTCTTACGGTATTCAAAACGTGTACCCAACTGGTTGGTCAACGTCATTTCCACGCCGATCAACGGATCGAATTGTTCCTGTATGCTGATGTTCGGCACGAGGAAATAAGGAATGTAGTTGCCCGTCAGTGAATCCCTGAAAAACGGATAACTTGTATGGAAAGGATCCTGGAACAGCAACGCTGTATTGAAGCTATTCATATTAAGCGTACTGTGATATCCGTGACGGATAGTGAATGTTGCAAAGATCCTTTCCAGGTCACCTATCCTCGGCAGTCCGTTGTAAGTAATTGTCCAGTTCGGTTTTGGAATAAATCCGGAGAAAGGATTGGAGCTAAGGTTAGGATTATTGTTTTTCACCCCTTTCACGGAAGTAGGATTTTTATTTGTGTATGCGGCAATGAACGCCGGTATCACTACATCCTGCGCATATCGCCCATATCCTTCAACATAGCCGTCTGCCCCCGGTGTCGGATTCGAAACATAGCCGTTCTCCTTACCCAACTGCTGGGAAATGATCGCACGGTTTGCTTCAAATTTTTTAAATGTTTCTGAAACCGTATTGGGGTCAAATTTATCAAACAACGTCTGGAATGAAATATAACTGACGGAGAAGCTACCTGCCGCATAAGGATTCAATCTTGCAAGACCGGAGCTGCCTGTGACATCTTTATACAATTCAGAATACTGTTTACTGAAACTCTTATCAAGATTCAGATCGATGTTAAAATCACGGAAGGGGCTGACCTGTGCAGTCACATTCAACCGCTGGTTATACCGCTGCTGGATCATGGCTGTTACGCGCGGATCATTCGACAGTAACCCCTTCGCACCAAAATTATTGATCCAGTTGGTATCCGGTTGATACCCGAATATAAATCCGAACCCGGGCTGACCGCTTCTTGGGTTATATCCCATGATACGCGTGCTATCCATATAACCGGGCAGTGTCGTTCCAAAGTCCTGTGTATACTGGATGCCGATCCGTTTTACTGCAGTGATCACACCAGCCACTGTACGCATGGCGCCACCCACTTCGGGTATCGCCGCTTTGTCCATTTGCTTTTGTCTTCTTTTCTCTTCGCGAAGCTGACGGCGTAGTGCACGTTTTGCTTTACGTCTCTGCCTGGGCGTCATCTTCGCCAGCACTGAATCGGGGATGGCGGTTGGAATGCCATTCGCAGCTCTTTCAGAAATGGCCGGTTTTGGAGCGGGCGCAGGCGTTGGTGTTTTCGGTTTGTCTACCGGTGGAGCCATGGCTGCACGCAGGAACCTTGATTTGCTGTAAAGCTGTTCAAAATTCAGCTCACCGTTGATGCTCCTGGTTTGCGTATTTGAAAGCGTATTACCAAGACTTTTTGCCAGCAATGACGATGCAAGCCAGTTATATTGCGTTGTATAGGTCGCTCTTGCAGTCGTCCAGTCAAGGAAAGGAATCTTCTGCATTGGTACATTATAGGTAGCGATCAGTTGCTGCTGGTATTGTGTATTACGCCCGCCTTTGAAAAGATTGGTGCGGACAGAATCTTTTTTCGGACCGGTATCGATACGACCGTAAGGTTCATCAATACGCGCATTGTTTGTTGCAGTGAAATCGATCGTCAAAGATCTTGTCAGATTCCATTGCAGGATATAATAGCGATCGAATGTAAAATACTTATCGTAGGTCTCCGGTATTTTATACGGACCACCGCCAACATTTCTTGGCCTTGTCGCTCCGAACTGACGGAAGATATCCGCACGGAATGACAACTGGGACGGTACATAGTTAAAGTTGAAATCTTTCACCAGCGCAAACCATTTCGATTTCGATTTGATGAACTTGAATGGTTCAACATACTTTGGTTGTGGTGCATAATTATAGCCGATCACACCCCGCGTCCGTTTCATTTCATAATTATCGATAAGCGGGTTGTGTTGTTGCGTGTAAATATAGGAGTAACTGAAATCCCAGTTGGTCAGGCTCCAGATCTGCGGTCGCTTACCATCTGTCTTGATCTTTTTGACATTGGTAAAATTCAATGTGCGGATGGTGGTAATATCCTGCGCATCGTTCTTCACTGAATCGCGGAATTGTTTATTTGGTGCTGCGTTCAGCTTATCAGATAGTTTGATATCAAGATCATACGGGTCATACTCAGGCGTGCTGGAGATCCGGCTCAGGCCTGCATATACAGGGATCTGGATCCCCAGTTTTTTAGGAAGCAGTTTACCTGCGTCAATATTTGCAGAGATATCGAACGTCACCAGATCTTCGCGGCTTCTTTCATTCACCCGTTGTTCAAGGGTACCGAATCCGCGGCTCTTTGCCGTACCGGCGAGCGTAATGCTGCCAAGGTCTGCGAGCTTAAGATCCACGCGGCCGGTGGCAGCCCATCCTCCTTTTTCATCCAGGTTGGAGAAACGAAGTTCATTGAACCATACTTCGGCGGATACAGGATTCTTCGTGCTGTTCTCAACAGATAATAATATACTCCGCACTTCGCCCAGATTCGGATTACCGATCAATGCATAAGTGCGGCCATTATCCAACCGTTCAGAATAATAGGTTGAAGGCGGCGCACCTGCCTGGTTCCTCCGCAGTTTCATTCTGGTGAGATCCTGCAGATCGAAGTCAAGATTGTTTTCTTCCGGCCATACAGCAAGACTATCTGTCGCACCCCACTGGGTTTTCTTCAGCGGGATCCTTACTTCATAATAGTTGCCCTGCAGATCACTACCAAAACGAACCACCGCAGTCAGTGATCCATCGGAGATCATGTTATCAAACTGACGGGCTTCCGCATGGATGAACATACGCACTTTACCATACTGGCGCATATCCAGATTCATGTTCTTGAACACGCCACGGCTTTCCGTAGGCTGAAGGTTATCCATCTGAACACTCAATGCCTGTTCGTTCAGATAAAGCTGCACATTATTATTACTTAACTGTTGCTGCCGTTCAATACCCGGAGGAATACGGTAACGCACCGGCTGACGAAGATCATTTTCCTCCACGTTCACCGCAAGTGTATTAAAGACCGTTGGATCGTTTGCCGGAAGACCAACATAGTTACCCGTTGTATCGATCTGGTACTGGAATTTTCTCCATTGGTTCCTGATCAGTTCAAGTTTGCCAAAACGCAATACGACCGAGTCGGCAAAACCCGTCATGAACATACGGATAAAACGGATGGATTTGAAGTCGGGTATATTACCCACTTTACTGGAGAATTCAGATACAGGAATGCGGAAGAGATACCATTTTTCCTGGCGTGTTTGTGTATTTGCCAGGTTAACAGTTACGTTCCGTACATCTGTAATAAAGTTGGAACCAACAGTCATGTTTGGCTGAATGTTCACTTCATACTGAAAATATTCCTCCACTTCATTCAATGTATTATCCCTGTTCATTTCTTCTGCGTCGGGATATTGGGTGAATGCGTTTACAAACTGGCTGCTGCCGGTGGAGATCGGTGAGTTACCGTGAGGGTTATTAATGTCTTTATATCTTCTCAGGATACCGGCATTGATCGCATCATAACTGGCATCACGGTAAGGCTTGAAGTTGTCTGCAGAAGGATCATTCACCGCACGGGCATATAACGCAGGAGAAACAGCCTGGAGGCCTGTCAGGTAATTCTGGAACTTTGTTCTTTCTTCATCATCTGTCAGTCCATCAAAACCAACGTCCTGGTATTCTCTGTCCGCGGGATCATTGCTGAATGCATTGGTTACCTGCAATGGATTGGATGGAACTTTACCCCAAACGGTGGTGTTATCGACCTGCGCATTATTGGTTGGCGTAGGCAAACCGTTTTCATACTGCCGTTTGCCGTCTTTCAATACGTCTTCGGAAATATTACCGAGGTTGAAAACGAGCTTACCACCGTTACGTGTGGTATTGATCACATAAGGATCCTGCATCCAGAATTCGATGTATTCAACGTTGCCTGTTTCAAAATCTGTCTGATCGATATTCCGCTGGATACCACCCCATGCCTGTGCAGGATTGGAAAGTGTTCCATCCGGATTGATACGGCCGGCTCTGTTCTCAAAATTATAAGGGCCTTTTTCTTTCGGATAATAAGCCATATCGAAAGTAGTAAGCAGGCCCTGGCCGAAATCATTTGTACGCTGGGGGAAGATCTCGGTCTGGAAAACCTGGCGTGTTTCAGGCTTGGACAGTTCTTCCAGATCTCCTCTCAACGGGTTATTGGAATTACTCTTCTCCTGCAACACGGGTTCGATATTATACCAGGCCAGTTTTGCCCGGTTATAACCGCTTGCGAGGTCATTGTTCAATGTCGCTTCCGGGAATTGTTGTGGCACGGAAGAAAGCTGCCAGTTGATCAGCGGGAAACGCAGATCGATGGCGGAACGTGTTCCTTCGAAATCATCGATATAAGAAAGACCGCTTGAACCTTTGCCTATCTGTGGTGCGTGACCCGGCTGCAATACGGCAGCTTCCGCATAAGCGGTGATGGACGACATCGCGTCACTTTTATAGAAGGGTAATTTGTTCAGGAACTTCGTGAGCCTTGCCCAATCGCTGCGATAATCCATGTCCATTCCATACATCGTATTGCGGATCGGATCTTCACCATAAGATTGCTTAACAAAGAAAGGACGCTCGCTTAATCTTACGATCGTACCACCCAGGGCAAGTTTTTTACTGGCCAGATAATCCAGGCGCAATCCAAGAAAACTTCGCTGCTGAATACCGAACGCTGCCTGGTTTTCATATTGAATATTGACCGGCACTCCGGAGTTAAGAATGGCCTGGTTGATCACACGAAGCGTTCCAAGATCATAATTGATATCATAGTCTACCCCTTCCTGCAAGGTCTGTCCGCCTGCAGTAACTGTTACTGATCCGCGCGGGATATTGAAACCAAGTTGATATTCACCCGCAGCCTGTGCTGTTGTTTTTGAACGTCCGGTTAATTTAAAGCGGTTCAGGTTGGCATAGGTTTGTGCGATCGCTTTGATGGTATCGTATAGCGGGTAATAAAGATATTTCTGTCGCTGTTCGGGTGTGGCATAAACATAATCCAGGTCATGACCAAACGGTTCGAGTACAGGGAATACGATCCGGCTCATCGAAGACAGTACAGTAAAGCCTTCGATAAAATCGAACACGCCATCCGGTTGCGGGTCGTTCTGGTTATTCAGGCGGTCGAGGTTCAGTAAAGAGATCAGCGGCTGACCTTCATAAGCAGGCAGTACATCAGATGGCGGCAGGTAACGTTTTTCGCCAAGGCTTGGCTCTTCATACAGCAGATCCAGTTTGAAATCGGAGCGTTCCAGTTGTCCGTATCCAACAGAATAAACGTTCTTCATCATCAGGTCCCAGATCGGCAGGTTCGTACGTTGTGAGGTTGCTTTCAGCAATTTCAGGAACAGCACTTTCTGAGTGGCGCCGGTTGAATCCGGCGGAACGTCCTGGGAGAATTCACCTACCTGGTAAGTCACTCCGTTATATGTATACTGATAAGCGACGCCCAACACTTCATCTGGTTGCAGCGGTTGATTTAACGACAAAAACCCGATCTGCGGATTGAAGTAGTAATCGGTTGGCTGAAGTTTACGGGCAAATGTTTTTTCAAAATCCTGTACGGCTCTTAAACCAAGCGAAGTCAGGACGCTTTGAACGAGTGTTGAGTTTCTCGAATTGGGGTTATTCGCCAGGGTTTGATAAAGACCGTTTGCCTTATTATCGGGCAGGGCTCCGGGATTTGTTGCAGGAACGGAGAAAGGCTGATCTTCACCGAGGTCCATCATTGCTACGATATCGCGTGTATCGGTAGTGGCGCCGGTACGGTTGGTCACCCACACTTCCATTCTCAGGATGTTCACATTTGAATTCACGATCGGAAGCTGGCTCATTGCCGTGTTATAATTCCGGCGGAAGTACTGACCCAGCAGGAAGTGGCGGTTTTCCTCATAATCATCCGCCTTGAGGTTAAAGGTCTGTGCGGAAGCACCACCTTGTGAAGTGAGGCTTTGACGCTGTGCGCGCTGGTTGGCCAGCACACCGGTCAGGTAAAGTTTACCAAACTGCGCCTGTGTTTTTACACCGAATAATGATTGTGCGCCCGGGATCAGTGTTCCTTTAGAAGTGAAATTGACGTTACCCAACTGAAATTGCTTAATGATCTCATCATCCTTACCCTGATAATTCAGGTTCAGCTGGTTTTCAAAGTCGAAGTTTGCGAGCGTATTATAGTTGATCGGCAGTTTTAGTTTGTCGCCGATCTGCGCATCCACCTGCAATTGCGCGTTCATATTGAAATCGAGGCCGCCGTTTCTGCGGGCACGCTCGGGCAAAGTCGGGTTTTTGATGTTCTGTCCCTGGTAACCCATGAGCAAACCAACATAACCTGACGGTTTAATATCCACTTTTCCAGCACCCACGATCCGGTTGAACCAGTTTTTGGAGCTTTGGAATTTAGGTTGAAACATGCGCCGGTTCAGTTCAGAAAGCATGTCTGCGCGTTTTCTGAAATATTCTGCCTCGTCTTTTCTACCCTGCAGTTTGAGGAATTCGTCGCGTTTGAAGGAAACCGGTGTGCGGTAATTCTTTCCGCCGATGGTTTCAATGATGTAGTACTCGCCTGTCAGCGGGTCATATTGTATATCTCTTTTGAGAAAAGCGGAGTCTTTAAGATCGAAGGGATTTCTGTTCGGGTTGGAATAAGGATCACCATAGCGGTCCGAGATCGGGTATCGCAGTGGAGTTGTATCCTTTTTGCCGGTAGTATCCTGAAAGTTAAAGGGTAAAAAACGCGCATTTGCCCGGCCACAAAAGGCCAGTAAGATGGCAGCACAGACCAACGTACGGAATATATTAGCAGTCCAGAAGTTCAATTCTCAACATCAATTAGTTCCAGAAATGTTTAGCAATCAGAGGATACGGAGAGATTTTTTGATCAGCTCTTCTACCAGCAGATTTGGTTCTGATAAAAGGGTCTTTTTGATCGCCTGTTCGGCGGCCGTCCGGTTGATACCCAAAGCTATCAGAGCATTTAACGCATCTTGTTGCAAGCTATTGTTTTTCAGCGGGGAAATATTTGTCTCCAGGGGATGTTTGGAGAGCTTGTCTTTGAGCTCCAGTACCAGTCGCTCAGCGCTTTTCTTTCCGATGCCCTTGATCCCTTCAAGGGTGCGGATATCTGACTGAACGATGGCCTTGGCCAGCTCCTCCGGTTTGAGGTAGGACAACATCATCCGGGCCGTAGACGCCCCGATGCCGGAGACACTGATCAGTTGCAGGAACATTTCTTTTTCAGCCGGCTCAAAAAAGCCGAACAGGATGTGCGCATCTTCCCGTATGATCAGCACCGTATGCAGTAATCCCTTTTCCAGGTCCTGCACTTTCGAATACGTATTCAGGCTGATCAACACTTCATAGCCCACACCATTTACATCTACCTGCACAGAAGCAGGGGTTTTGTGTACGAAATCACCTTTGAGATATGCAATCATGGCGCGAAAATAGGAATGTCCGTGGTCAGATAAGTCGTTTTGTTTTGTTGATGGCGGATGATCGATGGCCGATGGCCGGACTCCGCAGTTTGATACAGAATAATGGCGGCGTGCTCTTACTAACCAGGAGAAATTCATTATTGTTTTGCTGCGACCCAGGCGGAGCCCGGCCATCGGCCATCGAACATCGGCCATCGCTTTCCGGAATCCCTTAACTTTGGCTACTTTTTTTAACAAACACACGAAGATGAGCAATAAAACAACAGCAGCGATCACCGCCGTGGGTGGTTATGTGCCGGAAGACAGGTTGACAAATTTTGATCTGGAAAAGATGGTTGATACAACAGATGAGTGGATCCGTTCGAGAACAGGGATTGAAGAAAGAAGAATTTTGAAAGGGGAAGGAAAAGCAACTTCGGATATGGTGGCTCCCGTGGTAACGGAGATCTGCCGCAAGAGAGGGATCGATCCGATGGAGATCGATTGCCTGATCGTAGCAACAGTTACGCCCGATCTGGTGTTTCCCGCAACCGCAAATATTGCAGCCAATAAAGCGGGCGCAAAAAATGCGTTCAGCTATGATATATCAGCGGCTTGCTCCGGTTTTTTGTATGCGCTGACAACGGGCGCATCACTGATCGAATCAGGACGGTATAAAAAAGTGATAGTCGTGGGCGCCGATAAAATGAGTTCTATTATTGATTATACTGACCGCACGACCTGTATCATCTTTGGTGATGGCGCTGCGGGTGTATTGCTGGAGCCAAACAATGAAGGTTATGGCATACAGGACAGCCTGCTGAAAAGCGATGGCTCCGGCTGCACACACCTTCACCTCAAAGCAGGAGGTTCGTTAAGACCGGCAAGCCATGAAACAGTGGACCAGAAGATGCATTATGTTTACCAGGAAGGTCAGGCCGTTTACAAATTTGCGGTGAAAGGTATGGCTGATGTAAGTGCCGATATCCTGGAAAGAAATAATCTCACCGGTGATGATATTACCTGGCTTGTACCACACCAGGCCAATCTCCGCATCATCGATGCAACGGCCAGCCGCGTAGGCATGCCAAAAGAAAAAGTGATGATCAACATCCAGAAATATGGCAACACCACTGCCGGCACGATCCCTCTCTGCCTCTGGGACTGGGAAAGCAAGCTGAAAAAAGGCGATACTTTGCTGCTGGCAGCCTTTGGTGGTGGATTTACGTGGGGAGCGACGTTGGTGAAATGGGGGTTCTGATCGATGGCAGATGTTCGATGATCGATGTTCGACTTAAAATTGCAGGAAGTTTATGATAAAGAAGAGGCTATATCAAAAGTATGATATAGCCTCTTTTTATTCGGGTCCCTGCCTGAGGGAGACCAGTAGTCGTTTAAGTGATTCTCAGGAGCTTCGTTTATTTTTGATACAGCCTCTTCTTTATTGAGTAAGCTTCGAATACCAGTCGACCATCGACCATCCAACATCGAGCATCGACGCCCTCCTAAACGGCCATCGCCCCGCCAAAGGCGAGGCAATAGGGTTTAATGGTAACAGTTTTCAAGGCAGGCCCTCCGGTTTGTGAGACCAAAAGGAAGAGAATGGTAGTTTGGAACTACAAAATGAACACTCCGTTTTTAAATCACCAGACAAATCTCAGGGATAGTGCAGAGGGGAAAAATGGGGATTTGATGATGATGTGACAGTGTTTTGGAAACGTTTGCGTTATTTAGCAATTGATTTTCAATGTGTATTACAACGGAATATTCTTTGGCCGTGATGATTTTTTAAGAGTTTACATTTAGTAATTTGTGTGTATCAAACGGATCTATGCATAAAAACCCTGCCGTACAGATCTGCCACCAGCTGAATGCGAAACACGCACAGGCCCTGAAGAAGTTGCTGATGCAGGATAAGCGTTCCGCATCATTGAAATTGTTCAACCTGATCAGAAGCCTTCCACCCAAAGAGATCACGAAAGAACACCTGTATAAAAATCTTTACAGTCAGCATTACGAACCATCGAAAGACTACCTGTTGCGCAATGAACTCCGGCTTTTAAGGCAAAAGCTGGACAAATTCCTTTTGCAAAAAAGCCTGGAAGAAATGCTGGACACGGATGAAGTATTCCGTCAGCAAATGGTCTTGCGTGCATACAAGCATTTCCGGTTGTATGATCTGTTCTTTGAGCATTTCGACAAAACATCATCATCCGCGGAAGAGATGTTCCGCTTTGGCGATGTACTCGAAATGCAGAACTGGTACCTTGACCTGGCCTATCAGCATCAGTTCACTGCCGTGAGGGATTACGAAGAAAAAGCCAGGTTCTTTAAAAGCGCAGCCGCAAAAGCTTCCGACCTGCTGGGCAAACAGGTAACCGCACAAAGCCGGATCAATGATTTTTACCAGGCACTCGAATGTTATTATATGCGCCTGCTTGGCCAGCATCCGGAAGTAAAGGCAAACGATCCCGCTGCGATACAATTCGATCCCGCAAAGTTTGAACATCCGCTAAGCCTGTATTATTATCATCGCAGCCATGCGTTCTATGCGGACGGCCGCGAAAGACTCGCACATTTTCTTAAAGCGTATAAAGCGTTACAGGCGCATTCTGCAAAGGATCAGTATATCACCGATCTGCTGGTGAATATCCTGCTGGGCATCGGGCGTTCACTGCAGCAACTCGGCGAGTTTGAACAGGCGGATACCTATCTCAGCAAAGCAATACATGATTATTCCAAAGAAATAAATGGCCTTGCCTCGAAGGAAAAACTGTACGCTAATTATATCATCAACCTGTTGAATATCGGTCAGTATCAGAAAACGATTGATGTATTACAGGACATCCAGAAAAATATCAGTGATGGCGGCTATTCTCAATACTGGTATTCCATTTACAAACTCACTGCTTATATCGGTTTAAGAAAAACGGCTGAGATCAAGCAGAACCTGCCCGTCAATTACACTACGATACCGCTCCAGCACCGTGTTTATTTCCGCATCATCAGCAGCATTTATTTCTATCTCACTGATGATATAGAGTGGGCTTATAAAGAAGTGTACAATCTTCTTCATACCAGGCTTACTGAGGAGTATGGACAGGAACAACTTGCCGTGATCGAGTTGCTGGAAGCGTTCTTTCAGGCTGTCGACAAACACAGCAACCTCAAGCATCTTCCCGCCAAAGAAAGCCGCAAGCTGGAACAAAAGATCACGATGATAGATACGAGTAAGATCAACGATATAAATATTCTGCCGGTGTATAGATGGTTGAAGGGGGAGATTGCGGGGGTGATGCGGGTGGGGGATTGAGGAAACGACCGCCGACGGCCGACCGCCGACCGCGGTATCATTCGTTAAGGAAGAAAATTCATTATATATCTGAGCAAGCACGGTATGTAACATAAGTACTTATCTAAAGTCTGGAACGGCGGTCGGCGGTCTGTGGTCGGCGGTCGTTTCACACATTTCCTCTACTTTTGAACCCTCAAAAAAACAAGGCTCTCCCATGGATAATCAATCTTCCCTTACAGGTTTCAGTTCATTAGCGATACATGGTGGTCACGAAAAAGATCCCAACTATGCACATCTCGTTCCGATATATGCCAGCAGCACATATGTGTATGATACCGCAGAGCAGGGCATGCGCCGGTTCAGCGGGAAAGAAGAAGGTTATATATACAGCCGCTGGGGCAATCCAACGATGAATGAAGCTGAACAGAAAATCGCAGCACTGGAAACCTTTGGGCTGAACATGGAAGTGAAAGGGATTTTACATGCGTCAGGAATGGCGGCCATTTCCACACTGATGCTTGCTGAACTGAAAAGCGGAGACAAAGTGCTTTCGCATTTTTCTTTATATGGAGGAACGGAAGAACTGATCCACCGGATATTACCGCCACTGGGCATCGGTTCAGTGATCATTGATCTTCGCGATCTGAATAAAGCAGAAGAAGCGATGAAGCAGGATCCTTCCATCAAAATGTTGTATATCGAAACGCCGGCAAATCCCACCATTCAATGTGTGGATATAGAAGAGCTGACAAAACTTGCACGCAAGTATAATCTGACCGTTGCCTGTGACAATACATTTGCCACGCCCTACCTGCAGCAGCCTTTCAAATATGGTGTTGATTATGTCGCGCACTCCACTACAAAATTCCTGAACGGACATGGTACCGCCATCGGCGGCATACTCCTGGGAAAAGACCTGGAGAAAATGAATAGCGCTGTTACAAAAGTTCACCGCTTACTTGGGGGCAACTCCAATTCATTTGATGCGTTCCTGCTGATCAATGGAATGAAGACACTGGAAGTAAGAATGGAAAAGCATTGTCACAATGCCGTGGAAGTAGCCAACTTCCTCGAGCAGCATCCGGCAGTGGCTAAAGTAAATTACACCGGGCTTGCCTCACATCCTGATCATTATACTGCGATTAAGCAAATGCGTCATCCCGGTGCAATGCTGAGCTTTGAATTGAAAGAAGGCCTGCAGGGTGGTATCGATTTTATGAACGGATTGAAGATGTGCGTAAGAACAGTTTCATTGGGAACCTGCGATACACTTCTCTCCCATCCTGCTTCAATGACGCACTACAGCGTACCAAAAGAACTTCGTGAAAAATATGGCATCACCGATGGTTTGATCCGCATGAATGTCGGCATCGAGAACATACAGGATATCATCACCGATCTTGATCAATCACTGTCAAAATAACAATATGCCGATTACGATTAGAAGAGCTGTAAAAGAAGATTGCCCGCGTCTGCTTGAGCTGATCAACGAACTTGCTGTGTATGAAAAAGCACCGGAAGAGGTGACCGTAACCTTTGATCATTTTGTTGAAAGCGGTTTTGGCAAACAACCCGTGTGGTGGGCATTTGTAGCTGAAGTGGATGGAACCGTACAGGGCTTTGCGCTTTACTATATCCGTTATTCCACCTGGAAAGGACAACGTCTTTATCTCGAAGACCTGATCGTTACAGAAGAAATGCGCGGCAAGGGACTTGGCAAATTACTATTTGACCGGCTGATCGAAGAAACAAAAGAAAAAGGATTTAGCGGAATGGTATGGCAGGTGCTCGACTGGAATGAGCCTGCGATCAACTTCTATAAGAAATATAATGCTTCGTTTGATGGGGGGTGGATTAATTGTGCGGTGAGTGGGAGGTGAAGGTTCCAGAGGTTCCATGGGTTCCATGGGTTGCTACCGCGTTTTGAAAAGGGATTTTTTAAGGGAAATAGTTTATTGTTTATATAAAAGAATGACAATTTTATTTAAACCCCGTTAAATTTTTCATCCGTATAAGATAACAAAATCAACAGACTCTTCAAAGCGCGGTAGCAACCTATGAAACTTATGGAACCCATTAAACCTATGAAACCGAGAATGATCAGGACTATAAATACGGTCGACATAACACTTTATTGACCGACAATTTACTGTTGTACCGGTTGGCAAAAAAAAGCGCAACATGCGATGTGCATGTTGCGCGGTATATTGTAAAGAGAGCGGTTGTCAGCTTACGCCCTGTGTCTGCACTTCTTTATTGATCTTAAGGATCAGTCCCTGCAACACTTTACCCGGACCCGCTTCCGTGAACACGGATGCGCCATCGGCGATCATGGATTGTATGCTTTGTGTCCAGCGAACGGGACCTGTCAGTTGATCGATCAGGTTTTGCTTGATCTCTTCTTTATCGAACACGGCCTTTGCCACGACGTTCTGGTAGACCGCACAGGTCGGCGTATGAAAATTGGTCGACTCGATGGCCGCTTTCAGTTCTTTTTTTGCCGGCTCCATCAATGGAGAATGGAAAGCACCGCCAACAGGTAATAACAACGCGCGTTTTGCGCCTGCCGCTTTCATTCTCTCGCAGGCAATTTCGACTCCTTTGACTGTACCGCTTATTACCAATTGACCGGGGCAATTGTAATTAGCTGGTACAACGATCTCACCTGTTTCTTCCTGTACCTGTTTGCAGATCTCTTCTACTTTTTCATCGGCTAATGCTAATACCGCAGCCATAGTAGACGGTGTTATTTCACAGGCTTGTTGCATGGCTTTGGCGCGGATCGCAACCAATTGCAGTGCGTTGTCAAAGCTCAGTGTCCCATTGGCCACCAACGCTGAAAATTCTCCGAGAGAGTGTCCCGCAACCATATCCGGCTTTGCGCCATCGATGCTGCGGAAGGCGATAATGGAATGCAGGAATACCGCGGGCTGTGTTACATTTGTTTGTTTCAGATCTTCTTCGGTGCCGCCAAACATAATGTCGGAGATCCTGAAACCTAAAACTTCGTTGGATTGTTCAAATAATTTTTTAGCGAAGGCACTGTTCTCATAATGCTCTTTTCCCATTCCTGGAAACTGGGAACCCTGGCCAGGAAAAACATAGGCATGCTTCATTGTTCTTGGTAGTTAATGCCGACAAAAATGCCACAAAGGTTTTAAGAAAAAAAATCTTTGTGGCACAATAAATAAAATAATCAGCGACGGCTAAAGTCTGAGCTGATGAGCTTTAAGAACTCGCTTCGGGTGGGATTTTTATGGAATTCACCATCGAAAGCTGAGGTTACTGTTTCTGAATTTTGTTTCTGCACACCTCTCATCATCATGCAAAGATGCTGTGCTTCAATCACAACTGCCACACCCAGAGGGTTGAGTGTTTCTTTAATGGCATTCATGATCTCTACCGTTAATCTCTCCTGTACCTGCAGGCGGCGTGCGTAAGCATCCACCACGCGTGCGATCTTTGAAAGACCAGTGATCCAGCCATTGGGGATATAAGCAATATGCGCTTTACCAAAAAAAGGAAGCATGTGGTGTTCGCACATACTATAGAGCTCGATGTCTTTTACAACGATCATCTCACTTACCGGCTCATGAAATTTAGCTGAATTGAGTATTGCATGCGCGTCAGTCTGATATCCCTGCGTGAGGAACTGCATCGCTTTTGCCAAACGTTCCGGAGTTTTCTGAAGACCTTCCCTGTCTGCATTTTCACCAAGCAATCCTAATACCTCCCGATAATTTTTGATTAATCCGTTTGTAACGGATTCATCATACTGCTCTGTTTTTTTATATGCCATGTCTATGATGTTCGATTGATCAATTACATTCCCGCAGTTGCATTATGCTACAGGATATTCTACAAAATTTCTTGGCGTTTCATACAGCCTGATCTGCAACTCCAGTTCTTTTGCTATATGCGGGCGCAACAAATTATAGATCACGATCGCGATATTTTCAGCAGTAGGATTCAGTTCTTTGAATTCTGCTGTATCAAGATTGAGATTGCGGTGATCGAAACGTTCGAGCACTTCGCGCTGAACAAGGCTGCTGAGTTCTTTCATATCCATCACAAAACCGGTACGGCTGTCAGGTTCGCCCACCACTTTCACATCGAGCTCATAATTATGACCGTGATAATTCGGCAAAGCACATTTGCCAAACACACGATCATTGGTAGCCTGATCCCAATCAGCGTTATAAAGACGATGTGCGGCGTTAAAATGTTCTTTGCGGAAGACAGCTACTTTACTCATACGATCAAATTACAAACTATATACTATATAACCCAACTTGCCAGTCATACCCCAGGCAGTTCGACGGCCGATGACCGATAGGTGATGGCCGGTTCCTTCCTTTTGGCTGAAGGTCCTTCATCTTGCCGACCATTTCATCGTTACACATTAACTGAAGACAAGGTTGCGTTCTTCAGACTTCCTTACCGTCTTCCCGGCTTACCGGTTTAATTTTTACCGGCAAGGCGGGAAGACGGTAAGAACAAACAAAGCAGCAGTTCACTAACCCAACTCGCTGGCGATAATCCCAGGCAGTTCGATGGCAGGTTGGGTTATATAAACAGCCGGTTCTTGCCGATTGTTGTATTACTCACCGAAATACTCAACGTATATTCTTGGGGTTTCATACAGCTTGATGCAATGCAGCCGGATACCGGAAGGCAACTGTGGCGACAATTGTTTCCAGATCTCGATCGCAAGATTTTCTGTACTGCACATTTTATCCTTCATGAAATCGACATCCACATTCAGGTTGCGGTGATCAACTTTTTCAATCACATGCTCCCGGATAATATTACTAAGGCGCTTCACATCAAAAACAAAACCGGTTTCGGGGTCGGGTACTCCTTTTACTGTCACATAAAGTTCGTAGTTATGACCATGCCAGTTCTCATTGGCACATTTTCCAAAAACTTCTTCATTCTTCTCCAGGCTCCAGGAAGGGTTATAGAGCTTGTGTGCGGCGTTGAAATGCTCCACCCTGGTCAGGTATACCATATTGATCTGCGTTAAATTAGCCTGCAAAAATAAGCAAATCCAGAGGTTAAAAAATGCGCCTGGCCGTGAGGTAAGTCAAAAGTAAAAAGTAAAAAGTGAAAAAAAGCTGTCACCTTACTGATCATATTGAAACAGAATGCTTTGGATTTTTAATTTTGCCTTTTTACTTTTGACTTTTACGACCGTCGTTTTATGAATTGTCTACTCGTGGCCGCAACCGCTTTTGAAATTGCACCATTCCTGCAATACTATCGCAACAGCGATAAGCCGTTCTATGTGGATATACAGATCGACGTGCTGGTGGCGGGTGTGGGCCTGATGCCCACGACCTACAACCTGCAGCGGCAGTTCCAGGTAAAGAAGCCGGACCTGGTGATCCAGGCTGGCATCGGCGGTTGTTTTGATGAATCCATTTCCCTTGGAACCGTAGTGGCGGTAAAAAAAGATACAGTGGCGGACCTGGGCGTGATCGAGAAAAAACAATTTAATTCCGTATTTGACATGGGTTTTTCCAGGCCGGATCAGTTCCCTTATAAAAAAGGCTGGCTTATCAATCCCGGGATGCACCTGCTGAAAAAGAACAGTTTAAAGAAAGTTGCAGCTGTGTCTGTCAACCAGATCAGCAGCAATAAACAGACGATCGCGATGTTCCGCGAGAAGTACGATCCGGTGATCGAATCGATGGAAGGAGCAGCGCTGCACTATGTTTGCCTGATGGAAAACACGCCATTTCTTCAATTGCGAAGCGTATCGAATTATGTGGGAGAAAGAAACAAGAAGAATTGGCGGATAAAAGAATCCATATCCAATCTTAACAATGAGTTAATCCGTTTGTTGAACAGTCTGTGACCATGCTGAACGGCGGATATTTGCAAAAAAAATTATAAACGAAAGGATGGAAGTGCTGTAAAATAAGTTCAGGGTTCAATACCCGCGTTTAAACGTAAAACATTAAAACTTTTAAACTTAAAACCTTTGCCCTTCCCCATCACAAACTACATACATGAAGCTAACCCTTGGTTTTTCTCCCTGTCCGAATGACACGTTTATTTTTGATGCGTTAGTCAACAAAAAAATTGATACCGAAGGCCTCGAATTTGAAGCCGTGCTGGAAGATGTAGAGACCCTTAACAAATGGGCGATCGACGGAAAACTGGATATTACCAAACTCAGTTTTCCCGCATTTTTTCAATCACTTGATAACTATGTATTGCTGGATGCAGGCAGTGCTTTAGGAAAAGGTGTTGGTCCATTGCTGATCACTAAAACTGATCCTGCCGCATTTGAGAAGGGCATTGGTGATGCATCCATTGCATTGCCGGGCGTAAATACAACGGCGCATTTACTGTTCAGCTTCGCTTATCCTGAAGCAACCAATAAAAAGTTCATGATCTTTTCTGCTATCGAAGATGCAGTGATCAACAATGAAGCAGCGCTGGGTGTGATCATTCATGAAAATCGTTTTACTTACCAGGATAAAGGCCTGCATAAAGTAAAAGACCTGGGAGAATACTGGGAAGAAAAAATGAATGCACCGATCCCGTTGGGAGGCATTGCCATCAGCCAGTCAGTAAAAAGAAGCGTGGCAAAAAAAGTAGACGGCCTGATCCGCAAGAGCCTTGACTATGCATTCGCCAATTATCCCGAAGTAACAGATTATGTAAAAGCACATGCGCAGTCAATGAGTGAAGCCGTCATGCGTCAGCATATTGATCTTTATGTAAACAATTACTCTCTTTCATTGGGTGAGGAAGGCAGGAAAGCGATCGCAACGCTTGCGGATGTGTATAACCGGAGCAATCCGGGGAAGATGGAGGAAGAGGCGGGGTTGTTTCTGTAAAAAAGTTTGGGGTTTCAGAAGTTCCAGGAGTTCCAGAGGTTTCAGGGGTTCCAGAGGTTGCTACCGCGCATTGAAGAATCTGGAATTT
>QFQQ01000090.1 GCA_003243445.1 Citrobacter freundii
AGCAGAGAAATTTCTTTAGTCACCGTCATCTTAAGGACTGGTGGAGGAGGTCAGTCCTTAAGGGGCGGTGCCTTTTTTAATTTATTTGTTTAAAAGAAAAAATAAAGAAAATGGAAACAGACTGGATAAAAAACAAAAAGAATGCAGCAGTTGAAAGTGAAACGTTGGGAAAGACGGATGATCTGCTATGCCTGTTATCATCATGGGAAGTTGAAAATATGGGAACCTTAGATGAAAGCTTTCTTGGGTTTACACAACGATCAAAAAAGCGTCGCAATTCATGCGATTCGATACGTGGTAATTTTTTACGATACGCAATGTCAATGCGCAACAGAAGCTACGAACGCCAATAATAAACACAGCGTCGCTAAGCGTCGCACATCGTGCGATTCGATGCGCGTTTTTTTGCGTACGCAATTTATGCGCAGTCGAAAACTGCGACCGGCGGTCGTGCCGGCTAGCGGCGCATTCATTCGTCTATCCTCTATTTGTTCGAAAAAAGTTACATCCGTAAGAATTGGGGTTGATCTGAGGTGTCAGCCATTCCGTTTAACTTATTACTGCAAACCGACTGATGTTTAAATCTGACGCAGGACAATCCAAATAATGACTCTTTCAAATCTACAGATTAAAACGTTTAAATATTTCCTTCGTAATGATCCGGAAATTTTCGGTCATTTCGTCCAGCGTGCAACTCAGCATTTTTACGTTGAGTGGTAATTTATCTTTTATCTCCATGAAATCAAGCTGAAGAAAATTTTTTTCATCAGCTTCGGATTCGCCCTTCAGACTGTTGAAAATTGTCAGTGCGCTGGCCCGGTCTTCCCCGATAAAGAATTTGGCATACTTCTCAAAACCAGTTGCGGTTTTGATATTCAGTGTGATATAAAAACCTGTCTCCATAGTTTATACTTTTTCACACTTATTCTTTTCAAGTAAAATGCCAAACCCTGTCCGTCCACAAGGTTTGGCATTGTTAATATTGCGTCTTATAATATTATCCGATACTTCTTGCTGTATTGATCACGTTCACGCCGCTGAATTTTGCGGTAGATGATCCGTGAGATACTGCACTTGATTGAGAAGGCTGCCCCTTTCCATCATTGAATGTGCCGAATAAGCGATAATCATCTTTATCAGCAATATCAGTCATTGCATTCCAGAATTCCTGCGTGTTTGATTGATAGGCTACATCCTTAAGCATGCCGGTGATCTGCCCGTTTTTTATTTCATAAAAAACCTGTCCGCCAAACTGGAAATTATAACGCTGCTGATCGATGGAATAAGAGCCGCGACCTGCGATAAAGATGCCTTTCTCTACGCCCTTGATGATATCGTTCACGGAGCGTTTTTCCGGATTTGGCATCAGCGAAACGTTGGGCATACGCTGGAACTGTACGCTATCCCAACTGTCCGCATAGCAACAGCCCTGTGAAGCATTCAATCCCAGTATATGCGCCTGGTCCCGGATGGTTTGATAGTTGACCAATACACCATTCTTGATAATATCCCAGTTGCCCGCTTTTACGCCCTCGTCATCATAACCAACAGCGCCCAGTGATCCCGGTTGCAATCTGTCGGCCTGAACGTTTACCAGCTTGCTGCCGTAATTGAACTTACCTGTTTTCCATTTATCCAATGTAAGGAAGCTTGTGCCGGCATAGTTTGCTTCATAACCCAATACACGGTCAAGCTCGGTAGGGTGACCGGTTGATTCATGAATGGTCAGACCAAGATGCGTTGGGTCCAGTACAAGATCATATTTACCGGGCTCAACCGATTTTGCCGTGATCTTTTCATTTACATGACCTGCCGCTGCAATCGCATCTTCCAGCATATCATAACGGCCTTTGTACAATGTAAGCGGTCCGTTCTTCAATTTGTTTTCCGGACCTGCAAGCATGTATTCATAGCCCATTCCCATTGGAGCGGAAAGTGCGTCACGTGTTTCAAATTTTCCGCTGGCGCGATCAATTTTTGTAACGGTGAATGTAGGCCAGATCCGATGAATATCCTGATCGATATACGAGCCGTCACTGCTGGCAAAGAACTTCTGTTCATTTACCATAAAAATGCTTGCGTTCACAAAGTTGACACCTGCTTTCAATGCGGATTCATTCACCGACATCAGGAGATCTACTTTTTCCTTCACAGGAATTTCAAACGCATTCTTTTCGATCGGCGTTTTCCAGCTTACTTCGCCAAATCCTTTTTGCGGAGCAAGCTGAACAGGTTCGGTCAGCAATTTTGCATTTCCTTTAGCAATAGCAACAGCCAGTTCCGCAGTTTTTGCAACGCTGGCATTATCCATTTTTTCAGAAGCTGCAAAACCCCAGCTTCCATTGGCGATCACGCGGATGCCGATGCCATAGGATTCTGTGTTGGCAACACCCTGTACACGGCGGTCTCTTGTTAAGACTGATTGATTCAGGTATCTGCCAATGCGAACATCTGTATAACTCGCACCTTTTGCTTTCGCTGCATTCAGTGCGATATCTGCGATGCGCTTTTTCTCCCTCACATCAATGAAATCTTCGAGCAACCGTTGTTCGGGTATTGAATATCCTTTGGTGCCAAAACCCGTCAGGAATGCAGCAGTTGTGCCCATCCCCGCGAGGCTGATAAAGTCTCTTCTTTTCACTTTAACGTGTTTATTAGTGACTGGCATAACATCCCGCAGATCACGCAGATCTTATCATCCTGAATCAGAAGGATCCATATTTATGATATATTGTCTATCGATTTCGCAAATGACGCAGATCAGCTTCCTTTAGCAGTGGCTGATCTGCGCCATCGCGTGATCAAATATCAATATGTCAGAGATAACAGTAGTTCTTCAAACATCAGCATGACAAAATTTGCGTGATCTCCGGGAACCGAATGCCAGACGATTATTAAATAGCATCAGATAAAGACGTGAACGTAAAGTCACGGATCTTCATCGGAGGCAGAATCGACCCACCGCTGCGAACCGGTTTACCCAGCTCTTCCACGTTGTTCAACATGATGATCGGGCTTTCGTTGAAACGGAAATTTTTGATCGGGAATTTGATCTGACCGTTTTCGATATAGAATGTTCCGTCACGCGTCAAACCTGTTTGTACGAGCGTTTGCTGATCCACCATACGGATATACCAGAAACGCGTAACGAGAATTCCTTTTTCTGTATTCTTGATCAGGTCTTCTGTTGATTTTGTTCCGCCTTCCATGATCATACCACCACCGCCAAAGCGGCCGCCGCCTGGTCCCGGCAATGGCTTGATTCCTTTCTTCTCAGCCCAGTAACGGCTTACAGCAAGGTTTTTCACCACACCTTTATCTACCCAGATCGTTTTTTCGATCGGTAATCCATCGCCGCTCCAGGTAGAACCGGGAAGATCAGCATTCATCGGATCGCTATAGATCGTTACTTTTTCATCAAACAATTGTTCACCGAGACGGGTGCCTCCGCCTTTCTTGCTCATGAAGCTGCGGCCTTCATCCGCACTGCGCATATCGAAACCACGGATGATACCACCAAGCATATCACTTGCCGCAAGTGGTTCGAGGATCACAGTGTAACGACCCGGCTCGATGGCTTTTGCTCCGGCAGAGCTGGTTGCTTTGCTTGCAGCAATTTTTGTGAGCGCAAGTGTATCAAGTTTTTTTACATCATTAAAACTGTGATCAACATACCCGGAACCTGTTCCCTCCTGGTTGCGGACGGTTACGGAGAATGAAACGTTCGTGCTTTTGTTATAGGCAAACAAGCCTTTGGAATTCGCAACAGCGCGGAAGCCGGCCGAATTCTCCAGGAAGCCTGCCGCTTCAAGTTTATTGTCTTTCGCAACCTTTAAACTCTGTGCAACCATATCTGCCCTTGACGCAGGCGTCATTGCCGCTGTTGAATCGAGAAAACCGATCGACTCTTTGAATGTTGAAGGGCCAAGCAATGGCATGTACTCCGGATTTTCAGGAGACAATCTTGCCAGCTCTTCAGCGCGGCGAACAACTTTCTCCAGTGATGCATCATCAAATTCATTGATTGATGCATTACCTGTTCTCTTTCCAAATGAAGCACTCACGCTCAGGCTGAGATTGCTTACTTCGCCTGCGGTTGAAACGGCGTTGCGCGCATAACGGATATTACCGCTTTGCTGACCGCCGAGTGATACTTCCATTTCATCAGCTTTAGAGAAGCTCAATACTTTTTTCAGTATTGTTTGTGCTTCGTCTTTACTAAGGATAGCCATAAAAATTTCTTATAGTTTGAATGTTTTTGTTTAGTAAGTCAAAAATCAAAAGTAAAAATTAAAAAACCTGACGCGGGAAGATGCTGCGCATAACGGCATCTGTTTTTACTTTTGAATTTTTACTTTTTACTTATCACCCGATACTGCGCGCAGTGTTTATCACATTAATTCCATTGAAACGCGTTGTAGAACTTCCATGTGATACAGCGCTGCTTTGTCCCGGTTGTCCCTTACCATCATTGAAAGAACCGCCAAGGGCGTAGTCACTTTCATCACAGATAGCGTTTACAGAATTCCAGAACTCCTGCGTGTTGGCCTGGTATGCCACGTCATTCAGCATGCCGACGATCTTACCATTTTTGATCTCGTAGAAGTTCTTACCTCCAAACTGGAAATTGTAACGCTGCTGATCGATAGAGTAAGAACCATCACCAACGATATAAATTCCCTTTTCAACATTCTTGATCATATCATCAACGCTGAGTTTTTCTTTGCCTGGTTTCAATGAGACGTTTGGCATACGCTGGAACTGTACATCATCCCATCCCTGTGAATAGCAGCAACCCTGCGAAGCTTTCAGCCCAAGAATATGCGCCTGATCACGGATGGTTTGATAATTCACCAGGATACCGTCTTTGATCAGATCCCATTCACCGCATTTCACGCCTTCATCATCCCAACCCACAGCACCGAGTGAACCTTTCTGCATTTTATCAGCAACGATGTTAACGAGTTTATTACCGAAGTTGAATTTACCGCTCTTCCATTTATCAAGTGTGAGGAAGCTGGTGCCTGCATAGTTGGCTTCATAACCTAATACACGGTCAAGTTCTGTTGGGTGACCAACAGATTCATGGATCGTAAGCCATAGATGGCTTGGATCGAGAACGAGATCGTATTTGCCTGGCTCAACAGATTTGGCGGTGAGTTTTTCCTTTACGTCGTTTGCGGCATTCTTCACATCTTCCAGCATGTCATAACGCATTTTGTAACGCGTAACGACTCCCTGGAGTTTGTCTTCGGGTCTTGCATTCATGTATTCATATCCCATACCCATTGGTGCGCTGAGTGAGCCGCGTGACATGAATTTGCCGGATGCGCGGTCAATTTTTGTAACGTTGAAATTGGGATAGATACGATGAATATCCTGATCGATATAAGAGCCGTCTGTGCTGGCGAAATATTTCTGTTCATTTACGGCAGAGATCATTGCATTCACAAAGCTTACGCCGCCCTGTATTGCAATGTCATTTACCTGCATCAGCAGATCAACTTTGTCTTTGATAGGCACTTCAAACGCATTGATCTCGATCGGCGCTTTCCAGCTTACTTCGCCAAAACCCTTTTGGGGCGCAAGTTGTACCGGTTCGCCCTGGATCTTTGCGTTTGCTTTTGCAACGGCAACAGCCTGTTCAGCTGCTTTCGCGATTGCTTCTTTTGTTACTGTATGCGTTGCCGCAAAACCCCAGGAGCCATTGGCGAGTACGCGGATGCCCACGCCATAGTTCTCAGTGTTGCTGACACCCTGCACTTTTTTGTCGCGGGTGGCAACAAACTGCCTTAGGTATCTGCCGATACGAACATCAGCATACGTTGCACCTTTTGATCTGGCTGCATTCAGTGCCACATCCGCCAGTTCTTTATTGACGGCTGCATTCATTCCCGTCAGCGCTTCTGCCGGGTCGATGCTTCGCCCGAAAGCCGGGACCACCAATGAGCCCAGGCCCATCATGCCCGTGTAACGAATAAAGTCTTTCCTTTTCAAGAGACCTCCCTGTTTTTTATGATTGTATTTAGTTTGGTTGATTGCTTGTTCTTTAAATTTGATAGTTGTTCAAAGGTGTTCGATGTTCGATGCGCGATGATCGATGGTCGAGTCAAAACGCTTCAGTTGTTGAACTACATAACACTTGTTTGAGTCGGTTTTCGATCCTCGATCCTCGTGTATCGAACATTGAATACCGGTCACCAACGCTTCGCTTCCCACCACAACAGTCCACATCCTGCTACAAACACTATGAAAAAAATATACACCGGAACTGTTCTTCTTTCCGTTTGCAGCGTGCTTGTTTTCTTCAGTATTGATCGTTGACGGGCTGCCAGCGCATTATTCTTGTTGATCGCTGCGTATTGTTTTGCAGCGGACCAATCGCTCTCCTCAAATACATATATGCTGGTAGTGTCTGTGCAGGATAAGGTTTGCCATCCGGGGTTTGCAGGCCACCAGCTGGCTGTCCAGGTATCGGGAAGATAAGGCGTTTGTGCGGTATAAAGTTCACCGGAGGCCGTCTTTATCACGGGCGGTTGCTCAATATCTGTTTCCAGTAAGAGTTTCACCTGATGATCCATTGACGGGAAAGCCGGGTCCGTATACCAGGATGCGGCGGGTTTGCGGGTTCTTGCGGCCCTGCTGATCAGCAATGACCAGAAGGAAGCGTAGTTTTCGTCATTGCCTGATAATAGCCAGCCGAACGTGCTCGTGGCCGTGTTCATCACGACCTTCCCGGATCCGTACAACCGGCAGGAAGCAATCACCGATTGCTGATCATCCGTGACCAGTGGCTGAGCCGACGCATCATTTTGTATGCTGAACCATTGCTCCGCAGCCAACGGAGATCTGGCGGCAGAGCCGTTCCATGCAAGCGAACGCATGGCCGTCTTTTGCGCCATCTGTTTTTTTAATGCGAACGACCGTGAGAAATTGCTGAGCGAATTGATCGTATCACTTTGTATGATCAATCCCATGCCTTTCTCTAATTGAGCCCGGATCGATGCTGTTGCATTGGCATTCAATTCCGACAATGCATAATCATCGGCAATCAGCAGATCGAAGTTTTCCAGCAATGATGAACTGATATTGTTGAGCGCCGTTGCCTTCATATTAAGGAACTGCTGATCATATTTATCACGGCTGATCGTATTCCGGACTGCTGTCGGATAATTGTGTGCATGCAGCCATTGAGTAAGAAACTTATTTTCAAATCCGGGGGAGGAGGAAAGAAATAAAACGGCTGGTTTGGCTGACGCGTTGATCGTAACCGGGATCTTTTCTGTTCCAACGGTTTTTTCATCCCGCACTGTTTGTAATTCATACAATGTTTGCGCGGTATGTGAAGGCTGGCAGGAGAGATAGAAATTTTGTACGGAATCTTTTTTTATGATCACAGAATCTAAAGATGTTCCCAGTCCGGATAATACAAGTTTCACTTCTTTACCACCATGGTTATTATATATTCCCTGAATTCCCAATTGGTCGCCAAGCCTGACCGTTCGAGGCCAGTCGGCATGTATTATTCCCAGGGGTACTGGCGCCGGTGTGTACGAGGTTTGAATATCCAGTTCATCAAGTAAATTCCATTCATGCTCTTCAATGCCTTTCCCCAGAATATGTATGAATGAAATTTCAGGGAGATGGCGCGAAATATATGTTGACAGATCAGGAATAAATTCCACCTGCTGGGACTGTAATGCCGGATCTGTAGTGATCTGTTTATAACCGGCAAATGAATCGGTTGTATGTTCAGTCTGGCTGGTGATCAACAGTATCTTCGGGTAAGTCCCTTCCCTGATCTTTTTTTCAAAACTGATTGGTATAAAAAACAATGGCAGCATCAATACTGTTATGACCGTTGCGATGATCCGTAACCAAAAATTCGAACGGTTGCTTCTTCTTATCTCTTTCCATAAAAGAAACAACAGTAACAAAGCGGATAATATGATAACGATGGTTTGCTGGTTCATCGCTTACCTGTTCAGTTTTTTAAAATAATAGTCCGATAACTTTGATGCGCTGTTTGTTTGTTGCTGCGGTAATTTATCAGTGGTTTTGATGATCGATTGTATGGCGCGCTGCACAAGATCTATCTGTTGCCTTGTTGCCTTTGAAGGATCTTCCGATAACGATCTTGTCGCGCTTAGAGCAGGAAGAAATGCTGCCGGCTCAGCAATAGCTTTTGCTGCAATTGCCTGCTGTGCCCTGAACAGGTCTGTCATGCCTGATGCTGCTGGTACACGACCCTGCTTCATTATTTCAAGGACCTGCATTGCGTTGCGTAGTTGTAAAACCTGTTCATCTTCTTTGACCTGCCTGGCGGGCTGATTAGGCGGCGTTATTTTTTCGAGATTGCCGGTCAGCCTTTTTTCAGGCTTCAGTGGTGGCATTTTGATGGAAGTTTTGCTGACGTATGCTCTTGACTTTTGCTGCAGATCTTTTAATAAACGCAAGGCCTTATATTGATAAGGCAGCGACTCTGATGGTGTAAGTGTTCTTAATTTCAGTTCACTGTTCCACATCTCGGTCAGCACGCCTTTTAACTGCGCTTTTTGTTCGGGTTCAAGAAACGTTGCATCCTCGGCATTGTCATGTTTATGTGCATATTGATCGATCAGCGACTGAACATCACCGTAGGCGGGTTCAGTGCCATGGTCATGACCATCGTCAGGACTATGCCCTCCACCGCTTTCGTTCTCTTCACCAAGAAATTTTCCGTAGCGAAGACGAAGCAATTTTTGTTCAATACCGAGATCATTGCTTCGTGCATTGAATGTGTCTTTTGATAAACCAGATTGTTCCTTCAGTAATTTTTCTGTATCAATGATGAGCTGTCGCTGGCTTCTGAAATATTCAGGGAACTGGTTTACGCCTGATTCCATGCCGGACATATTCAGCAGTTCAGCTGTATCGGGCAATGAAATAAAGTACATGTCGGACCGGCTTTCCTGCCCATGGTTGTCTGTCGCTTTGATATAGAAATACAGTTCATCACCGCCCTGCATTCCCATAGCCGCGAGATCAATGGTTTTGGATAATTCGATATCTCTTTGTCCGTTTACTTTTTCAGCAAAGCTGAGCTGCTGTTCTTTGAAGCTTACGCTTTCCCCTTTGCCGCTTGCTTTGGTGGCAATGATCTGTGTATTCGTGATACCATAATCATCGCTCAGGTGAACACGAAGGTTGCTGATAGCCCTTCTGCCCGGTTCGATCGTAGTATATTGCTGTGGCGTGATGATCCTTATGTCTGCCGGTTGATCATGGATCACTTCCAGTGTATATAACGGTGATGGGTTTTCCAGGATCTGAACCTGGTAGAACCCGGTTTCTTTCACATTCCGCTGAAGCTGCCATTCATTGCTGTCAGTTGAAGATCGCTTCATAGCGATATGTTCACGATTGTTGAACAGGAGTATTACTGAATCGGCGATCCCGGATGTATTGATCGTCCAGCTGATATTGCTGCCTTCTTCAACTTTCAGTGACAGTTGCTCCTGCTCCCTTTTTTTTCTGCCTGTATAGGCAGGCGGGGTTATTTCGACAGATACTGATTTCACTCCGGCAGGAATTGCCTCCTTAGGCACATTCGCCGCAGCAGCGGAACGTTCGTTATGATCATGATCATTCTTTACAAAACTGATTTGCGCAGCAAAACCAATGGCACAAACAATAATGACTGCAAAAACAACCAGTCCTGCTCTTTTGACCGGTATGAACATTTCCGCAGGAGGAGCTATGTTTTTTATTATTGGTTCAATTTTTTGTTGTTGCAATTGCTGCAGAAAACTCAGTGAAGACGGTGGCTGTAATATCAGGTGGCTGCTTTCTTCCAACTGTGGGTAGTGCCGGTTGAGAAAGCTCGTGATATCTTCTTGCGTGATACGCCGGAAGGGACGAAGCCAGTAGATGATCACCGCTGCAGCAGCAAACACCGGTGCAATGATCCACAGCGGTGTTTTGATAAAAAGATATAGTACCGTCGTCAGCAAAGCTGCAACACCAAATGCCAGCAATAGAGCCGCAACGAAATAATTCCGTTGCCATTTTTTTCTGAATGCCTGTATGATATGTTGTCCTTCCTGTTCAGGCATTTTTTTGTTTCGGTTGACGGTGTGATAAAATTCTTTCTGCAAGGAAAACGAAGAACAGGATGATCCATCCTGCAAACGATAGATCTGTTCTGTTCATAAAACCAAGATCGTTTACTGTACCATTTTGTTTTCCCCGGCTTTGTTTCAACCGAACCTGCTCAGGAGAAACCTGCCGGTAATCTGTATCGTTTTCTTTAAAGGCAGGAAGAATGACAGGGATCAGTAACCGGGCAAAACTTTCTTTCCATACTATGTCCGTCCATTGAGGATTGAAACGGCTGCTGAAATAGATCGTCTTTCTTTGATTGGTTGCTTCAACGCTCATCAACGGTTCGCCATTTGCCAGCGTCCACCATGCTGTTCCTTTTGCCGGTGTGGTTGCGTATTTGAAAAATTGGCCGGCATTGTTTTCATTCAATGGCAGCAGGCCGGGATTGGCTGGTGATGGTAATTGTATCGAGGATGAGGCAAGGTCTGCATATCGCAGGATCGTTCCGCCGGCGGCGAGCTTTGCCAGTACATTTTTATCAGGCTCAGTTTCCTGCAACCAGAATATTACCTGTTCCTGGGACGCAGTGTTTGTTTTGTTGATCACGATATTCCTGCCGGTGTATTCAGCAATTGCTTCAATGGCAGCCTGCAGGTATTTTGCATCTGAGAAATTATTACCAGGATATATGCCAATATTAATGACCGGGTTGCTGTCTGGAGCTGCAGGTAAGGTTACAATACTTTCTTCATAATAATTGCCTGTTGCGCTGCTTATTCTTGTTGTGTTGACCTGATTTCCCTGGCGGTTGATATAAGATGAAGCGATAGATGTATCTGTGCGCGCCGGAGTTTCCAATCTGATCCAGTGGATATTCAGCTCACTTGTCGGACGACGACCTGAGTAGTTCTGCAAAAGCTGTTCTGAAAAAACATACAAACTAAAATCCGGCGGCAATGCGGCGTCGAGATATTTCAGATAGGCCCAGGTGTTGGAGTAATCGGGCACAGATCGTTGATAGATCGCCGTATCGGTCAGAGAGATCTTTCCCAGTTGTGGTTTGAGGTTATGTAATTCAAAACCTTTTTGCAATAACGAATCGATCAGCAGATGATGAGCCTGGTATGCATTGGCCAGTTCATGATCAGGAATAAGGATCCAGCCGCCATTTTTTGCGGAAGGTGTTTCCTGCCATGATGGTTTTGCGATAAGTAAAGCGAGCAATACAAGTAACAGGCATCTCAATAATAACAAAGGCCAGTTGGTGATCCTGAAACTACGGGCGGGTTTTTTTGAGCTCTCCGCCAGCAATGCAATGCTGCCGATCTTCAGTGTTTTCCCTTTGCGTGTATTCCATAGATGTATCAGCACCGGAATGATCACCGCTGCTGTTGCAAAAAGCGCTATGGGATTAAGCAATTGAAACAAGCTACTAATTTTTACATCGTCTGATCAATAACCTTTGCTGCGTTTATATAAAAAATCACGCAGGGCTTCATCGATCGGTTGATCCATGATCATCAACCGGTGATAAATATGTTTGGATAACAATTGCTGCCGGATCTCATCCAGGTGATCCTTCAGCACTTGTTTATAAGCTTTTGCCGCACTTGCCGCGTTTACTTCAATTGTTGCACCTGTCTCCAGGTCTTCCAGTGTCGTATATCCTTTATAATCCAGTTCGATCTCATTTCTTCCCATAAGCTGTAACACGATGATCTCATGACGCAAGGCATTCAGCAGGTCAAGCAGTTTATAGATCTCCTCTTTTTCCTGGTACATATCAGTGATAAATACCAGCAACTCTTTTTTTCTTCCGCCCGAGTAAATGTCTTTATAATAAAGCGGATGTGTGAACTTTCCTTTTGGACCGGCCTGTTCCAGTTCATACATCAGCCGGTTCAGGTTTTGAAAACCCTGTCTTGCAGCCAGTGAAAAGATCCCGCCTTCTTTCAATGTATACAGACCAACAGCATCGCCCTGCATGTTTGCGAGATAAGCGAGACTTGCTGCCAGATAACGGGCATATTCCATTTTTGAATACGTCCCGTCGCGGTGATCCATTGATGCGCTTGTATCCACTAACAACCGCAAACTGATGTTCGTTTCCGTTTCAGATTCCCGGATATAATAACGGTCTGATCTTGCAAACATCTTCCAGTCCATCCACCGGAGATCATCGCCCGGCAGGTACTTGCGGTATTGGCTGAACTCCATACCCGTTCCCTTCACGGCACTTTTATTGGCGCCGCTCATAAAACCATCGATCGTTGTTTTGGCAGCGAGGGGGAGGTTTTTAATGGAGGTCAGTATGTAGGAGTCCAGAAGGGACATTAATCAGGTTTGAGCGGTTTTATAAGTTTCAAAAGTTCCAGGGGTTCCAGAGGTTTCATAGGTTCTAAAAGTTCCAAACTTTTAATGTTTGAGGGCGTTGTGTTGATTCCCTCTTTAAGGAACCTCTGGAACTTCTGGAACTCATGAAACCTCTGGAACCTCATAACGTTTTTGGTCTTTCAACCACCTTTATCATCTCTTCCGTCACCTTATCCGACGAAACGCCTTCCGCTTCTGCTTTAAAATTCATCAGCACACGGTGGCGTAACACAGGATAGGCCATTGTTTGCAGGTCATCCATAGTTACGGCATAGCGCCCATACAGCAGTGCGCGTGCTTTGGCTGTAAGGATCAATGCCTGTCCCGCACGCGGACCTGCACCCCATCGTACCCATTCTTTTACAAAGGCGACGGTAGTGGTGTCCGGTCTTGTGGCGCGGATGAGTTTGCCGGCGAAGGCAGTCAGGTCCTCATTGATCGTTACTTCACGGACGAGTGATTGCAATTGCCTGATCTCTTCACCATTGACGATAGCATTTACAGTATTCTTTTTTGTACCGGTTGTATTGGTCAGGATCTGTATCTCTTCCTGTTCAGAAGGATAACCGATCTTTACATAAAGCAGGAAGCGGTCAAGCTGTGCTTCGGGTAACGGATAAGTACCGGCCTGTTCGATCGGGTTTTGCGTGGCAAGAATAAAGAAAGGACGATCGAGCGGATAAGTTTTGCCAGCGTAAGTCACCTCAAATTCCTGCATTGCTTCCAGCAAAGCGGACTGTGTTTTGGGAGGTGTACGGTTGATCTCATCGGCGAGCAGGATGTTTGCGAAGATCGGGCCTTTGGTAAAGTTAAAAACGCGCTTGCCTGTTGCCGGATCATCTTCCAGGATCTCCGTGCCGATGATATCGGTAGGCATAAGATCAGGAGTGAATTGGATCCTTCTGAAAGGAAGATGCAAAGCCTGCGCAAGCGTTCTTACCATCAGTGTTTTTGCAAGTCCGGGCACGCCTTCCAACAGGCAATGGCCGCCTGCAAGTAATGCTACGAGGATCTCCTCAAGCACAATATCCTGTCCCACGATCACCTTTTGTATCTCTGATTTAAGTGAAGATACTTTCTGCAATAATTCATTAACCTTTGATGCTGTCAGTTCCAAAGCAGTTTGTTTTTAAGCATAATAAAATATGCAGCAACCGTGATAAGTAAAAAGTAAAAAGTGAAAGAGGGGCCTAAGCGAAAGTTCCTCACAGTTAGGCTTTTTTACTTTTTACTTTTGATTTTTTACTTCGTACCGGCCAAGTTCGCGGATTTTGACGTCAATTGTTGCATTTTTCTTTTGCACCATGCAAAAAAATCAAGGTTTTTTCTACATTAAAACACATTAGTAAAAAAATAGAAGACATATTTCGCGAAACTGACGTTGATAACGCGTGATGCATTATCTTAGTCAATCCCATGTGGGTTCTGAAAGATTATGGTGAAAAGCAGGCGCTTTACGTTTTCAAGGTTAAGGTATCATTCCGGTGATTGGGATACGGATCAGCGTATGCCGACAAATCTGTTGAATTCACTGATCGAATACACTACCGTTCCGGTTAACCAGCAGGAGCGGGTCGTTGATCTTGACAGTGATGAATTATTTGTTTCACCATTCTGTTATCTCAGCGGGCACAAACTCGTACAGTTCAGTGCGAAAGAAGAAGCCTATTTCAAAAAATACATTCAGAATGGCGGCTTTGTATTTGTGGATGACTGCAATCATGATATTGACGGTCTCTTTGCCAAATCCTTTGAAGCACAGATGGCGCACACATTTGGTCCGCAGGCGCTGAAGAAGATCCCCAATGATCACGAGCTCTATCATTCCTTCTTCCAGTTTGAAAAAGGTCCGCCGCCCACTTCCTTCGAATTAAATGGCTGGGGTGACGATCTTATTCACGACTATCTCAAAGCCATCGAGATCAATGGCCGCATCGCGGTTCTCTACAGCAACAAAGACTATGGCTGTGAATGGGATTATGATTTCCGGAATAAGCGGTTTATGGCGGAGGATAATACGAAGTTTGGGATGAATATTATTATGTATGCGATGAAAGCGTGAGGAAGCGATGTTCGATGCTGATGCTGGATGGTCGATGGTCGGTATTCAATTAAGAAATATTGTATAAAAAAGAAACCTTCCTGTATGGAAGGTTTCTTTTTTATACAATATTTCTGTCGGCCATCGACCATCCAGCATCGAACATCGCTCGTCACAGTTCCTCCGGCGCCGCCATATCCGCCGGCATATGCGGAGCTTTCGCCGGGCGCTTTCCACGCTTCTCGCGTGCGGTCCTGGAGTATACGGAAAGGTTTCCGTCAAACAGGAAGCGGAAGAGCAAACCGGTATAGGAAGTGTGGAAACCGAGCGAAGTGTAGTAGCTTCCTGCGATCTGTTTTACTTTTGGAAGTTTATTCCAGGGCACAGAAGGGAAATCGTGGTGCTCATTGTGATAACCGACATTCAGGTTGGTCACGTTCAGCGGGCCATAATAGCTTTTTGTTTCCTGTTCGCCATGCGTAAGGAAATGTTCCTGGATCCATCTTGCTCCGAGTGGGTGAAGACCAACAGAGAAGAAGAAACTTGCGAGCAAATAGATGCCGGCTTTCCATCCCAGGAAATAGATGATAGCGAACATGAATGCAGCTTGCACGAGCCAGTTCACCAGCGTCCATGTATCGAATAATTTGATCTCCTTTAAGCGCATAGGACGCAGCATTTGAAAGATCGGATATAATAATAACCAAACCGCTTTTCCTACCGGCGCATTATTGATCAGTTTTGCTTCCCAGCGGAAAGGCATATCCGCATCAAGCTCTTCAACACCCTGATAGGCGTGGTGCTTCATGTGATATTTCTGAAACGACACAGAGCTTGGGAATACATGCGGCAGATTCGCGATCATACCGGAGATCGTATTCAGCACTTTGTTTTTGAAGATCAGATTGTGTGATGCTTCATGGATACAAACCCATAATGTGTGGCAAAGAAATGCGCCCACAAAATAGGCGAGAACAAGACTCCAGATCCAGGATAGATCCCAGCCAAACGGTGATACACCGTATGCCAGGGCTACCTGTGCTCCAACAGCAAGCAGGATCACCAGAAATGTGTACGGATTACGTCCGATCAATTGCCTGATCTCAGGATGTTTGGCAATGATTTCTTTGGTCCTTGCCTTATGCGGCTCTACTTCATCGGACCAACGGAAAGAAGAAAATTTTTTACGGCTCATGGACAGTTTAATGCAGGTGTGTAAAAGGTGTGAATATAGGGTTTTCTGAGTGGTTTCGTGGTATGAATAACGGAAAATTCGTCACGTCAGCGTTAAAAACGGGAAAAATGATAAACCTAACAGTGATAGGTTTTCAGAAGCCCATGTTTATAACATTTTACCGTAATCTGTGTGGCTGGGTATGGATGTTCGATGGTGGATGTTCGATGGTGGATGTTCGATGGTCGATGTTCGATGTTCGATGGCCGATGGCCGGAAGCAGCCGCAAACCGCGCGGTCCTTCGTAGCTGCAAAAGATGTTCCTTGCCGAAGAAAGGTCGACCATTGAGCATCGGCCATCGAACATCGAACATCGACCATCGAACATCGACCATCGAACATCCACCATCGATCACACTATTCAATCGTCACAAACTCGTTGGTGTCGATCTTCCCGGATCCGGTCAGTTTATTATCCTCCAGTAAATGATGTGCGCGGACGATGTCTTTATATAAGATCAAAGATGAGCCGGGATTGCTGTTGGAAAAGTTATTTGACTGGAACCTGGTCTGCTGCACTCCGGTCAGGCTGATCAGCGGGCCGCTGACATTGCAACCTGTAATGTTGTTATGTGTGAACAACAGTTTAGGCCCCATTGTACTTTCGTCATTTCCACCACGGTAAATGCTTAGTGCTTTTCCATTCAGAGAAGTGATCTCATTACCGTCGATCACCACTTTTTCCGCGTTGTAATATCCTTTGTCATCTTTCTCTTCTGTCATTAATACCAGGTCAGTGTTGTTATCCGTAAATTTATTATTCCGGAGAACAATGCTGTCAGCAACCGTCGACTTATGCGCAAAGAAAATACTTTCGCAACCATTCTTCCTGTCAAAATGTTTCAGGTCTGACCGGTTCATGATGAAGTTGTAATGATCGGAAGGCCCGCTTGTATCACTACAGATAAAACTTTTGGCTTTTACATTGCTGCCATTAATATTGAGATTACTGATCAGCAATTCGCCACGGCCATTTACCATGAACACCGCAGGGATCTCTTTTGTAACAAAACTGATCTCCTGGTTTTTGCTGTAGAACACCGTATTGTTCGAGATGGCAAATGGTTTGTCCAGCGTATATTGTTTTGCCGTGAGAACGATCGTGACCGGTTTATTTATCGCAAGCGCATTGTAGACGTCTTCAGCATTATCACAATTGACGATAGCAGGCGCACTCATTGTCCACCCAGATTTTTTGCTATTCATCCATCTGGCACCCGTTGTATTCACCGCATTATTATAAATTCTGTTCAACACCTGTCTGTCTCCAAAACCAACGGCTGAGGGAAGTTTGTGCCCAAGACGTGCAGCTGCGATCTGTTGCAGCGAATCCGGTACAACCGAATTCTTCTGTATCGCTTGCAAGGGCAGGGTTGCGATCTTACTGTCTTTTGTCTGAATGAGTGTCTTGTTAAAACCGGCCGGTAAAACCTGTGCAACAGTTTTACTTGCGATATTATGATTGAAATCAAAACCATTCATCTCGTCGGATACCCGATAGATATTGCTGTCTTTGTTATTAAAAAAGATGTTGTTTGCAAAATAAACATTGTCCGGCGGCAGTGTTCGTTCTGCATCACTGCCTTCGCAAAAGCTTGCTGCGGTGCAATTGTAAAAAGTATTATTTACGATCACTGCATCGGTTACCTGTACATAGCGATGAGCCGGTGAATTAGGAATGCCATTCATGACGGAAAGTGGTGAACGAAAATCAATTCCCCTGCAGGCATAAAAGAAATTGTTGACCACCCATTGTCCTTTATTGATGACACGCACACCGCCGGTTCCTTCTTTATAATTTCCGAGGAAGATATTATTCTCCACCGTGTTGTTATCACCGTGGCGCAATACAACACCGCCCTGGCATTCTTTGAAGAGATTATTTTTTACAACATTGCTTCCTGATTTGATCGAGACGATCTCTGTTTCCCCATCGCATTTCAGGAAGTAATTATCAGTGATCTGCGTGTTTGAATTGAACTGGCAATGCTGCGAAACGCCAACCCGGATGATCTCTCCTGAATTGGATGCAAGCGGCGGACGGCCATTAAAGAAGTTATGATCAATGGAATGATAGTTCCCGCGGCTGCGTTCGTCGTCCAGGATCACGGCGATCATTACGCCCATGTTCTTTTTATCGCGGAAAGTGCAATTATCAAGACGATTGTTCTTGCCATAAAATGTTATCCAGTAATTTTCGTCCATCCGCTTTGGATTATTGAAATCGATGATGGCGCATTCGGTAACACGGCAGTTATTTGCCAGCTGGTTTTTATTTATGCGGTATTCGATCACCGCATCATCACCTGCATAACCTTTCTGAAAGTAAAGACCTTTTATAACAAGAAATTCGCCGCCGATCTTTAATGAAGAGTGACCGGTGATCAGCACCCTGCCTGCCGTTTGCGCGGTGAAGGTGATCGGCTGTTCTTTAGTGCCTTTGCTGCTGAGTTTTATTTCAACATCTTTCCATTCGCCATCACTGAGCAGGATGATGTCGCCGGGTTTGGCGTTTTTGTCTGCCTGGTGGAGTTCATTGATATTTTTTACAGTAATCGTTCCTGCGAAAGCGGCAACGCTCAGCAGGAAAAAGGGGGAGAGGAGAAGCAATCGTTTCATAAGTTTATTTTGACCGGGTGTTTTTGGGTATGATCCGCTGGGATGATTCGCGGATATGAAGTTTGGGTTTGAGCACTTCTTCCACATCACTCATATCGCCGTGATGGTGCATACTTTCTATAAATAATTTTGCGGCGACCTTACCCAATTCAAATGCAGGCTGGTCCACACTGGTGATACCGGGCGTAACAAGGCTCACTACGGGTTCATTATTGAAACCTACCAATCCTATATCATGGGGCATTTTTAATCCTTTCTCTTTTATCGCCAGCATAGCCCCGATGGCCATACGATCACTGATGGTAAAGATGGCATCAGGTCTTTTTTTCATTGCTAATAATTCCTGCGTGGCGAGATAGGCATATTGCTGATTGAAATCACAATGAATGATCAGGTCCGGGTCGGGTTTGATCTTGTTCTTTTTTAATGCAGCGAGATAGCCTTCCATTCTTTCATTGCTGATGCCGAGATTTTTTGGCCCGGCGAGTATGGCGATCCTTCTGTAACCCTGTTCTATCAGGTGTTCTGTTGCCTGAATGCCGCCATCAACATTATCGAGGCGTACACGCGGCGCCTGGAGAAAAGGTGTCACCCGGTCAAACACCACCATCGGCATTTTCTTTTCCTGTATCCTCTTGAAATGATCGAACACTTTTGTTTCACTGGAAACAGAAATGATAAAGCCATCAACAAGACTGTCGAGCAATCTTCTTGTGTTTACGATCTCACGTCCGAATGATTCATTACTCTGGCATACCATTACCGTATAGCCCGCTTCAAGCGCCACTTCATCAATGCCTTTTACCATAGTTGCAAGCACATAATCGAGGTTAGGAACGATCACACCGATATTATGTGTTTGTTTTTGCTTAAGACTTAAGGCCAGTTTGTTGGGCTGATAATTGAGTTCTTCAGATAAAGCCATTACGGCTTTCTTTGTTTCGATGTTAACATCAGGCGCATTGCGCATTGCTCTTGATACAGTAGAAGTGGACAGGTTCAATGTCCTGGCAATGTCCTTTATCGTTGCAGGTTTATCCATATGCAAGTATGAACGGTAAAACTAATGGAAACTTTATTACGGAAATCCCGGCAGCGTTGCCGGTAACGATGCCGGGATTGAAAAAATGCAAAAAACATCTACGTTCTGCTCTATTATTGTTTTTTCTCAAATGAAACCGCATATTTTTTGAGATTTTAAAACTGACCTTACCGGCATGCCTCCTGCAATTCGGCTTAATATTACAAGCCGGGAGCAGGTTGTCCATTGAAAGTTGTCCGTTGTCCGGATAAACCATGGCCTCCACTTCAGGTAACAGGTATTTGCGGTCAAGGGTTAATGGATAACGGGCAACTGGCAACAGACAACCAATATAGAATCATTCATTTCAGCTAAACACTATGAGCTCATTACAAGGTAAAGTCGCGATCGTAACAGGCGGTTCCAGGGATATTGGCCGCCAGGTTTCAATTAAACTGGCAGCAGCCGGTGCAAAAGTTTGTGTGAATTATAATAGCAACCAGCAGTTGGCTGATGAAACAGTTCAGCAGATCAAACAGGCGGGTGGAGTTGCAATTGCTGTGAAAGCAGACATGACCAGCGCTGCAGAGGTAACACAACTGGTCAATGCCTGCCTTGCTGAATTTGGCAATGCCATACATATACTGGTGAATGTTGCCGGCGGGATTATGGGACGTAAACCACTGGCAGATCTTGATGAGGCGTTCTGGGATACAGTGATGGCGGTCAACCTTAAATCAGCTTATCTCGCCTGCCGCGCAGTATTGCCTTATCTGCAAAGCGGTGGAGCGATCGTAAACTTTGCTTCGCAGGCCGCACGTGATGGCGGTGGTGGCGGTGCGATCGCATATGCAACAGCAAAAGGCGCGGTGCTTACACTTACACGAGGTCTGGCAAAAGAACTCGGCCCGAAAGGTATCCGCGTGAACTGCGTTTCTCCCGGTATGATCAATACAACTTTTCATGACACATTCACCAAACCGGAGATTCGTACGAACGTTGCCAATGCAACTCCATTGAGAAGAGAAGGACAGGCCTCAGAAGTTGCGGACCTGGTGCTTTATCTTGCCAGCGATGCTGCATCTTTCATCAATGGTGAAAGTGTGGAGATCAACGGCGGAAGTTATTTCGCGTGATATAAACGGATCAATCATATTCAATGCCCCGATTGCTGACCATATTCTTCGTGCTGGCTGTATTTATAAAGGTGAACGCGCAGCACCCGCAGACTTTTTTTACCAAAACCGAAGCCGCTTTGGTAAAAAAGGAGCTGAACCGTTATCCCGTGCTCACTCAATCTTATACCAGCTTAAAAAAACAAGTCGATGAGTGGCTTGATAAAGATGTGGACGTTCCCGAGCCAAAAGATCCGGCAGGTGGATATACGCATGACCGCCATAAGAACAATTACATGCTGATGTTCAACAGCGGCATCCTCTACAATCTTACAGGCGATACACGTTATGCAACACTTGTCAGTAAGATGCTGCTGAAATATGCGAAGCTAAATCCAACACTGAAAAAGCATCCACAGGCAACCAGCAGTTCGCCCGGTCGTCTTTTCTGGCAGGCATTGAATGACGCCAACTGGCTGGTGTACACCGGCATGGCATATGATCTTGTGTATAATGGTATCAATGCGGCAGACCGTAAAGCGATTGAAGAAGGTGCGTTCAAACCTGAAGTGGATTTCATTACAAAGGATCTCAATTCCTGGTTCAACCTGATCCATAACCATGGTGTGTGGGCTTGTGCCGGAGTTGGCATTGTCGGCATCGCCACCAATAACAAGGATTATGTGGATATGGCTTTGTATGGAACCGCAAAAGATGGAAAGAGCGGTTTTATCGCACAGCTTGATGGTTTATTTTCCCCCGATGGTTATTATACGGAAGGGCCTTACTATGTCCGTTATGCCATTCTTCCTTATTTCATTTTTGCAAATGCCTTGCAGCATGCAAGACCTGAACTGAAGATCTTTGAGCACCGCGGCAAGATCCTGCAGAAAGCCTTGCTGGCTGGACTGCAGCAGACAAATACAGATGGTGCATTCTTTCCGTTCAATGACGCGATTAAGGAAAAAGATTTTACTACCAGTGAAATGGTGACTGCTATTGATATTGCCTGGGCCGAATATGGCGCTGACAATGGAATGCTGTCCGTTGCAAAAAGACAAAATCAGGTTTTGCTGAATAAGGGCGGTGCAGCAATAGCAGCTTCTCTGTCTGCAAACAAAAACATTCCTGATGTTTATCCTTACAGATCGGTTGAGTATAACGATGGTGTAAAAGGCGATGAAGGCGGCATCAGTCTGTTGCGCGCAGGTAAAGGAGCTGATCTGACGACGCTGATCTACAAATACACTTCCCACGGCCTTTCTCATGGTCACTTTGATAAGCTGAACATAAGTCTTTATGATAAAGGCAATGAAATCCTGACGGACTATGGCTCCGCAAGATTTGTTGGTGTTGAGCAAAAATATGGTGGCCGTTATCTCCCTGAAAATGATAAGTATGCTGCACAAACAATTGCACACAATACGATAGTGGTAGATGAAACAAGCCACTTCAATGCAAAAGAGAAAGAGGCGGAAAAGTTTCATGCCGATAAACTTTTCAGCGATCTGTCCAATCCATCTGTGCAGGTGGTGATGGCGGAAACACCGGATGCTTATGCAGATGTCCGATTAAAAAGAACTGTTTATCTTCTTCAGTTGCCAGGCGGAAAGAAGATCCTTGCTGATCTTTTTCATGTAAATGCAAATGATCAGCATCAGTACGATCTCCCGTTTCAGTATAATGGTCAGCTTATTTCCACTTCATTTAAATATGAGGCTTCGGTCAACAGATTGGAGCCTCTCGGGCAGAAGAATGGATACCAGTATATATGGAAAGAAGCACAGGCGAAGGTAAAGGATACGCTTGCACAATTCACCTTCCTTAACAAGCAGACGTATTATTCCATTTCAACCTTGATCAACGGAACTGCGGATCTCTTTCTCACAAGAATTGGTGCCAATGATCCTGATTTCAACCTGAGGCGTGAGCCTGCATTTATGATCCGCAAGCATGGAAAAAACGAATTGTTTGTAAATCTCCTGGAGATACATGGAAGGATGGATCCTGTGGTGGAGATCTCTTCCCAATCTTATCCATCTGTCAAAGAGATCCGCGTTCTGCGCGATGACAATGAATTCTCAATTGTCAATGTAATGCTGGGCGCAAAAAAGATGACCATCATTCAATGCAATAAAGACTTTAATAAAACAACCAGACACGAAGCCGATGCAGACGGCAATAAATTCCAATGGTTGGGACCGTATGCCGTTTGGTATGATGGAAAAAAACTTTGAAAAGTAAAAAGTAAAAAGTAAAAAGTAAAAAGTAAAAAGTAAAAAGTAAAAAGTAAAAAGTAAAAAGTAAAAAGTAAA
>QFQQ01000185.1 GCA_003243445.1 Citrobacter freundii
CGCTATTTTAATACCCTGTTCGGTACCGTAAAACTCATTAAAGCCATCAAAGATGAATAGCCATCTTCATTCAATCATCCAACAGTATAAAGCTGACAGGGAATCAGTTTATAATACCTGGTTTACTAATAACGAAGAACGTTTGAAAGCATTCCGCTCCATCCGCAGAGGCGTACAGCAGATAGTGGATGATATTAAAAACAAGAAATTCGGAAATGATTTTAAAGGATCTTCTCTTGAATTTGTGCTCACCTGTATAACCGAACAAAAGCAGGTGTTTGAGGGAGCTGCGCACCCCTTCTATTGGAAGCCCAAGCTGAGAATCCCCGACATTTACGAAAATGAAACAAATAAGCAGCACTTTGGCCAGTTCCTTGAAAATTGCCTGAATGCAAAAGCAGAGGCGCAAATCATTAAAGAAATTATCCGGCTGGACAGCTACAAGATAAAAGGACTGGGGCCTGCCGTATCGAACATTCTTTATTTCCTGCATCCCACCATTGTACCACCCTTTAATACAGCCATCCTGAATGGATTCAATTATCTGTTCAAAGACAGGAAGAAATTAGGAAGTTGGAGCGAGTACCTGGCGCTGCGGGAAGTGTTGATCGATACCAATAAGCAATACCGCTCGGAACTTTCGCTGGATTTGGGAGCGATTGCAGGATTGCTTTTTGAAATAGGCACCCAAAAAATCATATTGGGTACAGATGAATATTTGTCAGAACCAGAGAGAAAGAAATTGGAAAAGCTGATTGAAAAAAGACGAGAAGAAGTAGAACATGAAAAACAGGAAGAGGATCTGCATACAGAAATGCAGTATCACTTACTAAAAATTGGTCACGCTTTGGGGTATGATGTCATTGCAGCTTCCAATGACCGCTCCAAATCACATTGCGGCAACAATTTTTCTTTTATTTGTTTGCAGGCATTTCCGGAGATTGATTTAGACCGGGAAACATTGAATACCGTAAAACTGATTGATGTATTATGGTTTCAAAAAGCAACCAATAATGTCATTGCTGCCTTTGAGGTGGAAAAAAGTACCAGCATCTATTCCGGTATCTTACGGCTTACAGATTTGAGTTACACGATCGCCGATGATGACGAAGTATTTTATCTGATCGTACCCGATAAAAGAGAAAAAGATGTGGTGGGGCAATTGTCACGGCCGGCCATAAAACAGAACAAGGTAATGATCAAGTATATTCTTTTTTCCGATTTGCGCCAACATTGCGACGCGCTCTGCAAATTTGGCGACAGCCACCTGATCATGGAAAAAATTGCAAGAAACGTGGCAACCAGGTAAGCCTGCTCTACACCCAGTCATTGTAAACAAATCAGGGAAGATAAACGCAAATCGTTGGATCAGGTGTAAACTTATAAATCAGTTCCTAATAATGCCCTTCCGGTTGTGCTATTATGTCAAACGATTTGGATACAACTAAAAGCAGTTGGACACATGCAGATGAAGATACTTATATAGCGGTGTGTCCACTAATGATATTGCCGCCCACACCGGCTTACCGTTCCCTGAGTGCCGGGTTAAGCACTCCTGTAAAGTTCTCCAATCGTTATAAAGGCGACATCAAAGCAGCAACATTTTCTATGCAGCAGGCAGAAGTGCAGTACCAACAGGTAGTACAGCAAATCCAGGTAGAGGTTACGCAAGCCTTCATTAACTACCAGGCTGCCCAAAAGCAAGTGCAGCAGTTCGACAATGGAATGCTAACGGATGCAAAAGAAGTTTTAGAGGGCAAGATCTACAGTTACAAGCGTGGTGAAACTTCTTTGCTGGAAGTATTAAATGCCCAACGAACCTATAATGATGTACAACAGATTATTACCAGGCGCTGCTGAACTATGCCTCCGCCCTGATCAACCTGGAAAGGTCGGCCGGAATCTGGGACATACATTAGCCCGGAGACTTAGCCGTATAGCACGCCAAATCCAATTATCTTATCATGTATCATCGGGCTAAAAAATTATTACGCTACATTCTCAAAAAAAATGTTTATATATTTGCAACGACAAAATGAAAAAGATTTTCCTTTTCATATTAGCCTTTACTTACTTTGCCTCTACTTCAGGCGCTACCCTGCATTTGCATTATTGTATGGGCAAAATGGTAGCATGGAGTGTATCAGACAATGAAGAGGAAAACTGCCCGATTTGCGGCAGCGACAAGGGCAAAATGGTGGAAAAGGGCTGCTGCAAGGATGAACACAAGCAGCTCAAAATTACCAATGATCACAGCATAACAGAAACGGCTTTCCAGGGATTGTATTTGATGGCGGTAGCCTTGCCTGATTCTTTCATTGACATTCCAGCTATCACCTTTTCTTCTATTACTGAGGAAAATCCCACCAGTAACGCACCACCCTACAGCACCGGAACTCCGATCTACAAGCGAAATTGCGTTTTCCGTATTTAGACTCCGCTCCACATTTTGAGCCTGACAGTATGCTGTTGGGCTAAAGGCATTTCTATCCACCGCTGATCTACCATCAGCATTACTTATCGTTCCTTATTTATCATTTATGGTACATCGTATTATAGAATGGTCGCTGCGCAACCGTTTCATCGTGTTAGTCCTGGCGGCAGCTTTTTTTGCGTGGGGCGTTTTTGCTGTTAAAAACAACCCCATAGATGCCATTCCCGACCTTTCCGAAAACCAGGTCATCGTTTTCAGCGAATGGATGGGACGGGGACCGCAGTTGATCGAAGACCAGGTAACCTACCCGCTGGTTACCAATTTACAGGGCCTTCCTAAGATCAAGTACGTGCGGGGCACGTCCATGTTCGGCATGAGCTTTATTTACATCATTTTTGAAGACAACGTAG
>QFQQ01000014.1 GCA_003243445.1 Citrobacter freundii
TATTCGAGGGGTTGGCGGTGGTTGTGGTAAACATTGCGAAGAAACGGAAGTGCGATTAGCCCACAATTTTAATTGTGGGAAGGGAATGCACGGTCCGCGCTCCTCAAATAAAAGATTGCTGCGTCATAGAAACTGTATCAACCTCCTAAACCTCCCAAACCTTTCAAACCTTTAAAATTTCCCAAACTCCCCAATTCGCCAACAGATACCCGCAGTTCATTCTATTAAGGATTGCAATCAGCCGGTGCATGAAGCAATTTTACAGGGTCAAAATCATTAAACATTAAACCTTTTCTTATCTCATGCAACGTTATAACATGTTCAACCAGGTACATAAAGGACTGAGAGCTCTTTTGTACGATACGGCAACGCGCGTTCAGCATACTGATTTCTGGAATGTTGAAGAAGCCGGTGATATCCTTCGCAGGATCCGCGAAGTAGTTTCTCTTTTTGATAAACATGCGCATGCGGAAGACAATTTTGTTTTCCCGGCGGTAAAAAAATATGAGCCATCGGTGGCTGATCTTTTTGAGCAGGAGCATATAAAAGACCACCAGCTTGGAGAAGAACTGTTGGGGGCAAGCAGCGCTTACGAGGCCGCAGCTGTCATTACCGGTAAGGCGCTGATCGCGCCGAAGATCTGCAGGTTGTATGACCGCTTTGTTGCGTTCAACCTGGAGCATATGGTGAAAGAGGAGGAGGTGCTGAATCCGATCCTGTGGCGTTATTATAGTGATGAGGAATTGTTTGAGATCACCAGGCAGATCATTTCACAGGTGCCCGCACACGTGATGGCGAAGATGAATAAATGGATGCTGCGCGGCCTTCATACAGGAGAGATCATTGGCTGGTTGAAGAACGTGGAAGCAAATGCGCCGGAGTTTGTTTATCATTCCCTGTTGGCAGCTGCGGAAAACGAATTGCCGGAACATCGGTTCCGCCAGGTAGTAAAAGGGTTAAGCGAAGTGGTTGTAAACGCATAAACTGTTAAACCTTTTACAATCAGGATTTCTTTGAAACGATTTATGGCAGCATTTGCGTTACTGTGTATGACAGGATTGATGATACAGGCAACGCCAGTGGACCCGGCGCCAATTTTAACCGCCCGGAAAGGCAGGAATAACTGAAGCCGGCAAAATATTACTGGAGCGTGGAAAAAGATAACCCGGGCCAGGAAATGTTGCTGATCAGGTCCGGTAAGGATGCTTCGGCACCGGTGAGTTATTTCAAAAAAACAGAATGGCAATTACAAATCAATAACAATTTTTAACTATTGGGTAGGGGCTGGTGGCAGTAACATTGTAATATAAAATAAAACGTAAGCGATGAAGAATATATTGACATTACTGGAGGTTGCCTATATCGCGGCAAACCTGATGGTAAGAAGAAATCCAAAGCAACAGCTTTATACAAGTATCGGATCTGTACTCTGAGCTGCACAGAAAGCGATTCATCTGTGAAGTTTTTGCGCTGACCGGTTTACCTGGGATAATAGTTTTTGAAAAGCTACCATTGTGGTAGCTTTTTTTATTATTTTGATCGGGGTATGAGGGTTCCAGAAGTTCCAGAGGTTCCAGGAGTTCCAAAGGTTGTCGTAACAAAAATGGGCATTTCGATTTTAGGAGGTTTATAACCTCTGGAACTCCTGGAACCCTTGGAGCTTCCGGAACCTCTGAATCAACCTCTGAAACCCTCTGCAAACCACCCTAAACCTTTTATTGATGCGAATACTTTTACTTGGAGCCACCGGCAGAACAGGCCGCCGTCTTCTTTCACAGGCGCTGTCACGCGGCCATGAAGTGCATGTGGTGGTCAGGGACAGGCATAAGATAACGATCACCGATCCTGGCCTCTTTGTGTTGCAGGGGCATCCGGCAGATAAAGCCTGCCTGGATAAAGCTATTAAGGGGTGTGAAGCCGTGATCAGTACACTGAATATTTCCCGGTATAATGATTTTCCATGGACGCCTTTGCGTACGCCTAAGAGTTTTCTTTCCGATGTGATGGCGCAGATCATTTCACTGGCGCCGGAACATCATATCAACCGCGTAATTTTCACATCCGCGTGGGGTGTGGGAGAAACGGAAGCGGAACTTCCCGGATGGTTCAGATGGCTGGTGAAGAAAAGTAATCTCCGTTATCCTTATGCAGATCTGTTGAAGACCGAAGAGCTGGTGAAAAGATCATCGCTTGAGTGGACCGCAGTAAGGCCAACGATATTAACGAATTCAAGAAAGATCGCTGTGGCCAAACTGAGTTATCCCGGGAATAAACCTTCTTCGTTATTCATCAGCCGCGCCAGCGTTGCGTCGTTTATGCTGGATGCATTAGAGAAAGGACTTTGTGTGAGGGAAACACCGACGATCACCGGCTAGTGTGATCATGGTTGAATAAGATTGGTTCCCGCAGATTACAGGTCATTCGTCAATAAAGAAACAGGGTTGCTAACGAAAGACTTCCTTACCGTTATTCCTGTCTTACCGGTTATTTTTACCGGTAAGGCGACAAACAGGCTGCTATCTTCACTTTAGTTTGGTTGTTAGATGGAATACATTGGCGGGAACCGGTCTCTTTATCTGCTAGTGTTTGACAGCAAGCGAGCATTCGCGGCAATTCTTATGTTGCTGACCTGCATGAATCGCCAGAGCGATCACCAGTGTGCAAAGAAGAAGAAGTGCTGCTGTCTGAATTTTCTTATTCATTTGATAAGGTTTAATAGATAAATAATGAAGACCCGCTATCATCCTGTTCCAATATGGATACAAACCGGAACTGGTTGAAGCGGGTCTTTGTTTACATTAATTAGTTGCTCAAATGAAATTATAATTCATTTGGTGCTTTTGGTCCGGGTACCACGTTATTGATCGGCTTTGTCGACTTGAGAAAAGCGAAGATTGCTTTCAGATCTGTGTCGGTCAGCTTTGCAAAGTTTTGCCATGGCATTGGAGGAAGCAATGGTCTTGAATTATCCATGCCCTTCAGTTTACCTTCACGCATACATTTGATGAACTGTGCTTCAGACCAGTTGCCGATACCGGTTTCATCACCGGAGATATTCGCTGCATAAGATGTTCCCCATGGTCCTGTTGCAGCGGTGAGGTCCATACTCAACAGCACCCATCCGTTCTTCATTACAGATACATCGGGTTTGCCAAGCGGTGGCGTAGGCATATGACCCGCAAAACGATGCTCCATGTCTGGCATTGGTCCGTGCGGCCCCATTATTTTAGGTGAATGACAGTCGTCACAACCGATAGTGTTCACCAGGTATTCTCCTCTCTTTACGAGACTGTCCTTACTGATAACTGTTGCTGCTACCGGCTCGGCGGTTTTTGTTTCGTTGTTACAGGCAACGAGCGCTGCGATAACTACTGATGCGATGGCTGTGATAGTGATCAATTTCTTTTTCATGATAAGCATAAATTGGGGATTGTTGTTCTGTTAATAGTTAAGTTATAAGTGAATAGTAAATAGGTTCAGGTGTTGATATACGCTTAGCTTCCGAAAACCATTCCTGCAAGCAATACGACAAAACCAGTCAGATTGATGATCTGCCTCAGGTTATAGAACGTAAACCATTTTGAACGGTATTGATACCAGTTGTCAGGGTAATTGGATGCAGTCCAGCTGTTGATGATTTCATTAAGTGGCTTATTCCCTTTCAGTGTCAGGGTAATATCAGCCACGAGGGCAAGGAGGGAAATAATGGAACTTATAAACAAAACTCCTGAAGGATTCGTAACGCAAAAAGCAGTCAGGGCGATTGATGCGAGCAAGGTGACGTAATAGGTGCCTGCAAGTGTTTTGCTCAAACGGTTATCCAACAGCTTCCGGGATTCAATATACGTTGCCGCTTCCATATTCCTGCAGGCATTTCCCATTGCCAGCATATAAAAAAAACTCTGACTGATCACCACTGCATACAACAGCATTGTAATGAACAGGCTAATCTTGATCTCCATGATTGGTTAAGGTTTAATACTGCGAAATTATTACCGAGGGATGCCGAAGGCAATTACCGGAAGTGTGGATTGGGGAAAAAAGTAGATGAACTGTCGGATGGGGGGGGCAGGGGTTTCATAGGTTTCATGGGTTTCATAGGTTTGAGAGGTTTGAGAGGTTTGGGAGGTTTGGAATGTTTGGAATGTTTGGAAACTATACAAGTATATCCTTAGGAAATAAACTTAACATTGGGTTTAAACCTCAACAAATCTGTCCGGTGATTTCGTTTCAGAGCTAACCTCCCAAACCTCCCAAACCTCTCAAACCTATGAAACCTCTGAAACCTCTGGAACCCATGGAACTCCTGAAACCCCTGGAACCCGCACCCCCTCAATCCCCCACATACCTTTCTCCCAAAAACACTTCATACACCGCCCCGGTAAAGGCCTGGACCTGCTTTCTGAAAAAGAGTTGTTGATCTGGGGTTTTATAGTCGAATGATCGTTTGGAGCCGGGCACTTCTATGGTGATCACGCGCATGGCGTCTCTGTTGGAAGTGGAGTCGGATTCATCTTCAATGGCGGTGGTGCCCCAGGTGCCCATGGAGATGCCGCTGCCGCGATGGCCCTTGAGCGCCGCTCCGGTCGTATTGCGTTTCTGGAAAAGCCCCTTGGCTACAGGAACAGGGTCTTTATAATAAAGGGCAGTCGGTTTGGTGTCCAGGTGATTTCCGGCAACATTGCCATCGTGTTCAGCAACGGCGATGGCCATATCAACGGCAAGACTGCTATCACTTTCAAAACCCAGCGCAAAACCTTTTGCATCGGTACGCGGATCTGCATAGATCCCGCCGTAATTCGTATTGCGGATCGCATGCACGCTGGCAATGCGCTCTGGTTTGTATTCGCGGATCAATTGCAGCAAAAATTGATTTTCTTTTTCGATCGTCCGGTGAAGATGATCTTCCGGAATATCGTTATCAAAATCCTGACCGGGTGAAGGCATTTGACGATTGGGATCAACGGCATTGTCATGCGTGTATCTTCCGATATTCAATACGCTGCCTGTTTGCGAAGGTTCACGCATGGCAGTGACTGCATTGTCAGGAAAGAGTGACGGAATGATGATCACTGAATAATAAGTAAGCTCTTCCTGCGTCATCATTTTTTCAACGAGTGACTGCGCCACTTCTATGGAAGATAATTCGGAGCCGTGTACGCCTCCGATGATCAGCGCTCTTCTGTCACTCTTGCCGGGAAAATACCAGGCATTGACCGGTCTGCCCTGCTTTGTTGTACCAAGCTGCAAAGCCGCAGGCTGTTTTAGTTGCAGCATCAACCCGATATCCGGCATTGTATAGAACCGTTCGTTCAGCGTATGCCCGGCAGATGGTAATGAGATCCGGAGTGAGGGACCGCCTTTGCCGGTTGTATCAACCGCGGTAAAGGCAGTCCATGTAGTTGTTTCCTTCGCAAAGGACAAAAGGAGAAGTCCTCCGAGAAGGACTCCGAGTTGAAAGTGAATTCGCATTAGGTTTAAGGTTTGGAGAGGGAGAGAGAGAAAAAGAAGGTTCCAGAAGTTCCGAAGGTTCCAGAGGTTTCAGAAGTTATAAATCTCCGAAAGTTGAATATTCATTTTTGTTACGACAACCCTTGGAACCTCTGGAACCTTTGGAACTTCTGGAACCTTCTTTTTCTCTCTCCCGTTTATGTTTTGTCCGTCGTTCAGAGCTTTATAAACTCCACCCTCCGGTTAGCAGTTTTGCCTTCTTTTGTTTTATTATCCGCAACAGGCTGTGTTTCGCCTTTGCCTTCTGTTGTTAATCTTGATTCATCAACGCCAAATTCTTTTACCAGCACATCTTTTACGGAAGCTGCCCTGCGTTGTGACAATTCCATATTGGCTTTATCATCACCATCGCTGCTGGTATGGCCTACCACTTTTACTTTCACTGATCCGTTTTCTTTCAATACACCAGCGATCTCTTTGATCACGCCATAGGATTCAGGTTTGATCACTGCACTTTGAAAATCGAAGAGAATACCGGTGGTAGAGAACTTCCCTTCTTCAAGCAGTTTGTGGCGGGTATCAGGCCTGCCTGTTGCCACTTTCAGGTTGGAGATGAAGAAGCCGAGCTCATCATCTTTATAACTTGAACTGCTGAGTTGGAAGAAAAGCTGATTGAAAATATGTTGATTGCCGAGCGCTTTTGGCAGATCATATTTCTTTTCACCATTTACCCAGATACGCAGGCGTTGTTCCTGTACCTGTACCGCGATATGTGAAACTTTATGATAGAACTTTTCAATATTGCTTAACTCCTGGTTTTCCGATCTGAAAATATTTTTCCTGTTCATGTAAGAGCCGAGATAGGTATAGCTTGAACCGCCTTCAGAGACACGCAGGAAAATTTCAGCAGACTGGTTTTCGTTCTGAGCAGAAAGGAATTTATTGTCTGTTGTAGAATCTTCACCGCTTGCAAAAAAGCCAAATGAAATGATCGGATAAGTATAGCCGGTGTTTTTCATTTGCATGATCAGATCGAATTCCAGCGTGAAATTTTTGGAGAACTCTTTTTTATTCGAAGTGAGATACAATGAATTTTCATACAACCGTAACCATTTACCCGGATAATTATTTATGGTAACAACATCTCCTTTACCCGCTGTATTCCAGTTGAGGGGGAATTCACCCACTTCATCCTGTTGGAAATCCTCTGTATAAATGAGTGAATCACCCGGAATAAAATCAAATTTGGAATAGCTCTTGATGAGGTTTTCCTCCTTTTTTGTTTCACCGGGATCATCTGTTTTTTCTTCTGCGGAAGAAGAACCTGACGATTTATCGCTTTTGCCTGTTTTGCCTTCTGCTTTGTCAAGACCTTTTTCCATAGCATTATCAACTTTGTTATCCGCTCTCTGCTGGATCTTGTTTTTCGCCTTATTCAATAATCCACCAAGTTGTGCGTGAGATGAAAAGGATAAGGCGAACATCAACGTGGTAATAAGGAATACATATCTCATACTTTCAAGAATTTGAGGGAAAGGTAGAATGGTGAAACCGGGCGGAAGAGCCGAACATGAATGAAATGAGCGATAGGTCGGATGAAGTGATGGGCGGGCAAGTTGGGCGGGAGAGGATAAAAGATATTAAAAAATGATTAGTTATTTTCACGGTGCCAAAAAGTTTTTAAGTTTGCAAACTTATTCTGTGTCATTTATGGCCAAGCCCACCACCTCGCGGAGAAGATTATTTTTCCGTGCAACAACTATTTTTATTTCTTTCCTTTATTTACTGGTCTGTATTGTTCCATACTTTAACGCGGGCGACTTTTGGTTTGTCGCACCGCTTGGGTTGATCTTCCCGTTTTTGCTTGCACTACTTTTTTTATTTCTGCTGATTGAGGTTTTCCGGCGTTCGAAGTGGGCGTTGATCCTGTTGGCGGTGATCTTGCTCGGTGTCCAGCAGATTTCGTGGACGTTTGGGGTTCATTTTTTTGCCAGGAAGTTTGACCGGATCAAGGAAGACGGCGATCTGCGTGTGATGACGTGGAATGTTTTCCGCTGGGATGAGAAACGTAAGCCTCATGAGGAAACCAGTTCCCGCAATTTGATGATGGATGCGGTGGAGCAACAGTATGCGGACGTACTTTGTTTCCAGGAATTTTTTCAGCCTTATTCGTCTTCCTATCAGGACAACCTGAAAAAGCTATCGGATATGGGCTATCCATATAGTTATTTTTATCCGACATCCAGTATAGTGAAGGGACATTTTAAATTTGGAATGGCAATTGTATCACGATATCCCATTATTGATTCGGCAAAATTCAGTTTTGGGCAAACGCCCCATTCAGAGGGTTTGATGTATGCTGATATAAAAACAGGCGGAAAGGTATTCAGGATTTTCTCCGTACACATGGAGTCGTTCAGAATGGGAAAGTGGGGGTATTTTGATGGTGTTGAAGGAAAGGGCTCTTTAAGTACGCTGTCCAGGCTGAAAGGTGCTTACAGTTACCGAAGTGGTCAGGCCGATCTGGTAAGAAGCATCATTGATCAAAGTCCTTATCCGGTTATTTTATGCGGGAACCTTGGTGACATTCCGAATTCCTATGCATATAATACGGTGAAAAAGGATCTGAAGGATGCATTTATTCAGAAGGGTGCAGGACTCGGAGCAACGTTCAAACATTTGTCTCCGACATTAAGACTGGACTATGTGTTAGTTGATCCTTCCCTGAAAGTTGAGCAGTTTGATTCACCCAGGCTGCCCTACTCTGACCATTATCCCCTGATCGTAGATATACGATAGGCCTGATGGCAACGGTTCACTCATAAAATACCACACTTTATACTCTAAATGTAGTATTTTATAAAAAAAGACAGCAATTTCTATTGCATTTGGAAGAAAGTTTATACTTTAGAGTCGTCAATTAGTAGAACGTAACATCTCCCCCGGGAACTTACTATCCCGGTACCTCTGATAAACCGTATTTTTCCGATTTCTTGCTTTTCCACCATCCTAGATCAAAATCAGAGTGCTTTTACAGGCTTTACCTTTTAGTACTTGTTCCAATTCCGTGATTACACACGACTAGTATCTGTATTTTATTGAAACTGGCACGCCAGCAACCCTAGTAATTATGCGTAGGAACATTTTAAGTATTAATGGCAACAAGCCCATGAATTTTCTTTTGCAAACGGTATTGTCTCCCAGATACAATTTTACCGCTGTGACAGATGCATATCAGGGCATGAATGAACTGAGAAGACAGGATGAAGTGGAGGCGGTAATTGTCGATCTGGATTTTCACACACAGGAGAACCTGGACTTTATTCAACACGTAAAAACGAGTGGCCTCTATCAGGACACAGCTGTTATTGTACTAACGAGCAATAACAATGAATACAAGGATAAGATCGACGCGACACAGGTTGCAAACATGTTCTACAAACCTTTTAGTCCGCTCGATATGTTAAAAAGTATTGACGATTTGCTATATGAAAAATCATCAAACGTATTTTAACAGTAAACATTAAACCTATTACATGAATTCTGCTACTTACCCTATCAGTGTTGAGACCGGAACACCATGGCAAACTTTTAAGTTTACTGTGATCGAGCCGGCTACGGAAGGCAAGACATTGTCATTCCTTTACATTGGTCAACATGAAGAACACGCTTCACTGGCTGCTCAGTTTACAAGCGGAGAATCGACGCATTCGATATTAAAAGCCCAGTCGATCCTGGAAGGCCTTCGCCGGAGCTCGGTGCCAGACGCTATCTTTATAGATGTGCCGCTGAACAAGGCTGAGCTGATCCGTTTCAATAATTTTCTTAAAGAAAAAGGCCTGGACGCCCGGACCGTGATTTTTTACGCAAGCCGCCGCCTGGATGCCGAAAAAGTGAAATACCTGAAGAAAAATGAACTGGTCGACGATATAGTGGACATCGAATCTTCAGAAGTCAACTATGGCGTGAAAGTATTATTCCTGAAAAGAATGAAGATCCGTCTCTCCGGGTTGAGTGTAAGCCGTGAAGACTCTACGCAGGCTGCAGAAGAAAGAAAGGCTCCGAAATTCTATTTCATCAAAAGACTGATAGATATCATGCTGGCGTCTGCAGCGATCATCCTGCTGTTGCCTGTATTCATTGTGATCGCTATCGCGATCAAACTGGAGTCCAGAGGGTCTATCATGTATATCTCTCCGCGCGCAGGTAAAGGGTTTCGCGTGTTCAAATTCTATAAATTCCGCACAATGGAAGTGGGTGCCGATAAGAAGATCCAGCAACTGGCTCACCTGAACCAATACCAGGATTCTAAAGGCGGCGCAAGCTTCGTAAAGATCAATAACGATCCGCGTGTGACCCGTCTTGGCAAAGTGCTGCGCAAAACCAGCCTCGACGAAATCCCCCAATTATTCAACGTAGTTAAAGGTGACATGTCCCTCGTTGGTAACCGCCCGCTGCCTTTATATGAAGCAGCAACGCTTACGACGAACGACTGTGTAGAACGCTTCATGGCTGATGCAGGCATCACCGGTCTGTGGCAGATCAAGAAAAGAGGTAAAGAAGACATGTCCGTTGAAGAAAGGATCAGTCTGGATATCTCCTACGCACGAAAGGCCAATGTAGCGTATGATCTGTGGATCATGGCTAAAACGCCAACGATCCTGTTTCAGAAAAGTAATGCCTGATCTACCTCAGGTTCAGCAAAACATATAGACCATTTGAAAAGCCGGGGAACCTACCCAAATCCTGGGTTCCCCTTTCCTGTTGTAGAACAGAAAGCCGATGATTTAAAAGTCGAAAAATTAATAGACCCGATGGGATGGAAAGCGCGAGTCAGGCTCCGGGCCTTTAAACTTTTAGACATGTTGGATTTATAGTAGAACTACGATAGGACTTTTCAGTATTATTATTAATTTTGCGGCACCGTACCATTAAACAAACTCTAAATGTCAACAAGGGATAATATTCCATTGGTTTCAATTGTGACGCTCAATTGGAATGCAACCGAAGTCACTTGTGAGTTTTTGGAGTCGAGCCGTAATCTGACGTATGAGAACTATGAGATCCTGGTGTGTGATATGAATTCCACGGAGGATCCGACCGCCAAACTTCAAAGCCTGAACGTCCCCCACACCCGCATTTTGCGGAGTGACACGAACAGGGGTTTTTCCGGTGGTAATAACTGGGGAATCCGTCAGGCAAAAGGCGATTATATCTTTATCGTAAACAACGATACCGAACTTACTCCTGATATCCTTCAACAGCTTTTAGCTCCCTTCCAACAAGATCCGCTGATCGGAGTGACTTGTCCTAAAATCCGTTTCTATTATAACCGTTCTGTGATCCAGTATGCCGGATTCAACCCCATCAATCTGTATACAGGCCGTACGACAGCGATCGGTAATAAAGAAGAGGACAAAGGCCAGCACGATACACCACGCTATACAGCCGGCGCCCATGGTTGCGCCATGATGGTCAAAAAAGAAGTAATTGAAAAGACAGGTGCTTTTCCTGAGGTATTCTTTCTGTACTATGAGGAGTGGGACTGGAGTGCAAGAATACTGAAAGCCGGGTACAAAATATATTATCAGCCGGAAGCACTTATTTATCATAAAGAATCGATTTCTGTAGGTAAGGCAAGCCCCATGAAAGTGTATTACCAGACAAGGAACAGGATACTTTTCATGCGAAGAAATTCAGGAAAAAAGGAACTTTTCGTTTTCCTCGCTTTCTACTCCCTTGTTTCCTTCCCGAAATCGGTCCTGAAGTTTTCGTTGAAAGGCCAGTTCCCTTACCTGAAATCTGTGGTAAAAGGAACTTTCTGGAACCTGAAAGCTTCCACATATTCTGAAGTGATCTGATCCGTTCAGTCAATAAAATAATTGAAATAGAGCAATGAAAAAAAAGGTGTTACAATGTATCCGTCAGGGAAAAATAGGAGGAGGGGAATCTCACCTGCTCAACCTTGTAGAAGCCCTGGACAGGTCAAAATATGATCCGGTTGTACTCTCCTTTACTGACGGACCAATGATCAAGACGCTGGAAGACATGAATGTGCCGACGCGTATTATTCATACTGAGCGTCCGTTTGACTTTACTAAATGGAAACAGGTGAAGTCTTTGCTGATCCAGGAAAAAGTGGAGTTGATCCATGCACATGGAACACGCGCCAATTCAAATGTGATCTGGGCTGCCCGTTCACTCGGAATTCCGGTCATTTACACAATTCATGGATGGTCTTTCCACCAGGATCAGGGACCTTTGTTGAAACGCATGCGCATCATGGGAGAGAAGTATCTGACAAGTAAAACGGATATCAATATCTCTGTATCGTTGTCCAATCAGCGCGCCGGACAGGACCTGATCAAAGGATTCCAGTCGAGGATCGTAAACTATGGTATCGATCAGAAAAAGTTTGATCCCAGCCGCAGCTATCCTGACATCCGCAAACAGCTTAACATACCTGAAGGGAAAACGCTGGTCTTATTTATCGCGCGTTTCACTTCACACAAGCAGCCGCTCGCACTGATCAAGGCCTTTGCAAAAGCAGTTTCGCAAAACCCCGATCTTCACCTGCTGATGGTGGGCGATGGTGATCAGAAAGAAGAAGGGATCCGCCTGATCGATGAACTGGGCATCAAGGAACATGTAACGATGGAGAACTTCCGCCAGGATGTGCCGGCGGTTCTTGCATCTGCTGATATATTCGTGCTGCCTTCTCTCTGGGAAGGATTGCCGATCGCTTTGCTTGAAGCTCTTACCATGGGCAAAGCGATCATCGCTTCAAATGTCGATGGCACCTGCGATGTGATCGAACACGGAAAAAATGGCCTGCTGGTTGAAACTGACGGACTGGTTGAAAATCTCGTTCAACCACTGGTCATGCTGAGCAAAGACAGGCAACTGCAGCAACAACTCAGTAAGAATGCCTTTGCCACTGTTCATGAAAAATTCACCGTCAGTTTGATGATGGAGAAGATCGAAAAACTTTATAACGAATTACTTTATAAACAATCCCTAAATTGATACGAGGATGGAATACCAAAAAATTACTGATATCAAGAGATTGAAGTTCATTATTAAGGCACTGCACGATAAACTCCCCAAAGGTGCCGAAATACTTGATGTGGGTTGCGGAAACGGTATTATTTCCCGCAGTCTCGGTAAAGAAGGATTTAATGTAAAAGGCGTTGACGTAAGCGACAAAGCGATTGAAAAGGCGACTGCACTGAATACGTTCCCCAATGTGCGTTTTGAAGTGATGAGCGCGGAGCAACTGATCGCTGACGGGCAAAAATACCACGCAGTGATCTGCAGCGAAGTGCTGGAGCACCTGAATGAGCCAAGCAAATTGCTTGTTTCCTTACAGCAATTGTTGCATGATGACGGTATCCTGATCGTGACGGTGCCGAACGGCAAAGGACCCCGCGAAACATTTGTAACGCGTCCGATGATCGCATTGCAGAAAAAGCAGAACTGGGTCTGGAAAGCCATGCTGAAAATTAAAAGTGCATTGGGTTATAAAGGAACAACGATCCAGTCCGATGCAGCAGATCTTACGCATATCCAGTTTTTCACCCGTAAGTCGTTAAGTAAACTCGCTGGAGAGAACAAATTCCAGATCCAGCGCTTTGGCAAAACGAATTTTGTAGAGGATGTGTTCCCGTTCTCGATGGTGACAAAACGTGTGAAATTTCTTCAGAAAGCGGACTGCGCTTTTGCAGAGATATTGCCTTACAACTTTACAGGAGGCTTCCTTACTGTATGGACAAAATCAGATACCAAAAAGTAATTGTTTATGTTAGGAGTTATAGGGAATAAAGTTCGCGGTATAGCGACCCGTCAGGCAACGATCACTTATAAACCCGGCAGCTTCGTAAAGGAGTTTGACGGTTGGAGAGGGTTGGGGATGATGTTCGTGTTGCTGGCGCACTACTTTCCGAGCATATTTATTGGCTCCTGGGTATTCATGGAAATGTTCTTTGTAATGAGCGGCTTCCTGATCACCGGCATCCTGATCGATGCGAAAGGCAAGTCAGGTTATTATACAAAGTTCATGGGGCGCCGGATCGTGCGCGTTTTTCCTGTCTATTATGTTTTCCTCGCTATTATATTTTTTGCCATACCGGCATCCTGGGTGGATCTGAGTTATTATAAAGATCACCAGGCTTGGTTTTGGTTGTATGGTCAGAACTGGTTGTATGCCACAGAAGGCTGGCCTGCTATGAAAGGATTGCACCATTTATGGTCTCTTGCGATCGAAGAACAGTTCTATATTGTCTGGCCACTGGTTGTACTGGCATTTTCCAAAAAGGGATTGATCCGGTTCTGTTTATTCCTTTTCGCGTTCAGTTTTGTATTCCGTAATACGGGCATGAATATGGGATTTGTGATGCCGTTCCCTTATGTGGCTACGCTGGGAAGGATGGAGGGATTGGTACTGGGAGCGATTATCGCCGTGCTGGTAAGGACGGACCGTTCGTTCCTCGAACGCTGGGCATTTCCTGTAACAGTGATCTCCGGCGCGATGGCAATACTGTTATTTGCCCTGAGCGGTACAATGATGTTCCAGGATCCGCTGCAGTACGGGCTTAATTACACGGTAGTGGATATCTTTTTCGCCGGCATGATCACCTTAACCCTGTGTGAAGGCCAGCTGAAAAATTTCAAGAAGATCTTAAGTATGCCGGTATTTGTCTGGCTTGGCGTAGTGTCGTATTGCATGTATATCCTGCATTATCCCATCCAGGTAATCGTTGAAACGAACTTCCTTGAAAAGATAAGAGTATCGCTCGGAGGAAGTTATGGTATGGCCAAGTTATCATGCGTGGGCATTGCGCTGATGATCACCATAGCGGCAACTTATATATTCCATAAGGTAATTGAACTGCCCTTCTGGAAATTGCGTAAATACATCTGAGGTTGTTAACCGCCTGTTAGCAAAAAAAGGTCTGACCCGGCTTGGAAATAAGTAAAAACGATTATATCTTAGCCGGCACTTAGTAGCTTCATTATCTCCATTCCTATCAGAGATTCCACTCTTTTTATCTATCCACTGAATTCCATTTCCAATTTCCTGGCTTGTATTTAAAGTAGACTATGCATGTTTTACAGGCATAATTGTGTCCTGTGGAGCTTCATATATATTGCTTCCAATTTGTCAACTACAACTATTATTATGAGACGGGTATTTACACTTTTGAGCATTTTATGCTTGTTTTTAGTCGGTTACCCCTCGGTAATCCAGGCCCAGAGCGGGATTTTGAATCCTGCGGACCCGATCGTTACATACGATCCGGCCAATCCACCAGCCATGCCAGCAAACGGTCAGATGGCGAAGTGGGTGAGAACTAAACGCGTTGGTTTTAATTCGGATTCCTACAAGGCTTATTTTTATAAGAATCTTGCTTTCCGTCTTAAATTCCCTAAGTCGTATCAGCACGGAGTGAATGATGGGAAAAAATATCCCGTGTTCATCTTCTTTCACGGCATTGGTGAAAGAGGATCTATTTATGATAACGATTACCAGCTGTTTCATGGCGGTGAATTATTTATGAACGCCGTTGATAACGGTCAGTTCGATGGCTTCCTTTTATATGCACAATCCTCAAACACCAGCGGCGAATGGAGCCCCTGGCAGTTTGGCGTTATTAAAGAGATCGTTGAAAACTATCTCGTTCCGCAGGTAAAAGCGGATATCGATCGCGTTATAGTTGACGGTTTGTCCGGTGGCGGTTCTGCCACCTGGCAGACAGCGAGAACATATCCAAACATGGTAGCGGCAGTACTTCCAATCAGTGCCCCCGTAAACGTTCCCACAACAAATGGTTCTATTCCTCAGTTGAAATATACTCCGATCTGGACATTCCAGGGCGGATTGGACGATGGCCCTACGCCATTCACCACTGAAAGCGTAGTAAACGCCTACAAAAATGCTGGCGCAGACATGACCTACACACTGTTCCCCAACGAAGGACACGGTTGCTGGTACAGTGCCTGGGGCCAGTCTAATTTCATGCCTTATATCAGTAAGGCGCACAAAGCAAATCCATGGCCGTTAAATGGCCGGTTTGAATACTGTCCAGGTGAAACCATCAACCAGGTCATCGGTGTAACCCCCGGGTTCACCAGTTATGAATGGAGAAAAGATGGTGTCCTGATCCCAGGTGCAAACGGCAATGAGATCACCGCGACTTCTCTCGGTGTTTACTCCTGCCGTATCCTGCGCGGATCAACATGGGGTGACTGGTCTCCGGTGCCTGTTGAGATCAAATTGAAGCAGCCTACGGTTCCGCCGGCGATCACATTGACTGGTTCTGTAAGCCGTGCAATCCCTTCACTGGATGGCAGCACAAGCGTACCATTGGAGGTGCCTGCAGGTTATGCTACATATCAGTGGGTGAAAGTTGGTAACGCAACAGTGTTAGGTACCAACCGCAACTTTGCTGCTGGCAGTGCCGGCGATTATACAGTGAAAGTAACGGAGCAGTATGGTTGTTCCAGTGATTTCTCGACACCGGTCACAGTGATCGATGCAAATGGCGCAAACAAACCCGAGCCGGCAACTGCGTTCACTGCAACAACGCTTTCTAAAACTTCCATCCGTTTGGATTGGATTGACAATCCTTCCCCTGCTTATAATGAAACAAATTATGAGATCTATAGGGCGAAGAGCGCGGGCGGTCCTTATCAGTTGATCACATTGACTGCTGCGAATGCCTCTAATTTCACAGATGCAGGTCTTGATGCTAATACTACTTATTTCTACAAGATCAGATCGATCAATACAACTGCGGCTTCAGCTGCAGCAGGCCCTATAAGCGCGCTGACCCAGCGTGATGACACTGCTCCAAGCGTTCCTGGTAACCTGCGTGTGACGGGCACAACAAAAACATCTGTATCTCTTGCATGGAACGCTTCCACGGATGATGTCGGCGTTACATTGTACGAAGTATATGTGAATGGTTTGATGTCATATACAACGACTCAAACAAGCTTCACTGTATACAATCTTCTCTATAACAAAACTTACAATTTCGTTGTAAAAGCGAAAGACCTTGCAGGTAATATTTCTGGAGCGAGCAACCAGGCAACTGGTCAGCCGGTCATGAATGGCCTGAACTATAAATATTATACGTTCACCGGCACATGGAATAACCTGCCAGACTTTAATACGATCGAGCCGGTAGCAACAGGCAACATGCCAAATGTTGCGCTGGTACCAAGAACCCAGGATGACAATTTTGCATTCCTGTGGGAAGGTTATATCACTATTCCTGTAAGCGGACTGTATACATTCCGTACAAATTCTGATGATGGCAGCAGGTTGTGGATCGGAGGCCTGAATGGTTCTTCCACACCTTATACCTTCGCAGGAACTCCTGCGGTTAACAATGATGGTCTGCATGGCGGCCAGGATCGTGAGTCCGTGGAAATGAATCTTACTGCGGGTGTATATCCTATCGCTATGGCATTCTACGAACAGGGCGGTGGCGAGCAGATGACCGTTTCATGGAGAACGCCTCAGACCGGCGGTAACTTCCAGGTAATTCCAAACAGCGCATTTACTGACATTCCTGTAGTAAACGGTCTGCCTCCTGTTAAAGTAACCAACCTGGTTGCTACAGCGATCTCTCACAAACAGATCGGTCTGACCTGGACTGATAACAGTGATAACGAAACAGCGTTCGAGATCTGGCGTGGTACCAACCCGTCCGGCACTTTCGCGCTGGTAGCCCGTGCGGCGGCAAATGCTACATCTTATACAGATACAGCACTGGCTGCGGCAACCACTTACTACTATAAGATCAAAGCCATCGGTAAATACGGAGAATCTGCATTTAACGTAGATGGTCCAGGTGTGAAGTATGATTATTATGAGATGAGCGTGAACAACCTGCCAGACTTCACTTCACTGGTTCCTGTTAAATCCGGTCGTGTACCGAATTTCGTTCTCGGTGAACAAAACCGTGGCGATCAGTTCATCTTCAAATACAGCGGTAAGATCTATCTGCCGGTAGCAGGAACATATTCATTCTTTACCACTTCAGACGATGGATCCAACCTGTATATAGACGGATTTGATGACGCGCATAAAGTTGTGGCGAACGATTACCTGCAGGGTCCGACTGAAAGAGGCGGCAATATCAACCTGTCTGCAGGTTACCACGATATCTATGTCACCTTCTTCGAGCAAGGTGGTGGCGAGGTACTGGAAGTCCGTTACCAGGGGCCTTCAGGCAGCGGTATCGGCAAGCAGATCATTCCTCCGGATGTATTAGGTGACGCGATTCCAAATGCGACGACCCTGGCACTGCCTGGTGGTCCGGCTGCTCCGTCTCTGCTGGTAGCTTCAGGTACAACTGCATCAACCATTGGCCTGACATGGCAGGATAATGCAACGAATGAAAGTGCTTACCAGGTGTACAGATCTATTGGTAGTAACAGTAACTATCTCCTGTATACGACTCTTCCGGCGAATACAACATCGTTCAACGATTCTTTGCTGGGTGCGAACAGCATCTACTACTATAAAGTACGTGCTACAAATGATGGTGCTCCTTCTGCTTACAGCAATGAAGACAGCGCGATCACTGTAAACCGTGCTCCCGTTGTAGCTGCGATCAGCAACCAGTCTATGCGCTTCGGTACTTCAGTAAGTGTGAATGTAGCAGCTTCTGATGCTGATGGCGGTACTCTCACTATTAATGTGACAGGTCTGCCTGCAGGATTTGCGTCATTCACTCAATCTCTCGGTACGAATAATGGCGTGATCAACTTTACTAACCCTGCGATCAGTGATCTCGGTACTTATCCGATCACTGTTACTGCAACTGACGCATTTGGCGGCAGCCATGCAGTATCATTCAACATGGTAGTAAGTGATAACTATTCACCTGTTGTAGCGGCTATCAGCAATGTTTCGCTGGCTGAAAAACAAACCGCAACGGTGAACCTGTCTGCAACTGATCAGAATGCTGCAGATGTTCTTACCTGGACATTTACTGGTCTGCCTTCGTTCGCTACCGTAACAACCGGTACCGGTACAGCTCAGATCAGCCTTGCGCCGGGTTATGCCGACAACGGTGTATACAATGTAACTGCGAAAGTTGACGATGGTAAAGGTGCATTCGATACCAAATCGTTTACGATCACAGTAACTGATGTGAATCCGAACTATAAGATCTATGTGAACTTCACAACAAGTGCCTACCTGGCTCCTGCGCCCTGGAATAATACTGCTAAAAACCCGGCAGCCGGCGATCTGTTCTCAGCACTGAAGAACGACGCTGGTGTAACAACAGGTGTAAGCCTGCAGCTGATGAATACATGGCAGGGGTCTAATACCAATGGTGCGAATACAGGTAACAACTCCGGAGTTTATCCTGATAATGTGTTGAGAACTTCATATTACACAAATACAACTGTACAGAACCTGAAAGTTGCTGGTCTTTCTCCAAGCGGCAAATACAGTTTCACATTCCTGGGCAGCCGTTACAATCCTTCCGGAAGTGTGGTAACTGTGTACTCTATCGGTGCACAAAGTGTATCGCTCGATGCGGCTAATAATTATCTGAATACTGTAAGCATCAATAATGTGACGCCTGCTGCTGACGGTACCATCACTTTCACTGTGGCTAAAGCCGCGGGTGCTACGTATGGTTATATCAACTCTGTGGTTATTGAATCTGTATATGACGATGGAACGGCTCCGGCCAAACCTCGAGACCTGACCGGCTCATTCGTTGCAGGTAAAGCCCGCCTGAATTGGACGGATGCAGCTTACAACGAAACGGCTTACCAGGTATACAGGGCAGATACAAGGAACGGTGCTTATACGCTGCTGAATCCTGGTGGAAACAATGCCAACCTGACTACTTACGATGATGCAACAGTGACTGGAAATAAAACTTTCTACTACGCTGTTCGCGCAACAAATGCAGCTGGCAATTCTCCATTCAGTGATACAATAGCGGTTACAACACCGAACACAAGCCCGATCATCGCTGCGATCAGCGACGTGAATATGAACACTGGTCAGACTGTGAATGTGAACGTATCTGCTACAGACGATGCTGGCGATGTGATCAGCCTTAGCCTGAGCGGTGCACCATCATGGGTTACACTGACGGATAATGGTAATGGTACAGGTACAATCTCGATCCAACCTGGTGCAGTGGCTGGTCAATTCAGCGCAACTGTTACCGCTAAAGATCAGGATAATGCCAGCAGCAGCAGAACGATCGCGATCAAGGTTGTTGATGCGAGCCTGACTTACACTTATGTGAATTTTAACCAGACTAATCCTGTGACAGGATGGAATAACTTCAACAGCGCTCCAAATGCTGGTGCGGCCATCACCAACCTGAAGGACAAGGATAATAACGGTACCGGTATAAATGTGACGCTGACTGACGGATGGACTGCAGCGTCTGCGAACGGAACAATTACTGGTAACAACAGTGGTGTATATCCTGACGACGTAATGCGTACTTCTTACTATGATGCAAACACCGGAGGAAGACGTATCACACTGAGCAACCTCCCAACAAACAAGAAGTATAACCTGATCTTCACTGCGAGCCGTGCAAGTACCGGTTCACTGATCACACGTTACGCTGCGGGTGGTAAATCAGGTGACCTCAATGTAGATAACAACACCGCTGGTTTCGTAAAACTGTCTGATCTTTCTCCAAATGCAAGCGGACAGATCGAGATCGTGGTAAGCAAAGTAGGTGCATCTTCTAACTTTTATATCGGTGCACTTGAGATCCAGTCTTATCCGTTCCTGCCGGTAGCATTGCCTCCGACAAACGTGACAGCAACTGGTGTCTCTGTTGACAAAATCAGGATTGATTGGGCTAATGCGGGCAGTGCGGGTACAGGATACGAATTGTGGAGAAGCACTTCTGCAAACGGCACATACGAGAAGATCGCGGACCTGGCGCTGAGCGCAACAACTTACACCAATACCGGGCTGACTGGCGGATCGGTATACTACTACAAGATCCGTACAGCGAAAGGTGGTGGCGAGTTCACTGACTACAGCAATATCGCAAGCGCATCTACAGTGTCTTATGTTGTTAATCTTAACCTGAATGACGCAGCGGCAAACGCACAGTCCGGCGGTTGGAACAATACGAACACGCTGTTGAATACAGGTACGATCATTCCGAACCTGATCAACTCACTTGATCAGCCTACAGGTATCAACTTCCAGGTTGTGGAAAATTTCGGAGGATTCAATAATGACCTCGGCCTGTCTACCGGAAATAACTCCGGTGTGGTACCTGATAAGGTAATGAGCAACTTCTATTATCTTGATTTCGCTGACACAGCTCGCTTTAAGTTCACTAACCTGAACCATGCGACAGCTTACAACGTGATCTTCTATGCTGGTTCTTCTTATGCACCAACCAACAATACGGTATATAAGATCGGTGACCAGACTGTGTCGCTGAGTTCAACAAACAACTATACCAACACGGTTAAGATCAACAATGTAGTGCCTGATGACAACGGTGAGATCCTGGTAACGGTTTATTCATCTGTAGGGTATGCATTCCTGAACAGCGTTTCACTCGAAGCTATTCCTAATGTGATCCCTGATGGCAACCCGACTGGGCGCAGTTCATCTGCCCGCGGGAACGAGACAACCGGCAGAACAGCTACAACTGCAACACAGGCTGCTTCAAATCCAACTTCGGTTGAGGTACTGGATGCAACACTGCTGAAAGCCTTCCCGAATCCGTTTGTGAATGAGCTGACATTGCAATTGTATTTGAATCAGGATGTACCTAAATTCTCTGTGGTACTGTACGACTACAGCGGTAAAGTTGTTTACCGTCAGGATTTCGGCAGCGCAGCGAAAGGCGTTTGGAAACAGCAACTCAACCTGGGTGGAAGAATCTCAGCGAAGGGTAGCTATATTTTACAGGTGATCGGTGTGGATCAGAAACCACGCACGACGAAAGTTGTAAAATATTAACAGAACAAACAGTAATAGCTGATATACCAAGGACCGGCATTTGCCGGTCCTTTTTTATGGAATATGCCCGTTGTTCTATATTAACCCTGCCCGGGGTACGTAAAAACCGGCCACCAGGCCATCACCAAAATGAGTGAGTTCCGGCAGCGTTTTTTTTTATTCCAATTGTATACTAATAGCTTGCATACCGGCATTAAAACGGCGTTAATATTTTCTGCCGTTTTGCTAGAAAATACGAAAAACACGTTTTAAATTTGCACATGCTGCCATAGGCATCCAAACCTACCAGAGATTCCACCCAATTTCAATCTCCTCGAATTCCACATCCAGTTTTTCAATGATTACCTCAACTATTGACTTTCGTCACTAGCTTGACTGTTTTTTCATGTAAATCTGTTAACTCTAATTAATAATATGAGGCGATTTGTTACCCTTTTTGCAATGCTGCTGGTTCTTGCAGGCCTGCCGGTTATGGTAAGCGCACAGACCGGAGTACTCAACCCCAATGACCCGCTGGTCACTTATGATCCGGCGCATCCCCCGACTATTCCAGCTTATGGAACACTGGCGAAATGGGTGCGTACCAAACGCGTAAGTTTTGCGACGGAAACTTTCAAGGCCTATTATTACAAGGGCCTGCAGTTTCGTCTGAAATTTCCTAAAACTTATCAGCACGGCGTGGCCGATGGGAAGAAATACCCTGTTTACGTATTCTTCCATGGCGTAGGGGAGAGGGGATCGGTCTATGATAACGAGTACCAGCTTTATCATGGCGGAGACACGCACCGCAAGGCCGTAGATGCCGGAACTTTTGATGGATTCCTGCTTTATGGTCAAAGCTCCAACGACAATGGCGGATGGAGCCAGTGGCAGTATGATGCCATTGCTGAGTTCATTACAAAATACCTCATTCCTGAAGCAAAAGCAGATATCAACCGCGTGATTATTAACGGTCTTTCCGGCGGTGGTTCTGCTACCTGGCAAATGACCCGCAGTTACTTTAAACTGGCGGCTGTTGCAGTTCCTATCAGCGCACCTGTTAATGTGCCTACCACAAACGCTTCTATTCCTGATTTAAAATACACACCGATCTGGACATTCCAGGGCGGAAAAGATGATGGCCCTACACCTTTCACTACTGAAAGCGTGGTGAATGCTTACAAAGCCGCGGGTGCCAACATGACCTATACACTTTATCCTGATCTCGGCCACAATACCTGGAATCGTGCGTGGGCCGAGCCTGGCTATTTCCCTTTTATCAATAAGGCCAACAAAGCAAATCCATGGCCATTGAACGGCAGAACAGAATTTTGCCCTGGTGAAACAATCAACCAGGTCATCGGTCTGACTCCGGGCTTTACAAGTTATGAATGGAGAAAAGACGGCGTACTTATCCCTGGCGCAAACGGTAATGAGATCACAGCTACGGCCTATGGTTCTTATACCGCGCGTATCCTTCGTGATACCGTTTGGTCTGACTGGTCTCCTGTTCCTGTTGTGATCAAAGAAAAGGCGCCTACTGTTCCCCCGGCGATCTCGATCGGCGAAGGACAAAGCCGCGCCATCCCATCAGTTGATGGCAGCACCTCGGTGCAACTTTCTGTGCCGGACGGGTATGCTACTTACGAATGGCAACTGGTTGGTAATTCAACCGTGCTTGGTACGAACCGGACTTTTGACGTAACAGCGGCAGGGAACTACACTGTGAAAGTCATGGAACAATATGGCTGTTCAAGTGATTTCTCTGCTCCGGTAAGTGTGATCGATGCCAATGGTGCTAACAAGCCTGAGCCGGCATCCGGCGTAAGCGCAACAGCTCTGTCAAAAACATCTATCCGCCTGAATTGGGTAGATAATCCAGCTGCTGCATTCAATGAAACAAATTACGAGATCTTCCAGTCAGCTTCTCCTGATGGACCGTTCAAGCTAGTCGCATTAACCGAAGCAAATGCCACTTCTTATATTATAGCAGGATTGAATGCAAACACTACTTATTATTATAAGATAAGAGCGATAAATACATTCTCTGCTTCTGCTTCGTCTGACCTGGTAAGCGTGCTGACGCTGAAGGATATCCAGGCGCCAACAGTTCCCGGAACATTACGTATCACCGGTTCCACAAAAACATCTGTTGCACTCGCATGGGATGCTTCAACCGATGATGTGGCTGTGTCACTGTATCAGATATTTGTAAACGGGGTGTTGTCTTATAATACTACCCAAACAACATTTACAGTATATAACCTGGAATACAACAAGAGCTACAACTTTGTCGTAAAAGCAAAAGACCTCGCCGGGAATGTTTCCCAGCCGAGCAACCAGGTAACCGGTCAACCGGTCATGAACGGACTTGTATACAAACAATATGTTTATACGGGTTCATGGACAAAACTACCCGACTTCAACACGCTTGAGCCTGTTGCAAGCGGCAGCATGTACAACGTGTTTATCACTCCGAGAACGCAGGAAGACCGTTTCGCATTCCTGATCGAAGGCTTTATCCGCGTTCCTGTCTCCGGTACATATACTTTCAGGACAACTTCGGACGAGGGTAGCAGACTTTGGATCGGCGGGTTGAATGGAACGGCCACTCCGTATGATTATACTGCGGCCGGTATTGTGAACAATGACGGAAATCATTCGTCGAGGGCTGTTACATCAGCGCCTGTCACACTGCAGGCAGGTGTATATCCGATCGCTGTTGGCTATTATGAGGGTACTGGCTCTCAATCCCTGACCGTGAGCTGGTCAACACCTCAAACTGCCGGCGCGTTCACTACGCTTCCTGACAGCATTTTCTATGACGTGATTGCCACGAATGGATCAGCTCCTGCAAAACCAACCAACCTTACGGCTACTGCCATTTCCCACAAGCAGATCGGCCTTACATGGACGGATAACAGCAATAACGAAACTTCTTTCGAGATCTGGCGTACTGCTGATTTTAATACAGCTTCCGTAATGGTTGGCCGTACAAGTGCCAATGCAACATCTTATACTGATACCGCGCTTGCGGCGAATACCACCTATTACTATAAAGTGCGTGCAGTTGGTCAGTATGGAGAGTCGGACTTCAGCAACAATGGTTATGGTGTTGATTACAATTATTACGAACAAACCAACCTGTCAAATGTCCCTAACTTCGATACATTGACTGTTCGGAAAAAAGGTTTTGTCCGTGGTTTCACACTGGGCGAACAGAACAGGCCTGGTGACTTCGCCTTCAAATTCAGCGGGGTGGTAAACATTCCTGTTGCTGGTAAATGGACGTTCTTTACAACATCGGATGACGGTTCGAATCTTTATCTTGATAGCCTTGTGACATCACGTAAGATCGTAAACAACGACGGTGTACACACTTCAAGAGAGAGAAGCGGAACGGTTACGCTTACTGCAGGTTTGCATAATATCTACGTTACTTATTTCAATAAGAGCACAACTAATGCATTCGAGGTTAGATGGCAGGGCCCAACTGGAAGTAATATTGCCAAACAGCTGATCCCGCTTACTTCACTCGGATCTGTAGCTCCGAATGCGAAGACGCTCGTGATGCCTTCCGCACCGCTGGCTCCTTCCGCACTCGTTGCTAATGGTGTGAGTCCATCTGTGATCAGTGTTCAATGGCAGGATAATTCAGCCAATGAAGCAGGGTTCGAAGTATTAAGATCGATCGGTAACAACACTGATTATACTGTACACAAAGTACTGCCAGCTAATACAACCAGCTTTAATGATTCTTCACTTGTTTCAAACGGTGTGTACTATTATAAAGTGCATGCAATAAATGATGGTGGTTCTTCATCATTTACAGATGAGGACAGTGCTATCACTGTGAACCGTATCCCGCAGGTTGCGGCTATCCAAAGCCAGTCTATGCGATACGGAACACAATTGACGATCAATACATCTGCTACCGACGAAGACGGTGGGCATCTTACGCTTTCGGTAACCGGCCTGCCTGCATTTGCAAGCTTTGCTCAGGCTGCGGGAAGCAACACCGGTGCAATCAGCTTCAACCCTTCGATCAATGATCAGGGAACTTACACCATTACGGTAACTGCTGCTGATGCATTTGGCGGAACAGGCAGCACTTCATACGACCTGGTGGTAAGCGATAACTTCAGCCCGGTAATTGCCGCGGTGAACAATGCCAGTCTGAGTGAAGCGCAGACTGCAACCCTTAGCCTTAGTGCAACAGATGAGAATAGTGCGGATGTTTTGACCTGGACATTTAACGGTCTGCCAGCGTTTGCTGTGCCAACGGTAAATGCAGGTTCTGTTTCAATTGCGATGGCTCCCGGTTATGCAGATAATGGTGTATATAACGTGATCGCGAAAGTAGAAGACGGAAAAGGTGGATTTGATACGAAATCATTCACCATTACAGTCGCTGACGTGAATCCTAACTACAAAGTATATGTAAACTTTACATCTGCCACATATCTGGCGCCGGCTCCATGGAACAATACTGCTAAATCGCCTGCAGTTGGTGATATTTTTGCAAATCTGAAGAACGACGCTGGGGCTATAACAGGCATAAGCCTTCAGCTGATGAACGTATGGCAGGGATTGAATACAACAGGAGCGAATACCGGCAATAATTCCGGTGTCTATCCTGACAACGTATTGCGCACTTCTTATTATACCAATACAACTACCCAGAACGTGAAAGTGTCTGGTTTGAATACGACCAATAAGTACAATTTCACTTTCCTGGGAAGCCGTTACAATCCGGGCGCGAATGTGACCACCGTTTATTCAATCAATGGTCAGAGTGTGTCGCTGGATGCAGCAAACAACTATTTGAATACTGTCAGCATCAATAACGTAAGCGCAAATGCAGACGGTACCATCACATTCACTGTGGCAAAAGCTGCCGGGGCTGCATATGGTTACCTGAACTCGGTAGTGATCGAGTCTGTGTATGATGATGGTTCCGCTCCGGCAAAACCACGTGACATGACGGGTTCGTTTGTGAACGGTAAGGCTCACCTGAGCTGGACTGATGCAGCCTTCAATGAATCAGCGTATGAAGTTTATAAATCTTCAACACGCAACGGTTCTTACACGTTGCTGAATCCGGGGGGCAATAATGCCAACCTGACTTCTTATGACGATGCAACGGTAACAGGCAACAAAACTTTCTTCTACGCGGTACGTGCGATCAACGGACATGGCAACTCTCCGTTCAGTGATACAGTTTCTGTAACCACTCCGAACACGAGTCCTGTTATGGCTGAACTCAGTAATGTACAGATGATCACAGGGCAAACAGTACAGGTTCCTGTTTCTGCAACAGATGACGCAGGAGACGTGATCACCCTGTCACTGTCCAACGCCCCATCTTTTGTAACACTGTCTTCTACAGGTAATGGCACAGGCCTGATCACGCTGCAGCCTGGTATTACAACGGGTGTGTTCAAAGACATCAAAGTTTCTGCAACAGACCAGAGTGGAGCAAGCAGCAACAAGGTGTTCACACTAACTGTAGTAGACACGTCACTTACCTATACATATGTTAATTTCAACCTGACCTACCCGGTAACCGGCTGGAATAATTTCAATGCTGCTCCGAACGCGGGCACAACCCTGACTGATCTGAAGGACCGCAATAACGGATCGACAGGAATCAATGTGTCCCTGGTTGATGGATGGATCGGCAGTTCAACAGGAGGTACTCTTTCCGGAAATAACGGTGTATATCCTGACGACGTAATGCGGACATCTTATTATGACCCGGCTACTAACGGAAAACGCATATTGCTCAGTGGCCTGTCATCCAATAAGAAATATAACCTGATCTTTACGGCCAGCCGCGCAAGTGCGGGAACATTGATCACGCGTTATTCGGCTGGTGGCAAATCCGGTGACCTGAATGTGGATAACAATACCACTGGTTTTGTGAAATTGAGTGATCTCTCGGCTGACGAAAATGGCCAGATCGAGATCGTAGTAACCAAGGTAGGATCTACGTCAAATGCGTATATCGGTGCGCTGGAGATTCAGTCTTATCCGTTCCTTCCAGTGGCGTTGCCTCCGACAAATGTTACAGCTACCGGTGTATCTATAAACAAGATCCATATCCGCTGGAACAACGCAGGTAGCGCTGGCACAGGATATGAATTATGGAGAGGCACATCTGCAAACGGTACATTCACGAAGATCGCTGATATGGCCCTGAGCACTGTTTCTTACGATAATACAGGGCTGACAGGAGGATCTGTTTATTATTACAAGATCCGGACGGTGATCAGTGAAGGACAATACACAGAATTCAGCAATATCGCCAGTGCGTCCACAGTTTCCTATATCGTAAATGTGAATCTGAATGACGCGGCAGCGAACGCTCAAAGTGGTGGTTGGAACAATACGAACACGCTGCTTTCTGATGGATTTGAGTTGCCTAACCTGATCAACTCCCTGAATCAGCAGACCGGAATCGATTTCCATGTGGAAGAGAACTTCAGCGGATTCAACAACGCCCTGGGCCTCACCACCGGTAATAACTCGGGCGTTGTGCCTGATAATGTGATGAGCAATTTCTATTTTATGGATTTTGCCGATACTGCCCGGGTTCGCTTCAGCGGTCTGAACCAGGCAACGGCTTATAATTTCATATTCTATGCGGGCTCATCTTACAACCAGGCAAATAACACCGCCTACAAGATTGGCGATCAGATAGTAAGTCTGAATTCGTTCGAGAATTTCAACAATGTAGCGAAGATCAGCAACGTGAAGCCGGATGAGAATGGAGATGTTTGGATCACTGTTTATTCAACTGTGGGCTACGGCTTTATCAACAGCATTTCACTGGAAGCGATCCCGAATGTGGTGGTTGAGGCTCCGGCGGGACTGATCACAAATGTAACCGGGCGCGGAACGCAGCAAACGGCAGCGGCAGAGCCGGCGGTCAAAATTACACCAGCGGCAACGCCAGCCAAAGCAGCTGTGGCGACGCAATCTGTTGAGATAGAGGATGCTACATTGATTAAAGCGTTCCCGAATCCGTTTGTTAACGAATTGACACTACAGTTGCACCTGAAGCAGGATGTTGCTAAATTTGCCGTAGTTTTGTACGATTTCTCAGGAAAAACCGTTTATCGTAGGGAATTCAATAACGCAGCAAAAGGTGTTTGGAAACAGCAATTAAACCTCGGTGGTCAAATTGCGGCTAAGGGTACTTATATTTTACAAGTCATTGGAATTGACCAACAACCACGTTCAACCAAAGTTGTAAAGTATTGACCATGTAATTTTCGATAATACCAAACTTACTGATCTATTTATTGAATGGGACCGGCGATTGCCAGTCCCATTCTTTCTAATAATAACAACAAGGAAAACGAATGGAATTTGCTTATTTGTTCAGGGCGCTTCTCCGCGGCAAATGGATCATCGCCGGCTCCGTACTCATCGCTTTGATCGTAGCTTTTTTCTTGACCATGGGGTTCAAGTCGAAGTTTAAATCCACTGCCCAATTGTCAACTGGTTTTACGCAGGTAGAACAGATCAAACTTGAGGACGACGGCCGTTACAATCCTCAGCAGATCGATGTGAAATTCAATAATGCTATTGAAAATATCATGTCGCCACGGGTCCGAAGCCTCGTTTCTTACAATCTGATGCTCCATGATCTGGAGAGTGATGAGCCTTTCACCAAACTGGATAAAAAACAGAAAGAAACTCCGGAATTTAAACAGGTCGATCCTGCCCGCGCCGCACAGATATTGCGTAATAAGATCGATTCAATTGAAATGCTCAGTCCGCAAAGACCTGAAGAGAAAAAACTGCTCAAATACATCCAGCTTTACAAATATGATGTTGCGGATATCGCCGAAGATCTCCAGGTTGCACGTTACCAGCGTACGGACTATATCAATATTGTTTATACATCCGATAACCAGTATATGTCTGCTTTCGTGGTGAATAAACTTTGTGATGAGTTCAAACGCTTTTACGGTCTTGACAGAACTGAACGTACCGGTGCGGCCATCACCTCACTGGATTCCTTGGCGCGGCAGAAGAAAGCCGTGCTTGATGAAAAGGTAGCGACCAAAAGCACATTTATGACCAATAAAGGAGTGTTCGATCCCGTAATGGAACGACAGAACAACCTTGCGCAGATCAGCTCTTACGAAACCGAGCTGGTGAATGAAAGAGGTCAGCAACAGAATTATACTTATCGTGTACAGCAACTGGATGATCTGATCAAGGCTGAACGAGCAAAAGGCAGCAGTGGAACCACCAGTTCCGGCAACCTTACAAACAATAATGAGTACGTTCGCCTGCGTAACCAATACAATACGTTATACGCAGAATATCTGAAGAAGGGGGGCAACGATCCGGAAATGCGGAACAAGCTGAATGTAATGCTCAAGGATATGTCAAATCTTGAGCTTGCTGGAGACAAAACAGCTGCCCAGGTTGATCCCACCCGCATATCTCTTGATGAATTGATCCAGAAAAAGATCGATGCGGAAGCTTTGCTGAGAGCTTCCAATCAAAAGATCGCTTCATTGCAGGGACAGATTAGCATGCTCAAAGCAGGGCTTTCAGGGAAGGCTTCCGTTGGCGCCGATATGGGACAGCTCGATAAAGAAATTGAACTTGCTCAAAAGGAGTTTACTGAAGCAAGCAATCGCCTGAACCAGGCCTATAACCTGAATGAATCATCTCAGACCGGGTTTAAACAAACGTTGATAGGAGAGCCCGCACTTCGCCCTGAATCCTCTAAGCGTATGGTGATAATGGCACTGTCAGGCATTTCCGCTTTCTTTATCTCCAGCCTTGCTATACTCGCGCTGGCGTTCTTTGACAAGTCCATCCGGACGCCGTCAAACTTTCACCGTCAGTTGGATCTCCCGTTGCTCGGGACAGTGAACTATGTGAAATTTGAAGATGCAAATATCCTCAAACGCATCACAGATATTCAGGGGGGGGAGCGGGACAATACTTTCCGCGAATTGCTGCGTAAGCTTCGTTATGAACTTGAAGCAACAAAAAAGAAAATATTCCTCTTCACCAGTACAGAACCGCAACAGGGTAAAACTTCATTGATCCAGGCCCTGGCTTATAGTCTTAGCCTGGCAAAAAAGAAAGTGCTGATCATTGATACCAATTTCTGTAATAATGACCTGACCGTTGCGATCCAGGCAGAGCCGGTACTGGAAGAATTCCAGTTGAATGATGGTGCATTTGTAAAATCCCGTGCCTGGCAGCTGATCTCGAAAACGCCTATCACGGGTGTGGACATTATAGGTTGTAAGGGTGGCGACTATACACCCAACGAAATACTTCCAAAGAATCACCTGTTGAATTACCTGAACCATCTGAAAGAGGATTACGACTTCATATTTATGGAAGGCGCTCCGCTGAATGGTTTCACTGATACCAAGGAATTGCTGGAATATGTTGAGAAAGTGATCATCATCTTCTCTGCGGAAACCACTCTTTCGGAAGCAGACCAGGATTCATTGCAGTTCCTGAGGGACTCCGACAAATTTTTCGGAGCTATATTGAATAAAGTGCACGATGTAAATCTTGGCGCCTGACCGCTGGCCGCTAATGAGGCCGACATTAAACCGTATCATGGAAGTTAAAGCACATAAAGAAAGGCTGCAGTGGGTCGATTATGCCCGTGGCATGGCCATCCTGCTGGTCGTTTACCGGCACGCGGTAGTCGGCCTTACCCGCTCCGGTTTGGAGGTGCCTTCATTAATGTATAACCTGCAGGAGGTTGTATTCAATTTCCGTATGCCGGTTTTCTTTGTCCTCTCAGGGATCTTCCTGACAGCTTCTTTACGCAAGCATAAAGCGATGACAGTTGTGAAAGATAAAGCGTCAACCTTGCTTTATCCCTATCTGTTGTGGGCAACGATCACGATATTGCTGCAGGTTTTCTTTTCGGGTTATTCCAATGAAAAGCATGGCTTTTCGGACGTGACCCTGGTCTTTTTACAACCAAGGGCTGTTGCTCAGTTATGGTATCTGCTGGCACTCTTCAATACCAGTATGCTGTTCCTCCTGTTACGGGGAAGGTTGAAAAATGACTGGCTTCATCTGGCTCTGGCTTTGGTGTTACATTTTCTGTCAACCCTGACGGTATTGAAACCATATAGCATTATTACAGACCTGTTCTATTTCTATGTGTTCCTGTTTGTTGGTACACGTGTATCAAAATATCTGCTTAGCAGTGAGTACAATAAAAAGTACCTGAATCCAAAGAATCTGATCTGGCTGCTGCCGGTCTTTATTGCAGGGCAGTACTTCTGGTTTACGCACAGGGACATGGAGAACACTTATCTTTTCCTTTTTCTGGCGATCATTTTTGTGGGTGTTTATTTCTTCTATATTCTTTCAGGCATAGTGTCCAGGAGTCCGGGTATTGGGTGGTTGGCCTATCTTGGTAAAAATTCTCTTTACATCTATATCCTTCATATATATCTGATCTCGTTTTCGAGAAGTGTTGTCTTGCACTTCATGCCCTCATTGAACATCTGGCTGATATTGATGGTATCATGGACCTGCGGCGTGATCATTCCGGTGCTGATGTATAATTTCTTCAAGCAGATCGGTTTCAGAAAACTTTTTTCCCTTAAACCACAATCCGGCGCATGAACCCGCTCAAACGATACGGCCACCTTATACAGTCCGGCATTTATACGGCCATCCAGAAAGTGGCCACCCTGGTGATCGGAATATTATCTTTTATGTTGCTGGCGCGGTTGCTTGGTCCGGCAGGTTATGGTGTGTGGGGATTGTTCATGGTGATCTCTTCCATTGCAGAAACTTCACGTACGGCGCTGACAAGGAATGCATTCATCCGGTTCATGCATCAGTCCCCGGCTGAACAACAACCCAGTATCCAGGGGGCTGCCCTTGCATTGAGCTTTTTTATCAGTGCAGCTATGGGGTTATTATTTGTGATCGTATCATATACACTTTCTTTCTGGAATGTGACGCCAGAGCTTGCCGAGTTGCTGCGCTGGTATGCGCTGATCATTCTTGTCAGTTCTTTTTTCTCCAGCATGGAAATGCTGCTGAATGCAAAACTTGATTTTAAAGGGATCTGTTTTATGTATTGTGTGCGGCAGGGGCTGTTTATGATCATGGTCTCTGTATGTTATATCCTGAATTTTCATATCGAATTGTGGATGTTGTCCGTGATGTACCTCGCATCGTTCATGGCAGGCACACTGGTAGGGCTGGGGTATGCAAGAAAATATATCTCCTGGAATTTCCACCACTTAAAGAGCTGGTTTCCCAAGCTGTTGCATTTCGGAAAATATGTGTTTGGAACAAATATCAGTTCATTGCTTTTCCGCAGCACAGATAATTTTATGACGTTTACATTTTTTGGAGCTGCGGTCTCAGGCTTTTATAATGCCTGTCTGCGTATCAGCAACCTGATCGACCTCCCTTCACAGGTGATCGCGGATATTCTTTATCCGCGGGCAGCAAAGTATAATATTGGTGACACTGCCGCCGTGAAAAATATGTATGAGAAAAGCGTTGGAGCAATTCTTGTGTTTTCGTTGCCCGCGTTGCTGATCGTGTTACTATTCCCTGCGTTCATTCTCCAGGTGCTTGCCGGCCCGCAGTTTGTTGTAGCAGTGCCGATCTTACGGATTACCGCGTTTTTTGGATTCACCTTGCCGTTCCTTAAGCAATTCGGAACTATCATGGATGCTACCGGGCACCCGCATATAAATTTCCGTGTAATGCTATTTTCGTTTCTGGTGAATATTGTGAATAATGCGATCTGTATTTACTTTTTTGGATTGATAGGAGCTGCAGTAGGAACAGCTACTACTTATTTTATGGCATTCCTTTTCAGCCAGTATCTGCTGAAAAAGAAATTCGGTATTAATGTCGCGAATGTATTTGTCAACACATTCCAGCTGTATAAAGATCTTTTTGCTATGACCCGCTTATACCCGAAAAGAAAACAAGCATGAGAAAGAAGAAAATAGAAAAGGGAAAAGAGTATGACAACATTCTTGAAATAATGGTCACTGGATTTGTGGCCTGTGTGATATTATTCATTTTTGTCAAAATTGTATTCCTCTAATAATAATAATGAGCTTTTTCAAAGCAATATCACTGAAAGAAGACAACCGCATAAAGGCACTGGCTATCCTGTTGCCACTATTGTCTGTGTGCACGACCTATTTTGTTACCACATCGCAGGGACAAATGGCATACCTTTTTATTGCGGGGGCTATAGGGCTTATTTGTACACTGCTGGCGATCGCTTATCCTGCGTTTGGATTATATTTTACGATAGTGATCGCTTTCTTTTTTGCAGATCTTAAGCGCTTGCTGAAACATGATCTGCCGATGGGCGTTTATATCGATGCGCTTTGCCTCCTCACTTTCGTCGGTGTGGTCATCAAAAAGAAACAACGGCGCGAGAATTTCTTTTCCAACTATAAACATCCCATTTGTGTTGCTTTCGCCGTAATGATCCTTTATTCAATGGTGGAAATATTCAATCCGAACGGCGGACCGATGTCTTCCACACTTGTTATTCTCAGGAGGTTCATCTGTTTGCAGTTGATGTTCTTTGCGGCGGTAGAGATCATGTCCACCAAAAAGCAAATGTTTTCTTTCATCAAGTTCTGGTTGTTCTTCGCTTTGCTGTCGGCATTATATGCGTGTTACCAGGAATGGGCTGGGTATCCGGCTTACGAACTGGCCTATATTATGTCAGATCCGCTGATCGAAGGCCTGCTTTCGTTGGATAATGGTAATTACCGGAAGTTCTCTTTTCTGGCAGATCCCACTTCATTCGGTATCATGATGTCAGGTTCGGCATTGCTATGCCTGTCCCTGGTACTGAGCTGGAAAAAGCTTGGTTCAAAAAAGAACTGGCTGATCGTAGCCATATTTTTTATGGTGCTGGCAATGAGTTATTCGGGTACGCGCACGGCCTACTTTGCGTTTCTGGCGGGAGTCGGGCTATATATCATGATGACGCTGTCCAACCCGAAAACCCTGGCTTTCGCGGTGGCTTCGCTTGTCGGGTTCCTGGCTCTGCTGTTTGCGCCGATCTACAATAATGCAACGCTTAACAGGATCAGGTCTACTTTTGAATTTTCGCAAGATGCTTCTTTTAATGTACGTGACGTGAACCGGCACAGCATCCAACCTTATATGCATTCCCATCCGATCGGGGGCGGTCTTGGTACCACGGGTGGTGCGCCTGGTGAGCTCGAGCTGGGCGGGTCGTTTTCGCATCCGCTAAAGGGATTCCAGACCGATAGCGGATTCCTCCGCATGGCGCTCGAGTACGGGTGGATTGGACTGATCCTGCAGTGTATTACATTCTTTGTTGTACTGCAGCAGGGAGTACGGACCTACTACCACACTAAAGATCCAGAAGCGAAGCACTTGCTTTTGGCAGCTGTAGTTTGTATTTTTAGCTATGTGATCGCCCACTATGCGCAGGGAGCCATTGGAACCCTGCCGGGTGCCTTCCTGTTCTATTCACTTATCGCTATGATAATCCGCCTCAAAAACCTTCAACCTGAAAATAAAACTATCAAACCGTAACAGTATGAACAGACTACTGCTTTTATCAATTTTCTTCATTGCCTCGCTGAAGGGCTTTTCACAAACGGATTCATCCGGTTCCAGGAAAGCTGCTTCGTACGATACCATTATTGAAAAACTGGTTCGGCTTGCGCTCAATAACCCAAAGATCAAGTTTGCCGAATATTCCGCGAACCAGATCTCTTACGAATACAGCCGTTCGAAATCAGCATGGCTCAATAACATCACTCTGGCAGGCAACCTGAACGAGATCTCACTGAAACGCACATTGAATTCCGATCCGATCCTGCAGCAGGCAACAAACTATCCCAGATATAACGTAGGTGTCGTATTGCCCATTGGGATCTTTGTAAATAACAAGAAACAATCGAAAGCGATTTACGAAAGCTATCAGGCTGCTGTAGAGCAGGTGAGCATTACAAAAGACATGGTCCGTCAGCAGGTGGCAACAGGCTATGAAGATTACCTGATGTATCAGACACTGATCACCCTGCAAAATGAATCGGTGCAGGATGCCAGGATACTATATAATAAAGCAGTTGATAAATTCCAGAAAGGCGAATTGTCCCTCGATGAATTTTCGAAAGTGAGCAAAGGCTACAACGCAGAGAAAGTGAGAGAAATCGAACTTCAGCATGAGCTGAACCGTGTACTGATCAATATGGAATCGTTAATCAATATGAAACTCCTCGATGCGCTCTCACAGATAAGTGCAGAAATGCGATAAGCTCACCAAAAGTAATGAACGTGATACACGGTAAGGACATTGTTGTAGTTGGCCTGCAACCCTGGGATATTGAAATAGGCAGCAACTGCAAGAATATCGCTGTCGAATTTTCAAAGCACAACAGGGTGCTCTATGTTAATCCTCCTGTTGACAGGCTGACGAGCATACGTGAAAAAGATTCTGCACGCATGCAGAAAAGGAAGAGGATCCGCAAAGGCGAAGAACAGCCGCTGGTTCAAGTGGGTGAAAACATATGGAATTACTTTCCGAAAAAAATTGTTGAATCAGTTAATGGTTTGCCGGATGGTGCATTGTTCGACTTTTTCAACCGCCGCAACGGAAAGCGTTTCTCGCAAGAGATCAGGTCGGTACTGGCCGGGCTGGAATTCAGGGATATTATTTTATTCAATGATAATTCCATTTATCTCGGTTATTACCTGAAGGAATTGCTGCAGCCTTCGTTCAGCATATATTATATCAGGGATTTCCTGATCAAGAACCCCTACTGGAAGAAGCACGCGGTAAGGCTGGAGCCTCAACTGATCCGCACGGCAGACCTCGTAGTGACTAATTCAGCTTTGTATGCAAGCTATGCAGCACAGTTCAACAGGCATGCATATATGGTTGGGCAGGGGTGTGATATTTCCGCTTTTGATGACACAGATGACCGGATCGTGGTGGCAACAGAACTCAAAGATATTCCACGCCCGATCATCGGGTATACCGGCTTTCTTTCAAGCCGCAGACTTGATATGGCACTGCTGGAACATTTATCCCGGGTAAGACCTTCATACAGCATTGTGCTTGTAGGCCCGGAAGATGAGGCGTTCAAGAAATCTGCATTGCATGAACGTTCAAATATTTTCTTTTTGGGACATAAAGACGTTAGCGAAATGCCCGGTTTTATAAAGGGTTTTGATGTTGCTATCAATCCGCAGTCCGTCAATGACGCAACCTCGGGGAATTACCCGCGTAAGGTTGATGAGTATCTCGCACTGGGAAAAGCTGTTGTGGCGAGAGCGACACCTGCTATGGATTATTTCGCTGACGTTACCTACCTCGGAAATACTTTTGATGAGTACGTGGAACTGATCGATACAGCAATAGCAGAGGATTCAGTAGAACTGGCTTCGAAGAGAAAGGATATTGCGCAAAGTCATAGCTGGACGGCCAACGTTAATAATATTTATCAAAATATAAGCCGGGTATTGCAGCCGGGTCAATAACATCATGGGTATAGTAAGCAAGATAAAATCCAGCCCGCGTTTAAAGAAGCTGGTTCACTGGAGCATCACGCCTGCCAGAAATCCAAGACCGCGTTTATGGATCCGCTGGTTTGTGAATCCTTTCTTTCACAAGAAAGGAAAAGGAGCAGTGATCCGCTGGCGTTCACGCGTGGATGTATTTCCCTGGAACCGGTTTGAAATAGGTGAGTTGACGACTATTGAAGATTTTGTGACGATCAATAATGGCTCGGGGCATGTGTTGTTTGGCAACAGGGTCCGTATCGGCATAGGATCGGTGGTACTGGGGCCCGTTACAATGGGAAATGGCGCCGGACTTGGGCAGAATGTATTTGTTGCAGGTTTCAGTCATGGCTATGCCGATGGAGAAAAGAACTCTTCTGTTCAGCCGCTGGTGATCAAGGAAACGGTGATCGAAGATGAGGCGCATGTCGGAGCAAATTGTGTGGTCTTGCCTGGCGTCCGGATAGGGAAGAGGAGCCAGATCGGAGCGGGAAGTGTTGTCACACGTGATATACCCCCCTTTTCGATCGCAGTGGGTAATCCTGCCCGCGTGATCAAACGCTATGATGCTGAAAGTAAACAGTGGGTAAAGGTATAGCGATCGCTATGATCACTGTCATTGAATGTGTATCTTTCACTTTTATGAATAACTATTGAAATGTCTGCTTCCGCCCCACAGAAAGTATATTTTAAGAACCTGACCGGTTTACGCGCTATCGGCGCGATCCGCGTATTGATCGGACATATTGAATTCCTCAAAGTTTTCTGGGGAGTCCCTGCACTGCACTGGTTTCCGGTCGGTGGCAAAGTTGGGGTGACATTTTTCTTTGCGCTCAGTGGATTTCTTATCACATCCCTGTTGTTGCAGGAAAGAGAAAGCACGAATACCGTTAAACTCAAGAAATTTTATCTGCGAAGAATATTACGGATACTGCCGCTTTATTATGTGATCATTCTGCTGAGCATCTTTGTATTTAGCCGTATACCATTTCTTTACGTACCGGGTTATACAGACAGGATGCTTGAAAATTTGTCGTGGAGCAACCTCCTGATCGTATTTTTATTGTTGCCGAATATTAACAATTTCAGCATTCCCTATGCGGATCAGCGCTGGAGTATTGTAGTGGAGGAACAATTCTATTTCTTCCAGCCGCTGCTGATCAAGTTCCTGAAAAAACGATACCTGCTGTTCATAAGCTTTGTGCTGATCGGATTATCTCCGGAGATCGTTCGGCTGATCGTGAATACATTTCATCTTCCGCTTTCCGCAGGGTTGGTTGATTCCATCGCAGCACAGCTGAAATATCTTTCCTGTATCGCTATGGGTTGTGTTTTCAGCGTGCTTTATTTCAAAAGAGAGTCGGCTTCAAAACGGTTCTTCTTTACCAAAACATTCCAGTGGTTATTGCTCGCCGGCACTATAGGCAGTATACTCATAGGCCATTATGTATTTCATACCGCGGAACTGATCGATTATCGCCTGTATGCACTGTTGTTTGGAATGATCGTATTCAATGCGACACTAAACCCTGACACGATCTTCAAACTGGAGATCCCTTTGTTGAATTTCCTTGGTAAGATCTCTTATGGTATTTACATGTTCCATCCTGTGTGTATCGGCAGTTGTATAGTGTTTGCAAAATTCTGTTCAGATAACCTGGTGCTTCAGAATATCCTGATCTATCTGTTGTCGATCTCCACCACTGTGCTGATGGCATGGCTCTCGTTCAATTACTTTGAATCATATTTCCTGAAACTGAAAGGCAATTTCTCCATCCTGAAATGGAGAAGCAAGAAGGCGAAAGCGGTGGAGCAGCCACAGGAGTCTTAAGAAGGGAATTTTTAAAAAATCAGAGGGCCCAGGACTTCCAGATGTTCCAGAGGTTGCTGCCGTACATGGCAGACCTCTCCTTTTTTTAAGAAGGGGCAATCTGAAGAACCTTTGGAATCTATGCAGGTCTGTTCAAAAGATGTGTTATAACAGTAGATGGAACCGCCTATCCCTGCTTCTTTTCTTCCAGAATATCCTCTATATACAACAGCTTAGTGTGTGGTGTTTTAAGAAAAGACTTTGAAGCTTTTTTCAATTTAAGTATAGACAGCATCTGGCGGAATGCGAATGCCGGCAGTGCGAACAACGTTGCAAGAAATTTGGGATCCTTGCCTTTCATCAGCACGATCAATACGAATGAAAGGAAGAAGGAGAAGAAAATGCCAATCCATATCCAGCCTAATACCGGCCAGATAAAGAAATTGATCACCATACACATAAATGAACCAAAGAAGACCATGAACAGCGGCGGCCGCAGTAGTACAAATCCGAAATAAAGCAGATTGATATCAAATCTTTTCAGGCCAGCCATAAAAATCTTCCCGCTTTCCTTGAAATAATTGAAGTAGGAGTGGATCCAACGGGCCCGCTGATTTTCGAGAGTCTTACCGGAGCTGATCTTTTCATCATACAAAATTGCATCCGGTGCAAATGCAATCCTTTTTGTATTCAGCACAAGCGTTGCCTGCAGTTTTTTATCAAAACCTCCGACAAGTGTTTTATAACTGATGCTGTCATATAATGACGACTCGAATGAGATACCAGATCCCCAGATCGCAGATGATAATCCCATCCGCATTCTTGCTTCGCGGTCAATAAAGAAGTTAAACATGTCGCCAATCGCATCCATGCGTGCGTAGAGTGTATCCGTATTCTTTGGTTTGAAATCGGCCTGTACCGCGCGGTATCCTTTTTGAAAATGCTGATTAACTGTATTGAGGAATTGCGGATGTAAAAGATTATCCGAATCAAGGATCAGTGTGATATCATGCAGGCGGATAAAATTCTTTCGTGCATAATCGATCGACTTAACCTTTGCATGAAGGGCCGGTTCGGGTTTGAGGATATGTACACGCGGATCATTGAAATTGAGTCCGTTAGTATTGCAGTCATCTGCAACAACATAAATATGGAAATTACCATAAGTCTGTTTCAGGATGGAATCAACCAGGGGAAGAATGAATTCCGTTTCCTGGTGAGCGGTAACGATAATACCGAATTCGAAATCTTTATCTGTCAGCTTCTTTTTCCTGTCGAAGGGACGCCGGATGCCGAGTAATCTGATAATATTGTAAAACAACCAGGAAAGAAACGGCGTAAGCATATAAATAGCCAGCAGAGCCTGCGCCGCCAGGAAGATAACAGCCAGTATGGTTAAAAAAAATTGCATAAAGATTATGGATGACATCGAGCCGTTACACTAAAGATCATTTCTGTGTGACAGCATCGTAATTTTCACGTTTTGCTTTTTCCCACAACACAGATTGATTTCCTTTCAGAAACCTTCTGAAACCCGTGTAAAGCGAGAGATTGATGAATACAAAATAATATGGTACGTAAAGGAAACTGATCCTGATCTGTTTTTTATAAAGGATCCAGCCGGCTAAAGCCAGCAGATAGAAACCTGCCTGGGCAACCAGTATCCATTGATACACAGGTTGATTACTCTTCAGGACAAGGATTATATTCAGTAGTAACGCAAGCGGCAGGAACAAAGGGCACAAGGTCCAGCGCAACACCCGGTGTGAAATGTACTGAAATGAAAGGATTGGAAAGCGGAATATATTCAGCAATGATCTTAACAGGATCATTGACTGAAAGGCTCCCGCGCTTATCCGCGCTTTACGTTTTTTTTCTTCCTGTATCGAAAAGGATGGTGCTTCCAGCGCAAAGGCATCGGGCTCATACGCAAGGCGGTAACCCTTTTCGCAGATGCGCAGGGAAATCACAAAATCATCCAGCAGAATGTTATCACCCGGATGTTCATACAGATCCTTACGGACTGAAAATAATTCTCCTGCAGCCCCCACCACAGAATAGAAGTCAGAATCAAGTTTCTTCAGCCACGATTCGTATTTCCAGTAGAGACCTTCGCCTGTGGATGTAAGTGCATCACCTGTTGTGGCCATAATCTTTTTTTCGCCTGCCACACCGCCTACTTTGGGTGACTGATAATGCCGCACAATATTCCGTATGCTTTCTTTATTCAGTAATGTATTGGCATCGGAGAAGATAACATAGTCTGTTTCCACGAAGCCGATGGCGCGATGCATCGCTGCGACTTTCCCTTTCCGCTCGTCGGAATGAAGCAGTTTCACCTGCGGATAGAGCGCGACAATCGCAGGGGTTCCGTCGTTTGAACCGTCCGTAACAAAGATTAACCGCAATTGATCCGCCGGATAGTCCAGTTCAAGACTATTTTGGATTTTCTTTTCGATAAAATCCTGTTCATTGTAGGCCGCTACAATAAGGGTGACTGGAGGAAGAAAATTTTCATCGGTGAGAGGCTTTTTACGAAACACTTTTTTAAGGCTGACCAATAATGAAAGAAGTATTCCATAACCGAGGTAGCTGTAAAAGAGAATGAACAGTGAAAAGTAGAATAAGATTTGAAGCCAGATCATGAAAAAATTAACAAGATAAAGGATATTTCACAGAGGAAAGAAAAAATGACATCAATTTTGTATGTACTCAAATAGTGCAATTTTTTCCACAGATATGTTGATAAATAGCTTTGGTACTGTTATTGATGGTATCCCGTTTTGCGTGTAACTTCATATTATAAAATCAAAAATATTAAGTATCATGAGTAAAATTCAACACTGTCAAGGCTGACATTTTTCGGGTTTAGTACTTTTCCCTTGCACCTGCGGAAAATACTGACTGCTTAAATGGGCAATAATGCCATTTTGAACCAATTCATTTTATAATATTTTTATTTCCGTGGGAAACCGCTTTAATCCAATATCTAAAGAGAAATACCTATGAAACCATTTTATGTTCTGTTCAGACATAGAAAGATCCTATGCCTTCTAGTGGCACTGATTTTCTTTGTCCAATCTTCTTTCTCACAGCGAATTACATATGATACAACTTTCTCAGGCTGGAATGTTAGGGTGACCTATGACCCTAATAAGGCCGATTCTACAGAAGGCATTGTATTTATGCCCGGGGTTGGTGAAGTTGGAAATAACCCCTCTGTTCTTCAGATATATGGACCTCATTACTGGCTCAACCGCGGTTGGGATGGTGGTGTTGAACTGGGTAACGGTAAACATTATCCGATTTTAATATCTATTCAGCAACCGATTGAAAACTCGAGACCATGGACACTGAAACCGGTAATAGATGGTATTATGAATCGTTATAAGATCAAACGCAATGCGTTGCATTTCACGGCGATCAGCCAGGGATGCTGGGTACTCAACGAATTCATCACGTATCAACCAGCAGCCGGTGACTACTCGTATATGAAAATGGTACGGAGTATGGTGAACGTGCAGGGCATGAATCCTGCCGATCAATTCAACGGTTCTTTGCCTTTTCCACAAAAGATGGGTCACTGGGCTTCCAGGTTTGGGGGAAAAGAACTCGGCTTCGAGCAGATCAATGATACACGTAATATCAACCGTATCATTTCCAATATGAACGACAGTGCGAGTGGCAATGGTTACCTGATCTGGACCTATTTTGGCGGAGGCGGTCATAGCAACTTCAATGATTTTTTTGATCCGGGGCAGCGTAACTGGACAATAAGCAATCCAAACGTTCGGGAGAAAAAGTCGACAGTGGCCAGTATTACGATCGAAGGAGGTCAGAATGTTTACCAATGGATGCTGAGACAAGGTGATACGGCCAATGGGACCGGTACTCCTCCTGTTCAGACAAACATGGCTCCGGTTGCAAATGGCGGCGGCAACAAAACAATTGACTGGCCGGCAACAAGTGTAACACTCGACGGTTCTGGATCTACTGATGCGGACGGCAGCATTGATTCCTATACATGGACCAAGATCAGTGGTCCTTCTTCCTTCTCCATATTAAATCTTTTGCAACCGATCACCCTCGTAAATTCGCTCGTTCAGGGGGTATATAAATTTGAATTAAAAGTCGTTGATAATAGCGGTCTTATCGGTCGTGATACAGTAACCGTTACCGTGAATGCGCAGCCTGCCAATGCAACGCCAGTGGTAAATGCCGGCAACGATGTAGAGCTTAGCTTGCCACTGAATACTACAACACTGATAGGCAGCGCAACTGATCCTGACGATCTTTTGCTGACCTATCAGTGGACGAAAGTGAGCGGCCCTGATCAATACACTATTCTTACACCAACGCTCCCTGTGACGGTGATCGGCAACTTGCAGGCCGGCACCTATGAATTTGAGCTTGCAGCAAAAGATGCCAAAGGTGCGGTGGGAAGAGATACTATTAAGGTTACTGTTTCCTCACCCGTGAATGCTGCTCCTGTGGCCTTCGCCGGCCCGGATCAGCAGATCACTCTTCCTGTTAATCTGGTTACTCTGGCCGGAACGGCAACTGATGCCGATGATCTCCTTTTAGGGTTCCAGTGGAAAAAGATCGCAGGACCAGCACAGGCAAATATATTGACACCCACACTGCCGCTGACCGTTGTTAACGGACTGACGCAGGGCGTATATGAATTTGAGCTGACGGTTACCGACAGTAAGAACGCTGTTGGTAAAGATACTGTTCGCATAACAGTGAACCCTGCACCGGCCGCCGGTTGTATTGCAAAAGCCGGTGATGACCAGATCATTCCAAGAGGTCAGTCTTTTGCGGTGCTGGATGGTTCAGCTTCTGTGGGAGCGACTTTCAAATGGAAACGTCTTACTTCAGTTGATTTCAATTTCAAAGCAAATGTAAAAAGAAGCGATAGTGCCAAAGCTGATGTGATGGTACTGCCCTATAAAGTGGGTGGTTACGATTTTGAGCTGGTTGCGACTTCACCCGGATGTATCAGCAGGGATACGGTGAACATCCGTATTGATTACGGTGTTGTTCCTCCACAGTCAACCGACGGTCCCGCAGGTTATCACTATGCAACTGCGGCTGACGTTGCCCAGATCCCAACCGCCCGTATCGGTGATGTGATCATCAACGGCGCACGTTCAAACGTGTTGGAGGATGGTCAGTATTCAAGCATTTATATTTACCCGACCAGCCCGATCAACCTCGGGCCAGGCAAAAAGATCCTGATCAAAGGTGGTAAATACCAGAGCGTGGTCTTGAATTTTGGCGAAGGTCAGGTCGTGGGAAGCGGCAAAAACCCGATCATCATCACTAACTACGGTGGTCAGCTGGAAACTCAGATGATGACAGTGACCAATGCGGTAAATGCAAAGATCACCGGTAAGTATGTTCAGGGTGTATCCGGCGATATAAATTTCAAAGGCCATGCTGAAGGTAAATATGCCTTCAGCCGCGGTACTTACGGTATCTTTTGTAACAACGGATGGAGTTCTCTTTCTTCAGTTGGCCTGAAGATCAATGGCCAGACCACTGACAGTCTTGAGATCGAGTATGTGGAAGTGGGTAACGGCAACTTCGCCGGCATGCAGATCAAACAGGATGAAGGAACCAATGACTATGATGGCTTCTACGTACACGATATTTTCATCCATGATATTCATGGTGAAGGTATGTACCTGGGTAGTACCCAAACCGGTCAGCGTCACAAACTGAACGGCTGGTTCATGACAAATATGCGTATTGTGAACACTGGTAACGAGATCTTCCAGATGGGAAATATCGGCGCAAATACGATCATCCGCAATAACGTGTTCATCAATTCTGCAACTAACTGGAAAAGTCCATTCAATCTTTACCAGGATAATGGTATCCAGCTTTCATTCAATAATGGTAATTGCGAGTTCAGGAACAATCTGTTGCTGGGTGGTGGTACGCAAACATTTAATGCGTACTCCGGTCTTCGCCCTGATCTGCCATACAATGGCGACAGCATTTACATTAACAATAACCTGATCAAATATTCACGAGGCTTCATTGGCGGATACTGGGGTAGCGGTACAACGCCGATCAACGGGCTTGTGGTAAAACTGGACAGTAATTATTTCGGTGGATTCCAGTTTGCAGGCAGTGAAGTATATAACAATACTTATGCGGTCAATACGAACGTACTGTTAAGAACAGTAACGAATGGTACGCGTTATTACGTGCGTAACATGATCTCTGATGGCAGCAAATCTACTCCCGTAACAGGTGGTAATATTGATACAGCCGGAACAGTTATAAGAAATATCGCCAATCCTCAGTTTGTAAACAGTGGCTGGCCTGCCGATTTCAACTGGAATAAATTATACGAATGGTCTGACTTCATTTTTGCTACATGGGGTGATGAGAATGTGAGCACCACAGCGAATGTAAAATGGAATACACCTGTGTATTTCAATATGGGCGATTACGTATTGTTCATGAGTAAGATCTATAAGAGCAAGATCGCTGCCAATCATGGGCATATGCCGCATGGGGTGACTGATGAATACTGGGAACTGCAGACCTGGAATGACGGTGGTACCATCCGTGCTTATCCGCCGGAAGATTACCGTCTTGTTGAGGGAGATGAATATAAGAACCGTGATATCGGTCTGACAAGTTCTACTATTCCCCCGGCAAACAAACCTCCGGTGGTAAATGCCGGTAATGATATCACGATCACATTACCTGTATCTTCTGCAACGCTGGTTGGTACAGCATCGGATCCTGACGGCAATATCGTGTCTTATGCATGGACAAAGATTTCTGGTCCGTCAACTTTTACCATCCAAACACCAGCACAAGCTCAAACAGGTATCCGTAACCTGGTAGAAGGTGTTTATGAATTTCAGATCCTGGTAACTGACAATCAGGGAGCGACTGCCAAAGACACGGTGAAAGTAACCGTAAAGCCTGCGGCGAATCAACCTCCGATCGCTATCGCCGGAGCCAATAAGGTGATCACTCTGCCGGTTAATAGCGTTACCCTGTCCGGTAGTGGAACTGATCCCGAGAATAGTGCGCTGACTTACCGCTGGTTCTACCTGGCCGGTCCCGCGCAATACAATATCACAAGCCCTACACAAGCTGAAACCGTGGTGAATAACCTTGTGGAAGGTCAGTATAAATTCGTGCTTGAAGTAAAAGATGTGCAAGGTCTGACGGGGAAAGACACTGTAACCGTTACGGTAAATGCAGCCATTCCGGCAAATCAATCTCCTGTGGCAAGTGCTGGTGCTGCACAGGTCATCACTCTTCCGGTTAATACTGTTACGGTTAACGGCACCGGAGTTGATGCAGATGGAACTGTCACAGCTTTTCAATGGTCTTATGTTTCAGGACCTGCTCAATATTCGATCAGTTCGCCGGCACAGCAGCAAACAGCTATCAATAATCTTGTTGAAGGTGTATACACTTTCGAACTGAAAGTAACAGATGATAAAGGCGCTGTAGGCCGTGATACAGTTAAAGTGACGGTGAATGCTTCAGCTCCTCCCGTAAATCAGGCCCCGGTTGCGTATACCGGAGTAAACCAGGTGATCACTCTGCCAGCTAACTCAGTAACAGTGAATGGAAACGGCAGTTACGATCCTGACGGTACGATCACCACTTATCAGTGGACAAAGATCAGCGGGCCTGCACAAGGCTCGATCGCCTCACCTGCACAGCAACAAACTGCTATCAGTAATCTTGTTCAGGGTGTGTATAAATTTGAGCTGACGGTTACAGATAATGCAGGAGCGACGGGCAAAGATACTATGACTGTAACGGTGAATGTACCAGCAGTTCCGAAACAGGCTCCAGTAGCTTATACCGGCCCAAACGTCAGCATTACACTTCCGGTGAGCAGCATTAATGTGAATGGTAACGGCAGCTACGACCCTGATGGAACGATCAGCACCTACCGCTGGACAAAGATCGAAGGCCCGGTACAGTTCGCTATTGTAAGCCCAAACCAGGTTCAAACGACTATCAATAATCTTGTACAGGGTGTATATCGTTTTGAACTTGCGGTAACCGATAATGACGGCCTGACTGGTAAAGATACCATGACGGTGACTGTTAATCCGGCACCTGCACCTAACCAGCCACCGGTATCGGTTGCTGGTATAGATAAAACGATCACACTACCTGTTAATACAGTTTCATTAAGTGGCACAGGTAGCTTTGATCCTGATGGGACGATTACCGCTTATCAGTGGGCAAAGATCAGCGGACCTGCTGCTTCAACAATTGTCACAGCCACTCAGGCTGAAACAGTGGTGAATAATCTTGCACAGGGCGTTTACCAGTTTGAACTGACAGTTACCGATAATAAAGGCGCGACAGCAAAAGATACGGTGATGGTAACGGTAAATCCGGCTCCTGCACCAAATCTGCCTCCTGTAGCTAACGCAGGGATCGACAAAGTGATAACGCTTCCTGCGAATACGGTCACCCTGAGCGGCAACAGTAGCTACGACCCTGATGGAACGATCACTGCATATCAATGGACAAAACTCACAGGACCGGCTTCATTCTCTATCGCAACAGGAACACAGGTTCAGACCGTGATCAATAGCCTGGTACAGGGTGTTTACACTTTTGAATTGCGTGTAACCGATAATAACGGTGCGATTGGCAGAGACACTGTGCAGGTTGCTGTAAATGCAGCTAACGCACCAAACCAGCCGCCTGTTGCGAATGCAGGAAACAATGTAACGATCACACTGCCTACATCTTCCCTGACGATCAACGGCAGCAGCAGCTATGATCCTGATGGAACCATTACTGCTTACCAGTGGGCAAAGATCGAGGGGCCTGCGCAGTTCACCATTGCAACACCCCTTCAGAAGCAGACCCTTGTCAGCAATCTGGTACAGGGCGTGTATAAATTCGAATTAAAAGTAACGGACAATAACAATGCAACGGCAAAAGACACAGTAACGATTACCGTAAATCCCGGCGCCGTGAACCAATTGCCCGTTGCCAACGCAGGAGCTAATATTCAGATAACACTTCCGGCTAACAGTGTGACTGCAAACGGATCTGCAAGCTATGACCCTGATGGTACGATCGCTGCTTATCAGTGGACAAAGATCGAAGGCCCTGCACAGTTCACTATAGCGACGCCGACGCAAAAGCAGACGGTGATCAGTAATCTGGTACAAGGGATCTACAAGTTTGAATTGACAGTGACTGATAACAAAGGTGCAAGCAGCAAAGCCACACTCATTGTGACAGTTAATGCCGCAACAACACCCGCTAACCAGTTACCGGTCGCCATTACCGGAAATGCGCAGACGATCATTTATCCGGTGGATAGAGTAACGCTTGATGGATCTTCCAGCTATGATACGGATGGGATCATTGTTACTTACCAATGGTCAATGGTTTCAGGCCCCGGACAGGCAGTATTCACTGCAGCAACTTCCAGAACAACCGAAGCAACACAACTTGTGCCCGGGGAGTATAAATTCAAACTTGTTGTAACTGATAACCGCGGCGGCCAGGGTGATACAACGGTAATCGTGAACGTTATGCCGGTTGACTCAAGGGCAAGAGTTTATCCGAATCCTGCAAAGGATATGCTGAACGTTGTGATCGAGTCAAGCACAGAGCGCAATAACACTTACCTGAGGATCTTTGATACGTTTGGTAAACTGGTGTACCAGGAACAGTTCATGCGCACTTCGCAGAAAATGATCCGCCCCGTTGACATCAGCAAGCTTGCAAATGGCGCGTATTTCATTAACATTGGAGTCGATATCAATCATGTTAAAACGCTGCAGTTCATCAAGCAGTAATTAAAATAAGATTTATGTTCAGAGGCTGTCTCAAAATTGAGGCAGCCTTTTTTAATTAGCAGCCTCATGGATACTGGTGGTTGTTCAGACAACTCCCCGGCCTTCGTTTATTTTTGATACAACGTGGATAACAGTTGCAGCAAAATGCGGCGATCGTTTTGCCGAAATATGCGGAATGTCCGCTGAACCGATCCGTTGAAACTGTCCGCGTAAACGAGAGTTGAGTAACGTATAGCAGTGAGGTTTTCATAAAAGAGAACGCCACTTCATCAACGAAGTGGCGTTCTCTTTTTATGAAACCTTTCTTATTATCTTGTTTTGATGATCTTTTCAGAGAAGGTGCTTTCTCCATCGGTGAAAAGGATGTAGTAGGAACCTGTTGGCAGTTCGCTTACATCCATGTATTGTGAACCTGCCGCAAGCCGAAGTGTTTTCAATGTTCTTCCGTTAAGGTCTGTAAGCGTGAGCTTGAAGTTGGGTTTTGCTGCAAAGATCTGCAGGGTATTTCTTACCGGGTTTGGTGTAATGGAAACGGTAGGACGCCCAGTCGTTCTCAATTTAACAGGTATCGTCTTCGAATAGGTGTAATGTCCATCGATATCCACCTGCCTGATCCGGTAGAAATTTGTTGCAGTTTTGCTGGGGCTGGTATGGGTATAGCTATAGCGTTTTTCAACATTTGAATTGCCCGCTGCGGCTACTCCTGACAGTTGCTGGAAGGAAGCACCATCTAAAGAGAATTCCACGTCGTAATGTGAAGCATCGATTTCCTGGATGCTTGACCATACCAGGCGCACTTTATCAGTTTCATCATATGCTATGAATTCACCCCAGAGGATCGGCAGGCTGATATTTTTGTTGATAACGATATTATTTGCATTCACTGTATAGCTGTAGCCTGGAGGAACATTTACGGTTGGTGCGCCACCGGTAAAATTATTATCGGCAGTAACAACAGTATAAGAACCCATTGGAGCCGCAGGATTTCCGGTTACGTTGAATATTGTACCGGAAATATTGGAAGATACGCCGGTGATCGTAAGCAGGTCATGACCAACACCCGCACCAGTTCCATCCTGGATCTCAAGATTTACAACAGGAGTTTTACCTGTGAAAAAGTTGTACGGAACGCTCAGTGCGCCCGGTGAATTTCCTGGTTCCAGCGATCCGTTATTGCTAGGGATTGTGTGCAGGTCCAACACGCCGATACCTTTTATCAAACCGCTGTTTGCAAAACGGTTAAAATAGAAGTTCCCTGTAACAGGCTTGTTGATCGTGCCGGAGGCAGTATTGGTGAACTGTCCTGTTGGAGTAGTACCAGAAGTTTGAACATAGCTGTCAGGTGAAGTTGCCATGATCACAAAATTGCCATTGTTGACAAACTCGCAATTGTTTACGGTAAATACGCCTGAATAGATCGTGCAGGTTCCGTTATTGGTAAATGTGTTGGTCTCAACATAGCTGGCAGTGGTAGCAGGGTTTGAAATGACCACGTTGCCACTGTTCACAGTCGTTGTTCTTACACGGGAACCCGCCAGCAGGAAAGAAAGCGTACCTCCGGCATTGATCTGCAATGAACCGGTTCCATCCAGGATGCCGTTGAAACCCATATTTAATCTACCGTTTACTGTCATGTCAGTACCCGCTCCATTATTCAGGGTGCCGGTCGTACTGAATATTGACAGGATGCCGTCGACAACAACCTGGTCGATGGTAATTGCAGTAGACAAAGTGATACTGTCGGTTGAAGAAATGGTGATGACGTCATCCGCGCTTGTTGGATAAGCGGAAGCCGCTACCCATGTTGTTCCGTTGAAGAACTCCCAATTGGCTGCTGTTGTCCATGAATAGTCGCTGCCTGTTTGCTTGCTACGGTATGCATTCTGCCCAAAACCGGCCTGCGCCAAGCAGATCAGGCCCACAAAGAGAGACAATGTAGATTTATAGTTCATAAAAGTCCAGATTTACGGGATCATCAAATGGCAGGATTGGACTTTAAAAAGGTCGAAAAATCTTAGGAAAGGGTGTGAAAAAGCAGTATTGGAAGGATATTGAAAGTGGCTGTGAAAATAGGTGAAAACTAATAGGTGTGCAAGCTTTTGAGGGTATTTTTCACGAAGGAAATATAACCCGTTTATTAACAAGCGTTCATATTTAAAACGATGATCAGCGTCAAGTAATCAGCGTGTTACGTACGCACGAATCCTTACAAAACGAAGCGGCCATATCATCAGGATATGGCCGCTTCGGGTATAACAGTCTGTGCTTTTATCTCATTTTTATGATCTTTTGGGAGAAAGAACTTTCTCCGTCTGAGAAGAGGATGTAATATGTTCCCGTTGACAGTTCGGATACATCCAGGTACTGCGATCCTTTTGCAAGGGAAAGCGTTTTCACGGTTTTACCGTTGAGGTCTGTTAGGATCATTTTAAAATTCTCTTTTGCCGCGATGATCTGCAGGCTATTCCTTACCGGGTTTGGCGTGGCACTTACCACAGGACGGCCTGTGCCTTTGAGCTTGACCGGAACCGTTTTGGAATATGTGTACTTGCCGTTGATGTCAACCTGTTTGATCCGGTAGAAGTTGGTGGATGTTTTGCTTGGGCTGGTATGTACGAAGCTGTAGCGTTTTTCCACGTTTGAATTACCCGCAGCAGAGATCCTGGATACTGACTGGAAGTTTGAACCGTCTGTTGAGAATTCCACTTCGAAATGGGAAGCATCGATCTCCTGTACGGTTGACCAGATCAGGCGGACCTTGTCGGTTTCGTCGAAAGCATTGAATTCACCCCAGAGAACGGGGAGGGAAGTATTTTTCTGGATTTCAACACTCATTGAAGTAACTGTAAAAGAATAACCACTTGGTACAGTGATATTGCTGTTTTGTGGAGGAGTTACAAATGTTCCGTTGGGGTCTACGACGGTGTAAGTGCCTACAGGAGCTGCAGGATTGCCTGTAATAACTAAACGAGTATCTACGAGGTTCGGTGCACTAAGGCCTAGTAGTCTAATAGCATCATGACCAACTCCAATACCACTTCCATCAACAATTTTCAAATTGACAATGGGAGCCGCCCCTATCGCGAACATTGCAGTAGGAAGCTGTAGATAGCCGGGTGTTGCTCCTATTTGAATGGTGCTATTAAGTCCAATGGAAGACGCATTAGTAACGTCAAGAGTTCCTCTTGCAACAATCGCTCCTTCATTAGCCAGCCGGTTTATGAAAAAGAGATCGTCATTCGGCTTATTTATTGTACCGCTTGCCGCATTGTATAATGAGCCGCCAGCAGTTGACTGAATATAACAGTCGGGAGATGTACCAAGAATATTGAATGTGCCGTAGTTAGTAAACTGGTAATAATTAAAAGCAAATCCTCCTGAAATAATGTTGAAAGTGCCGAAATTATTGAATAGTTGTTCAATTCCTGACGTCGCGCCTGTAGGATTTGATGCGGTGGTCGTTCCGTAGTTGTCCGTAATAACTCTCAGTCTTCCATTATTTACCGGAAATAATAGCGATCCGCCTGAATTGATCTGTAGGTAGCCGGAGCCCCCAAGACTGCCATTGAGACCGATATAGAGCTTTCCATTAACTTCCATGTCTAGTCCAGTTGCATCTCGTAAATTTTGCGTTGAACTGAAAATTGCCAACACTCCGTCAACAACAACCTGATCTATCAAAAGACCGGTTGATAAAGTGATACTGTCTGTAGCAGAGATAGTGATCACATCAGCGGTACTGGTCGGATAAGCAGTAGCCGCTACCCAGCTCACGCCATCAAACATCTCCCAATTGGCAATATTCGTCCACGAGTAATTCGCACCGGTCTGTTTACTCCGGTAAGCATTCTGGCCAAAACCAATCTGGCACATAAGAACAAGGCCCACGAAAAAAGCAAGCGTAAATTTATATTTCATATAATCAGATTTCGTATGTGGTAATTATCACACGGTCCGGAAAGGTGGATGGATCTTAAAAACAGGGCAATAAAACGGTGGTCGCAGGGGATATTGGAGATAGGCGCGTGAAGTTAATCAATCCCATATCTCCGCCAAATCTTTTCAGGTATTTTTAGGGATCATGTGTAGCAAGATGGGTTTTTCGTACATGAAAGTGTTTACATGTATATTTTATTTATGAAAAAACCGGTTTATCTTGTATTCGAATTAGGAGATCCATGCAGCGGAAAAAATTTATTAAGAGATTCCTCTTACTGGGAGGAGGTGCTGTAGCAGCCGTATCAGGCTTCAAAGCCTATCATGTATTCAAATCACCTGACTTCGGCCTTTTAACCGAAGCACTACCACTGATCAGCGAACTCGCTGATACGATCATTCCCCGTACAGATACGCCCGGAGCAAAAGATGCAGGCGTAGGTGCATTCATTGTGCTGATGGTGAAAGACTGCTGTCCGACAGCCACACAAAACAGATTCATCGATGGTGTGAAAGATCTTGCTATTTATACACAAATGGGATATGGCCGCCCTTTTGATAAGTGTTCCATTGCTGAGAGAACGGCTGTCTTAAAGCATTTTGAAAAGAAAAGCGTATTCTTTAAAGGTACAGCTGCCAAAGTCGAACATAAACTGCTTGGTGATCCGTTCTTCACAACCTTAAAAAAATATACGGTGCTTGGTTATTGCAGTTCAAAGGCAGGTGCCACTCAGGCGCTCGCGTATCAGGCTGTTCCGGGGCATTATATCAATACAGATCTTAAACCAGGGCAGAAAGCCTGGGCCACTCAATAAATCTTATCCCGATCCATGGGCGATCCACAACAAAATATTAATAGCCGCGCCATTCCGCAGCATACCTATGATGCGATCGTGATCGGCTCCGGCATCAGTGGCGGCTGGGCCGCGAAAGAACTTTGTCAGAAAGGGCTGAAGACCCTGATGCTTGAACGGGGCAGGAATGTTGAACATGTCCGTGATTACACCACCGCCATGCTTCCTCCCTGGGAACTTGAGCACCGTCTTGAGAACTCAAAAAAAGATAAGGAAGAAAGCCCGATCCAAAGTATCACCTATAACGAAGGGAACAAACATTTCTTTGTAAATGACCGTGAGCATCCTTATGTACAGGAATCGCCTTTTCACTGGATCCGTGGTTACCAGGTGGGCGGACGTTCACTTACATGGGGGCGTCAGTGCTACCGCCTGAGTGATCTTGATTTTGATGCGAATAAAAAGGAAGGGATCGCGGTCGACTGGCCGATCCGTTATGCCGATATCGCACCGTGGTATGAATATGTAGAAAAATTTGTGGGCATCAGTGGTCAGGCTGAAGGCCTGCCGCACCTGCCCGATGGCTTCTTTCTTCCACCCATGGAAATGAACTGCCTGGAACAGCACTTCAAAACGCAGGTCGAAAAAACCATTCCAGGACGGAAAGTCATCATGGGCAGAACAGCCAATCTCACCCGCGGATGGGAGGGGAGAGGTCCCTGTCAGTTCCGTTACCTCTGCAGCCGCGGCTGCCCCTTCGGCGGGTATTTCAGCAGCAATTCAGCCACTATTCCGGCGGCCATGGCTACCGGCAATCTGACCCTTCGGCCGTTTTCTATCGTACTCGAGATCCTGTATGATAAAGATAAACGCAAGGCAAAGGGGGTAAAGATCATCGATACAGAAACCCATCAGACCTACGAATATTTTGCAGACATTATTTTCCTGAATGCATCAACGATCGGGTCGGCGCAGATCCTGCTTCAATCCGTTTCCGATGCATTCCCGCAGGGCCTGGGCAATTCCAGCGGAGAAGTCGGACACAATCTGATGGACCACCACTTCAGAGTGGGTGGTAAAGGCGTATATGATGGGTTCAAGGATAAATACTATGAGGGACGTCGTCCGAATGGCATTTACATTCCCCGCTTCCGTAACCTGGACGAATCAACCAAACGAAATGATTATCTCCGCGGCTTCGGTTACCAGGCAGACGCTGAACGGGAAACCTGGTTTGATACATCCAAACGCCTGCCCGGCTTTGGAGAAGACTTCAAAAAGCAACTCACACAGCCCGGCAACTGGACACTATGGATGAGTGCCTGGGGCGAAACCTTGCCCAATCATGAGAACAGGGTCGCCCTGCATGAAAGCAAAAAAGATAAATGGGGCATTCCGCAGGTCTCCATCCATTTCAAATTTGGCGAGAACGAACTTGCCATGCGCAAGGACATGAAGCAGTCAGCCATGGAAATGCTGGAAAAAGCCGGTCTTCGCAGTATTGAGGGTTTCGATTATGACTCAGTCGGCGGCGATTGCGTACACGAAATGGGAACAGCAAGAATGGGACATGACCCCAAAACCTCTGTCCTCAATAAATGGAACCAGATGCACGAGGTGAAGAACGTATTTATCACCGACGGAAGCTGTATGACTTCATCGGCCTGTCAGAATCCATCACTGACATATATGGCGTTGACTGCCCGGGCATGCGACTATGCATTTACAGAACTGAAGAAAGGAAATCTTGCTTAGTTAATACAACTTGCCGGTTATAGCTTTATGACGGTTCGATGGCCGATGACCGATGGCCGATTTAAGTCTGACATTCGAACAATGCCATGAAAAGGCAAAAAGATTGACAAGATGAAGACTGTCTGCCCAACGGGCGTCTATAGGCCATGAGCCATTGAACGACAGTAGGCCGTAAACTGGCAGTTGGGCTAGTTAATTTTCCTGAAAGGCTTGTAAGAAGAATGGTTGGCAAGTGCAAGCATTGGCTTATCGCCTGAACTATCGCCATAGGCGAATATGTCCAAATAGTCGGTGAGTGTATACAGTGCTTTTATCCGGCAGACCTTTTCTTCCCCATAACAGTTAAGGCCTTCGATCTTACCGGTCAGGCGATCGTTCTTAACTTCCAGTCTCGTGGCAATAAGAGACGCACCGATGGATTGAGCCCATTGTTTTAGCCAGTTTTCGGGAGATGCGGATACGATGACGATCTCGATATTTTTTTCCTGCAAAGACCGGATCTCTTTTAACGCATCGGGTCTCAGCAATCCGGGAAGTACCTCCGTCGCAAACCGTTGACATATTTCTTCAAAATGCGCAAGCGGCATGCCCTTGAAAAAATAAGCCAGTATTTTCTCCTTTGCCAATTGGTTGGAAATGATTTTTGCCTTGAATGCAACCAGGTAAGGGCTATTCAGCATAAAGCCAGTATAAAAAGGAAGCGTTCCTTTTGCAAACCTGATGAATTCAAGCAGCGTATCCTTCGTGGTGATGGTTCCGTCAAAATCAAAGAAAGCAATTCCTTTTTTCACAGTTTTTTCTTTTTAAACATGAATTCGGGAATGCTGGTGATGATCAGCATGATCCAGCGCCAGAACCATTTTACATAAATGACGTTTTTCTTTTTCTGCAGACCGCTGAATATGGCGTCCGCAACTTCGGCCGGTTGAGCCGTAAGGAGTTTCGGCAATTCAAGATCAGCGGTCATCCTGGTATTCACAAAGCCCGGAAGAACCGTCATTACGTGGATCTTTTGATGGAACATCTTATTTCGCAGCCCGGACAGGTAAGCGGTGAAGCCGGCTTTTGCACTTCCATAAATGTAATTGCTTTGTCTTCCCCGCAGTCCGGCTACAGAACTGATGCCGGCGATGGCTCCTGTACCTCTCCGGGCGAAGTCGGCAGCAATGATATTGAGTATCGAAACAGGGCCGGTATAGTTGGTGTTGATGGTGCGTGCTGTTTCACTTATGTCTTCAATGACCTTGTCATTATCATTCATATAGCCGACCACGCAAATGCAGACATCCGGTTTTACGGAAAGCCCGGCATAGAAAGCCGGATGTGAGTGAATATCTTCAGCATCGAAGTGGTGTACCGAGCAATCGATACCGAACCTGATCTGCAGATCCGATTGCAATGGTTTCAACGCATCAATATTCCTCCCTGCCAGCTGCACATTGAATTGTTGCGCGGCATATTTTTTTGCCGTGGCGAAGCCAATATCGGAGGTGGCGCCAAGAACGAGAACGGTTGGCATCGTACTTTTTTAAAGATTAAGAAAACTCAGATGGCAGCTTGTCACTGAAAAATAGTAACTCTTTTCAGGTAAATGATCAGGAAGAAGCTGATCACCCACAATAAAAGTGTGACCTGAATAAACCGGTCTTTATAAAGGATCTTGGTTGGCGAGCCGGAATCTGACGATACAAAGATGATCTGCAAATACCGCATCAGCCCGGCGATTACGAACAGACAGGTGTAATAAAGTCTGTATGTGCCCAACCTGGCGATCGTACGTTCAGACATTGTATACATGAAATAGGCTACGATGATTACGGCACAGATCAGGGCGAGTACTGTATTCAGAAAATCAAGATTGTATCCTTTTACGGATTTGCGCATATCCACGCCCGATTCAAGCTTCAGCAATACATCATCCCTTCTTTTTCCTATCGCCATGAACAGGGCGAGCAGGAATACCATGATCACGATCCATTCTGAAAGTGCGATCTGGGACACTACCGATCCGGCCTTCAGCCGCAGCACGAAACCGGCAGCCAGCAGGATTATATCCAGTATAGACACGTTTTTCAGCCCAAAGGAATAGCCAAGATTGATCACGAAATAGATCGCGAGCACAAAAGTGAACTTTTCCCTGATCATCAGCGAGCCGGCAAACCCAGCAATAATGAGTGCCAGGGCGATGATCAGCGCGGCTGGTTTAGACACTTCTCCGCTGGCAATAGGCCTTTTGCATTTTACAGGATGTCTGCGGTCGTCTTCGACATCCCGGTAATCATTCAAAATATAAATGCTGCTCGCAATGGCTGAAAAGCAGAGGAACGCCAGCGAGAGATCCACCACTTTATGCAAATTCTCAAGCTGTCCTGCAAAGAATAGGGGGATAAAAAGGAAAAGGTTTTTTGCCCAGTCTTTGGGCCGTAATAGTTTGAAATAAGCCACAGTAAGTTGAATTACGGCGACAAAATACAAACTAAAAGCCACATCTAATAGTACTGATGAGTTGGCTGTATAAAAAATCCTGTGTGCTGGGATTTTGGCCGCGTAGGCCTCAGGGAGTCAACCCGTCCACCTGAATGACCGGGAGACAGGGAGATCACGCGGACCCGCATCAGGATCTTTTTAGGAAAATAAACGAACGGAGGTCAACGGCGTAACATTGATTTAACAGACTTCCGCGGGATGGACTGCCTTTCTTAGCAGGTACTGCTCGGCAGCGACTGGCCGGTATGCAGATCTTCAGTAAGATCAGGCAGGTTTGATTTGAAAGCAGGTGCTATAAGTGTTGTATGGACGTTGGTAAAGATCATCAGGCGTTGGAGCGGCGCCGTTATATAATCGTTCTTGTATTTCCTTTAATTAAATCCAACTTGCCGGTTATACTCCTATCTAGTTATTCGGTGATTGATAACGGGTTTAAAGAACGGTATGCGAAACAATTCTATACAGGGTAAAGTCAATTAACAACATGAAGTTTTTACGTTTACAACGTTTATATCAGCCATTGGCCATCGAATGTAAATAAGCAATAACCAACTATTCGAGTAAGTATTGTATTGAAATGCCAGGGGTAATACATTATTGATGTATGAGCTTCGTATTAATGACAGGTCGCAGAATAGATGCTTGCTATATTCACTGACAGCAAGATTTTATATCAACAAGCGAGAAAAACTTTATGATCGCGTGAGACATTAAAATATAGTGGAGATATATAAGATCTTCCTAATAGATTATATACTACACGAGGATAATAATATGTTCTATTTTTTCAAGGAGCGTTGTGTTGTTTCTTTGCAGTAGAAATTATTCCATAGCACACCATTCGAACTTACTAAGCTTGCTGCATATTTCTACTTCGCATTTTTGCTAAAAGAATTGCGAAAACTCCACCAATCATTATATAGATGTTTATTTACTAGTGTTCGGTATTCACTAGTAGAGATCTATGCTTTTTATCAATGACATATATACATGAAACGGCAAGTAAAAATGAATTTCCTAATGTGAATAACAATTAAAAAAAAAGATCCCATTGGCATAGTAGTTGTTTCAATGGCATTCGATTGGTGGCGAGAAAAAAAATCCCCTTATTTAAACACAAAACAAAAATTGAATGAAAAACCAGGCTCTTCGCAGCACCCTGATGGCTGTAATTGCATTTCTATGTTCTTTCTTTTCGTTTGTATCATCGGCTAATGCACAGCAAACACTTACGCCCAGATACGTTGACATTGCTTCCAATATCCATGGATTCTATGAGTCCCTCCCGACTGGATATTCTTCCAGTACTGAAACTTATCCCCTGCTGATCTTTGTTCATGGCATGGGAGAAATGGGAGATGGCAGTGCTTCACAGCTTCCTAAAGTATTGGCCAACGGCGTGCCAAAGCTCATCAAAGAAGGAAGATTTCCTCAATCATTCACTGTTAATGGTCAAACGCACAAGTTTATCGTACTCGCTCCTCAAATGCAGAATTCGAGTGTGGTAGATGTTACTTTGAACATGCTGATTGATTATGCGATCGCGCATTACCGGGTTAATCCAAATCGTATCTATGCCACAGGTCTTAGTTTAGGTGGTGGCTTCGTGTGGAAACTTGGCGGCACAAAGCTCGCGTCAGCACAACGGCTTGCGGCGATCGTGCCAATGTGCGGAGCTGCTACTTATAGCGTTTCAGCTGCACACAACATGGGCACAGCGGGCCTTGCTGTATGGGCTTTCCATAACAATGGAGACCCGACTGTTTCTGTAAACACAACAAAGAACTGGGTGAACGGCGTTAACGAAACTGCTACTAATCCCAAAGCCAGGCTGACTGTATTCAATGTAAGCGGTCACGATTGCTGGTCTCAGGCTTCTGATCCGAATTACAGAGAAGATGGCAAGAACATGTACGAGTGGATGCTGGGTTATTCAAGAGGCACAACTCCAAATACACCACCGACAGTAAATGCCGGCGCCGATAAAGCCATCACATTGCCGACCGCTTCTATCCAATTGTCCGGCTCAGCATCTGATCCTGACGGTTCTATCGCGTCTTACTCATGGTCAAAAGTTTCCGGTCCCTCTTCATTTTCTATCAACAATGTAGGAATTACCAATCCTACTGTAAGCGGGCTGGTTTCTGGATCTTATACTTTCCGTCTGACTGTTATTGATAATCGTGGAGCTACAGCTTATGATGATGTTGTCGTAAACGTATTGCCTGCAGCATCAACTCCTCCGCCTGCAACAAATCCTCCTGCAGGAAGTGCGAAGTATATTAAAGTAAAAATGTTTGCAGGATCAAGCGCCTATAGCAGCACAGAATGGAACAACTGGAATATTGGCGGCGGCGCAGTGAGCAATGTAACCTCTGCCAGCCTTAAATATTCTGACGGGACCACCTCAAGCGCTAAAGCTGTGATCAGCCACAGTACGGCTGTGGGAGACAATGGTACAGGTTATGGTTCAGGAATGGCACCGGCTGAAGTACTGCGTCACTCAAGCTACTCAAACGCGGTTAGCCGTACGCTTACTATCACTGGCCTTGACCCTTCTAAAAAGTATGATATAGAATTATATGCAGGACGTAACAGCAATCCTGACAATAATACCACGTTTACTACCGGTTCTCTCAACAAAGTGATTGCTACATACAACAATAAGACGAATAAAGCAGCATTCTCCGGCCTTATACCTGCTTCGGACGGAACGATCGTAATCACAATGAAGAGATCTAAAACATACACTTACCTGAACGGATTCAGTATCACCGAAGGCTCCAGCTCAAGCACAGCATCTGTTGCGGCAAGATCTGCTGAGACAGCAACCGCAAGTGCACTGGAGGTTTATCCAAATCCGCTGACGGACCGTGCAATGGTTAAACTCAACAATGACCATACCGGCTCATTCAATGTAACCATCACCAACCAGGCGGGTGCAGTGGTTAAACAGATCACGCTGACAAAAGCTGCGAAAGGTTTGAGCCAGCAATATATCTCTTTGGGCAGCCTGCCAAAAGGTACTTATGTGCTGACTGCAAAAAGCGGTGATACAGAAGAATCAACAATCATCTTGAAAAACTAATCTAATAAACCATCTTATTATAAATTATATGAAAAAAATCTCTTTATTGCTGCTGGCAGGTACAATCGTTCTCGCTTCCTGCCAAAAGCAGAATGACCAGATATTCTCTCAAACTGAACAGACAAGTAATGATAAAGTGCAAACATCGTCCTGGACAAACGTTGCTTTTAGCAGCGAAGCGGGTAAAAGCACTTCAGCAAGTGGGCAGATCAATGTTCCGGCAATTGACTCCGCGGTATTAAATGGTGGCATTGTCCTGGTTTATTCAAAAGATAATAATACTATCAATACACTGCCTGCTTCGACCTCAGGTGTTGAATGGAGCTATGAGATCAAAAACAGCAGCATCGTACTTTCTGCCTCGGCTGAGAAAGGATTGCCTTCTCTCACAGGCCTTCAGTTCTCTTACGCGATCGTTCCGGCAGGGAAACTCGCAGGCTATGAAGAAAAAGGAATCACTGCCGATAATCTCATCAACATGAGCTACGCGAGCGCTACAAGCATATTTGCCGGTGACGCGGTTGGTTCCAGATAATGCCGTGCTGAGATACGATAACGGGTGGATTTAACCGCCGGCGGAACTCAAATTTGAAACTCCTGACAGATAAACCCTTCCAGTACGGAAGGGTTTTTTGCTTTTTCTCCGGGTCCGGGGAAAGAAGGGCTTCCTCCAACGCCATATGATAAGTTCATCCGATAATTTAATCATTGCCTGCTTTTAATAATTAAGCTTTTGTTTTATGTTTACAGAAATTAGCTGTTGATATGAACCTTAAGACTTATGAAAGGAAAAATTATCTCTCGCTTGCGGAACTGGCATTTATTGTAGGCCTGGCGTTAGTTCCATTGTTTGTTTCTTTTCCATACCGGGTAAATATATTTCTGTCCTGGGAAGGTGCATACCGGATGAGCAATGGAGAAATTCCATTTCGTGATTTTGGAACACCGCTTGGAGGTATGTACTGGGTGATCCCGGCTCTGTTCTTTAAGATCTTTGGCGCGAAGATGATCACACTTGTGAAGGCGCAGGTATTTATCAATATTATTTCAGGACTTGCTTTCCGTTCTATTATGAAAAGCATGGGTGTTGAACCGGGAATACGGTTCCTGTCAGTCCTTGTATATTGTCTTTCTTTTTCTTTTTTTAATTTCTGGCCATGGTACAATCATACCGTGGTAGTGTATGAGTTCATTGCGCTGGCTTTTCTGCTGAAGGCGCTTGTAAATGAGAACAGCAAATGGAGTGGGGCCTGGCTCGCGCTGGCGGCATTGTTTTGCTGCTGCTCATTTTTTACCAAGCAGGATGCAGGCGCAATGTCGATCCTGTTGAGTTTCGCATTACTTGTTTATGTGGCTTTACAACAACGCAAATTCAAACCGCTATTAATTTTTGCAGGTAGCCTGATAGCTGTATTTCTGCTGTTCATTCTGCCTTTGTCACGCTACGGTTTCGGATATTGGTTCAATCATGGTCAGGCACCGCATTCAGCCAGGATCTCTCCGTTCGAGATCGTTGATGAATTCTTTACCGGTTCTCAATGGATCAAATTCTACCTGTTCCTGATCCTTGTATTGCTGGTCATGCGTTTTGCGAAATGGAGAGATTTGTGGGGGCAACAGAAGGAAATGCTGTTTTTGCTGCTGACGGTTGGCATTCTTGCTGAATCAGCTATTTTCCAGGTGACCAGTTATATCCCGCCGGATAACAATATCTTTTTTCACAGTTTCGCCATTGCGTTCATACTAAGCCAACTCATCAGATTGGTACCGGTGCAGGTGAACAGACCAGCCGTTGTAGGCGCATTTACCCTGGGGATCGTCATCTGGTGGAGCGGCGCATACTGGAAATATATTCAGCGGATCGCTGAACGTGCGCTGCCTTCGGATCAGGCGAAAGTGTCCGCAACCGGTGAGAACATAGTAAATAAAAAAACTTACATGATCACACCAAAGGATACAACGGATATCCCACTGGCACAATGGAAGTTCTCAGGGCTAAAGGCTTTTGATAAGATCTACATGCCCGGCCCTACCGTGGACGGCATCAAACGTCTGATGGCAATGGACCTTATCAAACAAAAACAACCATTGAAGGTATTGAACATGACAGAACTCACGCCGCTCGCTGTCGAAATTCCGTTTGAACTGGAAAAGGGAAGTCATTATCCGCTATGGTATCATCTGGGGGTGGGTATGTTCAATAAACAGGCGGAGATGTTTGAAAAAAATATCGCAGAAAAGAAGTATGATCTTGTGCTGTTTGAGCATATCCCTACACTTAATAATTTTTACCCCTTTCGTGTGCGTGATAGCCTGAAGGTGCATTACCAGATGATAGACTCTTTTATCGCTCCGAGGCGCGGCGATACAAAGGGAACGATCGAAGTGTATGTGAAATAAAGGGGTTGGATGGCAAATAGTCCGGATCAGACAAATATCTATATAAACACAGAGGAGGCTGCCTCATACGTTGAGCCAGCCTCCTCTGTATTAAGATGCCCTGTCAAAAAGAGATGTTTATACCGTTATGATTATTGAAGTTCTTCGCGCATTTTACCAAGCACGTCTTTCTCAATCATCTGCTGAGCCACGCGTATCATATTAGAAAATGCTTTCGCTTTTGAAATACCATGACCGATGATGACCGGTTTGCTTACACCTAACACCGGTGTGCCGCCGTAATTTTCGAAATTGAATCGTTCGAAGTATTCGTGTTCAATCTTTTGCCGGTGCGTGATATCATAAAGCGATTCAGCCATTTTCAGGATGATGTTACCGGTAAAGCCTTCGCAGACCATAACGTCTGCCTTATCTTCCAGTACATCGCGGCCTTCGATGTTGCCGATAAAGTTGATATGCTGATTGGCTTTGAGCAGGGGATAGGTGGCCTGTGCAAGGAGATTGCCTTTGCCTTCTTCCTCTCCTACGTTCATCAGGCCTACGCGTGGTTTGTTGATGCCGAGCATGAGTTGTGCATATACAGAGCCCATGATCGCAAACTGGTTCAGTTGTTCGGGTTTACAATCGGCATTCAATCCTACGTCGAGCAAAAGCCCGGTATTGCCGTTTTCGCGTGGAATAATGGTAGAGATCGTTGGTCTTAACACGCCTTCGAGTGCTTTGATGCTGAACAAAGCGCCTACAAGCATTGCACCTGTGTTGCCCGCACTTATAAAAGAATCGATCTTTCCCGTAGCAAGCAGGTGAAAGCCGATCGCGATGGAGGAACGCTGTTTTTCCTTGAGTGCTTTTGTCGGATGTTCGTGCATATCGATCACCTGTTCCGAATGGATCAGATGCAGGTGTTCGCGCGGCACTTTATGTTCTTCCAGCAGTTGTTCTACCTGTGGCTGATCGCCGATCAGGAACAAGGTTGCCGGATTTTTTTCTTCATCAAGGTATTTGAGCACACCTTTCACCGCTTCGAGCGGGGCAAGGTCGCCACCCATCATGTCTAGTCCGATATTCATTGGAAGCGTATAATTAAGTCAAAAGTAAAAATTCAAAAGTAAAAAAAGCATTCTTCCGGAATGCAGGTTTTGAAATAAGAGTAAACAATACTCAGGTCAGAATGATTGAAATAATACTGAAAAACGAACGATACCGGGAATCTCTTATTGCATTTGCAATAAACAAGAGCTATAAAAACAGAAATTCCAAAATCCATCAGACACACCTGTCCAATGAACTTTGGAATCAATTAAGTAAGATAAAACCAAAGGTAAAAGACAGCCTCGTTCATAAGAGACTATTTTTTACTTTTTAATTTTGACTTTTTACTTTACCGGTGACTTCTCAGCTACCACTTTACCTTTATAGTAAAGTTTGCCTTCGCTCACGTGTGCACGGTGACGAACATGGATTTCGTTTGTAGTGCTGTCGGTAGATAACGTCTGTGCAGTAGCTTTATAGTGTGTTCTGCGTTTTGCGCTTCTTTGCTGACTGTGTCTGCGTTTCGGATTTGGCATAACTCAACAATTATAATCTTTAATAAACGGGGCAAAACTGCCCATAATTTTAATTATCCAGGTCTTTAAATTTCTCCAATCCTTTCCAGATCGGATTTTCTGTTTTTTCTTTCCCGGGTTCTTTGGTTTCCAGCTTTTTCAGCAGTTCCATTGCTTTTGGATTGCAATGCGGGCCGCTGGCATCATCATACCCGCAGGTCTTCTGCATGGGTATGGTCAGGTTGATGAATTCGTAGATCCAGGCGGCTACCTCAAGATGGCTTTCGCCACGGCTGATGTAGTATACATCCGGATCATCTTCCTGGTCATTCATGAGTTCAGGTTCTTCAACCATTTTAACGGTGATGTTGAACTCATCCCACAAATCAAGCGGAAGGTTATTGTTACAACGGTCGCAGGTTACTTCCAGCGTTCCGCCGATTTCAAATTTCAACAACATGAAACCGTTTTTTTTATCCAGTAACAACCTTACATTCGCCTTGCAGTTGCGGAAATCCTGCTGCTGAAAAGGCTCAAAGAACTTATCCGTGATCTCGTAGTTATACTCATGAATCCCGGGTTTCAAACCAACAAAAGCTATCTCAAATTCCCGCCGGTAGGCCATGATCAACTTTTTAAAGAGTTGGCAAAGGTAGGGGAATTTCGCGACACTTTACGGATTATTACCGGGTTTGTTTGTGGATTATTTTTGAAGCCTGGTATCCCGGGTCTAAGGGTTTTAAATCCGGCCGGTCGTTTGGTTTCGACAGGGGATGACATCGGAGACTGTTTAAGAAGGATAATTTAATTGATTGATTCAGAATATGTTAAAAATTAGTTGTTGTGCAGAAGTTTGTTTCCCGGCTCTTTAAACGCCTGATGAAAAGCTGGAGCTGGGTATTACTGGTCCTCTTTTGCATCTCCATAAAATGGATCTCCCTGTATCCGGGTCTTGTTGAAAGATACTACACCTATGGTCTGTATCCCGTGATCGCTGCCATACAGCGCTTTCTTTTTGGCTGGATCCCTTTCAGTATCGGCGACCTGTTCTACGCTTTCCTGGTCATTGTATTGATATACCGCATTTTCGTTTTTTTCAAACTGATGTTCAGAAAACAGCTGAACCGCCAGTACTTTATAAAGGCACTTCAGCAAGGGATCTTCTTTTTCCTTTTTATTTATGTGACATTTAATCTTTTATGGGGATTGAACTATAACCGCCTGGGTATTGCCAGCCAGCTTGGTCTGAAAGTCCAGCGATATACACTGGCCGATCTTGATACGCTGACGCAGACGCTCAAGCTCAGGCTGAATGAGTATGCGGAACAGGCCAGCCCTGAGCGCCGGGATTCGATCCGTAAGAAAAAAGATCTGTTCCGGGAAAGTGCGGTGCTTTATGAGGAGGTATCCAAAGAGCATCCATTCCTGGCCTATAATCCCAGATCGGTAAAGCCGTCCATCTTCAGTTATCTCGGTAACTATCTTGGTTTCCAGGGATACTACAATCCATTTTCGGGTGAGGCACAGGTGAATACCACGATCCCGCATTTCCTTGAGCCTTTTGTAACGCTCCATGAGATCGCCCATCAGCTTGGCTATGGAAAGGAGAACGAAGCAAATTTCGTAGCCTTTCTCGCCGGCCGTCAGAGTCGTCTGCCGGTATTCCGCTATTCGATGTATTTCGATATGTTCAACTATTCCTATGGGGAAGTGATGCGCCGTGATACCTCCCTGGCTCGCGCGCTCCGCGAGAACCTGCATCCTACGATCATCCGCGACATTAAAGAGCAGCACGAGTTCTATCGCCGTCACCGCAACCCTGTCGAAAATGTTGTTTCCTGGGGTTACGGCAATTTTCTGAAGGCAAATAACCAGCCGGGAGGAAAGGAGACGTATAATGAGGTGGTGGCGTGGTTGATAGCTTATTATAAGAAGTTTGGGGTTGAGGCGCTTTAGTACGACCGCAGACCACGGACCGCCGACCGCCGACCGCAGACGAGACATCCGGGCGGCAAGGTATTTTCTCATTGCAAGCCGGAATAAGAGTTAATCGAAATAATTCTGAAATATAAAGGCCGGATTATAACCGACTGATGGTTGTAATCCGGCCTTTGTCAACATCATTGATCTTCTTTTCCCGTTATTTAAGGACTTTACAATAACAGGCGACAGTCTGCGGTCGGCGGTCTGCGGTCGGCGGTCATCTCCCGATCCACGGTCTCCCTCAAAACTTATTCTTCCACATCATACTCTCCACCGGCTTATCCGGTTGCCCGCTATACTTCGCATTTTTCTTTTGATTGTACTTTACTTCGATCTCACCTTCCACAGGGAAGTAGATCAACTGGCCGACCGGCATGCCATGATAGACTTTTACAGGTTGCTTTACAGAGATCTCCAGGGTCCAGTGGCCGCAGAATCCGACATCGCCTTTGCCCGCAGTGGCGTGGATATCGATGCCGAGACGGCCGGTGGACGACTTGCCTTCAAGGAAGGGGACGTGGGCATGCGTTTCCGTATACTCGAGCGTTACGCCGAGGTAGAAAATATGGGGGTAAAGAACAAAGCCATCATCCGGGATCTCAAAATAATCGATCTCATTATGCTTTTTGGCGTCGAGAATATGTTCTTTATAGGTGGCCAGCCATTTACCAAGGTGCACGTCGTAAGAATTACTGCCGAGGCATTCGCGGTCGAAGGGTTTGAGCCCGATCGTTCCTTTTTCCATTTCCTCAAGTATGCGCTTATCTGAAAGAATCATAGCTGTTTTTTTAAAGGCTGTGCCGCAAAGTGTAAAAATCCCAGCCGGCTTCATGCAAAAACCACTGGTTGCGCCGCAAAACTAAGTTTTTGGCTATTTACTTTTTTATTTTTGATGAAGGATAAACGGATGTCCTTTCAAAATACAGACGAAACCGCTTCAAATGCCGATTTTTTTTCAACATTCAATAGATGATACCACCAGGCTGGGGATCTGGAAGATAGAGGAGAATGAAATTTTCTTCAAGGGAAACGTGCCCCTGCACCGCGACGTGACGCACCCGCATAAACGGCTGCAGCATCTTGCCGGCAGATTCCTGCTGCAGTTCCTGTTCGCCGATTTTCCCTATCACCTGATCCAGGTGGCGGATACACGCAAGCCATATCTGCCGGGTGAGGAATATCATTTTTCCATATCGCATTGCGGCGATTATGCTGCTGCTATTGTGAGTAAAGACAAGCGGGTAGGCGTGGATATCGAGATCCCCGTGGAAAAGATCGCGCGCATCAGGGATAAATTCCTTTCTCCGGAGGAACAGGCGCTTTTGCTGAATGGCGATCTGAAGCAACTGACTGCATTGTGGAGTGCCAAAGAAGCCGTGTTCAAATGGTATGGCGAAGGAAAAGTCGACTTCAAAGCACATATGCAATTGAAAGGCCAGGACCTGGCCGCCGAGCAGATCGAATGCTTTTTTGCACCCCGGCAAAAATGGTTACCGGTTAACTACCGGATACTTGACCAGATCGTACTCGCCTGGGTGGTCGGTTGATCTTGCTACTTGCGCAGAAAAGATATTTCCCGGATATTCTACCGTCCTTCCCTCCTTGCCGGTAAAAAATAAACCGGTAAGGAGGGAAGGACGGTAAGAAAGAACAATGTGCCGGTTTAACTGAAGTACGTCAGAATCAATATCAAAGAGAACTGAGGAAGATTTGCTACCCGGCGATCTGTTGCGTTTCGTGGTAATAATATATATCTTACGCCGTTATTATTACCAACTAAACCACCAAACGAAACTGTCCGGTAATACCGGCAGCAGCACAATTCGGCAATCCACTATGAAGAAAATCTTATCAGTCGCCGTCCTGGTCCTTTTTAGTTTTCTTGCAAAAAGCCAGTCAGACGAGGATAATGACAACGTAACGATCAGCCAGGCCACTCGTGAATTCCGTTTCGAAAAAGGAGATGATGCGCATCCTGTCGTGATCAAAGAAAAAAGCACCCGCACTTATTTATGTAATAGCTACAACACTTATCATGATGTCGTTGAATTTTACAACGATATGGAAAAGATAGATGATGTATCTATCCTTGTTGATAATTCCAAAAAACATGGTATCACACCAAAGTTTCAATACCACAGCGTAAACGATATTTTCTATTCTGATGCAAGGGTTTGTTTTTTCAAACTGCCTTTGTCAAAAAAAGGATCTACCTCAAAAGTGACGTTTGAAAAGACCATTCTTGATCCGCATTATTTCACCAGTATCTATCTCGCCGAAGGCGAAGCGATTGCTGAAATGGAGATCAGGATCATCGTGCCCGCGTGGATGAAACTTGAATTGAAAGACTTCAATTTCGGGAAATACGATATCAAAAAAACGGTTGTGAATAACAACAATGAGGTCGTATATACCTATACCGTTAAGAATATGCCGGGTATTGTAAGAGAATCATCTTCCCCGGGTGTTACACATTATGCGCCGCATATTTTTGTCATGAGCAAATATGCAGAGCCTTCAGGCAGCAGGTACGTTTATTTCAATACACTGAAAGATCAATATAACTGGTATCATAAACTGATACTGGAAGTAGGAAATGAAACGGCAGATGTGAAAGCGAAAACGGAAGATATTACAAAGGGGTTGACAACGGATGATGCAAAAGTAAAAGCCGTTTACCAGTGGGTGCAGGATAATATCCGTTATATCGCTTTTGAAGATGGCATCGCCGGGTTTAAACCTGATAAAGCGCAAAATGTATTGCAGAAAAAATACGGGGATTGTAAGGGTATGGCCAATCTTGTTACAGAAATGCTTCGCTCCATCAACATTGATGCAAGAAGATGCTGGATCGGTACGCGTCACCTGGTCTACGATTATTCCACACCGTCGCTGGCGGTGGATAATCACATGATCAGTGTATGGATGAATAAAGGCACACCGGTCTATCTTGATGCAACAGAAAAATATATCGGCATGGGAGAAGTAGCTGAGCGGATACAGGGGAGGCCTACGCTGATAGAAGATGGCGCGAATTTCATTCTTGGCAAAGTACCTGTAGCCGATTATCATCAAAATACTTCCATAGAGAAAAGAAAACTCAGCCTTGATGGAGGAGTGCTCAAAGGACATATCACACAGGCATGGAAAGGAGAAAATAAAGAGATGCTTTTATCGGGGTTGAGCAGCATCAAACAGGATAAACAGGAAACAGCGCTTACCAATTATCTTTCCCGGGGAAAAAATGATTTCGCGATCAGTGCGCTGAAAGTAGCCAATCTTTCTGACTACAATAAAGACATCAATGTTGAATATGACGTCACCTGGAAAAATGCGGTAACGGACTTCAACCAGGAAACGTATATAGAGATCGATAACCGCCGCAGCTTTGAGGGATACAAGATAGACACGGCAAAGCGCAAGCTGCCGTATTGGTTTTTCTTCAAAAATCATCTCGTATTTGAAACAGAGCTTGCATTGCCTGCCGATAAAAAGGTGGAGACACTGCCCGCAAGCCTGACAATTCAGCAACCGGGATACACTTTTTCCGGCAGCTATAAGTCCAATGGCGCCAATCTCAGCTATCGTTGTGAGATCATCCTGAAAGAATCACAACTGAAGCCGGAACAGTTTGGCCAATGGAATAAAGACATTGACCAATTAAAGAACTTCTACAATCAGCAAGTTGTTTTAACCAAAGTAAAATAAGCCATCTCCAATGAAAAATGTTTTTACCATGGTTGTTGCCAGCGCAACCTGTTTTCTTTTTGCCATCAATCCAATTCATGCACAGGATAAATCCGATGCAGAATACCATAAGCAATCAGAAGAGATCCGGAAAACTGTATGGTCCTGGGATAAAGCTGAATTTAAAGTAACAGAAGTGCCGGCACGTTATGCCAATGCCTCCACAGTAATAATAGCGCGGCATACGGAACTGACGGCTGACAGTAAATCGAAACTTGGTTACAACGGCTTTCTCGGATTTTCATCTAACAAGATCATGTCAGTCTCCGAGATCGCCCGTGAAATGGTGAAAGTGAATGACAAGTCTGCTGTTGAAGAATATTCAGAGCTGAGTTTTACACGGTTCGAAAACAAAAGTGGGTTTCACAGGAAAGATAACTCCACCACATTCGTAGGTGTTCGTGTAATTAAGCCGGACGGAAAGATCCGCGAAATAAATGCGGATGATATGGTATTTACCAACGAATCAAAAAGGGAGAAAAAGGCAAAAGTTGCAATCCCGGATCTTCAACCGGGAGATATTGTTGATTATTTCATCGCAACAAACATCCGGCTTACCAATGATTTCTCCGATAAATCATATATAGTCACTCTTTTTGATGATGCGCCCGTGCTACATCATTCCTTTCATGGTCAGCTTGGAAAAAAGTTTGCGATCGATTACAGGAGCTATAACGGCGCTCCGGATCTGAATGTTTCAAAGAACAGCGATGATGATATTGTGCTGGATGTGGTGAAAAAAGATATCCCTGCGTTTGAAACAACATTGTGGGTATCGCCGGCCCTGCAACTGCCTTTTGTGCGAATGTTCATATCCCTTGGGAATAAAGGAGGGATCGGCCGGAAATTCGCGGGTTATAGCAAGCCAGGCGAGGTAAATAAGAATAAAGAGACCGACGATGTGGTTGAACTCAAATCAAATAACATTGCGTTGGACTTCTATAATTCTGTTTATATCCCTCAGGAGAGTGTATATTTTACCGACATCATCAAGACGGCAAAAACGTATGCCAAGAACCTTGGCCTTGACTTCAAAAAAATGGAGGATGAAGAGAAAGCGATCTTTGTTTATTATACTGCCCGTTTAAATCGTTTGCTGGCTTTCAACGTAAACGATATGGAAAGATCCATCAATGCCGGTAAGCGGAGTTTTGACGGGTTAGCGATGTTCACTTATTGTGTGTTACAGGCGGCAGATATTGACGGGTCTGTATTATTGAGCAATTATCGCAGGGGATATCGCATGGAAGAAGTGATGGATATAGATGATATTGCCATGAGTACGCTTCTGCGGGGAACAAACAAATTCATGGGCTTTTCATCCGTATTCTCCACACCTTTCGAAGTTCCCGAGACGATAGAGGGCGTAACAAATACCAAAATAGTGAATCTCCGGGTGAAGGGTTCTGTGGGAGGTGCGAATGGGATCACCAAGCTGGCTACTGTACTTCCGGGTATTAAGGTGCCGGTTTCCGAGTCCGGAAAGAATGCACATATCGAACAACTGATCCTTTCATTGACACCAGGTGAAACAACTCTTGGCGTGAAACGGAAAAGTATTATCAAAGGACATTTCAGGGAGGACCTGCAAAGCAGGCTGATATTGTATGAAGATTTTTATGAGTCTGAACTAAGAGCTTTCGGTGAAAACAAAACCCTTATCGAACAACTCCAGGAAAATAAACGTACAGGCAAACTTGTGGAAGATGTGAAGAACGCTTTTGCCGAAGCAAGAAAGAAACAAAAAACTTCTTTTCTTGAAGAAACAAAGGATTGGTATGAACAGGAGATCACCAACCAGAAGGATATAAAGATCGAGAATATGGGTGTTCGCCACACAGCTCCGGATTTTATTTACTCTTCTTCGTTTGATATGGATGGACTGGTAAAGAAGGCGGGTAATAATATCATCCTTGAGATCGGAAAGGTGCAGGGCAACCCTGTTTCCATCAAACCGGAACAACGCAAAAGGGATCTTGATGTTTATATGACGTATCCGCGAAGCATCGAGTATCACTTGAAGGTGCAGATACCGGAAGGGTATACCGTGGAAGGAGTTGAGGGGTTGAATAAAAGTGTGCGTAATGAAGCCGGCTACTTTACCGCACAAGCCAACCTGGTGGGAAAGACCATTGAGATCAAAGTGAGTAAGCATTACTTCCACGGGTATGAACCCGCTGCCAACTGGACTAAACTGGTGGAGTTTATAGATGCAGCTAATGACTGGACGAATGCAAAGTTGTTGTTTAAAAAGAACTGACGTGTCGCATAAGAGTTTCCCGCTGATTGCGCGGATCTTTCATACCTTCTCCTGAGATCGCTTTGGCATCATTATAAACTTTAGTTCGCTAGCGCAGATTACGCAGATCAGGTTCCGGAAACAGGAACTGATCTGCGTAATCTGCGCCAACGAATTTGCATCTTTACCCGTTCTTAATAACATGACATCAATAGTGAAGACATATCTGCGCGATCTGCGGGAACTTAAATCCCACAATGCAGAAATTTTTTACTTTTTAATTTTGACTTTTTACTTTCTTTAATGCGCCATATCATCTTCATTTGCTTCCTCCGCATCATCCAGCAAATGCAGGTCCACCGCTGATTCCATACCAGCGATGCCTTCAATGGAGCCGCGTATGTGTGCTGCATTGAGCAATACCTTCTCCAGTTGTTTCTCTCGTGTTTTCCAAAGCTTTTCCATCGCATCCCGTTCTTTCTGGATGGATAAACGCATGCTGAGAAAACCTTCACGGATCGCCTTCCATTGTTCTGCAAATTCATTGCTGGTGAGATAGCCGTACAGCATGTGCATCTTCTCGCCCTTATTCTCATTATTGCGAACGGCAGTGGAGATGCGCATGATGCTGTCACGCAATACCACCGCGAGTGCTTTTACTTCTGCAAACGAACAGATCCAGACGCCATCTTTCAAACCAAACCCTTCCATATCGCGTGGCATGGTACGGGTGACAATCACGGCAACGTCTGCACCCAGGCTACGCATATCTGCTTTCAGTTTCTCGATCCAGTCGCCGCCAAACGTAGCTGTGCGCTTGCTTTCATAAATGATCTTGCCGCATTCCTGCCCTGAATTGCTTCTTACTGTTTGTATGCAATCAGCGCCTTTCACGCCTTTGCCCACTTCTGCGATCACATCAAAGGGGAATGAGCTGCGCAGCAATTCTTCCAGCGCCAGTTCCTGGATCTCACCCTGTAACTGGGTTGATCCCTGTTCTGCTTTGCGGCGCATTTCTTCAGCGAGCTTTTTCTGATCTTCCAGTTGCTTTTCCAATTCCTTTAACCGGAGTTGGAATTCACTTTCACGGTTGGCCGCTTTTTGTTCTTCTATTTTGCGAAGGTCTTCGGAGAGTTTCTCCCGTTCCTGTTGCAGTTTTTTCTGTACAGTAAGATCAAGTTCATCTTCTTTGATCTTCAGGTCCTGTTCTTTTTTCAGATACTCTATTTCTTTTTCACGGGCGGCCTTTAGTTTTTCCTCGTTTTGTTCTTCTATCTTGCGAAGTTCAATGGAAAGTTTCTCGCGTTCTGTCTGCAGTGTTTTTTGAAGCGTAATATCCAGCTCTTCTTCCCGGTTTTTCAGCTGCTGTTCTTTTTTAAGGTATTCCAATTCTTTTTGCCGCGCAGTCTTGAGTTTTTCCTCATTGTCCTTATTATTCTGTTCCAGCAGGCGCAGTTTATTTTCAAAATCGCCGGCGATGCTCTTACGCATTGTTTCCTCCATGCTTTGCTGGATGAGCTTTCGTTCCTGGTCCAGTTTCACCTGGAATTCCTCATTTTTCTTTCGCTGCCAGTCTGCCGCTTTTGAGCGAAGTTCCTTTTCCACTTCTTCCCTGATCGCGTCATTTGGTTCAAACTGGTGACCGCAATTCGGGCATTTTATATCCGTAGCCATTCATGATCGGTTTAGTTTTCAAAAATACAAAAGCAGCGGCAGAATGCCTGTAGAGGCCGGGTAAGATGCCCGTTAGCCCATGACCGGTGTTCGCCGGAAGAATTTCCCGGATCGACACATTTCCCCATAAAATGATATATGCCTGCACAGGAAACTACTTTGTTGTAGGGGAACTGGAGCTGCACGACCTCTGCCAGCGGACGCTGTTCATCGGGCATCCATCATCGTTCTCACATCCGACATTGAAATTGTATCTTGCTGCAAAATCTACCACATGAAGAAACTTGCTTTGCCAATATTTTTTGCGTCCTTTTTTTATTCAGTCGCAAATACCCAGGAAATGGCGCGGTTGGATACGATCAGTGTGGTTGCCAAAAGTGCGGTATTGAAAAAGATCTCCAGTGAGTTTAGTTTCACGGAAGGGCCGGCGGTTAATAAAAAAGGAGATATTTATTTTACGGATCAGCCGAATGATAAGATCTGGAAATTCGATACGAAGGGAAATCTATCCATATATATGGACAAGACGGGTCGCTCAAATGGTTTGTTCTTTGACCATGCGGGCAATCTGCTGGCCTGTGCTGACGAGAATGGTGAGCTTTGGTCTATTGCACCAGATAAAACAAAGACTGTCCTGCTTGATAACCTGGATGGAAAGCAACTGAATGGTCCCAACGATCTCTGGATGGATGCCAGCGGCGGCATCTATTTTACTGATCCATATTATCAACGGAATTACTGGACGCGCAAACAATCTGCACTGGATGGCATGAAAGTATATTACCTGCCAAAAGGAGCAAAACAACCCGTGGTGGTTGAGGATAAAATGGAGAGGCCCAATGGAATCGTAGGAACACCTGACGGAAAATATCTTTATGTCGCTGATATAGGCGCGGGCAAAACGTATCGTTATAAAATCGCTGCGAATGGCGTGCTTGAAGACAGGCAATTATTTTTTGCACAAGGCTCGGACGGCATTACGCTGGATAATAAAGGCAATCTTTATCTCAGTGGTAATGGCGTTACCATACTGGATAAAGAAGGTAAAAAGATCGGTCATATACCCGTTCCCTCAAAATGGGTGGGCAATCTTTGCTTCGGAGGCAAGAAAAAGGATCTGTTGTTCATCACTGCATCTGAGTCTGTATATACTTTAAAGATGAGCGTGAAAGGAGTGGAGTAGAAATTACGATGACAAGAGATTGTTTAGTGTCTGAAACCTGAACAGACTGCATGCAGCTGCGTTCATTTTTATCCAATTTAATCTTCAAACGTTGAGGTCTGCCGGCTTAAACCACAAATCTCAACGTCATCGCGCCACTCGTTTTTAAAACCTGGTGCCTATTCATTCTTCCGTTAAAAAACATTTTTTCTCCGTCTAAACACCATGGCTTCCGGCCGGTGGCATTGTAGCTTTATATCATCAACAGCGAATATGAAAGAAATATTGCCAGTTGATATATAAATACACTTGCTAAACATCAATATATGCCTGCTTTGAAAAAGTTCATCGCCTTGTTCGCGGTGGTCTATGTTATGGCTGTAATACAGTTCTTCGCAAGGAAGCAAATGAGCGGCCTGCACAATGCTCCTTCTGTTTCTAATAATATGAACATCCTGTCGCGCGAAATGCTTGCCGGATCGCTTCCGGGAGGTTATGCTGCGAGCGCTATTACAGCCATGTTAAAGTAAAAGAATTATAAGAATCCGTACCCTTAGATAACTCAAACGCATGGATATGCTATGCGGTATAAATCCCTTTTTATAATCATTAATATCAACAATCATGATAAAAAACTCTAAAACTGTAATGTCATTAGCTTTTGGCATTGCCTCTATTGCGCTTATTTCTTACGCCTGCAAAAAAAACGATACGTCCGTATCGCAAGGGCAGGATCAGGAGAAAGTATTGTATACAACGCTTGGAGGCCGGACTCCTTCGACCGCTTCATTGTTTCTTGGAGATAATGTGAAAAGAGTCACGGCGATCAGTTATCAGCATTCGTTGCTTGATGCGCTTAGGTCATCGGACGGGTGGAAGAGAGCCATCGCAGGTGAATCGCTTGATCTAAGCGCAATCAGGAGAACTTATGTATTCAACAGTGATGTTTCGCTTATTACCATTCCTGTTCGTTCGAAAGGAAATGTGCAGGATTATTTCAATGTGTATATACAGGACAAACGGACACTGATCACAAGGCTATCTGAAATAAGAAACGCTGATGGACTGACAACGTATAAGGTACAATCCGCTGCCGGGGAACTGTACTACCAGTTTGATCTGAACGATAAAAATCAGCTGGGCAACTGGAAGTTTGACAGGGATATTCCAAAGATATTCACTTCTTCTGTTGCGATGTCTGCGGGCCGGGATCAAGAACCGTGTGCGAAGAAGAAATTTTACAGCTGTATGAACTGTCTCATCATTGATGTATGCGGATCCGACTGGTTATGTACAATCGCCTGCGGGCTGGCTGTGCCAAGTTGTGTAGGCGGTGCAGCACTGGTTTGTTTATTGGCAAGTTAAATCTTGAAATATGAAAAATAACTTCTTTTCTTACTGGAAACTACTTCGCTATGCGGTTTGTTTGCTCGTCGCCCTGTCGGGATTTGCATTGATCTTTATCAAAGAGGATCCGGCGAGGGGAAGAGTATTGTTGATGATCGCCACGATTGGTGTATTTGGAACGGTACTTTATGATATGCTTGACAAACACCTGCGCGGTAAAAGATAGTTGATGGGTTAATACCATTTTATGCCGGCCGGGTAAGTGTTACTTTGCCCGGCCCGGTAAAAATGGCTTAGTCATATTTACGCGCATCGTCAGTAAGATCAACGTTTATACAGGAACCCTGCAACTATGTATATAAAAACAGTTGTGTATAAATCCGGGATTCGCGATTTTCGCGGCCTGCCTGGGGCAGTGAGTGTACTTCTGTGTAAAGGCTGGGGAAGGAAGTTGAGCTATCATTTCAAAATTTAATGTATGGACCGGATCGAATTTTTAAAACTGTTATCAGGATATAAGGGTGTCAACAGTCATGAACAGGAGATGCTGAATGAAACCGTCACTTTTGCCAATGCACATAAAGATTGTTTTAGCCGGGAATTACTTATTGGCCATATTACGGCCTCTGCCTGGATCATAAATCGTCAAATGACGCACGCATTGCTCATGCATCATGCAAAGTTGGATCGTTGGTTCCAGCCGGGAGGTCACTGCGATGGTGATCCGGATGTTAGAGCAGTGGCAAAAAAAGAAGCCTTCGAGGAAACTGGTCTGGAAGTGGATCTCCTGAGGCCGGAAATTTTCGATATTGATGTGCATGTGATCCCCGCAAGAAAAACTGAACCCGAGCATAAGCATTATGATATCCGGTTTTTATTTTCTGCAGACATGACCAAAGAAGAGCTCGATATAAATGAAGAAGCAAGAGCAGTGAAGTGGATCAGGCTGGAAGAAGTGCAGCAATATAACAACAACGATTCTATTATGCGGATGGTGGAGAAAACGAAATCTTGAATTTCACAATCTTAGTTGATAAGGTGCATAGATTTCCCAGAAAGCTTAGGTCCGGGACCCAAAACATGAACGTTCATGGTTCCGCAAACCTTTGGAAAAGCTTAAGCATCTGAAATCCTCGAACAGGTTTGGAGAGGATCGCGGCCGCTTAGTCAGGGTTTACCGTGTTCAGGACGATCCGGAATGTTGTGCCCTTCCCGGGTTCTGATTGTTTTACAAAGATCTCGCCTTTGTGATACTGAGAAATGATCCGTTTAGACAGGCTCAGGCCCAGGCCCCAGCCTCTTTTCTTTGTTGTAAAGCCTGGTTTGAATACGCGATTGATATGCTGGCTGGCGATGCCCTTGCCGCTATCGGTCACATCAATGATCACGGATTGCTTTTCTTCCTGCAGGCTGACCTGGATCGAACCTTTTCCTTCCATGGCATCAAGCGCGTTTTTTAAAAGATTTTCGATCACCCAGTCGAACAGGGGAGGAGAGACCTTCGCCATAATTTGATCATGGCCATGTGTATCCACGGAGAAGTTGACTTTGCCCGGGGCACGTTTACGGATATATTCGACCATGCTGTTGACCTGCGCGACCAGCTCAGTTTGTTCCAGCTGAGGTGTACTGCCGATCTTACCAAATCGATCAGATACCAGCCGAAGCCGGTTAACGTCTTTTGCCAGTTCGGCAACAATAGCTTCATTACCGGGTTGCTCCCGCATCACTTCCACCCAACCTTCCAGAGAAGAGACCGGGGTGCCCAACTGATGAGCGGTTTCTTTGGCCATGCCCGCCCAGACCTGGTTCTGTACTGAACGGTAGCTGCTTCTTAAAGCCAATACGGTAACGATAATAAACAACCCGACGATCAGCAATTGTACAAGCGGATAATAACGTACTTCATTTAACAGGCTGGTATGACCAAAATAATACCGGTTGACATGGGTTGAGTCCAGGGGATCTGTATATACGATCGGGGGATTCAGGCTTTTTAAAGAAGAAAGTTTTTTCGGCAGATAGGAAGGTTCGGCTATTGCGCGCGCCGAGTCCAGGTTTACAAATGCAATAATGCTATCGTGCTCATCGGTCTCGATGATCGGAATATCGTGATTATCAGAAATGATCTTGAAGGGTAGACGTGTATCTGAAATATTCGGGTTCAGGAGCGATTTGCCTGCCTCGACCCATTGTTCCACTTTTACACGCTCGTCCTGCGCAATCTTTCGCGCGAGATATTGCGAATAGAAAATAGTTCCGGTAACAATACAGATCGCAATGGCCGCGAGGCCGGTCCGCCAATTCAAAACTTGCTGAAGCATATTCGAATTTAGGATGTTAATCAGTAAGTCGAACAGATTCGACGAGGATATTCGATGGTCGATGTTCGATGGTGGATGATCGAGCTCTGCGAGCCAAAAAAGATTCATCAAAGACGCTTTCCGATATCAAGAGGCTTCTTTTGATAGTCCATTATCAACTGCGAAGCCCGATCATCGACCATCGGGCAGCGGACATCGAAATTGACCATCGTTCCCTGTCCATCGAACATCCCGTTTTCCAATCCAACGCAAACGCCTAATTTTGTCAGACTTTATTGCCGATAAATGAATGCATCCCATGTAGCCGTTGTTATCCTGAACTGGAATGGCCGTCGTTTTCTGGAACAATTTCTTCCCTCCGTTTTTAAAACCACCTGGTCCAATTACGAAGTGATCGTGGCGGATAATGCTTCGACTGATGACTCATTGACTTTTCTCGAAACAAATTACCCAACTGTTCGCATTATACGATTGAAGGAGAATTTTGGTTTTGCAAAGGGATATAACGAAGCGCTGAAAGAAGTGAAGGCAGATTATTATGTGTTGTTGAATTCAGACGTGGAGGTGGAACCGGGCTGGCTTCAGCCGATGGTGCATTTGCTTGATCAGCATCCGGAGATAGCGGCCTGTCAGCCGAAGCTGCTTGCTTATAGCGATAAGACGCTGTTTGAATATGCCGGTGCGGCCGGAGGATGGATCGATCATTATGGTTATCCGTTTTCAAAAGGTAGGGTGTTTGACAGTTGTGAGCATGATCATGGGCAGTATGATCAGCAGGAAAGAATATTTTGGGCAAGTGGTGCTGCCCTTTTTATAAGGCCTGATGTGTTCCATACAATGAAAGGGTTTGATGAATTCTTCTTTGCACATATGGAAGAGATCGATCTCTGCTGGAGGATCCAGTTGGCCGGTCATGAGATCTATAGTTGCCCTGCATCTATTGTGTACCACGTGGGCGGCGGTACATTGCCCCAGGGAAATCCGCGTAAGACATTTTTAAATTTCAGGAACAACCATATCATGTTATATAAAAATCTTGATTGGTGGGCCAGGGTGCGCGTGATCCCTTACCGCTTTTGCCTGGACGGTGTAAGCGGATGGAAGGGCTTGATGGCCGGTAACAAAAGCTATCTTCTGGCAATCATCAAAGCGCATTTTGCTTTTTTAGGATGGTTGTTTTTCCACCGGAGCAAGAGTGTTTTTCCTAAGACGCGGAAGGGAAAAGTATATGGTGTGCTGAATGGTAACGTGGTATGGCAGTACTTTATAAAAAAGAAAACACGATTTTCTGAAATTGTTAGACAATCTTTATAGTTTTTTATCCTGAAACCTTATTTTTGCAAACACAAAATTTGTTATGGCATCTACTAATCAGGATTACCAACAAGAGTTGAAAAAAGTACAGGACAGAGACTTCACGCATAGCTGGGTGTCTTCATCTGGTTTTCTGTTTTACCTGCAGGTGTTTTGCATTCTCGCGTTTGTATTAGGCGGTTGTTACAAGCTGTCGACAAAACGTTTTGAAAAGCCAGAGGTGGTTGTTCCTGAAAACACGTTGTACACGCCGAAGTACAAATAATTTTTTCGAAAAAGATTTTTTTGCAAAGAATATTCCCCTATTTTTGCACCCCCAAAGTTCTTTGATCCGGATAGATAACTCAGGTGATAATCAGGTAGAACTGAGAAGAAAGGAGTTCAGATCCGGAGATAGTTTCCAAAGAGATTTGGAACAAGTTAAGCGGAAGTAGCTCATTTGGTAGAGCACGACCTTGCCAAGGTCGGGGTGGCCGGTTCGAGCCCGGTCTTCCGCTCTGATCCTCTTCGCTGCTGCGAAGAGGATTTTTTTTTATTTTCACACCAGGCCCTGGTGGTGAAATTGGTAGACACGCAGGACTTAAAATCCTGTGGCCAGCAATGGCCGTATCGGTTCAACTCCGATCCGGGGCACTTCAAAATCAAGCGATTATAGCAGAATGTTGTAGTCGCTTTTTTTATTGTATACGCCGTCACTACAACAATGCTAGAACAATTGACATCTGCGTAATCCGGACTGCTTTTATATATCTTGTTATCATGCATCGCTTTTACGGAACGACATGACGACAGTCTACATACTAATTTTTATCAGTGGTGCAGCCCTGGCTTTATCAATAATCTCCCTTACATCACTTATTCAAAAGAGCTGTGAAATCCAAAGGACAAGTATAAAGAATTCGTGAGACGTTCTTGAGAGGTTGCGCAACATGTCTTTTCGGCAATGAAAATATAAAACATGGTAGAGTGTGTTCTAACGAAGCTCTCAATACTAATTTATCTGAAAACGACGAAAGCAGGGCAGTGCCAACAACCTGATGATCTTTCCCCGATAATTTTTCAACAGCTACGCTTCCTTATGTAGCCTGTCGCTCCCATGACAATATTTGCATTTTATTCCTTGTTTGTTGCGGGAATTTATTTCCCTGTAATTTTTTGTGTCAGTTCAGGGAAGCGTATTACCGCTGCAATCCATACTACTGCTTCTATTGCGGCGGGGAATAAAATTTCTTGCCCGTGTTGTAAATGGGTCGCAATGGCACCACCCAAATAAGACGATAACAGTAGCAACCCCAACATGCCTGTTCTCGGGTAAAGGAATAATGCTATAGAAGCTGCTTCTATCATCCCTAAACCTGCATATAGCTTCGCCGATAATCCAAATGATGAACCCATTTGTATAGCGTGCTCAGTCCCCATTATTTTATCAGCTGCTGATGCCAAAAGCATTAGGCCTGTTACTCCACTCAATACCCAACCTGTTATATTCTTTGTTTTTGTATTCATTGTTTTAGTCTTGATGTTGGTTAATTACAACGCCATTCCGCCATCTATGAAAAAATCAGCTCCCGTGATGAATGATGACGAGGTGCTATCGGCCAGGTAGACGACCAGTTTTGCAACGTCTTCAGGTGTTCCCATTTTTCCCAATGGCACCTGGCCGATAATTTGGTTTTTGATAGCTTCTAATGTTGCTTCATCCATTCCGAATTTTGATTGCATTTCAGTTTGTGTAGGTCCGGGACTTACCACGTTTACCCGGATATTTCTAGGTGCTAATTCTTTTGCAGCAATTTTGGCGATATGGAGCAAGGCCGATTTGCTTGCAGAATAGACGGAACTGTTTGGCATATTCAAAGCGGTATTGCCGGAAGCAAGGATGATCACTGAAGCACCGTCATTCAACAGGGGAATGAATTTTTGCAGTATGAAGAAACTACCTTTGACATTGGTGTTGAATATAGTGTCAAACTCAGTTTCAGAGGTATATTCAATCGGCGAGAAAAATGCTACGCCTGCATTGAGAAACAGAACATCTGCTTTACCATACCTGCCTTTCACTTCTTCGGCTAATCTATCAATGTCTGTCATATCAGCCTGGTTGGCAAGAAATGATCTTACGCCAATTTCTTCCGATGCTTTTTTCAAAGCTTCTTCTCTTTTACCTGTTATTAAAACGTTTCCACCTGCACTTGAGAATGCTTTTGCTGTCGCATAGCCAATTCCGCTATTGCCGCCTGTGATTACCACCACTTTGTTTTTTAGACTGCTCATACTGTTGAGATTTTTTAATTCAATGCGAAATTAGAACCAGGCAGTGTATATTTGTAACCAATTACATATCTGATAGTAGTTACATAAATGTAAGTATATGGGAAGTAGACACGCGCAAAAGAGCTGTAGCAATGCACATTTAGCCATACAGGATACCCTTTACGTGGTAAGCGGCAAATGGAAGTTGGTGATCCTGGCTATTTTGGTGAATGATGGAAAGATGCGATTTGGAGAACTGTCAAGAAACGCAGGTATCAGTCCAAGAATTCTGTCAAAAGAATTGCAGGAAATGGAAATGAATAAACTGGTCTCCCGGACTGTATTGGATACAAAACCGGTAATGGTAGAGTATGCCGCAACGAAGTATGCGGATAGTTTGAGAGAAGTAATTGATGCTATGATCAAATGGGGACAAAGCCATAGGATAGCAATAACAGAGAGTTAGTTAAGCCTTCGTATATCAGCGTATAGCCAGATCAATTATTCTGTGGTAAACATCAACATGAATATTACTCCCAGGAAACCTGCCAGCCAGGATGAGATAGATTTGTTCTGTTTTATGGGTGAGGCTTTGTGCAAAACGCAGATCCCTGAGCAAACATTAAGCCACTCAATTAGCTTAAAACGAATAACGAATTAAGAGGTGATCTTAGAAATAAAAGGCGATTTTGAAGTAATTCATAGTCGCCTTTTATTTCACTACACCAATACTACAACTTTACCTACCGTTCTTCCGCTTTCAACTTGTTCATGTGCTTTGCCCATTTCGTCAAAGGAGAATTTTGCTGATATATATGGTTTCACGAAGCCTTGCTGTAGCCAATCAGCAATCACTTTCGTATGGCCGCCATTGGAAGCTACAAGGAAGAACAGGGCATTGACGTTTTTGGCTTTGGCCTGTTCAGAGACTTGTTCACTCAGCCGGGAGGGAATACTGATAACTGTTCCTCCAGCCTTCACTACTTTCAGGGATTTTTCGATGTTTTCATCTCCAACAGTATCCAGTACAAAGTCGAATTGTTCAGGATTGTTGTTCCAATCATAATGATGATAGTCGATATGTTCATCAGCGCCGAGGCTCATCACAAATGGCTTATTGTTAACTGACGAAGTGCCGGTCACATGAGCCCCTAAGCGTTTGGCCATCTGAACTGCAAAATGTCCGACGCCGCCTGCTGCTGCATGTATTAATAAACGCTGTTTTTCTTTCACAGTGGCGTGAATAACCAGTGCCTGATAGGCCGTTAACGCTGCGAGTGTTGCTGCCGCGGCTTCTTCATGTGAAATGACGGGAGGCTTTAGTGCCAATTGATGTGCAGGTACAGCAACATATTCTGCATACGCTTTTCCGTGGCCTGGAAATCTGACCATGCCAAACACTTCATCACCTGCCTTAAACGGAGTTGCGCTTCCGGCTTTCGTAATAATGCCGCTGATATCCCAACCAGGAATCACTGGCTGTTCATTTTTAAGAACCTGGTAAATACCATGCCCTGCGCGTACTTTAACATCAACGGGATTAATACTGATTGCTTTTACCTGCACCAGGACTTCATCATGTTGAATTTGCGGTTGGTCAATCTCTGAATACACAAAATTTTCTACACCCCCCGGCTTATTCAATATAATAGCTTTCATTAAGTTTTTTTAGTTGTTGTAGATGATGGATGCACGCTTTTGATAGCACATTCCAGGACGATAGTTTACTACAAGTACTTAGCTAAATTTAATTCTACATCACCGTAGGTTTGCAAACCCTGGTCCAGCAATGATTTGATCCTGGTTCTTGCTTCAGGTTCAGTGAGCGAGGCAAAAAAAGCTGTCTGCGTTTCCATGATATGTTCATTCTTTGGTATGGTTACCCGCTCATTCATGGTCGCTTTTATCTTCTTAATGATCTTCAGATCGAAAGAGGCGATACGCTGTGCTATGTTTTCCACAAAAATATCCAGTTCGCTATCCGGGAATGCACGGTTGATCCATCCGTATGAAGCCGCTGTTTCCGCATCAAAATCATCACCGCTCAAAATGATCTCTAGGGCCCTGGCTTTACCTGTCAGTAAATGCAGGCGTTCGAGCCCTCCGCCACCGGGAAACGAACCGATCCCGATCTCCGGTTGTGCAAAAACAGCTTTTTCCTTGCTGGCAAAACGCATATCAAAAGCTTGTATAAATTCACTACCCAGGCCTCTTGCCCTTCCTCTAATAGAAGCGATACTAACGAAAGGAGCTTGCTCCAGTCGTTTCGCTACATCCGGCCACGATTTTGATAGGCCGGTTTTTCCCTCACCTTTAGGAAAATCGAAGATGTTTACCAGCTCTGCATGTGCCACATAAAATTCCGGGTTGGCACTTTCAAAAACAACCACTTTAAGGCTTTCATTGGCCTCAAGCTCATCCATAAGCGTACGCAATTGTATCGAAAATTCCGGGTCAAACACATTTACAGGTGGATTGTCGATCCTGATTTTCCAATAGCTTTCAGTGATTTTTTGTGTGGTGAAAATCATAAAATTTAATTTTGGCGTTTAATAATTAACGTGAACGATATTTTATTATCTGATGCTGATTGACAATAGATTGGCCGTATTTTGTATTCATACATTCCTGCGTTGAGTTAGTATATTACTATTCCCGTAATTTTGCTTGCATTTTGCAAGTGCGAAGATATATTAATTCACTTTTAAAATGCAAGTAATTTTTTATGGCGAAAGAAAATAAAAGATCAGGTTGTCCTGTAAGCAGTTCCCTGGATATCTGGGGAGATAAATGGTCGTTGCTGATTGTACGCGATCTGATGTATGCGAAAGAGTGTACTTACGGTGACTTTCTGAAGGCGGAAGAAAAAATTGCTACAAATATCCTGGCCACACGTTTACAAAAGCTGGAAGCCGCTGGAATTATCACTAAATCGGAGCATCCTGATAGCAAAGCAAAAGTATTATATCGCCTTAGTGAAAAAGGAATTGATCTTTTGCCGGTGATGATAGAGATATATTTATGGGGAGATAAATATTTTGTACTTTCTGAAAAGCATAAAGCATTTTTAAAGGAGATAAAAAAGGATAAGCAGGCATTCATAAAGACAGTAATGGGGAAACTTCGAATGATATTGAAATGATCACCGCCAACTTCAGTTTGTAACTGCAGGGATCTCCATCTATCTATAGCCAACCGTTTCAATCTGGCCGATATAGGTATTGACATTGTTGCGCAATATTATGCGGCGGGTATGTTTGTTCATCGTAAGAAACGGAAATACCAGATGCTCCCAATATTAATTATAGTTTTTATCCTGTCGGCCGTTGTGGCATATTTCAGGTGTGCAGCGCTGGCATAATAGTGGAAGTATAACTTTTTGTGCCTTCAAGTTCTACCGCCCTTTTGCTTTTCTTATCCGCTGGAACCCGGTATTTCCGCCTGCTGAACGGATAGTACATCTCTTCGCTGGTGATTTGCTTCGTTGAAAACGCTGCGGACCTGTTGGACGAAACATCAACACTAAATCAACCTCACTCAATTTTCAAACTTCGGCTAATTAAATGGACAACCTGTTTGATCAGTTAATGATAAAGTAGATTTCTTAAGTATTTAAAATCAGTGACTTAAGTTGATAGTTGAAAAGTATTCACAGCTTAAATCCTGTAGCTGACAACAACAGCCGTATCTTTTCAACTCCGATCCAGGGCTCTTTTGGAGCCGGTCATTTGCCGGCTGGCTTTTTTCCAGCATGAATGAATCCCCAATGAGTTATTCGCGAAGATCCGCGCTCATGCGCGTCCGAAAATTAATTGCAATAATTCGCGTAAACTAATTCGCGTATTCCTATATTTGCATCCCTCAAAGTTGCCCAGGTGGCGAAATTGGTAGACGCACTACCTTGAGGTGGTAGCGCTGGAAACGGCGTGCTGGTTCGAATCCAGTCTTGGGCACACAAAAATAAAAGCCTCAAGTCATTGAACTTGGGGCTTTTTTATTTCGAATCAATATTTACTTTTCACTGTCAAAAGTCCAAATCGTTGTAGATCGATAGCTTATATGGTCGATTCCTAACGCGGGTTATTTACGTTGCCGCTAACCATCGAGTTTGTTCCTGACAATGGCGCCAATAAGAAAAGAGCGCTAATAAAGCTAGCGTAACAACGTCTTTGAATGATGACCTGATTGCATAATCAAACAGCTCATTATACTGTATAACTGATCTTTTCGGATGTCGTTCCTTTATTACACAACCTTCATAATCTTAACGATTGACTTCGGCTTCCGGATGTTCTTACTTTGTATTCACAAGCAATCGTTCAATATCCAATATCCTGAAATCCCGGTCCAGTATCCAACACTGTACCCTGTAGCCCTGAAAAAAATAATCCCGGATATGAATCCGGGATTAGCCCGCCTCATGCGGGTTCTTTTATTTTATGAGGAACAGCTTCGTTAATTGATCCGGATCAGTTTTAATGATGAGCCATCATTCAGTCTTAAGTAATATGTTCCGGAATGCAGTGCAGACACATCGATCGTTTGTTTTTGCTGCACCAGCCTGATCTGTTTCAGCACGCGTCCCTGATTGTCGATCAGCGTTGCAGTGGTATTGATCAGCCTTGCATCATTCAGTTCAAGAATAACTGAGCCGTTGGCCGGTTGAGGGTATAACTTAGATGCTCCTGCAACAGTGCCGGCATTCCATTCGATCGTTTTTGAATAAGATGAAGTGCCTGCTTCAATGATCTTGATTCGATAAAAAGCTTTTCCCTTTACAGGATCAAGATCGTCAAACTGGTAGCGGAAAGTTTCAAGATCATTTGCTGTTACTGAACCGATGGCAGAAAAATGAATGCCATCTGTGCTGCGTTCAACTTCATATTTCGAGATGCCCGATTGCGATGCAACATCCCAGGTCAGGCGAACCGCGTCAGAAGAGATTGCCTGCGCGTTGAATGCAACAAGTTTTACGGGTAAAACGATCGATGATTTGAATTCAAGGTAGTTGATATTAAAATCATTCGCATCCATCGTCAGCCTGAATGTATGTACGCCACTGCTGATCGAGCCAAGTGATACATTCACTGTTTGCCATGCCTGGAAGCCTCCGGTATTTGGAACGGCAACAGATCCTGTTACATTCACTCCATCCACTTCAATATGGAATGAACGGCCTGCGCCCGGCGCCGCCACACGAACATCCACTGAATAGGCGGTTGAGATAGTTGCATTCAATGTATACTCAAGCCATTCCCCATTTGCAACCCATCCGATATTAAATCCTCCATCCGCACAATTCTCGAGATCCACATCTTCAGTTGTCCGGTACTGATTACCTGCATTGCCTGTTGATGTTTCGTGATAAGCAATACCCTCACCACCGCGGTCGAAATCTTCTGCTTCTATTTTTCCGGGGATGTCCATCGGCGTGCCATAGAACGGATTTTGCAAAGAAGAGCTCAATGTATAGTTCGCGGTGTAAGTTGTATTCGTTGCAGGCACGCGAAGACTTTGCGAAGCAGTACCACCATGCGTCCATGAATCGAACGAGTATACATTATTGTTCAATACCTGTGAAGCCGGGGCCTCGAGGACCAACGCTGAATTCACTACCCATGTTTTTGTGTAAGGCGTAACGCCTTCGCTGCCCATGATGAGTTTTAAGCCGGGAATATTTGATTCAGCCGTCAAAACAACTTTATTAGGTTGGATATCTACGGAATCGATACCAACACGGCCATCTCCGTCAGTAACAGTCAATAAGATCCTGAACCATACATTAGGAGATGATTCGCCTCCATTATCAGCGGTAAAATTTCCGTTTGTTACGCCGTTGGGGATCGTTGGTCCGGGGTGCCAGTGCTGGCTTGTGGCATTTTCCTGGTGATAGAATCTCACTTCCCAATGATACGCCGATGCGGGAAGCACGCCATCTTCGGCATCCGTTGCGGTACCTGAGAATGATACCTGATCAAGTGCATTCCAGGTTAATGTGTTCAGCGGGCTGGTGATCTGCACAACGGGTTTTGCGTTAAATGGCAACACCGTTAGTGTTGCATTGTTGCTTGTTGCAGTACCGTTCGCATTTGTAACAACGCAGCGGTAATTACCTGCATCTCCGGCAGCAACTGCATTGATCGTGTATGTTGCCGATGTTGCTCCCGGAATATCAGTATTATTGAATTGCCATTGATAATTCAGCGGGATCGCGCCGGATGCACTTACGGTGAAGCTTACCGGATCTCCGGTGACAATACTCTGGCTTACCGGCTGATTCACGATCACCGGTGCATCTGTATTGTCATACTCGATCCGCCACAGGCTTCCGGTTGTATTATATCTTATGTAGTAAATATTTCCGTCTATGCCAACGCTTGTTCCAAGTATGGAGCCAAAACCTGTGGCAGAAAATTCTTCATAGGTAGTTCCGGGGTTTGTAGCATCAACGCTTCTGAACCATGCGGAACACCAGTCGGAAAAATAAAAACGGTTTCTGTACTCTGCCGGATAATTCGTGGCAGTCGGATTAAAGAACACGCCCGAAGTGATCGCGCAACCCCAGTTAGGGTGCGGATATGAAAATGCAGCAAAGATCGTATTGGCCGCTTGTTGCGGGCCTGATCTTCCATTCTGATCCCATCCATAATTGTAATTCTTTGCAGGATCAGGATTTGTTACATCATCAATCTCTTCATAATCGCCGCCAACATTCACTACAAAGATCTTTCCTGACAATGGATCGAGGCTCATCTTCCATGGATTGCGCATGCCAATCGCCCAGATGCTTCTTTTCTGGCGTGATGCACCGGGTTCGTTATAATAAGGATTGCCAGGGGCAGGGTCTCCGTCTTCTGTTAAACGCAGGATCTTACCACGGTATGTATCCAGCATTACAGCCTGTGCCGGCACATTGCTTTCCCCGATCGCCACATACAGAAAGCCATCTTTGAAAAGCAGGGCGCCTCCGTTATGAAAGCCATTCAGTATCGGATCAAACTGCATGACATTTGTGACCGAGCTGACCTGGTTGGTTGGCGTAATTACGATCACATCAAGGTTATGAAATGTAGAAGCTGCGTTCGTGTAAAAAAGATAGCACTTACCATTTGTTGCAAAATCCGGGTGAAGGGTAATGCCAAGCAGTCCCTGTTCAGCCGCGGTAACAGTACTGACCGTATGCACAGTTGAGACGGTGCCATTCTGGAATACTTTCACTGCGCCGGATCTTTCGGCTATGAAGATCCGGCCATCGGGAGCATGCACCATCGCTGTGGCTTCATTGATATTATCTCCGGTAAGTTTTTTCTGAATAAATCCCGGAGGTAATTGTGCGGATGACGCGTTGTATAATAATGTGAAAGCGATCAGCAAAGTTGCCGGCATCAGGGCACGGCAATTGAATGACAAAGTAACAATTGACAGGAACCTCATTGCAGTGTGTTTAGTTGATTGCGGAAAGCGAAGACCGGTAATCCGGATGGCTCATGACTGCAAATTGTGTGCAATTGTACCGGTAAAACAGCCTTGCCTCAATATTAATTTTTGAAACGGGTTTTATTACCAGAGGTATTTACGGCGCGTTATAGACAACGATCAGATCGAAATGTACCAAGCTCACTAATTTCTAAGTAGGGGAGAGCCGACCGCAGAGGAAGGACCACGGACCGCCGACCGCGGACCGCAGACGATGCGTTAGGAAGGTACACTCTATGTATCATTGAAATATTGTCGCTACACTTCGATGATGAGATGTATTTGCCTTCACTAAACGACCGTCTGCGGTCCGCGGTCTGCGGTCCGTGGCCGATCCATCCCTAAGGAATCTTCAACATATCACAGCGCTATTCATCCTAATACTTCTCTGATGAGATGTATTTGCCTTCACTAAACGACCGTCTGCGGTCCGCGGTTGCGGTCCGTGGCCGATCCATCCCTAAGGAATCTTCAACGTATCACAGCGCTATTCATCCTAATACTTCTATGATGAAATGTATTTGCCTTCACTAAACGACCGTCTGCGGTCCGCGGTCGGCGGTCCGTGGTCCCTCCAATTTAAATCCCCCCAAGGCAACCCCCTCACTCTCTTTCCCGATTCAACAATACGCCACCCTTTATTTACTCACGCTAAAAATTAAACCATGACGATCCTGAATCATGGCCGGGCTTTTTTGTATAGAAAAAGCTCCAGGTCTTTCTTTGTTCTGACGATTGCACTCTCTGCAACATTATTGTTTTCATCCTGCAGTGATGATAACGATAATCCGCCTGCGGCGCAGGCAAAAGTGCAGTTAAGAACTGATGCGGCACTTGGCAGTGTGCTGACTGATAATTCAAATCATACGCTTTACAGTTTCGCCAATGATTTCAATGGTGAAAACAATTGCTCCGGCGGTTGCGCAGCGGTATGGCCGATCTTTTATGCAGGCGATAACCTGACGCAGGTTATGTTGGGTACCGGTCTTGATCTGGCTGATTTCGGAACCGTGACTACCGCTGCAGGAAAACAAACGACCTATAAAGGCTGGCCGCTTTACTATTATGCGCCGGCCGTCGGCGGTTCAAACACACCTGAAGCTGCGGGCGAGAACAAAGGCGAAGGAATAGGAGGGATCTGGCATGTGGCAAAGCCTGATTATACGATCCGGTTGCTGAATAATCAGCTGACAGGTAATGACGGTAAGAACTACACCAGTGCTTATGTGGAAGGTACGGGCAAGACCCTTTATTTTACAGATGCAAAAGGAGCTGCCATTTATTCTTTCTCAAAAGACAAACAGAATAAAAACAATTTTACGGCCGCCGATTTCTCCAACAATGGCGTCTGGCCGATCTATGAAACCGACCAGGTGGTAGTGCCATCCACGCTGGATAAAACGCAGTTTGGCTCTATCACCGTTTTTGGCAAAAAACAGCTGACCTATAAAGGCTGGCCACTTTACTACTTCGGCGCCGACAACAAACTTAGGGGTTCTAACAAAGGCGTGAGTGTTCCGACACCCGGCATCTGGCCGGTGGGGGTAAAGGATGCGCCAGTTGCTCCTGTACCCTGATGAAAAAAACTTGTGATGAGTTGTGTGAGGCTTCCGGTGTACGTGAAGCCTCACGTTTTTGGGGAAAGCAAATGTTTCAGAGGTTTTGGAGGTTCCAGAAGTTCCAGGGGTTCCAGGAGTTCCAGACGTTCCAGAAGTTCCAGAAGTACCAGGGGGGGCGGAGCTCTAGAGGCGTTAGTTGAAAGGATTGAATAGATGAATGATGCTGGCTGCGTTATAAGTGGTCACCGATCGGGATCGGTTTCGATTTTTTCTGATCGACAATATTACTTTAGATAAGTCTTCTGATCTAAAGAAAATGATTGAGTCATGATCTGAACCGGCATTTTTACTTTAGATATCTTCCGGTTTAAGCAGACATGACAAACAACCCATCTTTATTTCTTCTGTTATTTGAGTTATCTTTCTTAACTTGTATCTAATCAGTTTGTTTTGATCTCGACTTAAAGTAATTGTGAAGATCCTAACATCTTTGCTTTTAAATTGCATGAAATTGGACTGATGATTGATGTAAATTGCTGCTTACTTGCATCAACGGATAGATATTCAAATCGCAAATATTATACTGTTATGAAACCGGTTCTTGTTTTTGCTTTGCTGGCTTTGGGCATGTCTGTAAAAGCCCAGTCGCTGAAGGAAACACTGTTCAGTGGTAAATTGAAATCTGATACGGGGTCGGTGGTCCGGAAATCGGACGACCTGTCGGCCAAGATCGATACAGCTGCGCGCAAAAAGCCGGCTCCGGTTGTGGAAACAGCGCAGGTGGTAACAGCTTCCCTGGATGCATCCGGCAATATTGTTACTACGGCCGTAACTCCTGATGGCACCGTGCCAAGAACAACGAACGTGTTACCTGGCGGCAATAATACTACGGCCGTCACTTCAACAGTAGATTCTGCCGGAAATCCGGTGGCTGCTGCACCGCGGGATAATAACGCTGTCTGGAAAGATTATATGGACGAATTCACTACTACGCTTAGAACCGATGTTGCGAATTCCAAAAAAGTGAAAAGCGGAACATATTCTGTACTCATCGAATATGAGATCGGGGTAGATGGTCAGGTGACTGTAAGCAATGTGAACGTGGCTCCCGAGAATTCATTTATCGCAGACCAGGTGAAGGAAAGGATCACATTAACTGCTCCACGTATGACCCCGCTGCTCGGTACAAATGGAAAACCACGTAAGGCGGTTAAAAAACAAACGATCACTATTTCGAAATAATACCAGTTGGCTTAATTGGAAATGAAAAGGCGTAAGATGATCTTCTTACGCCTTTCTTTTTATGCGGGATATTTGATCCCGGTAACTTCCTCTGCAAACTGCCAAAGCTTGCCGGCAACCTTCAGATCTGCTCCGTGTGGCGCGATCTCAAATTTTGCCGGGTAACCACGGTAGCCTCCATCCTGATCCGGACTGTAAAAATCGCCTCCTGCAGCATCCGGCGAGGTGGCTGCCATCAGTGAGGGCAACGCTCCCTGCCAGGGTTCCATCAGATCGCCTACGCGCGCAACCGCCGCCTCATAGTCTGCCGCCGGCATATACCTTGCTAATTCCGTTCTGTTTGCGCCGGGTTGCGCCGCAATTGACATTACCTGTCCTTTGCCTGCATCGATCCGGCGTTGGAGCTCCAGCGTAAACAGGATATTCGCCAGTTTGCTTTGTGCATATTCACGCATTGGCTCGTACGATTTCTCAGAATAAAGATTTTCAAAATCGATCGCACCACGCAGATAAGCCATGCTGCTCACATTTACCACTCTTGATCCCGGTGTGGCATTTAATAATGGATAGAGATGACCTGTGAGGGCAAAATGACCGATGAAGTTGACGCCAAATTGCAACTCAAAACCATCTGCGGTTTTAGAAGCCGGAGGCACCATTACTCCGGCATTGTTGATCAATACATCAAGCCGTGAGTGCTGTTGCAAAAAATCTTCAGCGTATTGCTTAACTGCTGCGAGATCCGAAAGATCCAGTATACCGATCTTTAATTGACCGGTACCTTCATGCCCGCGTATTTTTTCCGCGGCTGTTATCGCATTTTCTTTATTCCTGCATGCGAGTACCACATAAGCGCCTTTTTCATAAAAGGCCAGGGCTGTTTCAAATCCGATCCCGGTATTGGCACCGGTGATCATTACTGTTTTACCCGATTGATCGGGCATATCATTTTTAGTCCACATAGATGTTATTTTAAATGCAAAGTTCAATGCAAAAGAAAAAAAGCAGTTGCGGATATGACACTAAAACTTACTCAATTCAAACATTCAAATGATACGCGAATGAGCGCGGATGTGCACGGATATTCACGGATAGTGGCTGCGGGAATGGAAGCGTTATGGTGAACAGGAAATTGATTGAAAATGGGTTGTATTAAACTTTTGAAGTGATAAGATTTTCAGCCATTAAACGTTTATCTTACAACCATCCTTAACCCTTGCATAATGGATTTTTCGACTGCACTTAATTTTAAACAGGCTATTGCCTCTGTGTTCTTCAAGACGATCAGGTCTGCGAAGCGAATTATTTCTTTTAGTCCTGCTGTGTCCCCTGTTGGCGCCAACATTCAGAAATCACTGATGGAAAGTGTAAATGGTATTGGAGTGGGGCAGAAGTTGAACGGAGATAGTTTTATAAAAGTATTGACGCGGGATAAATTAAGGCTGACGCCTTCCGCTTTGTCGAAGTTTTATGGCATGTCCGCAGCTGATATAGTGATCGAGGAAGCCGGGCTGATCAGATTGCGAACGCCAACAGGTCTGCACCGGCCGGCATTTCCCGGTATTTCCGTTGCACACTATAAGGTAACTGCAGGCACATTAGGTTGTTTTGTGGAGGATGAAAAAAAGAAGACCTATATCCTTAGTAATAATCATGTGCTGGCAAACAGTAACCGGGGTAAATATAAAGACGCGATCCTTCAGCCGGGACTGATGGATGGTGGAAAGAAGACAAAAGACATCATTGCAGAATTGTCTTATCTGGTAGAACTGGACCGGTCCGGCCTCAATCGCATGGATGCTGCGATCGCTGAAGTATTACCTGAAATGAAATACGATTTTGCATTCGGCAAGAAAAAGATCAATGGCATTACTGATCCGGTGAATGGAGTGAAAGTGGAAAAGCTTGGCCGCAGCACCGGACATACAAAGGGCCGGATCACCACCCGTAATCTTGATATACAGGTTGACTTCGATGGCAAAGCGGTTGATTTCATCGATCAGTTTGAGGTAAAAGGCAATCGGGGAACCATGTTTTGCGATGCCGGCGATTCGGGAGCGCTTATCTATCAGAAAGATACGATGAAAGCCGTCGGTCTTCTATTTGCCGGTACCGAGGATGGTACCACCTTTGCAACACCGATAGGAGAGGTCCTCGATACCTTTTCAGTCAGAATTTTATAATTTTACCGCATGGCAGCCATCACCACAGTTAAACGTGAACTATATAACCAGCTGAAGGATCAGCGCGGTGTGATCGGCGCGGGTATTAAAGACAATGGTAAGTCTGAGTACATTGTCATATTCGTACAAAATCTTACGGCAAGATTGCTTGCGAAGATCCCAAAAGAATTCAAGGGGGTGAAGGTTAAGACGGAGAGGAAGACGGTCGCCAAAGCGTTGTGATTACACGGATTGTATTACACGGATTACGCGAATTATTCCTGCTCTAAGGAAACCAGATAAAGACAACGGAAAGTCTGAATGCATTGTCATATTCGTGAAGAATCTACGGCAAGACTACTTGCGAAGATCCCAAAAGAATTCAAGGGTGTGAAGGTTAAGACGGAGAGGAAGATGGTCGCGAAAGCATTGTGATTACACGGATTTTATTACACGGATTACGCGAATTATTCCTGCTCTGAGGAAACCAGATAAAGACAGCGGAAAGTCTGAATGCATTGTCATATTCGTGAAGAATCTACGGCAAGACTACTTGCGAAAATCCCAAAAGAATTCAAGGGTGTGAAGGTTAGGACGGAGAGGAAGACGGTTGCGGCCACACGGATTTTATAACACCAATTACGCGAATTATCTCCGTTCTAAGGAAAACAATTCGCGTAATCCGTGTAATACAATCCGCGTAATCAAATCGGCGTAATCACACACTAAAACCAAGTTTGATCTTATACCTATATCGTTCTCCAAACTGCTGTTCCAGTTTCAACACTTCTTTTGTCTTCTTACTAACCCAGAATACTTCTTTGTTATTCTGGCTGGTGTGTGTTAACAACCAGCAATCGATCTCCTGGTTATCATACCCGGTAAGTTTTGCGCTGCCGGTAACAGTATAGGCCTGCAGTTCAGGCGCGGTGAAGCCGGGATCATAAAAGTTGATCATGAATGTTCTTCCTTCTTTGTAAGGAAGTATCGGAAAAACTTCAAGATCCAGATGCCAGTTCAGTACGTATTCATTCGAAGCCTGCCGAAATGCCTGGAGCGTTTGTTTTTTGATGCGGGCAGTATCCGCATCCGTCAGCAATGTGTCTTTAACAAAACCTTCCTTCTTCAGGAAATCGAATTTCGTATTGGTACGACCAACCCATTCGCTCTGCTGGAAAAAAGGGGCGAAGGTTTTTTCATCGCAAACAGAATACACTTTGTGGACAATCTTTGTATTGTCTTCCCATTCCTGTGTGACGGCAATTGCCTTCTTGCCCTGGTAGTCGATATGATCGACCGTACGATTCCAGAGCTGGTAATTGGTGCGGCTGCTGTCTTTCCCAAGTCTGAAATAAACAAGGTACCGGTTTGTGCCCTTTTTGAGTACTTTGGTATTGACCATGTCCGGCGTGATCTTTACGGTATCCTGTTGACCGGATGCCGCAGACCCGAGCAACAGAGAAGTTATAGCCAGTAAAATTTTCATTTGATAGTTGTATATGATTAATAATGATTTTGCGAAGCAACACTAATTGTCGTGATCTTAAGATCATTAGCTTCCGAAGCGTGCGATTTGAGGTGTGAACTGTTTAAAATCCGGGGTGTCTGTAACGGATGAGCCGTGCAAGACGGATATATTTTTTTGTAACTTCCTGTGCACTTCATCTAACTATTCGCTTATGTCTTTAAAATTCTCCCGCAGAAAAACATTGCTGATCATCAGCGGCCTGTCGATCGCTGCGCTTGCCCTTATGGCGTTGAAACCATTACCGCGACCCACGCGCGAGAACTGCCGGCACCAATCGGGCAATGTCATAAAAATTGAAGTGGGCGAAGGGCATGGTGATATTGTGATCAGCCTCCAGGGAGATGATCATAATTATTATATCAATCGGGGGCAGGAGCGAGGTCTTTCCATTAATTGCCTCACCGCCAAACTGCAAAACAGGAAGATTGAATTGCTGACCATCAAACACTGGACGCCGTTGGATCCATCATCTAAAACACGGCATGTTGCAAGGATCGAATGTGATGGGGAGGAGATATATTCGGAGTTGTGAGGTTGGGAGTTCCGGAAGTTTCAAAAGGTTTGAGAGGTTTGAAAGGTTTGAGGAGTTTGAAATGTGTTCTTTGATAAAGAATGATTGGTCTCTGAAGGTTATGCGTTATAGGACCACGATCGCGGATTCTTCACCTACAATTTTAATTGTGGGTGAAGAATCCGCTGTTATAAAACCACCGAACCCCTGCTAAACATCCTCACCAACAGCCTGCTTCTCCGGCAGCGTGATGATAAAACTTGCACCATTTCCCACTTCGCTTTCAGCGCGGATCGTTCCGTTATGTTTATCTACGATCTTTTTACAGATAGATAACCCGATCCCTGATCCTTCAAAATCGTGATAGCTATGCAGGCGTTTGAATACACGGAAAATATCGCCTGCATATTGCGGATCGAAGCCAATGCCATTATCGCTCACTGCGATCTCGTAAGAGGGCGCATTGCCCTCGGGATCATCGATCTTTTTGGAAGAGATCGTTACACGCGGTGATTCATCAGGTTTGCGGAACTTCAGCGCATTGCTGATCAGGTTATAAAACAATTGCCTGATCAGGCTTGGAATCGCGCAGATCGTTGGCAGATCATCTGAATGAACGACGGCCTTACTCTTCTCGATTTTGATCTCCAATTCTATGAGCGCTTCCTTTACCAGTTCATTCAGATCAACCATTTTAAAATCCGAAGAACTGGCCGAGTGACGCGAAAAGCTGAGCAGGTCATTGATCAGCGATTGCATACGCTGGGATGAACTGATGATCTTCCTGAAATATTTCTCCGTTTCCTCATCCTGTTTCTGCGTCATCAGGATTCTATCACTGAATACCTGGATCTTCCTGAGCGGCTCCTGCAAGTCATGCGAAGCAACATAGGCGAACTGATCCAGTTCTTCATTGATCTCTTTTAATTGCAGATTATTCTCCACCAATCTTGCATTCAGCAGACGGACCTTTTCTTCTGACGCTTTCCGTTCCTCAATTTCTTTCTGAAGAGAACGGTTGGCTGAAAGCAGTTTTTGCTCATGCAGCATCAACTGGTAATTCTTTCTGTAAAGTTCCACAAACACGCCTACTTTCACCCGCAACAGATCCGGATTGATGGGTTTGTAGATATAGTCAACACCACCTGAGCGATATCCTTTAAATATAATGTCTTCATCGTAATCATGTGCAGTAATAAAGATGATAGGAATATCTTTCAGCTTATCTCTTTCATAGATGATCGTGGCGGTTTCGAAGCCATTGAGATCAGGCATCTGCACGTCCATCAGGATCAGAGAAAAGTCGTGTTGCTGCAATAATATTTTTAAAGCCGCTCTTCCTGAATTCGCTTTAACGATCGTATAATTATCTTTTTCCAGGATTGCTTCGATGGAGAAAAGATTGTCTTCACGATCATCTACCACGAGAATTTTTATATCAGACTTAGGCGGGTGTTTGGCATTGGGCTTCATCATTTATTATTTATAGAGCCAGATACGCATCAAAGAAAGCAACTGATCTATTTTAACTGGTTTTGTAATATAATCAGACGCACCTGCTTCAATACATTTTTCCCTGTCTCCTTTCATCGCCTTTGCTGTTACGGCAATGATAGGAAGACTGGTGTTCTTATGCTCCCGTCTGATTTTTTGCGTTGTTTCATATCCATCCATTTCAGGCATCATGATATCCATCAATACGATATCGATATCATTGTTGTCTTCAAGGATCCGCATGGCTTCCTGCCCGCTTTCTGCGGTAATGGTATTGATATTGTATCTTTCAAACGCCGTTGTTAATGCAAAAAGATTACGTACATCATCATCCACTACCAGTACTTTCTTACGTGTCAGTACATCGTTCTTCGAACGGAGATTTTCGATCAGTTTCTGCTGTTCCGGCATCAGTTTTTTGTGGTCTATGTGTAGCAGCAGAACGACTTCATCAAGTAGCAGATCAAGCGAGTTGACATCCTTCAGTAAAATCCTGCTTGAGTATTGTTTCAACTGCGTTCTTTCTTTTGAGGAGAAATCTCGTGCTGAATAGATCAGTACCGGTTGTGTCTTGCGGATGCCTGCAATCTCTGTCACCAGTTCAAGGCCACCGATATCAGGTAACATATAATCGACGATGATTCCATCATAGGTATTGTCCTTCACTTTTTCCAGCGCCTGTGTTCCCGAACCAACAACGTCGATCGTGATACCGTTATTGTCAAGTATGCGGGCAATGCGTGATGAATCGAGTTCATTGTCTTCCACCACGAGCAGACGTTTTTGTTCCTCCCGACCAAACGAAGCAATATCGTTGAACAGATGATCCAGCGCTTCTGATTTCAATGGTTTCAGATGGAAACTTTTTGCACCGCGATGCATCGCAAGCAATCTGTTCTCTTCACCGGAAATAAGATGCACAGGAATATGCCGGAGTGTGATATCGTTTTTAAACAGATCAAGTATTCTCCAGCCGCTTGCATCCGGCAATTTCACATCGAGTGTGATCGCGATCGGGCTGTACTTGTTTACCAGGTCGAATACATGACCAAAGCTTGTGGCGATCACTACCTTCAATCCCATCTCATGTGCCTTCTCGATCATGATCTTGCCGAAGCGAAGATCATCTTCTATCACCAGCACCACGCGATCGCCTGTGGTAACATTGGTACGATCATCACCTGTTTCATTGATGATCTCGTTCATCGCATCAAGATCTTTGGTTTCATTCACCTTGATCGTGGGAACGGAATGTATCAGGTCAGTTGTTGCTGTTGCGTCGGCAAGCTTGTATTCGCTCACCTGCAAGCTGCTTTGTTTTTCGCGTTTAGTGATCGTAACAGGGTTGTAATCGATAGGAAGATAGAGCGTAAATGTACTGCCTTGTCCTGCTTCGCTTTCCAGTTCGATGGAACCACCGAGGAGATCTGCCAGACCACGGCTGATAGACAGGCCAAGACCCGTACCGCCATATTTCCGGCTGGTGGAGCCTTCCGCCTGCTGGAACGCTTCGAAGATGATGTTCTGCTTGTCTTTGCTGATACCGATACCCGTATCCTGGATCTCAAAAGCGACGACCTTTCTCGCATTTTCCAGGTTCGGATTGATGAGTCTCCAGCGGCGATCCTTCGATTCGTAGATCCTGAAACGGACTTCACCTTTCTCTGTAAACTTGAAGGCGTTGGAGAGAAGGTTTTTAAGGATCTGGTTAAGACGCTGCGCATCCGTTTCAAGATTAGCCGGCAGATGTTCATCCAGTTCAATTTTGAAACGAAGATTCTTATTCTCGGAAATGTGTTTGAAGGTTGTTTCTACAAAGTTCATAATATCGCGGAAGGCGAGGTTGGTGAAGTCTGTAGAGATATAACCGGATTCGATCTTCGAAAGATCGAGAATATCGTTGATCAGCTGGATCAGGTCATCACCACAACTGTGAATGGTCTTCGCATAGCTGACCTGTTTGTCTGAAAGATTGCCTTCATGATTTTCGTAAAGCTGCTGTGCAAGGATCAGCAGCGAGTTCAATGGCGTACGCAACTCATGCGACATGTTCGCAAGGAACTCCGATTTATACTTGGAAGTAAGCTGCAACTGTTCTGCTTTTTCTTCCAGTGATAATCTCGCTTCTTCCACTTCCTTGTTCTTCGCTTCCACTTCTTCTTTTTGCTTCGCAAGAAGGTGTGCTTTATCCTGCAATTCTTCGTTCGTTCTTCTCAACTCGTCGGTGAGTGATTGTGATTGTTCCAGCAGGCTTTCCGTTCTTGTATTCGCTTCGATCGTATTCAATACGATACCGATACTTTCGGTCAACTGGCTTAAGAAGTCAAGGTGCGTTTCACTGAACGTATCAAACGATGCAAGTTCAATTACCGCTTTGATCTCTTTTTCAAACAATACCGGAAGAACGATCAGGTTGACAGGGGAGGCCTTGCCTAATCCTGATCCGATCTTAATATAGTTCTTTGGAATGTTGGTAAGAAGTATCCTTTCTTTTTCTATGGCAACCTGTCCAACCAGTCCTTCTCCTAATGCGAACTCACGTGAAGACTCCACTTCTTCACCAAACGCATAGGCAGCAAATAGTTTGAGTGATTGATTTTTCGTGGCTTCATTTTGAGAAAGGATATAGAACATACCTTTCTGTGCATTCACCACCTGTGCCAATTCAGAGAGAATTCTTCGTGTTACCGTGTTCAGGTCTTTCTGACCTTGCAGCATCTGCGTGAACTTTGCAAGGTTTGATTTCAGCCAATCCTGTTCCTGGTTACGTAATGTTGTCTGCTTCAGGTTCGCGATCATCTGGTTGATGGTATCTTTCAATTCTTCCACCTCACCCTTCGCCTGTACAAGGATCATCTGCGTAAGGTCACCTTTTGTTACCGCAGAAGCTACTTCAGAGATAGAACGTACCTGTGTGGTCAGGTTTTCCGCGAGCTGGTTCACGTTTTCCGTCAGGTTCTTCCAGATACCGGATGCACCAGGTACGTTTGCCTGTCCACCAAGTCTTCCTTCCACACCCACTTCACGGGCAACGGTGGTTACCTGGTCGGCAAATACCGCCAGCGTATCGATCATTTCATTGATCGTATCGATCAGCTGAGCCACCTCACCACGTGACACGATCGAAAGTTTTTGTTTCAGGTTACCGGTTGCCACCGCGGTTACTACTTTCGCGATACCACGCACCTGGTTGGTCAGGTTGGAGGCCATCATATTCACAGAGTCGGTCAGATCTTTCCATGTACCGGCCACACCCTGTACCTCTGCCTGACCACCGAGTTTACCGTCGGTACCTACTTCACGCGCCACGCGCGTCACCTCATATGCGAAAGAGTTGAGCTGATCCACCATGGTATTGATCGTGTTCTTCAGATCAAAGATCTCACCCTTTACGTCGATGGTTACTTTCTTGGTAAGGTCACCGGATGCCACCGCTTTGGTTACTTCGGCGATATTACGCACCTGGTCGGTAAGGTTACCCGTCATCTGGTTTACGGAGTCGGTCAGGTCTTTCCATGTACCGGCAACGCCTGGTACGAATGCCTGTCCACCGAGTTTACCATCGGTACCCACCTCACGCGCCACACGCGTTACTTCCGATGCGAAGGCACGAAGCTGATCCACCATCGTGTTCAGCGTTTCTTTCAGTTGAAGGATCTCACCGCGTACGTCCACGGTGATCTTTCTCGACATATCACCATTTGCCACGGCGATCGCCACTTCGGCGATATTACGCACCTGGTTGGTAAGGTTGGATGCCATCTGGTTCACGGAATCGGTCAGATCTTTCCAGGTACCAGCCACACCGGGTACGTTTGCCTGACCACCAAGTTTACCTTCGGTACCCACCTCACGCGCCACACGCGTTACTTCCGATGCGAACCCGCGAAGCTGTTCCACCATCGTGTTGATCGTATTCTTCAACTCAAGGATCTCACCTTTTACATCCACTTCGATCTTACGCGACAAGTCACCGTTTGCCACGGCAGTTGTTACTTCCGCAATATTACGCACCTGTGAAGTAAGGTTCGATGCCATCTTATTTACAGAGTCGGTCAAGTCTTTCCAAAGACCTTCCACACCGGGCACATCTGCCTGACCACCGAGCTGTCCTTCCGAACCCACTTCACGCGCCACACGGAATACTTCGGAACCGAATGAGTTAAGCTGATCCACCATGGTGTTGATCGTATTCTTCAACTCAAGGATCTCACCTTTTACGTCCACGGTGATCTTACGGGAAAGATCACCTTTTGCTACTGCCGTTGTTACTTCGGCGATATTCCGTACCTGTGCGGTCAGGTTGGAACCCATCTGGTTTACGGAGTCAGTTAAGTCTTTCCACGTACCACCCACACCCTGTACTTTTGCCTGGCCGCCGAGTTTACCTTCGGTACCTACTTCCAGCGCCACCCGTGTTACTTCGGATGCGAATGAGTTGAGCTGATCCACCATCGTATTGATCGTGTTCTTCAACTCAAGGATCTCACCGGCCACATTCACCGTAATTTTTTTGGAAAGGTCACCCGTTGCCACCGCAGTAGTTACGTCAGCGATGTTACGCACCTGTGCGGTCAGATTGGAGGCCATCTGGTTTACTGACTCTGTTAAGTCTTTCCATGTACCGCCTACGTCCTGCACTTTTGCCTGACCACCGAGTTTACCTTCGGTACCTACTTCCAATGCCACACGCGTTACTTCGGATGCGAATGAGTTGAGCTGATCCACCATTGTATTGATGGTGTTCTTCAATTCAAGGATCTCACCTTTTACATCCACCGTGATCTTTCTGGAAAGGTCACCTCTTGCTACCGCGGTGGTTACTTCAGCGATGTTCCGCACCTGTGCGGTAAGGTTTGATCCCATCTGGTTTACGGAGTCGGTCAGATCTTTCCATACACCTCCAATTCCTTTTACGGTTGCCTGGCCACCGAGTTTACCTTCGGAACCAACTTCCCTTGCCACACGCGTTACTTCCGCGGAGAAGGAGTTAAGCTGGTCCACCATCGTATTGATCGTATTCTTTAATTCAAGGATCTCACCTTTTACGTCCACCGTGATTTTTCTTGACAGATCACCTCTTGCTACCGCAGTTGTTACTTCCGCAATGTTCCGCACCTGTCCGGTAAGGTTGGAAGCCATCTGGTTCACGGAGTCGGTCAGGTCTTTCCAGGTACCGGCGACACCTTTTACTTCAGCCTGTCCACCAAGTTTACCATCGGTACCTACCTCACGCGCCACACGCGTTACTTCGGAAGAGAAGGAGTTGAGCTGATCCACCATCGTATTGATGGTGTTTTTTAATTCGAGGATCTCACCCTGTACATCCACCGTGATCTTTTTACGCAGATCGCCTTTTGCCACGGCAGTTGTTACTTCGGCAATATTACGTACCTGTGCGGTAAGGTTACCGGCCATCTGGTTCACCGAGTCCGTTAAGTCTTTCCATACACCCGCCACACCTTTTACTTTCGCCTGTCCACCGAGTTTACCTTCGGAACCTACTTCACGCGCCACACGCGTTACCTCCATGGAAAAGAGGTTCAGCTGTTTCACCATGTCGTTCACCTCTGCAGCGATCTTGGCAAACTCACCTTGCAGCACGTGTTCACCGATCTTGAGCGGCATCTCTTGTGAAAGATTTCCCTTTGCCACGGAGCTGATCACGTGTGCGATCTCAATCGTTGGATGCACAAGATCCGAGATCAGGGTATTGATGGCCGCAACGCTGGTCGCCCATGAGCCACGTGCAGAACGGGGAAGTTCAACGCGGTGATTCAGATGCCCCTGTTTACCGATCGTGTTTCTCGCCAGTGTTAGTTCTTCAACCAGTGCTTCATTTAATGAAATAATTTCATTTAATGTATCGCAGATCTTACCGCTCATACCAACCTGGTCGATGGGCATACGGACGCTGAAGTTGCCGGCACGTACTTCTGCGAGTACCTTCAGCAGTTCGCGTTCATCCAGTTCATCAGTTAATGCTTGCTGATAATGTATTTCGTCTGATACTTTTTTAGTGCGGGACTTGCGATTTACGGTATCGTTACCGTTCGCTGATGGTTTTTCCGGGGCAATAGCATCCGGCGCAGCCGAAGGCAGTGAGTTTGGTTTTTTTTTCATCCGGGTTTATTTCGGTTATGGAATTTTTATGCTATAAAAATTTTGAAGAGCGGGATCAAAGGGACTTAAATAATTCATAACTTTCGCAACCTTAAGAATTATAAAAAACTGTGCCAATAACAACCGGAACTAACAACCGATCGATCATTTTCGGCGAGGATGACATTGATGACATTGATCTTTTAAAGGAAACATTTTCCGTAGTAGACAATTCATTTTCCCTTTTATTTATAGACAAAGGACGTAAACTGATCAATACGCTGGAAGCGCTGCCTGATAATGAATTGCCCTGTCTGCTTGTGCTCGACTACAATATGCCGGAGCTCAATGGTGCCGAGATCCTCACCGAGCTCAGCAAACATGAACGTTACGCACCCATCCCGAAGATCATCTGGAGTACCTCCGGGTCAGAAACCTATAAGAAGAAATGCTTAGATCTCGGGGCTGTTGACTACGTGATTAAACCGCTGAATGTGAAAGATTATATGGAGACGGTAAAGTATATGCTGTCTCATTGCGGAAGGTTATAACGCTGATTCTATAACGCGAATTACACGGATTTCGCGAGTTACACGGATTTCGTGGATTGCACAAATGCCACTCTATAATCCTTCCTGTAATCATAGCCGGGCTATTGCAATTGCATAAAGTTATCTCCTTATAAGACATTAATTCGCGAAATCCGCGTATCCAAATCCGCGTATCAGAATGTAGCAGACAGAAGAGACATCGACAATGGCTTTTCCCAAACTGTCACTTGTGGATAATTCGTAAAAATCACCTCGCCTTTATAATGCGCACTGGCCAGGTAGATACGCGTGTGTGGATTTTTTTCTACAATTTCGTCAACATGATCCCACCCTTTTCCATCCGGGAGGTTGTTATCAAGAAAGAGAATGTCTGGTTGGACAGCTTCCAGTTGATCTAACCCATCTTTCAGCGTATATGCTAACGACACATCGTAATTCTTCTTCGTAAAAAAATTCTTCATCAACAGACAGAAATCCATTTCATCATCAACAAATAAAACTTTTAATTTTAGCATCGCCGGAATTTAAGGTTAAATTTAATGCTTCCTGAAAACCAAACACCAGTTTCCCGACCGCATCAGCTATTCTTTTGCTATAACAGACAGCAGAAAGATATATTGTATACCAGTATTCCTCTCAATATTTTTTTTGGATCAACTGCTGCTGGTCCGGATGAACTGCCTTTTTTTGCATACAAAGAGTGGCAGAATGCGACGCGGATGAGCCCGGGCAATGAAACCGTTTTTTCATTTGATACAGGTGACAATGAACGCTTTACCTGTGCGGTGAAGGCTTTGGAAATGCAGGACAGTACTGCATTTGAGGCATTGCTGATGTGTACGGTAACGCGGCTTTCTTCATCTACGGACAATTCTCTGTCCACCCAGTTTGAAGAGTTCATTCATCTCGCCACGCATGATCTTGATGCGCCGTTGAGAAAGATCAATCTGTTGACGGAAAGACTTGCCACCAGGGTAGGAGAGGATGGTGCCGATATCGTTACAAGGATCAGTGCGAATATAAAAGACATGCGCGCGATGATAGATGGCGTGGCGAAACTGGCTAACGCAAATCAGACCGGCCCGTTCACGGTGGTCGATCCAATGCAATTGATCTCGAATGAAACCGCAATAATCCGCAATCAATATCCATCACGTGAGATCCTGCTTGAGCTGGAACCAATACCTGCATTGCATGGAGATGCGCAGGCTTGCAGGGATTTATTTCATGAATTGCTTGAAAATGCCGTGATTTTCGCAAACAACGATCGGGTATTTGTCTCCATTTCTGCAACGGAAGCAAGCGAAGAAGAGAAAGCTGCGCTCGGATTACAAAATGGCACTAAATTTTGTAAGATCACTATCCGGGATAAAGGGATCGGCTTCGCGCAGGAAGATGCGGAAAAGATCTTTCAACCTTTTGTAAGATTGCATGGTAAGTCAACGTATCCCGGCAGCGGGCTTGGACTGGCCATTTGTAAGAAAATTGTAGAAAATCATTTCGGAGCAATATATGCCGAGGGAACAGAAAACGAAGGAGCCCGTTTTATCTTATTTTTACCTCAAAGCCGTAACTAATGCTTAGCACAAGAGAAGTCAGGATTGTTATTATTGATGACGATGAAGACGATTTTTTTATCATATCCGATTACATCAGGGCAATTGAAGGAAGCGTTTTTAAAATAGACTGGTGTAATAATTATAATGCAGCTATTGATATCATCCGCCAGCGTGCGTATGATATATATTTTGTTGACTACCGCCTCGGCAATCACACAGGTATTGATCTGCTCACCACCGCACAGGCCGAAGGTTTCGATGACCCGATTGTGATCCTCACCGGTAAAGGCAACAAGGTGATCGATATAAAAGCGATGGAAAGCGGGGCGACTGATTACCTGGTGAAATCTGAGCTGACCACGGAAAAGCTGGAGCGTTGTGTGAGATATTCCCTGGCGCGCGCTGCCGACCTGAAAGAATTAAAAGCAAGGGAAAACAAATACCGGAATCTTTTTGAAACATCCAAGGACGCTGTATTCATCGCTGATGAATCACTGGTGATAAGGGAAGGGAACCAGGCCGCCTCCGGCTTATTCAAACTGGATAGCGGGCAGCTTTCAGGTGTGAACCTGCTTGATTTTATCAAGAATGCTTCTTTCAAAGAAAAGATCCAGCAGCTTGCGCAGGCAAAACGGAATTTCCATGATCTCGAAATAGAAATGGAAGACGCGGAAAAGGAAAAGAAAGCCTGCCTGCTCTCACTGGCTTTTTCAAGAGACAACGAAGAGAAACCTGTGGTGCATGGCATTCTTCATGACATATCAAGCATCAAAAAAGCGGAACTGGCCAACCTGCAGGCGCATAAGCTTGCAATGAATGAACGACTGATGCGAACACTTGCGCATGAGATCAGGAATCCGCTGAATAATATCAGTCTTTCCATCGAGCATTTTTCCATGCCGCTTGACAGCGAAGAAGAGAAAATGGCGCTGGTAGAGATCATGAAAAGAAATTGTACAAGGATCAATCATATCATTACAGAATTACTGGATCTCACCAAGCCTCTTGAGTTAACATTTCAGCCGCATAGCCTGCAGGAGATCGTTGATGAAAGCATCAATATGATCGCAGACAGGATGAACCTGCAAAAGATCTTTCTTAATAAAACCTATCCGGAGGATGCGGTAACCATCCCTGCAAATAAAGCAAAGCTGGTGATCGCATTCACCAATATCCTGATCAATGCAATAGAAGCAATGGAATCAGGAAAGGGTGAACTGACCGTAACCATTGCTGATGCGCCGGACAGAGCAACGGTATTGATCGCAGATAACGGCGCCGGTATTCCGGAAGAACATTTACCAAGATTATTTGAACCATTCTTTACCCTGAAGAAGAACGGTGTTGGACTGGGACTGTCTGTTTCTTACTCGATCATTCAGTCACATAACGCAGCAATAGATGTGAAGAGCGAGCTAAAGCGCGGAACGCAGTTCAGCATTGCGTTTGGCAGGAATTGAATTACAACTTGTCCGCTTTCAAAAAGCGAAGGCGGACAGGTTTTCCAATCGGTTTGAAATATTGTCGTTATTCAAATGCTAATAACGCCAGATATGGGTCTCCGGATAATCCCAGGATATTGGCAAATGCCGGCTCTGTTTTCAATCCGTTTTTCTTCAGCTGTATAATTTCTTTTCGGAACGCTTCTCCTTTTTCAGCCAGCAGTTTGTATTCGATGATCATGTGGCGGTATGCAAGTTGATCTTTTACGGGGACTGCCTGACCGAAGATCTCGATCCCGAATGGTGCTATGATGAAATTTGCAACAACAGACAGTTCTCCTCTGACTTCGATCTGACGAATGATAAAGCCATCCATTTCTCCAAAACAATTAGTCAAACTATCTTCAAATTCCTGTTTATTCTTCCAGGTGCAAATGATATCGAGATCGCTCCCCTCCATATCAATGGCAAGGGGAATTGTTCCTGCTAAACATGGCTGGAACTCTGCCAGTTTTTCCATGATCCGGTAAGTGGTCAATACCTGAAAAGCCCGTTGCTGCATTGTCGTGCCCAGCTTGAGATAGCCGATATCGTCAAAGTTTATATTCATCAGTAAAGATAAAGTTAGTAGAATCCGGTATCCTGATCGCAAAGGAAGTAAATTCAATCCTGTACAGTAGTTCATATTGCTGTTGCGGGCATAAAAAGGTGCATGTTTATTTTCTTCAAACAACACTCATCTCCCCACGAACGGCAGATTGCACCCGCCATTTTTTTCGTATTTTGCTCTAAAGAGCGAATCATGAAACATCGGATAATACCGCCACCCGAGCATCTGAAGGACTATGTCCGGTATTTCTGGACGCTCGAAAGCGATAATTCCGCAGAAACGCCAAAAACATTCAAGGCCATTGCCGATGGATCTCCCGGCATGATCTTTCAGCATTCTGATGAGGGATCGTTTTATCAGTTTGATAAAAAACTCGCGCCTGTTTTTTTATACGGACAAACCACGGTCTGCACAGAGATCAGTTCACCGGCCGCATTCAGCACGATCGGGGTATACTTCGCACCGCATGTGTTGAAGTCTGTATTTGGATTAAAAGCCAGTGAACTCACCGATAGTTGTATCGATATCGGTGAAATCGCAGGTAAGCAGGGCTTTCCTTTGGAAGACCGCTTATTGGAAGCAAAGAATTTCGAAGAGAAATCGATCATCTTATCAGAATACCTGAGCCTGCAACTAAAACAGCATAAGGCGCAGGAAGATTCTCTACTCACACATATCATCGATCGGATCAACCGCTGCAACGGTGTGATATCGGTAAAAGACCTTCAAACACTTTCGGGCTTGTCTGAACGCAGTTTTGAACGCCGCTTTCAGCAAAGCATTGGAGTTTCTCCAAAATTGTATTCCCGGATCTGTCGTTTTCAGGCTTCACTGAAACAATTACGCGAAAATGATTTTCAGAAATTATCTGATATCGCTTTTGAAAACGAATATTCCGATCAATCGCATTTTATCCGCGCGTTCAAAGAATTTGCGGGCTTTTCTCCAAAAGAATTTCAAAAGAGATCAAATGAGCAGGTTGCGAATTTCCCCGAAATACAAAACAAAAGATAACCTTATGTGGCTGAGAGCATCAGGGTAATGAATTTCAAGATCAGGCAATGATCTCGCAACTGCCTTACGAAAAAGAAAAAAACCTGCCTATATGTAGCTAATTGTTACCCAAATCTATGAATGGCGTAGGTTCCCTCCTCCGCTTCGCTACGGCGGACAGAGCCCGCAGATTTACGCAGATCTAAAACACTCAGATGCGCAGATGGTCTGTTAAACAAGGGAGTCATCTGCGTATCTGCGCAAGCAAATAGAGAACTATTCAATTCCTTC
>QFQQ01000186.1 GCA_003243445.1 Citrobacter freundii
ACTTTATGCAGCGCAGCTAATCGTTCCCATAATAAAAGGGTAATGCTATGAGTAAACATCTGTACTGTATTAAGGGTGTTTTAAAACCCAGGAAATTTTCTGTAAGTCTGATAAGAAATAAACTTAGCTCATTTGGTTTAAGGGGAAGTACTCTTCGTAGCGAAACCGCTCGCATTCTTGCCGGGCCAATAGATGGTATTAAGGGTACGTATCCCTTCGGCTGGTCAGAAGAACATTTTGACCGCAGGATGAAACGCATATTCATTCGCGCCGGTAATGCTTCCAGACTTTCTGATAATCGTCCATTTGCATTAAAACGACGCAGCGCTTTAACTATCAGTAAAAAGTATCTTTCTGTGTAACCACCAGCAGACGAGTTTTACTCGTCTGCCTGGCCCCATGCCTCTAATCTTCGCACCCGAAATGAAGTTGCCTGGAGTTCTCCTGATGAAGTTAACTCAAATGAAACTGTAAGATCGTTTTTGTTCCGGTACTTCCATACATAGCCATTTTGCTGCAATGTTTTGAGTGACTTACGTAGGTTGGGCTCAGCTACATCCTGGCTGTCTGGAACAGAGTTAATAAACCCCAGCAACCTGGTGAATGGCACTATCGCAGTGCCTTTTTCTTTGCACAAAAGAAGAAGTACCAACGCATCCTTCTGAATACGGGAAAAGCGCTCCAGGCGATGTTCAGTACCATCTCCCTGCATATTGGCATTGTTCATAATCAACCTAATCATATGGGATATGATTAAGGTTAAAAAACACCCCCCGTTTTGTCACCCTTTTTTTTTCTTACTCACCACTTAAAGCAGTAAGCTCAGTTCGATAAATCTGAATTAAATAAGGCGAGGTTATATGAAAACGAAATTATTGCTGGCGCTAATTGCGGGATCGACTTTCTGCATCAATATTGCTGAAGCCAATATTCCTCTTAGAGCAGATGGAAGTCCGGCAGCGGGGCAGACACCAACTCAGTTCATTCAGCTTAAAAATGAATGTCCTGAATGCGTCATGGTCGCAACTGATGTAGTAAAGATGCGTAGCGATAGCTGTAAACAGCAGGCATCCATCGATTCTACAATCCTACAGGATCCTGTTTACGCATATCTCAACAGTATCCGTCTGGTAGTTGCCGGGAATGGTGGTTATGCAAGTCCAATCTATACATCCGCCCGTCAGGTCGTAGCGTCAAACATCAATTGCAGTGATGCAAACGACTGGGTAGCGAGAAGTAAAACGGTAATGGATAACACCTTCAAAACGCCGTAAACAATCCCTGAATATTTCGTTGCAGTAATGCTATCCCGTAGTATGACGTTAAAGGCGGAGCTTTGAATCGGGAAAAAATAACTACTGCACTTAGAGGTATTTATATGGGTCGTCACTTTACTGGTCTGATTGATAGTTCGCAGCAAAATTTTACAATGCCAATCCGTCCGTATGGACGGAGCCGCATGGCTGCAAAATTAAAAGGAATCTCCCGATTGAAAAAATCTGAAAAGCATGACGATGAATATCCTGATGAACTCTGGAAATTTATGAGTCCTTCAGAGAAAGCTAAATTTCTGGTCGCGGATGTATTTTCACGCAGTAGTAAAGACTCTTCCGCCATTCAACCGGGAGAACATAAGCAAAAGGAGCATGATAATGAGCACTGATAATTTACTAGCAGAACTCACTTCAAAAACAGGCCTGACAGAAACGGAACTTAATCGGCAGGCATTGATTATCGGTTTGATGGCATTGTGCCACCCGGATGCTATTGCCGGTGATTTGGTGAGCGCGGCACTTACGGGGTCATACTCAGATAGTACTGATAAACTACTTACCCGTGGTGATAACGCATCAGACAGTGTGTTGATGTCCATGCGTATCTTACTTCACCGGTTGAGTAAGTATGAAGGGTCTGATGGCAAAGTAGGTCAGATCAATAAAATGATGCACCGACTCGGCTACTTTAAGGCATCCGATGTGTTACGCGAGGCTCAATAAAGAGGCTCAATTTATGTTCACCATGACGAATTTCGCGTCCAATATTCTTGACATGGTTTTTCTATCAGAAATGGAAGGGGAACTCATTTATATAAAAGCGCTTAGCGGCGTTACTGGTTACGTTCCTCAGATCCATCTTTTCCGCCTCCAGCTTATCGCATTTGATATAGGTTGGTACTACGAGTACAGATTGAATTCAGGCAACCTCATTATAAAGGAAATTGTTGAGGCCATCACATCTCTTGGATGTGCTTTAAATGAATACCAATGGCAGTTCGCGTTTGAATTAGGTTATCGCCGTCACCACAAATAAACTTCATTTTTTCATAATTTGCTATTCGTCACTTGATTGACCGGGGGTACGATTAATTTAACACGGATAATTATGGGAGACAGTAAAATGACAGACGCATCTACAATAGACGCAGTTCAACCAAAGGCAAGACGCTTATCATTTAAAGAGCTTCCAGGGTTTGATATTTCTGCTGAAGCACTTCTCAAAATTATCGAAATGCCGTGTATGGTTATTCGCCGGTCTCCTGCAATGAAAGTACTGGAGATGATCACGCTGCGGTTACGTGGGGATTGTCTTTCTGCCCTTGGCATTGACTTAAACTCTGCCCAAATTACCAGTAAAGGGACGGTATCGGGGGGCAATGGTGATATGGACGTATCAGTACCTGCAACACAACTCTTTTCTTTAATCCGCAACATGCGCGGCGAAGATGAAATTAACGTCCGCTTCCATGCGGCAAAAAACCATCTTGTCATTCGCACCGACAAAAACTCCTATAACATCCCGGTTTGCTTAGACCATATAC
>QFQQ01000187.1 GCA_003243445.1 Citrobacter freundii
AGCGGCCTTTGCTTCCAGATCATCAGGGTTCAGGTGAAAGGATTTACATCCAGAATCTGTACCGAAGCCTCTGATACACATGAGGCCCCTGTCGCACGGACTGATATAGAGCTCACGTGTACACCCGCCCCAAGGCGTTAGGTTGAGAATGCTGAGTTTCTCGATGATCATCTCTTCGATTTGTTCGTCAGCGATTGACTCCTCCCGCCATCGGATTACTAGCCTGCCCAAAAAGTCTGGGGGAGGGTCAACGGCCAAGTATAAAGATCTCACATATTCTGCTCGCTCTTTGGCAGTACGGTAGTCATATTGACGGCTTTGGCGTGGGGTTCGCCCCATCCATAGGTCCACAGCTGTTTCAGAGGGACCAGAACGAAGAATTGCCGTGGTAACCCAACGACGGATTTGATGAGGAGTGATGGAAAAGATTTCACCGTCTTGCCCTCGTAGGTCAAGGCGCTGAAAGATTGTTTTTTTTGAGGAGTTCGAAGAGAGATAGTTGTAGAGATCGGCTCTAAATAGGGGGCGGGGGATGATCCCTAGCTCAGATATCGAGTCAAACTGGTTTTCCCAGATTACAAGTAAGTTGTCACTCAGCTTGCTAGGATAACCTTTGGCAGTGTGCTTCGCATGATAAGGTGCTTCACTTCCATCACCAGGCATTGAAAATTGTTCTTCAAAATGGCGTCGCAGGTGAAATCTGTATTTATCTTCTAAAAGGCGCTTGAGCAGTCTGATATCTATGACCAGGGATGGTACTCCCGCCCCGAATCCTCTTTGAGATAACATAAGTTCTCTGATGCTTGCCCACTCATTCCGGATGTCGAAGAGTTGCGCATGTGAAGGATTGTTTCCAGGCTTGAAAAGCCCGTCGTGAACCATTCCCTTGAGAAAGGTGCGCAGGTGATCTACAAACCATTTGCTCTTTTTTACTGACGCCTCGGAGGATTTTGTGTGTTTTGCAATGTCAATGACGGATACGCTATAACAGTTCTTTTTGTACTCATTGAGAAAATTAGACCAATCCCAATTATGCATTCGTTCATCTATCCAAATTGCGATTCGAGCGGCCGTTATTCTAGAGAGTTCAACGCTGCTGCTGTAAAATCGCCCACCACTGTAGAGCTCTTTTGGAGATACGGGGAAGCACTTACATATCTCCTCAACAAAGTAGTGATGTTCTACGGGCAGATCCAACGATGAGAGTTGATCCACCGCGCCGGGATCTAACGGATGGTTAGCGCGATAGGCTGCGAGTGCTTTATCTATAAATGAGAAACCATTGGTTTCAATGTCAAGAGCACGCTCTCTAGCATCCTGAGTGACAGCCAGCAAGTACTCGTACGCTTCGGTGAGTGGTGCGCTCCATAGGTCTGCGACGGGTACGGCGTTGGGGATGCAGTTTTTTTCTACAGGCACTCGTACGAACGTCGTGTGAGTGTTGGGATCTTGGAAAAGGCAACTCTTTGGAAGATTCGCGATCTCACCAACTCTCAAACCGAGCGCCATTCCAAAGCAGGTCGCCTCAAGTCGAATTCTATCGAAGCCCGCAGTTGGCTCCAAATGTGGGTTCTGCTTGATCAACCACCTGGCTTGTGCAATCCCTTTGTGCAAGTCAGAAGAGTATAGATTTTCTTCTCTTTGCTGAAACTCTCGTGATGTGAGTTCAAGCGCACTATGAGTCGGGTTGGGTATCCCAGTTTGCCATTTGATAAACCTATCGACGAATCGCAGCAGTACTCCATCGACCATTACGCTAAGTTGGTTGAGGAAATCAACAAATGCCTTGAGGGCATTTGCTCTATGGTAAATGGTAGAGTCTGAACGTCCATGCCTGATCGAGTCTACGGTGCGGTCGAAGACTTTGCGCGTTATGTCGCTCCACTCAATGTTTTCGCTATCCATTACTGCGGATAGATGCCTAATCGAGGCCATTCTGCCGATAATCAGCTCTGCTGACGGATGTGCCAGAATTTCTTTAACTATAAAGCAGCGCGCAAGCTTGCCAATCACTAGCGGGAGAGGGGGTTGGTCTTGATTTCGCCTGTTGAGAGGATCGAGTGATGTGAAGGGAATATTACTCGATCGATACTGCCATACCTTGCCCTCGAAATCTCCTGCTACTAATCCGTTGGCCTTGAGGTCATTAAATTGTTGCTCTGCATGTTTGTATCGGTCGTCTAAGACCATCATTGATATGCTCATTCTTTCAACTCCTTCACAGCAATGATTACTGACTTAGCGCCGTGAATTGCTGCTTCGACCTGTTGGGCCATAGCGCCAGTGGAATTGCTCCCGAGCATCTGCTGGAATTTAGTGATGTCTGCTAAAGCCCCTTCATGATTAGCATGACGGCTAGGTCTGAATTTAGGGCATGCATAGCAAGTGACCGTCGGGTGGTAAGGACATGGCTCTTTAGAATTGCATGATCCTAAGCCACTTATTGGCCTTAGCGCGGATCTGTCAGGGATTTCTTCCATGAATTTGCCGCACCACATCTGCACGGCTGCATTGATCTCCGGGCTTGCCATGTGGGTCGTATTTATGAACTCTTGCAGCTCAAGGTTGTAATGGAAGTAGTGCTTTATAGAGTTCAGATTTGAATGATCTAAAGCTTCAGCGACCTCTTCAGGGGATGCACCGGAAAGAACCATTGAAGTAGCCTTGGTCCTGCGCAGTCGGTACGCGGTGATCCGCATGAAGGGCTCTGTTTTTTGTATGGGTCGATGAGGGTCTGGTAACTGGAGTATCCAAGTGAGAGATGTTAGCGCATAACTTATTCTATGGTTGTCGAGATGTAATGTGAATGGTGTCA
>QFQQ01000188.1 GCA_003243445.1 Citrobacter freundii
TCACTTCCTGCTCTGTAATGCCCTCTGACTTCACAGTAAGTACTTTGTCCTTATTGGCTGTGTCCACTTCCCAATGGCAAATGCCCTCTGCATTATCCAAATGCGGCTTTACTGATGCGATACAACCGCCACAATTAATGTTTGTCTTGAATTGAAATTCTTTATTTTCCATTGCTTAAAAATTTTTACAGTTATCTGATACTGCAAATTTCCATAAAATGCTGCATGGCTGTATTACGTAATTTCGGGTTTAATTTATAAGATTTACGGATTTCTTTTCCCCTCTCAACCGCAAGCTATAGCGTTCTATTTCCGATCCTGCATTCTTTTGGTTAAGCAGGAGGCTGCTTACGCGGTTAACGGATATATTCCGTTACCGGAAAGCTGATTACATTGTAAAGAAATACCTAAAGCAGGGCTTGCTTTTGTCTGACAACCTTATGGCTTACGGGATCTCGGCAAGGTCAGAAGAAATGAAGGTATCTGCTAACATCCATTGCGATGTTAATGCCTTTGTTTTTTGAAGTACTTACATGCTGTCTAAATTCGGTGTTGTTATTATGCACCTTGATAAAGTTTCCTTTTTAGTGACAGCGCTTTTATCAATAATCAGTAGCCATCAACGTTTGTTTGATTTTATCCAATTGCTTAACTCTTGAATTTCTTTTGTCTGGTCGTCAATCATCATCTGTGCCATCGACTTCAATTGAGCGTTATTGCCAAACATAATGTAGGCTTCTGCGTCTTCAATCGCACTGTTGTGATGTAGAATCAACAGCGTAGCATAGTCATTGTCCAGATCACCGGTTATAAGCTGAACATCTGCCATCTGATCCATTTTCTTCATGTGGGCCATGTGCTCGGCTGAATGGGCCGGTACAGCGTTATTTACTGACTGTGTGGTTAAGAAATCTTTCAATTCCTGTATTTCCAGGGTTTGAGCACTAATTACCTTTTGAGAAAACCGCTTTAAAGAGTCATTCTGTCCTTCCTGGCTTTGAACGGTACTCATGTTTATTGCTCCATCATGGTGCATAATCATCATTTTCGCGAAGTCGATCTCAGGATCGTCGGTCATAGGCATAGCTTCCATCCGGCTCATCATGGCGTGCAAACTATCCATCATGCGGTTTTCGTCATGGCTTTGCAGGCGCAGTTCATCACTATTTTTGTTGCAGGCAGCAAGAATGAATATTATCAATGCGGCAATGGGCATAATTTTTTTCATAACATAGATTTTAGTAAGGAGGGTAAAAACTGTGCCATTAGCCAGCTTGAGGCTCTATTTAGTTTAATTACGTGTCCTGCGTTGATAATGAGCAAACAAGCCCCTGCCTTTTTTAAAAGTTGGACCCAAATATCCCCAATGCCAGTAGATTTATTTGCACATTGTATGTTTTTATGTACGGTTATATTACGCGTTTTATCCTTACCTATTTTTCCATTTCAGTAGCAGGCTATTGCTGACTACACTTACGCTGCTGAGTGCCATTGCCGCCCCTGCAATCATGGGGTTAAGCAGGAAGCCATTCACAGGATAAAGGATACCTGCGGCTATCGGAATGCCAATTACATTGTAAATAAACGCCCAAAACAGGTTTTGTTTGATAGTGGCTACAGTCTGTTTTGACAAGCGTATTGCCTGCGGTATCTTGGTAAGGTCTGAGGAGATGATGGTCATCTTGGCAACATCCATTGCTATATCGCTGCCTTTGCCCATTGCGATACTTACATCGGCTGTTGCCAAAGCGGTGCTGTCATTAATGCCATCGCCTACCATCGCCACTGTTTTACCCTGCTGTTGCAGTTCTTTCACAAAATCGGCTTTGTGCTGTGGCAATACCTCGGCCTTGTAATGCCTGATGCCTGTCTGCTCTGCAATGGATTTTGCGGTAGCGTCATTATCCCCGGTGAGCATATACAGGTCAATGCCCATATCCTGCATTTCTTTGATGGCCTGTACTGATGTGTCTTTAATCTTATCGGCTATGGCAATGACAGCAAGAGCCTGTTTGCTGTTTGCAAACCAGATAACGGTTTTGGACTGTTTGCCCCATTCTTCAGCTTTGTCTTGTAATTCGCCGGCAATGGCAATCTTGTTTTCTGCCAACAGCTTTTTATTTCCTACAAAATAGGTTTCGCCGTTGTGATTGGCTTTTGCCCCTTTACCCGTAATACTGTCGAACAGGGACAAAGAGGTGGTCCCTATCCCTTCATAGTGTTTTGCCACTGCTTCTGCCAATGGATGCTCCGATTGCTTTTCAATGCTCAACAGCACATTTTTGGCAGCGTCGTCATTATTCAGCCATTGGATGCCGGTTACCTGTGGTTTTCCTTCGGTAATGGTTCCCGTTTTATCCAGTACGACGGCATTTATTTTCTTGGCCAGTTCGAGGCTTTCCGCATCTTTAATGAGGATACCCTTTTCTGCTCCTTTGCCTACGCCCACCATGATAGCCGTAGGCGTGGCCAGTCCCAATGCGCATGGACAGGCAATGACGAGTACGGTGACGGCTGCCAGTAATCCCTGTACGATCCCGTCATCGCCACCCAGCACCAGCCACAGCAAAAAGGCCAGGATGGCAATGCCCATGACAACCGGAACAAAAATGCCCGCAATTTTATCTACCAATTTCTGAACAGGCGCTTTGCTTCCCTGTGCATCCTGCACCATTTTGATGATGTGGGCAAGCATGGTCTCTTTACCTACCTTCACTGCTTTAAACTGGAAGCTGCCTTTTTGGTTGATCGTTCCTGCAAACACTTTTTCGTTTTCATTTTTAAGTACCG
>QFQQ01000189.1 GCA_003243445.1 Citrobacter freundii
CCACTGAATACGACACGCCACGACGCCAGGAGCTGCACACTCGCTGGCGTCACTTCTTTTGACGGCGGCTGAATAAGGCAACAATCGCGCGGATTTCTTCTTCACGCGCTGCCAGATGACGGCGGTGATGTTCCTGAATCTCTTCAGCTTCATGCTTTTCAATCACTCCATCCTCAAGAGCCTTCTGGATAATCTGATCAACCTGACCTCTTGCAGCTGCTGTACGCATTGCACGACTGAACAAGTCAACACGGTCCAGATCTTCCAGGCTTGGTACGTCCACCAGCAGTGCTCCGCGACGCTTAGCAAAGTAGTCAGCAACAAATGACGTATTGGAAATGTCTTCCATCGCTTCCAACTCGGTGACTTCAAAGAAACGACAACCGTTTTTCTCGTAAAGGTTGTTGTTGAATTGGGTTTCTGACATGCCCAACGCACCAGCCATAGCCTGACGGCCTCCGGGGTACGCCTTACACATCGCTTTCACTACTTCTTTCAGAGTTTGCTCTACCATCTTGTTTTTCCTTTGGTAGTTTTATTCACGCAGTTGGACCTGTAGACTTTTCGAAAACATCAGGTCGTAATTTTTCTTTAAGTACTCCAGTCACTCTCTCTATGTGTTGAGACTGTTTAATTGGCGGTCGTTTTTCGCGGTGTAACCAGTTCCAGACTTGCTGCTGCTTTACTTCTTTCCCAGAGCTTAAAGAGAGTTTCCGGGCTAATTCAGACTGGCCACCAGCAGCATTAATGGCCTCCGTTAGGGCTAACTGCTCAGGTGTCATAGTTTTCTCCTAGGTATGTAGATAAAAGTTGTATTCAAGTTCGATTATACAACTTCAACAACTTTTATCACAACTTTTTGGTGTTGGAAAGCTAAAACATAAAGTTGTAACCTCGAATTCAAAAGGGGGAAAGTTGTGAATACACTTGCTGATCGATTAAAAATTGCCAGAGAAAAGCAGGGAATGAGCCAATCTCAACTAGCTGACAAAATTGGCTTGTCTCAGCAATCTGTAGCAAAGATTGAGAACGGGGAGACTCTCCAACCAAGAAAGATCAAAGAGATTGCAAAAGCTTTGAATGTTTCTCAAAAGTGGCTGCAGCTGGGTATAGAAGAGAATGGTTCTCTATCCGATTTCGTAGTTGAAGAGTTGGAAGAAGCTAAATTAGATCCTGAAGTATTTGCCAATATACCTGTGCTTGATATTGAGCTTTCGGCTGGCAATGGATGTGAGGCTGAAATAGTGGAATCTATAGTTGATTCATTTCCACTAAGGCGTTTAGACCTAAGAAAATCTGGTGTTAGCCCTTCAAATGCAAGAATTGTAAAAATCTGGGGTAATAGTCTTCTACCAGTTTTAAACAATGGTGATCATGTTGCTGTAGATTTATCTCAATCAAAGCCAATAAGAGATGGAGATTTATACGCAATACGTGATGGAGTTTTACTTCGTGTTAAAGTACTTATAAATCAACCGGATGGTGGTTTGGTGCTACGAAGTTTCAACAAAGAAGAGTACCCAGATGAAGTACTCAACTTTGATGAAAGAAGAGCCAGAATTCACGTTATAGGTCGAGTATTCTGGTCTTCAAGATCATGGTAAGGCAGCAAAGAGCATCTCTTCAGAAATGATTTGAAGTTTCGCCCCCTCATCATCTCTGTATGAGACAGCTTTTTCAATTTTCCTCCCGTGGCTTGAGAACTTCCAATCACGGGATGAAAGTGTACCTATAACCAAATAATCAATTTTCTTAGTAATGCCATTTGATATCAGACCATCACTATTTTTTATTAGGTCTTCAACATGCGATCTTTTACCAGCTAAAAATACGCCAGTTAAACAGAAAACTTTTCCTTTAATTTCTACTGAAGCTGAATGATTTAAAGGAAGCTTTGTAGATAGCCCCTCAACGACTCCACTTTCCAGATCACAACCGGTAAAGTCTACTAATGCCTTATGTAAGATTTCACTTTCTTCCGCAGTAATGACACCATCACTTAATATATCTTTCACCAAAGTGTATAGCTCTTTACCAGGATAGTTGCTTTTCAAAGCACCGTTCTGCGTTAGCCACCAGTCAAGATATCTAACTTCGTCCTCACTCAGCTTGCGATCTGATATCAATCCTTTACAAAGTCCATTTAGGAGATGTAAATCTGATTCGGTCGAAAAAAAATCCACATCTGGGATATCAAGAATTTCTCTCTGTATATCACTCAGATGTGTTTTTAGGTCGTCGCGTTCGTCATCTGTAACAATCCCATCTGATAGAATCTTAGAAACCCTTGCGCTAAGGCTTTTTATAACACCGTTGCGAATTGATTGGTTTGCTTCAAGTAACCAGGTGTCTAGATACAACACCTCTTCATCTCTTACATGTCCGTCTGCCAAAATCCCGTCAATAATGCTGATTAAATTAGCAAAAAGTTTGTTTCGGTTTTGTGTGTAGTTAAAAACATAGAGCTTGTCTTCCATACAGCCTCCTTTTTTCCTCATCCTTGCATTCAAAAGCCATGCAATCAAACCACATAAAGTTGTTGACATGGTGATAAATCACAACTAGATTACACCTTAAAGTTGTTATGTGTTTTACAACCTAACTACTTAATGTGCTGAATGACACTAATCATAACCTAAGTAAATAGTTACGAGAGAAGGAAGTAAGAAAGCTGTGTGGAGTCTTGGCGGTACCAGTACCAACCTTTGAAGTCCCTGGTACCGCCCTTTTTACTC